>NZ_JBQFYW010000001.1:0-1077892 GCF_056541825.1 Ruegeria sp. AF8 | reverse complement strand
GTGGCACTGGCGATACCGGCGGTGGCACTGGCGATACCGGCGGTGGCACTGGCGATACCGGCGGTGGCACTGGCGATACCGGCGGTGGCACTGGCGATACCGGCGGTGGCACAGGTGGTGGCAAGGGAAACAATGGCGGCGGCAATGGGAGTGAAGGCTCCAGCCCCGGCAAAGGTAACGGCGCCAACGATGATGAGTCCGGAAATGGCGGAAAAGGCGGCGGTAAAGGCGGCGGCAAGGGCGGCGGTAAAGGAGGCGGCAAGGGCGGCGGTAAAGGCGGTAGCAGTTCCAACCGGTGACCGAACGCTGATCCAACTTGTTGAATCCAGCGCCCATGATTGAAAAAGCGCGCCTTGGCGCGCTTTTTTGTACCTAACCCTTGTTGTTTATCCCGACCCAGTTCCGAGGTTGCCGGGGATCCTGCATTCTAAGAAATACATACCCGGTCTGACGCCAGGGCCGGATCCGGTTCGTAAGATTGTCCAGAACCAGATCCCCGATTTCCGACCGATAAATCAGTACGGCGTGCGAATTCCGACGTCTGTCCAACACCGTCGCGAGCAAGAGTTTCTTTGGGTCCAGCCCCAACCGGATCAGGTTGTGCTTCTTCAGCAAAGCGAAATCTTCACAATCCCCGCCTCTGCTTGTCGGAAGCGCCCATTTTTCCGCTTTCCGGTATTGTGCCTGATCCTCGATCTCGCGTGTAGTTCTGTTAACCCGGCTGTTGACGTCCTTGACCAGATTCATCTCCTGCCCGCCTGCCACATTTGTTGCCGACACGCTCGCACAGGCCCAGGTATAGATTTCGCAAAGCCCTTTTGCTCCCGAGGGCGCGGGGAAGGACACAGATGTTTTCAAATAGTGATTTTCCAGGGCCTGGACGCTGTTCCCGGCTACAATCGCCGCGCCAACCACGAAGGACGCCAATAGCCCCTTCCTGATCCGTTCAGTAAGCGGGCTTGTGAAACGCGGGCCAACTGGCAGCATGGCGACACCTCGAAAACCGGTCAGAGCAATATCGCCGCAACGAACCTCTCGAGGGGTTTGAGCAGTGCAGGTAGCGCCCCAGGTGAGTGCCGATACGACTGCCTTAATTGCTGAGGCGGAAAAGTGGCGGAATTCCGGGGTGAAATGTGGCTGACATGAGGTGATTTTTGGTTCGGCGAGGAACCGCTTGCCTACATTCCGGTCAAAAAAAAAGCCCGGCACAGGCCGGGCAATTCAAAAAATGCAGTTACTTCTTTTCGTGCTTATTCAGTGGTTTCCACCACCATCAATTCGCGTTCGGACGCATCTCGCGCATGGCTTAACGCTTCCTGATATTCAGGCGAATTGTAGCATCCCACGGCAGCCTCGACCGACGGGAAGGTCGCCACCACGTTCCGCGGCCTTTCCTTGCCTTCCAGTTGCACAAACCGGCCACCTCGGGCAATGAACTTGCCGCCATGCTTGGCAATCGCCGGACCTGCCAGCTCGGCGTATTTGCCATAAGCATCAGCATCTGTCACCGTGACATGAGCGATCCAAAGCGCACCCATCTTATCCTCCAATCACTTGTTCCGCGGCTTTGATGGCCGCATCCGCGTTCGCGGTATCTTTGCCGCCGCCCTGCGCCATATCCGGGCGGCCTCCGCCACCCTTGCCGCCCAGTTCCGCAACGGCGGCACGCACCAGATCAACGGCAGAGACCCGGTCGGTCAGATCCCTGGTCACGCCCGCAGCCACCGCTGCCTTTCCGCCAGCGTCAGCGATCAGCAACACCGCGCCGGTTTCAATGCGGTCCTTGTGTTCGTCGATCAATGCCGGCAAATCCTTGCCCGACACCCCGTTCAGAACCTGCGCAACGAACCGAATGCCGTTGACTTCGCGCGCCTCCTGGTCGCCGCCCTGCCCCGAGCCACCTGCCATCGCCAACTCGCGGCGCAACTGTGCAACCTCGTTCTGCAGGGATTTTCGTTCGTCCATCAGGGATCTTACGCGGTCGACGACATCCGCCGGCTGCGCTTTCAGCATGCCCGACACCTCAGCCAGCCGCGACGCTTCCTGAGACAGATGTTCAAAAGCCACCGCCCCGGTCAATGCCTCGATCCGCCGCACGCCGGCCGAAGACGCGCTGTCCCCAAGCAGCACGAATGTACCGATGTCACCGGTCTGCTTGACATGGGTGCCGCCGCAAAGCTCGATAGAATAGGTCAACCCATCCTGGCCTTTTCCGGTCTCTGCCCGCCCCATCGACACAACGCGAACCTCATCGCCATATTTCTCGCCAAACAGGGCCTGCGCGCCAATACCGCGCGCATCGTCGGGCGTCATGATGCGGGTTTCGACCGCGCTGTTCTGACGGATATAGCTGTTCACGTCGGCAGCCACCGTTGCCAGTTCCGCGTCGGTCAAAGCTTTGGAATGGCTGAAGTCGAATCGCAGCCGGTCTTCGGCATTCAACGAACCGCGCTGCGCCACGTGATCGCCCAGCGTTTCGCGCAACGCCTCATGCAGCAGGTGTGTGGCCGAGTGGTTGGCGCGGATAGCGGTCCGGCGGGCGTGATCAACCTCCAGTTCCACCGGATCGCCCTTTGCGACTGATCCGCCTTCGACTGTAACCGAATGGGCATAAACCTTGGCATCGGCGAATTTCCTGGTGTCCTTGACCACCGCGGCATGGTCACGGTCTTCGATCTTGCGGATGACGCCGGTATCCCCGATCTGACCGCCCGCTTCGCCATAGAACGGTGTCTGGTTGACGACGACCCACCCGGAACCGCCCGCATCGATCCTGTCAACCAGTACGCCATCCGCCACAAGCGCCACGATCTGGCCCTCTGCAATCTCGGTTTCATAGCCCAGAAAATCGGTGGCGCCGTTTGCATCCAGAACGTCGAACCAAACAGCATTGTCCGCTGCTTCGCCCGAGCCGGCCCAGGCGGCGCGCGCCTTGGCCTTCTGTTCGGCCATCGCGGCGTCAAAGCCGTCGGTATCCACAGTCCGGCCCTTTTCGCGCAACGCGTCCTGCGTCAGGTCAAGCGGGAACCCGTAGGTGTCGTAAAGCTTGAACGCCGCCCCCCCGGACAACGGCTCACCTTCTGCCAGATCAGCCAATTCGTCATCCAACAGCTTCAGGCCACGGTCGAGCGTTTGCTTGAACCGGGTTTCTTCCAAATGCAGTGTTTCTTCGATCAGTGCCTGCGCACGGCCAAGCTCGCCATATTGCGCGCCCATCAACTGCACCAGCGTCGGCACCAGACGATGCATGACCGGATCTTTGGCCCCCAGCAGATGCGCATGGCGCATGGCCCGGCGCATAATCCGGCGCAGCACATAACCGCGACCGTCATTTGCCGGCATCACGCCGTCGGCAATCAGGAAAGAGGTAGAGCGCAAGTGATCCGCGATCACCCGGTGATGCACGTTCTGATCGCCGTAAGGATCGACGTTGGTGGCATTGGCGGATGCTTCGATGAGGGTCTTGAACAGATCGGTATCATAATTGTCGTGGCTGCCTTGAAGCAGAGCCCCAATTCGCTCCAGCCCCATGCCGGTGTCGATCGACTGCATGTCGAGTTCCACCATCGAGCCATCCTCGAACTGCTCGTTCTGCATGAACACGATGTTCCAAATCTCGATGAACCGGTCGCCGTCTTCCTCGGCACTGCCCGGAGGGCCGCCCCAAATGTGGTCGCCGTGATCATAGAAGATTTCCGTGCACGGGCCGCAGGGGCCGGTCGGGCCCATCTGCCAGAAGTTGTCCGACGTCGCGATGCGGATGATCCGGTCTTCCGGCACGCCGACTTTCTTCCAGATTTCAAAAGCTTCGTCATCGGTGTGGTAAACCGTCGTAAGAAGCCGGTTCTTGTCGATGCCGAATTCCTTGGTGATCAGATCCCACGCAAACGGGATCGCTTCCTGTTTGAAGTAATCCCCAAACGAGAAATTTCCCAGCATCTCAAAAAACGTATGATGGCGCGCGGTATAGCCGACATTGTCCAGATCGTTATGCTTGCCACCCGCGCGAACGCATTTCTGCGCCGTCGTGGCACGCTGGTAATCCCGGGTTTCCACACCGGTGAACAGATTCTTGAATTGAACCATTCCCGAGTTCACGAACATCAGTGTCGGATCGTTGCGCGGCACCAGCGGGCTCGACGCAACAACTTCATGCCCCTGTTTGGCGAAATAATTCAAAAAGGTGGAGCGGATCTCATTCAGCGTGGGCATTTGGCTCTCTTTGCGCACATTCAACTGTTCGCCAAGGTTTAGCCGCCTGCCCGAAGATAGTCCACATCGCACACGCCCAAACGAAACAAGGCGGCTCCGATAAGCCGCCCTGTTCGGAAATTTCCCGGCCTGACGGTCAGAACCGGGAGATTTCTGCTATTCTCGTCAGCGTTCTTCAAGCCTCGAGGATGTCATCCTCTTCCGATCCGGGCGGCATGTCGAATTCCAGTCCATGGGCCGCGCGAATCTTGTCTTCGATTTCGAACGCCACGCGGGTGTTTTCGCGCAAATAGGTCTTTGCGTTTTCGCGCCCCTGGCCAATCCGCTCATCGCCGTAGCTGAACCATGAACCCGACTTCTCGACCACTCCGGCCTTGACCCCAAGATCCAGCAGCTCACCCATCTTGCTGATGCCTTCGCCGTACATGATGTCGAACTCGACCTGCTTGAAGGGGGGAGCCACCTTGTTTTTGACGACTTTGACACGGGTCTGGTTGCCGACCACCTCATCGCGATCCTTGATCGCGCCGATGCGGCGAATATCCAGTCGCACGGAGCTATAGAATTTCAGCGCATTGCCCCCGGTCGTGGTTTCCGGGCTGCCGAACATCACGCCGATCTTCATGCGGATCTGGTTGATAAAGATCACCATACAATTCGAACGGCTGATCGAACCGGTGAGCTTACGCATGGCCTGGCTCATCAATCGGGCTTGTACGCCGACATTGCTGTCGCCCATATCGCCCTCCAGCTCCGATTTCGGTGTCAGGGCCGCGACCGAATCGACGACGACCATGTTGACCGCTCCCGAGCGCACCAGCGTGTCAGTGATCTCAAGCGCCTGTTCGCCGGTATCCGGCTGCGAGATCAGCAGTTCATCCAGATCGACGCCCAGCTTGCGGGCGTATTGCGGATCAAGCGCATGTTCGGCATCCACAAAAGCGCAAACGCCGCCGCGCTTTTGCTGTTCCGCGATGCAATGCAGCGTGAGCGTTGTCTTGCCCGAACTTTCCGGGCCGTAAATTTCAACGATGCGACCCATTGGCAGGCCGCCGATGCCAAGCGCGATGTCCAGGCCCAGCGACCCGGTCGAACTCGCCTCGATCTCGGGCAGCGCGTTGTCGCCGCCCAGCTTCATGATCGACCCTTTGCCGAATTGACGTTCGATTTGGGCCAGCGCGCTGTCCAGCGCTTTTTGCTTGTCCGCGTTTTGCTTGCTGCTCATCGTCAGAAGATCCGCCATTGTCCTGTCGCCTTCCTTTTGTCACACCCTTGAACGGGCGGCAATCGCTGCTTTGTTCGCCTCTTGTTCCTTATGGGACCAAAAGGAGAACATTTCAACTCAAAACTTCTTTAACGATTTTTCTCCAATTGTATTAAGGAGTCCTTTACGGCAATCTTTTCTTAGCACCCAAAGAAAGCGCGCAAGCTAAATGATTGTTTTTTATAAAGAACGTCTGGTCCTGCTGTCCGTTCCCAAAACCGGGTCCACGGCGTTTCAGTCGGCCCTGCAGGCCCGGGCCGACGTTGTCGTGTCGGGCCCGCCGGAATTGAAACATGCACCGCTTCGCAGATACGACCGGTTTATCAATGCCATGTTCACCAAGGTCATGAACGCCGAACTTGAGGTTATGGCGGTCGTGCGCGAACCGATTGACTGGCTGGGAAGCTGGTATCGGTATCGTCGCCGCCCGTCCTTGGATGGAAAGCCCACTTCGACCGGGAAGGTCAATTTCGACGAATTTGTCCGCGCCTACCTGATGAGGGATAACCAGCCGGCCTTCGCCCATGTCGGAAGCCAGGCGAAATTCCTGTCCCCCCGACCGGGCGGTGCCGAGGTTTCATATCTGTTCAAATATGATCACCAGCAGAAACTCATCGAATTTCTGGAGAACCGGCTGAAGATCAAAATCGATACGCCGCAAATAAACATCTCCCCAACCATGCCGCTGATCCTCCGTGAAGAGACGGAACACCTTCTGCGCCGCAGTCACTCAGAAGATTTTGACCTGTATCAGTCGGCAATGTGATGGTGCCAAACGCCCGCGCGCCATCCTGTGCGTCTAGGAGAGCTGGTGAAACACAGTTTCCGTCAACTGGTTCAATGAAAATGGCTTTGGCAGGAAAACCGAGTGCGCGATTTCAGGTTCTGTTTCGCCAAAGGCCCCTTCCGTGTATCCCGAAACGAAAATGACCCTGACGTCAGGACGGTGCCTAAGGGCCTTCTTCACCCAGGTCGGACCGTCCATTCCCGGCATGACCACATCTGTCACGATGACATCCACGACAATGTCACCGTCATCCAGCAACTCCAACGCTTCTTCGCCCGTCTCCGCCTCGAGCACGGTATAGCCCCGCATCCTCAGCGCCCGCAAAGCAAAGGCGCGGACCGAAGCTTCGTCTTCCACCAGCAGCACGACGCCTTCGCCATGTTTCGGTGCAGGGGCGGCATTGACGTCCGACGATTCGGGTCTGACATTTTCGACTTCTTTCCAAACCGGCAGGTACAGGGTGAATTCCGATCCCCTGCCCTCGACACTGTCGACAAAGATGAAGCCACCGGTCTGCTTGACGATTCCGTATACTGTCGACAGGCCCAACCCCGTGCCCTCACCCGTCCGCTTTGTGGTGTAAAACGGCTCGAAAACTTTTTGCAGTTTGTCCGGCGCTATGCCGACGCCCTCATCGATCACCTTGACCGACACGTATTCACCAATCGGCATTTCCGCCCTGTCGCGTTTCAGCGGCTGCTCAAAGACGACGACTTCGGTTTCGATGCGCACCTCCCCTCCCTGAGGCATGGCGTCTCTCGCATTCACGACCAGATTCATCAGGACCTGTTCCAACTGGCGCTTGTCGGCGCGAACAGGTTTCAGAACCGGGTCGTGACTCAGGGTCAGGGTAATTTTCTCGCCGACGAGACGGTTCAGCAAATGAATGAGATCGGACAGCGTGTCACGCATGTCCAGCGTTTCAGGGCGCAAGGTCTGCTTGCGCGAAAACGCAAGCAACTGCCCGACCAGAGCGGCGGCCCGGTTTGCATTCTGGTTGATCTGGATGAGATCACCATAGTCCGGGTCGCCCTGATCGTGGCGCAACAGCAAAAGGTCGCAATGGCCCGAAATGGCCGTCAACAGATTGTTGAAGTCATGGGCTACACCCCCCGCCAATTGTCCGACGGCCTGCATCTTCTGGCTTTGGACAAACTGCGCCTCAAGGGTTTTGAGTTCAGTCGCGTCGTTGAGAACGGCAATCAAACTGGTTTCGCCAAGATGGTTCACCTTGCTGAGCGTGACCTGGACAAATGTTTCCCGGTCCGACCGATTGAGGCGCAGGAATTCCGACCGGGGTTTGGCGATCCCGTCCACCGTTTCGCGCAGCCAATCGCAAAGCGGGCGGCCAAGCCCCTGCATGAACTGATCAATGGGTGTATTCACCGCCGGTGTGTCGCCCAGCAAATCATCCGCAAGCGGATTGGTCTCCAGAACCATACCTTGAGAGGAAAGGCGCATCAGAGGAACTGGCAAGTCCCGGAGCGAGGGGCCGGACGCTTCGAGTTCGTCGGCGCGGATCGGGTATAGCGCGATTTTCCTGCGTCCGACAGTTTCCCGGATTTCGTAGACCACGACGGGCACGGTTCCGTTCTCGCCCGCGACCTGAATTATCGACCCAGATTCGAGGTTTTGTTCGCCAACAATCTGCTGCAAGTTTCCGGGCAAACACCCGAACAACTCCCGCGCGGCGGCATTCGCAAATACGATCGCGTTTGATCGCCCCAATGCCAACACGGGAATTCCCTTGCCATCGGTACCGTTTGACACGTCGGCATGGGCCGCAAAATTCACGCGCCAAAGAAACGTATCGTTCTCAAGAGATTGAACCGAAATACTAAGATTACCGCGACCAGTGGCGAGATCGTCGCTTGCATATCCCTTTTTTTGCGCACCGGACTGCAAACGTAGCAATATGGCTGCCGGACAAGGGACAGTTCCGCGCAACAGATTGTTCAGATTTGGGGCATAGCCGAATTCGAAACATTCCTTCGCTGCCGGATTGGCAAACCGAACAGTGCCTTGCGCGTTTGCAATCAATCCCGGTGTCGCATCGTATTGAAGATACGAAGCGGCAAGTTCATCGGCGAATTTAATGCGGCGGTCCAAATACCATTCGCGAATGGTGAACAGGATCAAAACCAGAGACAGAGACAAACCCACTGCGTAAAAGCCCTGTGTGGCACCTTCGGGCAAATTGCCGGTCAAAGCGGTAAACAGGATGGCCACGATACAAGCGAACAATACTATGCTGCGCCATGGTTTCGCTCGGGGCCGGGGGGGACCTGGTGCTACCGGATCGGCGATTGCAGACACTGCAAGACTCCGTCTGATTTCTGTGACCAGAGTATCTCGCGCAACCGAGGTTAATCCCAGCTTAACGGATGCCTCCACCTATAGTTGTTATTTGGAGGTTTCGACCTGCGTCAAGTGAGCGGTATAAAAACCGTCTGTACCATGGGAAACCGACCACAGACGGTCAAACAGCATGCGCCAATCCGGGCGCTTCTCGAGAAAAGTGTTCACCGCATCGTGATTTTCTTCGCGCAGCATCGAACAAGTTGCATAGGCAAGAATACCGCCTTTTGCGACATATTCCGAAGCTTGCATCAGGATCGCGGCCTGAATTTCGCGCAGTTCACTCAGCCGTGCAGGCGTCAAAGCCCATTTCCCGGCAGGTGCACGACGCCAGGAGCCGCTGCCCGAACATGGCGCGTCGGTCAGAACGATATCGTAGGGGCCGTTGCCCGCGACTCCGGCCCGGTCTAGCAGGCTGATGGAAACACCCGCGCGTTTTGCGCGCGCAGGCAGGTCGCGCATTCGGGCCGGTGCTGCATCGTGGGCAAAAACCGAAACGCCCGGATACGCGGCCAGCGCAAGCGATTTGCCACCGCCCCCGGCGCAATAATCCAGTACCCGCAGGCCGGGGCGCAACGGCAGCGCCGCAACAACCGCCTGGCTGGCGGCATCCTGCAGTTCCACCAGACCGTCCAGATAGGCCCTGCTTTGCGCGACCCTCCGCGCGCCCGAGGTGACCTCCAATGCAGTGTCACACGCGGTATGGGGGCGGTTTTCAATCCCGTCGCTTGCCAGAACCTCGGCCGCATACGGCAAATCGGCCTTGAGGCGATTGACCCTCAGATGAACCGGTGCACGATGGCGCAGCGCTTGCGCGGCCGCCTGCGCCCCTTCCCCAAGGCTGTTCTGAAAACGCGACCACAACCAGTCCGGCAAATCGTTTTCCTCGCCTCCCTCGTCGGGAGGGCGACCGACCTCATCCTCGCCAACCGTCCGAGGCGCATGCCGCTCACCGGTGAACAGATGCATCGGGTTTTCACCCGCGGCCCGGATCGAACCGAGCATCAGGCCACGGCCCGTCTCTTCTCCCCCCAAAGCCGCAAAAGACCGTTTGCAGCGCAGCGCGCCGAACACGTGATCCCGAACGGCGGCCCGGTCTTTTGAGCCGGCAAACCGGCTGCGGCGCGCCCATCCGGTCAGGGCTTTCTCGACCGGCACTCCAGCCAGAATCAAGTCGAGAATGTCGATGGCGGCCTGAACGCGGGCGGCGGGGGTCATGACGAGGTCCGGTCTGTTGTGGTTGTGCGGCGCATACCCGCGGCATTTTTGGATGGCAAAGGCTGAAACGAAAGCCAGAGTCGGATGCACCAACGCCGGTTTCAAAGCCCCGGGCTTCTAACCGATTCGATAGTTCGGGCTCTCACGTGTGATCTGCACGTCATGCACGTGGCTTTCCTTGAGGCCCGCGCCCGTGATCTTGACGAACCGGCAGTTGTTGCGCATTTCCTCGACGCTGGCACAACCGGTATAGCCCATGGCCGCCCGCAAACCGCCGACAAGCTGATGGATGACCGCGCTGGCCGAGCCTTTGTAAGGCACCTGCCCTTCGATCCCCTCGGGCACCAGCTTGTCACTGGCGGCGTCCTTTTGGAAATACCGGTCCGCCGAACCGCGCGCCATTGCGCCAAGGCTTCCCATGCCGCGGTAGGATTTGAACGACCGGCCCTGATACAGGATCACTTCGCCGGGGCTTTCGTCGGTGCCCGCGATCATCGACCCGACCATGGCGCAGGAAGCCCCCGCCGCGATGGCCTTGGCGAAATCCCCGGAAAACTTGATGCCGCCATCGGCGATGACCGGCACGTCTCCGGCGGCCTCGGCGCAATCCATGATGGCGGTCAATTGCGGCACACCGACGCCGGCCACCATACGCGTGGTACAGATCGACCCCGGCCCGATGCCGACCTTGACGGCATCCGCGCCCGCATCGATCAGCGCCTTTACCGCATCCGCCGTCGCGACGTTTCCGGCGATGATCTGAACTTCGTTCGACAGCGTCTTGGCGCGCTTGACGGCGTCGATCACCCCCGCCGAATGGCCATGGGCGGTGTCAACGACAACGATGTCCACACCCGAGTCGACCAGCGCCGCGGACCGTTCGAAACCGGAATCCCCGACCGAGCTGGCGGCCGCCACCCGCAGACGCCCCAGACGGTCCTTGCAGGCGGTCGGGTTCAGAACCGCCTGTTCGGTATCTTTCAGCGTCAGCAGCCCGGTCAGCTTGCCATCATTGTCCACGACCAGCAGCTTTTCGATCCGCCGCGCCTTCATCAGGCTCTTTGCCTCTTCCAGATCTGCGGGTTCACGCAGCATCGCAAGGTTGTTCGAGGTCATCATGACCCGGATCGGCGTGTCGTCCGAATTCGCAAAGCGCATGTCACGGTTGGTGACGATGCCAACCACGCGGCCCTTGTCATCGACCACCGGAAAACCGGTGAAATTATACCTTTGAACCAAAGCCTTGGCATCTGCCAGCGTTTGATCCGGGCGCAGTGTGACCGGGTTGTAGACAATGCCCGATTCAAACCGCTTGACCCGGCGCACCTCGCGTGCCTGTTCCTCGACGCCCAGGTTCTTGTGGATGACGCCTATACCGCCCGCCTGCGCCATGGCAATGGCCATGCGCGACTCGGTCACCGTGTCCATGGCCGAGCTGAGCAGCGGAATGTTCATGCTGATCTCGCGCGTCACGCGCGTAGCGGTATTCGCCGTGGATGGCAGCACGGACGAGGCCGCCGGAACCAGTAGTACGTCGTCAAAGGTGAGAGCCTCACGAATCTGCAT
Source organism: Ruegeria sp. AF8 (assembly GCF_056541825.1). NCBI lineage: Bacteria > Pseudomonadati > Pseudomonadota > Alphaproteobacteria > Rhodobacterales > Roseobacteraceae > Ruegeria > Ruegeria sp. AF8. The sequence goes on along the minus strand of NZ_JBQFYW010000001.1, from coordinate 1,066,487 downwards.
CTGTATACCCCATGCAAAACCCCGTTTGGCGGTGACCCTATGGCATGGTTTCCGGCCAAGTAAAAGCCCCCGCACAAAGATCGGCCCAAATAGCTCGGGCGGCCAAAGGCGAATCTCCGGCTCATCTTTTTCGCACCGGTGGCCCGAAAACGACGCTACTCGCCCGAAACCTGCCGTTCAGTGCCTTTCCCTTTTCGCGCAAACTCATATGTTGCACGTCGAACGCACGAATTCCAAAGGCAGGCCAGTCATGACCAGCGATCCTCTTGTTGTCTTCACCCCCTCCGGCAAGCGCGGCCATTTTCCGCTTGGGACACCGATCCTGACGGCGGCCCGGCAGTTGGGCGTGGACCTCGACTCGGTTTGCGGCGGGCGCGGCATCTGCTCGAAATGTCAGATCACGCCATCCTATGGCGAATTTCCCAAGCATGGCGTGACCGTCAAGGACGGCGCGCTCAGCGAATGGAACGCGGTCGAGCAGCGCTACGACGACAAGCGCGGTTTGAAACCGGGCCGCCGGCTGGGTTGTCAGGCAACGGTGCAGGGCAATGTCGTCATCGACGTGCCACCGGAAAGCCAGGTACACCGGCAGGTGGTTCGCAAGGCCGCCACGGCGCGGGCCATCACCATGGATCCGGCGACGCGACTGTATTTCGTTGTCGTAGAAGAACCGGACATGCATTCGCCCACCGGCGATCTGGAACGGCTGGAACGCGCCCTGCGCCAGCAATGGGAAATCGAGGCGGTCACTGCCGATCTCTCCTTGCTGTCAAAGCTTCAGCCGGTATTGCGCAAAGGCAAATGGGAAGTCACCGTGGCCGTTCACAAGGGCCACAAGGGTACCACCGCCCGCATTGTGGAAATTTGGCCCGGCCTGCATGAAAGCGGTCTGTACGGGCTGGCCATTGACCTCGGCTCCACCACGATTGCCGCGCATCTGACCGATCTCGAAACCGGTCAGGTCAAGGCCTCGTCCGGTCTGATGAACCCGCAGATCCGCTTTGGCGAAGACCTGATGAGCCGGGTGTCCTATGCGATGATGAATCCCGGCGGCGATCAGGAGATGACCCGCGCTGTGCGCGAGGCGATCAACGACCTGACCACAGCCATCGCCGAAGAGGCCGGTATTGTGCCCGAGTTGATCGTGGAAACGGTCTTTGTCTGCAATCCGGTGATGCACCATTTGCTGCTGGGCATCGATCCGGTGGAGCTTGGCCAGGCACCGTTTGCGCTGGCGACCTCGGAAAGCCTATCCCTGCCCGCCCGCGAGATGGATCTGACCGCCATGAACCCGCGCGCGCAGGTCTATGTCCTGCCTTGCATTGCCGGTCACGTCGGCGCGGATTGCGCCGCGGTGGCCCTGTCCGAAGAACCCGGAAAATCCGATGATCTGGTTCTGATCGTCGATGTCGGTACCAATGCGGAAATCCTGCTTGGCAACAAGTCCCGGGTTCTGGCCTGCTCCTCGCCCACCGGTCCGGCGTTCGAAGGCGCACAGATCAGTTCCGGACAACGCGCCGCACCCGGCGCCATTGAACGGATCGAGATCGACCCCGAAACGAAAGAGCCGCGCTTCCGTGTCATCGGTTCGGAAAAATGGTCGGACGAAGAAGGCTTTGACGCCGAAATCGCGACAACCGGTATCACCGGCATTTGCGGTTCGGGCATCATCGAGGCCGTCGCCGAAATGCGGATGGCCGGTTTGCTGGACGAAAGCGGTCTAATCGGCTCGGCCGAACAGACCGGCACCGACCGTTGCATTCCCGAGGGCCGGACCCATTGCTATCTGATCCACGACGCCAGCGCCGAAGGCGGCCCGCGCATCACCGTGACGCAGGGCGACATCCGGGCGATCCAGCTCGCCAAGTCGGCGCTGTATGCCGGTGCGCGTCTGCTGATGGATGAGATGCATGTGGACAAGGTCGACCGTGTCGTTCTGGCCGGAGCCTTTGGTGCGCATATTTCGACCAAACACGCCATGGTTCTGGGCATGATCCCCGACGCCCCGCTGGAGAAGGTAACAAGCGCGGGCAACGCGGCCGGCACCGGTGCGCGCATCGCCTTGTGCAATATCGCCTCGCGGGCCGAGATCGAACGGGTCGTGCGCGAGATCACCAAGGTCGAAACCGCGATCGAACCGAAATTCCAGGAACATTTCGTCGCCGCCAATGCGATCCCGCACAAGACCGATCCGTTCCCGGAATTGAGCCAGATCGTCACGCTGCCGTCGCCTTCATTCAACATCAATTCCGGCGGCGACGCCGAGACATCGGGCGGCCGCCGTCGTCGTCGTCGGGGCTGAACGGACTTTAGTCAGTCCTCATCAAACAAAACGGACCGCCGACGCGCGGCGGTCCGTTTCAGTGAATTTGGCCGCGATCAGTCGCCCACGGGCGCGATCATCTTTTCCATAACCTGATCCAGATTGAAGCTTGCAGCTTTCTGGCGCGGCGGGAATTCCTGGAATGTCGCCAGGAAATTTCCGACATATTGCTGAGCCGGAACCAGGAAGTACGCACGGTCGAGCAACCAGTCGTAATAAGTGTTGGACGTGCGGTAAGCCCGCTCATAAGGGTCGCGGCGCAGATTGACAATCAAAGGAACCCGCAACTCTGTCCACGGCTCCATCCAGGCCCGCAGGGTGCCCCAGACTTTCTGCTCCAGAAAGATCAGCTTCCAGTCGTCATAACGCAGCGCCGTCAGATCGCCGTCATCCGAGAAATAGAAGATTTCGCGGCGCGGCCCTTCCTCTACCTCGCCCTTGAAAAAGGGCATGAAGTTATAGCCATCCAGATGAACCTTGTATTCACGCCCGATGGCCTGAACGCCACCCTGCTTCAACTCATCCTTGATGTTGTCGCGGCCCGCCGCAGCCAAAAAGGTCGGCAGCCAATCCATGTGATGCATGATCTCATTGCTGACCGATCCGGGTTCGATCAGTCCGGGCCAGCGTACCATCGACGGCACCCGCCAACCGCCTTCCCAGTTGGTGTTCTTTTCACCCCAGAACGGCGTCATCGCAGCATCCGGCCAGGTGTTCATGTGCGGGCCGTTGTCGGTGGAGTAATGCACGATGGTGTTGTCGGCGATGCCCAGTTCGTCAAGCACGTCCAGCAACTGACCCACATGCATATCATGTTCCAGCATGCCGTCGGTATATTCGTCATTGCCGGGGTTGCGCCGGTCATCCGCCACATGGGTGCGGAAATGCATCCGGGTGCCATTCCACCAGACGTAAAAGGGCGTGCCCTGTTCGTTGGCGCGCTTGATGAAGTCGATGGCGGCGGCGACGGTTTCGTCATCCACGGTTTCCATCCGCTTGCGGGTCAGCGGGCCGGTATCCTCGATCGTGCCGTCCGCCTTGGACTTGATCACGCCGCGGGGACCATAAGCTTCTCGGAAGGTGCGGCCATCCGGCAGCACCGCGTCGCCGGGATAGTCCTCGTTCTCTGGCTCTTCCTCGGCATTGAGGTGATAGAGATTGCCAAAGAACTCGTCAAAACCATGATTGGTCGGCAGGTGTTCGTCTTTGTCGCCCAGATGGTTCTTGCCGAACTGCCCGGTGGCATACCCTTCAGCCTTGAGCAGGCCGGCAATGGTCGGGTCTTCCTCCTGCATGCCCAGATCGGCGCCCGGCAGGCCCACCTTGGACAGGCCGGTGCGGAACACGGACTGCCCCATGATATAAGACGACCGGCCTGCAGTGCAGGATTGTTCGCCGTAATAGTCGGTAAAGATCATTCCGTCATCGGCGATTCTGTCGATATTGGGCGTGCGATACCCCATGAGGCCCATCGTATAGGCCGAGATGTTCGACTGTCCGACATCATCGCCCCATATAACAAGAATGTTGGGTTTTTGATCCTGCGCCCAGGCGGACGCAGAAACTAGCATCGCACAAGATAATACCGCCATTCGACGCAAAACGCGTCGGGAAGTCGAAGACGTAATCATTTTCCAGATCCTGTTTGATTTTCGATAAACAGAGGCATGATACACATTTTCATCCTTTCATGTGTTAAATTTCATCCCTTTATCAGGGCACTTGCCTGTTCCTCCCACTTCGGCCTTTTCTCCCATTGCCGCGATGGTAGATTTTTCGATTAACAATTTCAAATAGATAGATAAAATGCCATTGACGGAAATCACATCCGGACTGAAAAAGCCCACAACATTGATTGTGCGGTTATGTCCTTATGACCAAATAGGGAGCCAAGCGCGCATATGTCCGCACATGATCGCATTCTCGATCTGAAGGCCCGCATGGGCCAATCCATTATCGGTCAAGTCGACGTAATCGATCGATTGCTGATCGGCCTTCTGACCAACGGTAATCTGCTGATCGAGGGATTGCCCGGCCTTGCCAAGACCCGTGCCGTCAAGGCGATGGCGAAGAACCTGGATGCGCAGTTCAGCCGCATTCAGTTCACGCCCGATCTACTGCCTTCGGATGTCACCGGAACAGAGGTCTATATACAGGGCGCCGGGAAATCCGAGTTCCGTTTCGAACCCGGCCCGATTTTTGCCAACATCGTTCTGGCCGACGAAATTAACCGGGCGCCCGCAAAAGTGCAGGCTGCATTGCTGGAGGCCATGGAGGAACGGCAGGTCACGGTCTCGGGCACAACGCACAAGATGCCCCCCCTGTTCATCGTCATGGCGACGCAAAACCCGATTGAGCAGGAAGGAACCTATCCGTTGCCCGAAGCACAGATGGACCGGTTTCTGATGCATGTGAACATTCTCTATCCCCCGGTCGAGGACGAGGTCAAAGTCATCAGCCTTGTCAGGTCCGAGGAACAGGCCGCCAATCGGCCCGTGCAAGCCCCGGCAACGAAACCGGAACCCATCCCGCAACAGGCCGTGTTCGATGCCCGCGCCGAAATCGCAGCTGTTCACGTCGCCGACGCAATGGAACGCTATTTCGCCGATCTGGTCTATGCCACGCGCACGCCAAAGGCACTGAGCGACGATCTCGCAAGCTGGATCGAGATCGGCGCAAGCCCGCGCGCGTCCATCGCGCTCGACAAGTGCAGCCGCGCCCATGCCTGGCTGTCAGGGCGCGACTATGTCGACCCGCAGGATGTTCGCGCCATTGCGCATGACGTGTTCAGGCACCGCATCGCGCTCAGCTACGAGGCACAGGGAAACGGAATGTCACAGGACGACGTGACGGACGAAATCATCAAACTGGTGGCGCTGCCCTGAATTCCGGGGCGGCCATCGGTGCAAGGTATCGCTTATGCCCAACAGTGGATCACAATCTGACACCAGACACGATCCTCGGATCCACGTCGATCTGCCCCGGCTTGTTGCGCTCCGGCGGCGCGCGGCCAGGCTGAACTTTATGCCGCGGCAACCCGCCAATTCGGTTCTGAACGGCCGCCATGCCTCCAAGTTGCGCGGCAGGGGCCTCAACTTTGAGGAACTGCGCACCTATCTTCCCGGCGATGACATCCGGACGCTGGACTGGAAGGTGACCGCGCGCACCGGTACACCGCATGTCCGGGTCTATACCGAAGAGCGTGACCGCCCCACCCTGCTGTTGGTTGATCAGCGCATGTCGATGTTTTTTGGCAGCCGGGTCTACATGAAATCCGTCATCGCCGCCGAAGCGGCAGCCATCGCCGCGCATCTCGTTCTGGCGCAAGGCGATCGCGTCGGTGGTCTGGTATTCGGAGACGACACGATCGCCGAACACCGCCCTGTGCGCTCGCCCAAAGCGCTGCGGCGCTTTCTGGCCTCGGTCGCCGACGCGAATGGGCGGTTATCGGCCCGAACGTCCGCGGGGCGGCAGAACGTATTCAATGACGTGCTGCGCGCGGCCTCCCGGATTGCAAAAACCAATTATCTCGTATTGGTGTTTTCCGATTTCGACGGTGTCGATCCTTCGACAGAACCCCTGATCCGCAGACTCTCGCAACACAATGACCTGCTGCTGTTCAGCGTCACCGATCCTATATCCGAAAACCTTCCCGGGAACGCGGTTTTGGCGCTTTCCGACGGCTCGCTGCAAGCGGCAATCGATACCGGCGCACCGGACATTCATCGCCGTGTCGAAACCCTTGCGCGCGAACGTCTTGCGCCTGTCACCGGTTGGTCCCGGAAATACGGGTTGCCGCTGTTTCCGTTGTCCACCGACACACCCGCGCTTGATCAGATATCGCGTTTGATGAGGCGGTCATGAGCGAGCATCTCGACGGTCTCAATCTTGTCGAACTGCTGGATCTTCTGGAACCGGCGCCTGAACCGCCGCCGATTTCGATGATGCCGCAAACCGCCGGGTGGTTTTGGCTTGTGCTGGGGATGGCTGCGCTGACAGGCTGGATGGTTTTCGCAATCGCAAAACGCCGCCGTGCATCCGCCTATCGCCGCGCTGGTCTGCGCGCCTTGCAGGCCGCCGGCGACGACCCCGCACAGATTGCTTCGATTGTTCGCCGGACCGCTCTGGCCGGATTTCCGCGCGCAGAGGTCGCGGGTCTCATTGGTGACGACTGGCTGAAATTCCTCGACAGCACAATGAAGGGAACGGGCTTTTCTGACGGTCCGGGACGCGCCATCGCTTCGGCCCCGTATCAGGCCGCCGCAGACGTGCCGGGGTTGGGAAAACTTGCACGCGACTGGATCACCACGCATCAAGGCACCTCACTGTCCCGGGGTAATCCGAAATGATAACTCTGGCGCATCCCTGGCTCTTGCTGCTGTTGCCCCTGCCCTGGCTGGTCTGGCGCTTTGCGCCCGTTCATCGCGAGGAAACCGCCGCAATCCGCGTTCCGTTCTTTCGCCAGATCGCCGATGCTGCGGGAATCGAGCCGAAATCGGGCGCTGCCGTTCTACGGCGCAGGCGGGTTCAGATGGTGGCGGCGATCTGCATCTGGGCGATGATCGTGATCGGCCTGGCAAAGCCCGAACGTCTCGGCGAGCCGGTGGTGATCGAAAAATCCGCTCGGGACATCGTGCTGGCGCTGGATATTTCGGGTTCCATGGATCAGCGCGATTTCGTTGACGAGGCCGGGCAAAGAAAGCAACGGCTGGATATCGTCAGGGATGTTCTCAAAGGTTTTATTGCGGAAAGGGACAGCGACCGCATGGCGCTGATCGTGTTCGGCACCCGGGCCTTTGTTCAGGCGCCCTTTACCGAGGACTTGCAGAGCCTCGACGGTTTTCTCGATCAAACCGTGGTGGGAATGGCCGGGCCGAACACCGCGATCGGTGACGCGATCGGGCTGGCCATCCGCATGTTCGAATCCAGCGAGGTCGAGGAACGCCTTGTCATCCTGCTCAGCGACGGAGCCGACACCAGCAGCAGCGTTACCCCGCTGAACGCCGCCGATATCGCCGCCGAGCAAGACGTGGTCATTCAGACGATTGGCGTGGGCGACCCCGAAGGCATCGGCGAGGACAGGGTCGACCTGAACACGCTCGAAGAGATCGCCTCGCGCACCGGCGGCGCGTTTTTCTATGCCGGTGACGGCCTTGCGCTGACTCAGGTTTACGAACAGATCGACTCCATGTCGCCGCGTATCGTGGAAGAGACCAGCTTTCGCCCGACCTTGAGCCTTATCTGGATTTTCTGCGCCGCTTCGGCGCTTCTGGGGATCGCGACGCTTATTGTCCTGCTCGTCTCCGCTCGGGGGAAAGTTGCATGACTGTGTTTCTCGAAGCATTCCATTTTCTTCGCCCGGTCTGGCTCTTGCTGTTGCCGGTCATCGCTTTGCTCTGGTATCTGGCCCGACCACGGCATCGCGAGATGCAAACAGTTGCGCTCCACATCGCGCCTCATCTGGCCGAGGCCCTGCGGGTCGGCTCGGAATCGAACCGGTTGTTCCGCCCCATCGACGGTGTGGCGCTTTGCCTTGGGCTGCTGACCCTTGCCGCCGCCGGCCCGACCTGGAGCCGCGCTCCCAACCCGCTTACCGCCGAGACCGCGCCGCTGGTGGTCGCGCTCAAGGTCACCCCATCCATGAACGAAACCGATCTGGCCCCCTCGCGGCTGGACCGCGCGCGGTTCAAGATCCTTGATCTCATCGCAACCCGCGCCGGGGCCCGCACTGCACTGGTGGCCTATTCCGGCACTGCGCACAGGGTGGCTCCCCTGACCGAAGACCCCGGCATCCTGCGCCCATTGCTTCAAAGCCTGACCCCCGAAGTCATGCCGGTCGAGGGCAACGACGCCACAGCGGCTTTGGCCCTGGCGTCCGACATTCTCGGGGCCGCGGAATTCCCGGGCGCTGTCCTGTTTGTCCTCGACGACCTGAACCCCGGCGATGTGACGGCCTTTGCGGATACAGATCCTGCGGCCCCTCCGGTGGCGATGCTGGTCGCCCTCCCCCCCGGTCAGGTTCCTGCACAAATCGCCGGTCTGAAAAATGTCTCGGTCATCGGGATGACCGCGGATGACCGCGACATTTCCCAGATCGCCCGAACCCTGCGCTCCGCACAAAAAACAGCATTGTTGAACGACGAAAGCCTCGCATGGGAGGATCGCGGCTGGTGGCTGCTCTGGCCTGCGGCGCTGATCGCGCTGATCTGGTTTCGCCGAGGCTGGACCATGCGATGGGGGGCTGCCGTATTGATCGCTTCGGGTCTGCTGGCGCCCACAGGCGCGCAGGCCGAAGGATGGCGCGACTGGTTCCTGACTCCTGATCAGCAAGGGCGTCTGGCGTATAAAAATAAGGAGTTCGCCCGGGCGGGCGATCTGTTTACCGATCCGATGTGGAAAGGTTATGCCATGCTGCGTGCCGGGCAATATGAAGGTGCCGCACAAATCTTCGCGGACCTCGACACCGCCGATGCGGCCTTTGCCGAAGGATTGGCACGTATCCGCAACCGGGAATATCGTGCAGGCGCACGCGCATTTGAGACCGCTCTGGAACGGGACCCCGACTATCCCGGCGCGGCCGAAAACGCGGAAATTGCTTGGGTGATCGTTGAACAGGTCGAATCCACGCGTGAACAGTCGGACACTGGCGAAGAAAGCGGCATTGGCGCGGACGACATCGCATATGACAATGAAAGCCAGCGGGGCGCAACGACCCAGATCGAAGCCGGTATGGAAGACATATCCGGCGTCTCTGCCGAACAGTGGATCGACAGCATCGACACCGATATGGGAGAGTTTTTGCGCAACCGGTTCGTCTTTGACAATACACAGGCAAGCCAATGATCCGGGTTCTGGTGATCCTTGCCGCGATGATCCTTGCCGGAACCGGCGTTCTGGCGCAGGAGCCGCGGGTCACGGTCGAGTTGGACAGGGACACCACGATTGTCGGTCAGCCGGTCACGTTGCGCATTTCCGTGCTGGTCCCGACCTGGATGCCGGAGCCACCGGTGTTTCCGGCAATCGAACGGCCCTCGCTTCTGGTCCGGCAGCCGCAGCGGGCTTCGGGACCGATAAGCGAAACCGTCGACGGCGACACCTGGTCCGGTGTCCGCCGTTCCTATCGCCTCTATCCGCTGTCCTCGGGGTCCTTCATCCTGCCCGCCAGCGAAATCGGCATCACCTTCACCGATCCCGATACAAACCAGCCGGCCAGGTTCGTTTCCGAGTTTCCGCAAACGACCTTCACCGCAACCGTTCCCGAGGCGGCGCTTGACCTCGACCCCCTGATCATCGCCTCGGGGTTCGAACTGGATCAGCAACTGGATGCCGACCCCGAATTGACCGTTGGCGGTGCCGCGACAAGATCGGTGACCGCCCGCATCACCGGCACGACCCCCCTGATGATCCCGCAACTGATCAAAGACCCCGATACCGATATTCTGCGCGCATACCCCAAAGATCCGCGCGTCAGGGAACAGGAAGACCGCGGCGTTTTATCGGGCACACGTACAGAGACCGTGGCATATGTCGCACAGGATGGTGGATCGGTCATACTGCCGGAGCTATCGGTCAAATGGTACAATACAGACTCCGAGACGGTGGAAACCGCCTCGCTTCCAGAGATCGGGCTCACAGTTTCCGGCTCCGCACCCGGCGGCTGGCAACTGCTGGACTTTCGCGCCAAGCTTGAGCGCGCCGCATTGCTTTTGGGTACGGTTGCCGCTCTGGTGTTTCTCGCAAATGCAAATATCGCACGATTGCGCAAATGGCGCTACGCGGCCCGCGCGCGGCTCATCGACTCGGAGTGGTTTGCGAAGCGCAAGGTTCTCAGGGCAATCCGGTCCCGCCATCTATCCTCGGTTTCGATTGCTGTTTCCGAATGGCGCAGACATTTTCCCGACGCTCCAGAGCCGGACTTCGACGAGTTTTCCGATGCCATGACCACGATCGGGCGGGCGCATTTTGGAAAAACCCCTGCGCCAGCCCCCGAGCATTGGCGGTCACTGAGTGCCGACTTCGTCAGGCTTCGCCGAAGATTGCGAGCAAATCAGGCGCGCCATGGTCCCGGCTCCCGCCTTCGCGACCTGAATCCGGACTGGAAGAAATAGCAGATCAGCAAATCATCAAGACGACCCATCGCCCATCACGCATAGATCGTCGCGTTTTTCCAGCGACGACCAATGCGCGAATGTACCTGCTTTGGTCATGACATAAGTAATCAGGCCGCTCCGGCCTGCTGTGCCGCGCAGATGACGATGGCATCAATCCACTGGCATGACTTTTCCGGCGGGATGGATACCAAAACTCTTCGATCTTGGCGGTGCACGCCTCTTTCCCCTCCGCCGGGGCTGACACCAAAACAACATATCGCTTTCTGAATTTGATTGCTGTGTTAGTCTGAGCGGAAATTTCATCGCCGTATCGGCGTGGCTCCGGGTTTTTGGCGGGCCAAACACATTTGAAGGGGACGATATGATGAAATACATGAGCCTTGTCATCACTGGTGCGCTGGCCGCATTCGCCGCGATCTGTTGCCCGAAAAGTTCCGCCGCCCAGAACGGGGAGTGGCGCTACGCGGCTTCAATCTATCTCTTCACGCCCGAAACCAACACCTCTACCGAAACCCCCTTTGGCACGATTGACGCGACCCTGTCCTTCAGCGACGCACTGGACAATCTGGATTTTGCCTTCATGGGCGCATTCAGCGCGTCAAATGGTCGGTGGAGTTTCCTGGCCGATTACATGCTGACCGATATTTCGTTTGGCAATGCAACCTCCGGAAGCGCTTTCGGTGAGCTCAACACATCCGTCAAAACCCAATTCTTCAATGCCTACGCCGCGTATCGCGTATATGAGGATACCAATGTTGCGCTGGACGCGGGCGCGGGGTTCAGATGGTACAGCACCGACACCGTCTTTACCCTGACCCCCGGTACGCTTCCTGGTCGGACTAGCGTCGTGGACGAGGATTGGGTCGATCCACTGATCGCTGTGCGCGCCCGGGTTCAGTTTTCCGACAGATGGTCCGGAACCGGTTTTCTGGATTATGGCGGATTCCGCAGCGGCAGCGAAACCTGGCAGGTCTTGCTGACGGCCGACTATGCGCTTAACGACCGATGGCTTCTTAGAGGCGGATATCGCTATATCGAAGTCGATCACGAGATCAACGGAGCAGACTATACCTTTGATCAATCAGGGCCGATCTTCGGAGCGACCTATCAGTTCTGACACCAAAATCCCGGCAAGAGCGAAACAGGAAAAAAATGTCACGCTGCCACTGGACGCCGAAATCCGGTGTTGCTATACGGCGCGAACCGTTCCGGCGTAGCTCAGCGGTAGAGCAGTTGACTGTTAATCAATTGGTCGTAGGTTCGATCCCTACCGCCGGAGCCAACAGATACGAAAAGGGGTTCGACAGTCTGTGTCGGACCCCTTTTTGCATTTGCCCCTGCGCATGGCGTATTACCGCTCAATTTCTCCTCGAGTTCAGCAAGGAATGGCTCAACATCCGGTAATGACAAGGTTTTCCTGAAACTTCCCCTTTTTCAACGCCAAAATGCAAACCATGTCTGGGGCACATTTTTAGAGGAGAACAGAATGTCCCGTATTCTCGTCATAGCTGTGATACTGGCCGCCGCGGGCGCCAGTGCCTACTATATTCTCACACGGCCCGAACCGACCCCCGCGGAACGTTTGGAAAGCGCCGCGCAGGAGGCCGGCGAAGCTGTCAGCGAAGCGGCAGACGCGGTCACCGAAGCCGCGGGCGAAGCAGCCCAGAACGCGGCGCAGCAGGCAACCGAGGCGGCATCCTCCATTACCGAACAGGCCGCCGAAACCGCCGAACAGGCAACCACCGCCGTGAATACAACAACCGAGGCAGCGAACGAACAGATCGCAGCGCTCGGCGATCAGGGCGAAGCTCTGGTTCAATCCTGGCAGGACAGTGGAATACTGACTCAGGAGGGGTTCGACTACGACAAGATGATGACCGCAATTCAGGCCAGCCCCCTGACCGAGACCATCAAGGCCGAAGCGGCGGTGATTCTTGCCGATATCAGGGCAGCTCCGGAAACATTCGCCGAGAAATTCGAAGAACTGAAACAACTTCTGACCCAATGACGGAAAGGGATTGGCGCGGTCCGCGCCAGTCCCTGTTTCGCGGCCCTGTATTCCGCCACGTCACCATCGGGGAAATTTGACGATTACCGCCGCTACATGATTGGGTTGGGTCATCGATTTGCAGAACCGGACCCGCTTTTGACCCTGCCCTTCACGCCATCGTGCGCCACGCCAAAAATCCACGGCTCTGACGAACCAAGAGCTTATCATGCGTCGCCGCCTGCCGTAGGCGTGCCCCGTGATCTCGGGCACCGGCACCACGGCAGGATGCCCCATCCTGATCAGACCCGAGGACCGTCAGAATGACAAACCTTCCGGAAACCATGTTCGCCATTCTTCAGACGCAGGACGGATTCTCCGGCACCGCAACCGGCCCGGAAATCGATGATGCTTCGGAATGGCTGGCCGGAGCCGAGATCCCTGTACCGGTCCCCGGTCCGGGGCAGGTCTTGATCCGGCTGCGCGCGGCATCGGTCAACCCCTCCGATCTGCACTTCATCAAGGGCGAGTACGGGCAGCCTCGCGTCAAGGGCACCCCGGCGGGGTTCGAAGGGTGCGGTGACGTGGTCGCGACCGGAACCGGGGCCGAGGCTCTGAACGGTCAGCGCGTGACATTTGTTGCCGCCGGCGCAGGCGCCTGGGCCGAATACGTAGTGGCGCAGGCGCAGATGTGTATCCCGCTGCGCCCCGATATCTCGGACGAGGACGGCGCGGCGCAGGTCGTGAACCCCATGACAGCGATGGCGATGGTCGATATAGCCCGCGCCGGTGGCGACGCCTTTGTCCTGTCCGCCGCAACCAGCCAGCTCGGCAAGCTGATGTGCAGCCTGGGTCGGGATCTGGGCCTGAAGCCTATCGCGCTGGTCCGCCGTGCCGAAGCGGCCGAGGCCCTGAAGGGGCTGGGCGCCGAGCAGGTTCTGGTAACCTCAGATACCGAGTTTTCCAAGAAATTCGAAAACCTTTGCAAGAACCTGAAACCGCGCGTGTTTCTGGACGCCGTCTCGGACCAGCTTTCGGAACAGGTCTTTGCCGCGATGCCAAACAATGCCCGCTGGGTGATCTATGGCAAACTCAGCGCCGAATTGCCCCGGCTCACGCAGATGGGGCAGTTCATCTTCATGGGCAAGCGGATCGAAGGGTTCTGGCTGACCCGCTGGATGACGGAAACCCCGCCCGCCGATCAGATGCGGGTTGTGGGCGAAGTGCAGGCGCGCTTTGCCGACGGGCGCTGGAAAACCGATGTTTCGGCCCGCCTGCCCCTGCGCGACGTGGTGGCGGGATTGGCCGATGCCCTGAAAAAGACAGATGGAAAGGTGATGATCACGCCGTAATATCACCATGTCCGGGCGAGGTGAGGAGCGCCCGGTCACAACAACGGACGCCGGGCCTACCGGTGCGGGGAGGAAAATTTGGACAACATGCAGTTGCTGATCAGCGGGCTGGCCAATGGCTGTGTCTATGGTCTGATCGCGCTTGGCTTCGTGCTGATCTACAAGGCGACAGAGGCGGTGAATTTCGCACAGGGCGATTTCATGATGCTGGGCGCGTTCGTCACCATGGGTCTGACCAACACCGAATATATGGGGCTGCCCTTCTGGCTGGCGCTGCCGGTCTCGCTCGTCATCATGGCGGGGCTTGGCTGGCTGCTCGACCGGCTGATCATTCGGCGCATGTTCGGAGAAAGCCAGACTGCCGTCGTGATCCTGACCATTGCACTGGGTTTCGTCATTCGTTTCGTGGCCGGACTGATCTGGGGGCACGAACCGCAGACCCTGCAGAACCCGCTGGCGGGCAAGGAGGTGCGTTTCGGCGGTCTGGTGCTGGGGATGGAGGATGTGGCCGTCATCATCGTCACCATCCTGCTCACCTGGGGGCTGTATGTGTTCTTCAGCCGGACCAAGCTGGGGCTGGCGATGCAGGGCGCATCGCAGAACCAGCTGGCCGCCTATTACATGGGCATTCCGGTCAAACGGGTTCAGGGCCTGATCTGGGCGCTTGCCGGTGCCGTTGCGGGCGTTGCGGGCATCCTGTTCGCTGCCAAGGGCTCGGTCGATCCCAATACGGGTCTTTTGGGCATCAAGGCCTTTGCGGCGGCGGTGATCGGCGGCTTTGGCAGCCTTCCGGGCGCGCTGGCGGGCGGTCTGATCGTCGGCGTCATCGAACCCTTCGCCAGCCGCTACATCGCCGCCGGCTACAGCCAGGTCGCGCCCTATGCCCTGCTTCTGGCGGTGCTGGTCTTCCGCCCGCACGGGCTGTTCTCGCAAGTGCGCGTCAAGAAGGTCTGAGCCATGCGGATCGTGTTCAAAACCAACTACATGCAGGACATCCGCCCGTGGAAGGATGGCCATCAACTTGGCCTCTACCTGATCCTGCTCGGCATCGCCGCCGCCGCCCCGTGGTGGCTGGACGACTTTTATCTGGGCGAGTTGACCAATGTGCTGATCTGGGCCATCGCCGGGCTGGGCCTGATGATCCTGACTGGGCACACCGGACAGGCCAGCCTCGGTCACGCCGCCTTTCTGGCCGTCGGCTGCTATGCCAACGTCATCCTGATCGAGGCGGGAATCCCCTTTCTGATCGCCTTCCCGCTTGCGGGCATCCTGACCGGCATCGCAGGCGCCGTCATCGCCATCCCGGCCCTGCGCCTGCACGGCATCTATCTCGCGATCTTCACGCTGGCCCTGTCGATCCTGATGGACGACATTATCGTTCTCAGCGAACCGCTCACCGGCGGTGTCGCAGGGAAATACATCGGCGGTGTTGAAATCTTCGGCTTTCTCGTCGACCGCTGGGGCACACCGGTGCAGTTCTTTTGGCTGACACTCGCCGTCACCGTTCTGGTGACGCTGGGCTATATCAACCTGCTGCGCGCCCCCCTGGGCCGAAGTTTCATCGCCGTACGTGACAGCGAAGTGTCAGCCCAGGCCATGGGCGTCGATATCGCCCGCACTAAAACCATCTCGTTCGGTCTGTCCTGTGCCGTTACCGGTTGGGCGGGTGCGCTGATGGGGCTTTACGCCGGCGCCTTCAACAACGAAACCTTCAGCGTGGTGATCTCGATCCAGCTTCTGATGATGATCGTGATCGGCGGGCTGGGTTCGATCCACGGCGCATTCTTCGGCGCCATCGTCATCGGGTTTTTGCCGCAGTTCCTGTCGATCTCCAAGGAATATGTCGGCGCCATCATCGGCGGCAACACCGTCGCCATTCCGGGGCTGGAATTCGGCGTCTTCGGCATGATCCTGATTGTCTTCATCCTGTTCGAACCGATGGGCATCTATGGCCGGTGGCTGAAAATCCGCACCTGGTTCGAGCTTTTCCCCTTTTACCGCAAGGACATGTTCCGGCGTCAGAAATCCTATCTCAAGACGGAGCGCCTGAGATGAGCCTGCTGGAACTGGAGAACGTCACCCTGAAATTCGGCGGCCTGACGGCGGTGGACAATCTCTCCTTCTCCGTCGACGAAGGCGAGGTGTTTGCCATTGTCGGCCCCAACGGCGCGGGAAAATCAACCGTTTTCAACCTGATATCCCGTTTTTACGACCCGGCGCACGGCACGATCCGCTTTGACGACCATGACCTGCTGGCAGTCAAACCCTCGGGTGTCGCAGCCTATGGTGTGGCGAGGACATTTCAGAATATCGAACTGTTCGAACACGCCACCGTGTTGCAGAACCTGCTGGTGGGCCGCCACCGCCACCGCAGGACGAACGTGATTTCCGAATTGCTCTTTATGCCTTCCGTCAGGCGGCAGGAGATTGAGAACCGCGAGAAGGTCGAAGAGGTGATCGACTTTCTCGATCTGCAGCCCTATCGCGACAAGATGATCGCGGGCCTGCCTTATGGCGTGCGCAAAGTGGTCGAGGTCGCCCGCGCCCTGGCGACCGAACCGCGCCTCCTGCTGCTGGACGAACCCGCCTCAGGACTCTCGGTCGAGGAAACCGCCGACATGCGCTGGTGGATCGACGATATCCGCCGCCAGATGGGCATCACCGTGCTGATGGTCGAACATGACATGGGGCTGGTCTCGGGTGTCAGCGACCGGGTTTTGGCCATGGCCGATGGCGCGAAACTGGCGCTGGGCACACCAGCGCAGGTGCAATCCCACCCCGCCGTGATCGAAGCCTACTTGGGAAAAGCGTCATGACCGAGGCGATCCTCAAGATTCGCAATGTCGAAAGCTTCTATGGCCCCATCATCGCCATTCGCGGTGTGTCGCTGGATGTGCACGCCGGCCGCATCGTCACGATCCTGGGCGCCAATGGCGCGGGTAAGACCACACTGATGAAAACCGTCTCGGGCGTGATGGACCCGGAAAAGGGCTCCATCACTTTCGAAGGCGAGCAGATACAGGGCCAGGAGCCGCACAAGGTGGTGCAAAAGGGCATTGTGCACGTCCCCGAAGGGCGCGAGGTGTTTCCGCTGCTAACCGTGAACGAAAACCTGAGCCTCGGCGCTTATACCGTTGGCAACAAAGCCCAAATCGAACGCGACCGCGATCTGGTCTTTTCCTATTTCCCGATCCTCAGGGACCGCCGCGATCAGGAGGCGGGAACGCTCTCGGGCGGGCAGCAACAGATGCTGGCCATCGGCCGGGGCCTGATGGCCAATCCCAAGGTCATGCTGCTGGATGAGCCGTCTCTGGGCCTGTCCCCCATTCTGGTGCAGGAGATCTTCGCCATTCTCAAGCGGCTCAATACCGAACAGAACATGACGATGATGCTGGTCGAACAGAACGCCAGCGCGGCGCTTGAATTGGCGCATGACGGCTATGTCATGGAGGTCGGGCGGATCGTCATGGATGGCCCCGCCGGCGAGTTGATGAAATCCGAGGACATCCGGAACTTCTATCTGGGCGTTCGGGAAGAAGGCGCACGCGAAAACCGCCGCTGGAAGCGCAAGAAGACATGGAGGTGACCGGGATGGACGCCACCCCCCTGCCCGCCCAGACCCTGATCAACGGCGTCAGCTTCAACGCCACGCCGGGCCAGCGCCCGGTTCTGGTCGATGGCACCGTCACCATTCCCGAACTATTCCGGAAACGCTGTGCCGAACTCGGGAACCGGACCGCGCATCGCGAAAAGGACTTCGGGATCTGGAAATCCTATTCCTGGGCCGACTATTGGACCCATGCCAGATGGATCGGTCTGGCCTTGCGCAAGCTGGGCCTGCAACGCGGCGATGTCGTGTCGATCCTGTCCGAAGACCGCAAGGAATGGGCCTGGTTCGACATGGGCATTCAGTGCGTCGGCGGCATCACCTCGGGCGTCTACACCACCGATTCCGCCAGCCAGCTTTCACACCTGATCAACGACAGCGGCAGCCGCTTTCTGATCGTTGAAGACGAAGAGCAACTGGACAAGTTCCTGCAGATCGAAGACGACGTTCCGGGCCTGACGCGGGTGGTCGTGCTCGATGACGAGGGCCTGCACGACCTGAATCACCCCCGCTGCATGATGATCGACCGGTTCTATGAAATCGGCCGGCAGGCCGAGCAGGAACAACCCGGCGTATTCGAGGCACAGATCGCCCTGTCCCAACCCGGGGACACCGCCCTGCTCGTCTATACCTCCGGCACCACCGGAAAGCCCAAGGGGGCGATGCTGAGCAACGAAAACGTCATGGCCGCCATCGAGGCCGGCGCGCATCGCCTGCCCTCGTATGACACCGACGAGCAGCTGTGTTTCCTGCCTCTCTGCCATATCCTGGAACGCGACGTATCGATCTATTTCCCGCTGGCCTCCAGGGCCACGGTCAATTTCGCCGAAAGCCCGGAAACGGTCTTTGCCAATCTTCAGGAGGTCTCGCCCCACACCTTCACCGCCGTCCCGCGTGTCTGGGAAAAGATCTATTCCCACGTCCTGATCATGGCGCAGGAGGCGACCCCCATCGGACGCGCCGCGTTTGCCATGTCGCTGAAGGCGGGGATGCGGCGGGCACGTTACCTGATCGAAAACCGGCCCGTCCCCCCGCGCCTTGCCGCGCAATTCTGGCTGTGGGACCGACTGGTATTGCGCAACCTGAGGCGGATGCTGGGCATGGACCGGCTGCGGCGCGGCGGCACGGGGGCGGCCCCGATCTCACCGGAACTGCTGAAATGGTATTGGGCCATCGGGGTACCGCTGCTCGAAGGTTATGGCATGACCGAGACCGCCGGCATCGCCACAATCAATACGCGGGACGAAAACAGGATCGGTACAATCGGCAAAGCCGTACCCGGAATTGATGTACGAATCGCACAGGACGGCGAAATTCAGGTGTACGGTTTGAACACTTTCCAGGGCTACTGGCGCAACAATGAAAAAACCGCCGAAACCTTCACCGCCGACGGCTGGTTGCGCACCGGCGATGTCGGGCGCATGGATGCGGACGGTTTCGTCACCATCACCGGACGCCTGAAAGACATCATCATCACCGCGGGCGGCAAGAACATCACGCCTGCGGAAATCGAAAGCCGCCTGAAATTCAGCCACTATATCTCGGACGCCGTCATCATCGGCGACCGGCGCAAGTATCTGACGGCATTGATAATGATTGATCAGGAGAACGTCGAGAAATACGCTCAGGACCACAGGATACCATTCTCGAACTTCGCCTCTCTTTGCGCTGCGCCGCAAGTTCGCAATCTGATCGAAGAGGAATTAAATACAGTAAATCAAGAGTTTGCGCGCGCAGAACAGATCAAGGATTTCCGTCTGATCGACGTTCTGCTCACTGCCGAAGACGAGGAACTGACCGCAACGATGAAACTGAAACGGAGCTTCGTGGAAAAGAAACACGCACATCTGATCGAAGATATGTATTGATAAAACATGGGATTACCCAAAGGGAGGATAGACATGAGAAAAACGATCATGCGGTTGACCGCTGCCACGGTTGTGTCGGCCGCGGCAACGCTGGCCAGTGCTGAAACCCAGGGCGTCACCGACGAAGAAATCGTCATCGGCTCTGTAAACGACCTCTCCGGCATCTTCGCCGCCGTCGGCGTTCCGGCGGTCAAAGGCGCCAACGTTGTCTTTGACCGGGTCAACGCGGAAGGCGGCGTCCACGGGCGCAAGATCCGCTATGTGGTCGAGGACAACGGATATCAGATGCCGCGCGCGATGCAGGGCTATAACAAGCTTCTGAACCGCGACAAGGTTTTCGCCATGCTGCAAAGTCTGGGCACGCCGATGAACCTTGCGGGCTTCAAGTTGCTTGATCCCAAGGGCATCCCGAATGTCGCGCCGCTTTCGGCGGCCCGTCAGATGCTGCAAGATCCCATGCACAATAAATTCACTTCGTTTTCAAGTTATTACGACCAAAGCCGGATCGGTGTGAAATATCTTGCGGGTGAGTTCGGCGCCGAAAAAGTTTGCACCATGTACCTGCCGACGGACTTTGGAAAGGAAATTCTCGAAGGGTCCATGGCGGGTGCGGAAGAAGCCGGAATCGAATTCGCGGCCGAGACGACGCACAAACCGGACGAGACCGATTTCGTGGGATCGCTCAGCAAACTTAACGAGGCCGGTTGCGATATCGTCACCATCGCATTGGGTGTCCGTCAGGCCATCACGGTTGTCGGCACGGCGAAAAAGATGGGTCTGAACGACATGAAGTTCATGGGCACCGCCGCTAGTTTTCTGACCGTCGTCGCGCAGGTTCCGGGCGGTGTGACCGAAGGGTTCTATGCGGCGGCGTCGTGGCAGGATCTGTGGGCACGCGCGGACGAGCCTGCCCCCAAGGCGTTCATCGAGGAATACAAGGCAGCCACCGGCGAAGATGCAGTGGGCTTTGCCATGCTCGGATATTCAGCTGCCGAGTTGATGGTCAAGGCGCTCGAAGCCGCCGGTCCTGATCTTACCCAGGAAAGTTTCATCGCGGCGATGGAAACACTGGACTATCAGGATGATCTGGTGGGCAATCACATGACCTTTGGCCCAGATGATCACCAGGGGGCGGACTCGGTCTATGTCAATGTGGTCGAGAACGGCGCCTGGAAGAAGATTTACGAAGAATGAAAGGATCAGGGCGCTTTTCGTGGCAAAAGCGCCCTGTCCTTTGGTCCGCATGCAATTGATTTTCGATTGTAATTCAACAACATCAGTTCAGACAAAATGGCTGCGGATCAAACAAAGCGGTTGTCGCCGAAACCGGCAAAGCGCCATAGTCCCGGCATGAACGGCGCATCCCTGACACAGGAAATCTCCGATGGCCGCCTCTTGATCCGGTTCAAGGGGCGGATTCTGACGCCATTTCTGGGGGATCTCGAAAGTCAGCTTGCACCGCCAGGCGCTGATGCCGGCCAGGTCGCACTTGATCTCGCGGCGGTCGAAGCGCTGGACACGGGTGGTGCATGGTTCATCGCGGATCTTCGGAGGCGGTTGGAACGACAAGGTGCAACTGTCGTCCTTCAGGGCGCATCACAGGCGCAGAGCGCGCTGATTGCGACCGTGGCGCAAAGCCTGACCGATGAACAGTTTTCCGAGAAACCCCCACGCGGGTTCCTTCCCTGGGTCGGCCGCATCGGTGAAGGCACCGTCAATGCGTGGAAAGATTCACTGTCGATACTGAACTTTTTGGGGCTGACCCTGCACAGGTTGGCGCGCTCGCTGCTGATGCCCTGGCGGCTGCGGGCGGCGCCTCTGGTGACACAGATGGAGGAAACGGGGCTCAAGGCGGTCCCTATCGTTGCGCTGATGGGGTTTCTGATCGGCGTGGTTCTGGCTTTTCAGGGGGCCACCCAGCTCAAACAGTTCGGGGCCGAAGTGTTTGTGGTGGAACTCATCTCGATTTCGATCCTGCGCGAGCTGGGTATTCTGCTGACCGCGATCATTGTCGCGGGTCGGTCGGGATCGGCGTTCACCGCCTCGATCGGCTCGATGAAAGTGCAGGAGGAGATCGATGCAATGCGCACCATCGGTCTGGACCCGATCGAAGTTCTGGTGGTTCCCAGAACGCTTGCCTTGCTGATCGTGCTGCCGATCCTCGGGTTCATCGCCGATATCTCGGGTCTGATCGGCGGCGCGTTGATGAGTTGGATCGATCTTGGCGTAAGCCCCGGCATGTTCGTGACGCGCCTCAAGGACAATACCGATGTCTGGCATTTGGCAGTCGGGCTGATCAAGGCACCGTTTTTTGCCCTTGCCATCGGAGTCATCGCCTGCTGGCAGGCGACACAGGTCGAGGGATCGGCGGAAAGCGTCGGTCGCAGGACCACGGCGTCAGTGGTTCAGTCGATCTTTATAGTCATCGCGCTGGACGCGCTGTTTTCGATCTTTTTCTCGGAAGTGGGGGTCTGACATGGCTGACGGACCGAACCGGGATACTACGACGCCAACTCGTGATGCCGTCATTCGCGTGCGCGGTTTGGACAACCGGTTCGGGCCGCAGGTCGTTCACGACAATCTGGACCTCGATGTCTGGCGCGGCGAGGTGCTTGGGGTCGTCGGAGGCTCGGGTACCGGCAAATCGGTTCTGTTGCGTACCATCGTCGGATTGAACAGGCCCGCCGCCGGGTCGATCGAGGTTCTGGGTGTGGACGTTCTGAACGGGCCCGAGGCCGATCGCCTTCGGATCGAGCAAAGCTGGGGTGTGGCGTTTCAGGACGGCGCCCTGTTTTCCTCGCTCACGGTGCTGCAGAACGTAATGGCCCCGATGCGCGAACATCTCAATCTCAGTGAACGTCTGATGAAGGCGCTTGGACAACTGAAAATCAGCCTTGTCGGCCTGCCGTTGCTGAGCTGCGGAAAATACCCCTCCGAGCTGTCCGGCGGCATGCGCAAGCGCGCCGCACTTGCCCGGGCGCTGGCGCTGGATCCCGAGATCGTGTTTCTGGACGAACCGACCGCCGGGCTCGACCCGATTGGTGCGGCAGCCTATGACGATCTGATCGGCGAGCTGCAAAACGCGCTTGGGTTGACAGTTTTCATGGTGACCCATGACCTCGACAGCCTCTATGCGATTTGCGACCGCGTTGCGGTACTTGCGGAAAAACGTGTCTTGGTTGAGGGTCCAATTGAAGACATGACATCGGTGGATCACCCATGGGTACGGGAATATTTCACCGGTCCACGCGCCAGAGCGGCGCAAAACAGAGAGCGGGACAGTTAGGAACGGCGCATGGAAACCAAGGCCAACTATATCCTGATAGGTGCCTTCACGCTGGCGGGGATTCTGGGCGCGTTTGGCTTCCTGTTATGGCTCGCCAAGGTCGAGGTGAACCGCCAATACGCCTATTACGACATCCTGTTCAACGATGTCTCGGGTCTGGCGACGGCGTCCAGCGTGCGTTATAACGGCCTGCCCGTGGGTCAGGTCATTTCGCTGAACCTGGATGACGACGACCCGTCCAAGGTACGGGTAAAGATCGAAATCGACGCCGACACACCGGTCAAGACGGATACGATCGCCGAGTTGCAGGCCCTGGGCGTCACCGGGGTCAGTTATGTCGCATTGTCGGGCGGATCACCCAATGCGGCGCGGCTACCGTCAGGCGGAACCATCCAAAGCCGCCGCAGTGCCCTGCAATCGATCTTCGAGGGAGCGCCGGAGTTGATGAGCAAGGCCATTTCGCTGCTCGAAGACCTGCAGGCCATCGTGAATGAAGATAACCGGGCCGCGGTCTCGAAACTCCTCGAAAATCTGTCCTCTGCGTCCGGGCGGCTGGATCAGGCGTTGTCTGATTTCGAAACGCTTTCCAAGGATCTGGGCGGTGCGTCGCGCGAAATAGCGGCCTTTACCGACAAGCTGGAGCAGCTTTCGGATACGGCTGAAACCACGCTCACCACCGCCACCACGGTTTTGAAGGACACGCGGGATGCGGCTGTCGCCACGCTGGACACGGCAAAGCAGACATTCGCAACCGCAGACAGTGTGATGAAAAACGAAGTGACAGAGTTCGTCAGAAAAGGTACCGAAGTGGCCGAAACCATCAATCGCGTGGTCGCCGAGGTTGGCACCGATGTGACCAAAGTGACGGCACGCCTGAACGCGCTGTCCGAAGAGGGCAGCGTCGCGCTTGCGGTCGTAACCGAGACATTCGCCAACGCCAATGTGACGCTGTCGGACATCAGCGGGACGATGAAAAGCGCCGAGACCACGCTTTCGTCCGCCAATGAAACATTCGTTTCGGTGAACAGGGTCGTGAACGAGGATGTCGACCAGATCGTATCGGACCTGCGCGGTGCCATCGATACGTTCAAGTCCACAGTCGATAATGTGGCAGGCAATGTCGACCGGATCGCCGACAATGTTCTCAGCGCATCGCAATCCGCCTCCGATCTGGTCGGGACGGTCGATGGAATCGTAAAGCAGAACCGCAGGCAGGTCTCGGATTTCATGCGCGTGGGGCTGCCTCAGCTGCAACGCTTTGTCGAGGAATCCCGCCGTCTCGTGGTCAATCTTGACCGCCTTGTCGACCGCATCGAACGCGACCCGGCGCGCTTTCTTCTTGGCACTCAGGCTTCGGAGTTCCGTCAATGACACGACTTGATTTTCTGGCTGTCCTGTTCGGCACCGCTTTTCTCGGCGGTTGCGCGGGACTGGGGACGCTCAAAAAGGCGGCGGAACCGAACGATCTGTACGTTCTGACCCCGAAAAGCACGTTTTCCTCTTCGCTTCCCCGGATCAGCGAACAAATTGTGGTCGAGGAACCAACGGCGACTGCCGCCGTCGATACCGATCAGATCGCGGTGCAGCCCACCCCGCTTCAGGTTCAGTACCTGCCGCGTGCCCGCTGGGTCGACCGCGCGCCGGTTTTGGTACAGGCGTTGCTGATCGAAAGTTATGAAAATACCGGCAAAGTCGCGGCCGTCGGCCGGTCTGCGGTGGGCTTGCGGGCCGACTATTTGATTGTCCCGGAACTGCGGGAGTTCCAGGCCTATGCCATTGGCGGCGAGGAACAGACAAAATCGCTGCGCGTCGATGTCAGGCTGAACATCAAGATCATCGACACATTCGAAGACCATATCATCGGATCAAACTCGTTCGAAGAATTGGTGGTTTCCGCCTCTGACAAAGCGCCCGATCTAGCGGAGGCGTTCGACGAAGCCCTGGGCGATGCGATGCGCGATGCGGTCGAATGGAGTATTCGCAAGATCCGAACCCATACCGCACAAAATCCCAAACCGGATCTGCTGTGACCGCAGGCCGAGCGATTGGATTTTGCGTAGTACTACAATCGCCTCAATGGGTATGAATTGACCTGCGATGTTGCCGGCCAAGTCTACGGTTGGGCGCCTGTTCGCATGATCTTTCTCAGCCCGCAAAACCGCTTATGCGCTCGATGGTCCAGTACGCCGCAACCGATCCAATTCCATAGGCAACCAGCACATTGGCCGTGGAACCCGGCGTGCGAATGCCGGACATGACCTTTGGCAACGCAAGCCGGGTCACCGCCGCCGCCGACAACATCACCGCAACAAACATAAGCTGGCCTGCCTCGACCCCGAGATTGAACGACAAGAGCGCGATCCAGATATCCGATTGCGGCACGCCTATTTCCCGCAGGGCGCTGGCAAAACCCAGCCCGTGCAGCAGGCCGAACGCAAAAGCGACAAGCCAGGGTCTGGTTTTGCTCAGCCGTGGTTTACCGTCGCGGCTGTGCACAATCTCCGAGGCGAGAAATACGATGGACAGGGCGATGACCGCTTCGACGGGAGGGATCGGCAGAGTTATCCAGCCCAATGTCGCGGCCCCCAGCGTGATGCTGTGCGCAATCGTGAACGAGGTAATGGCCCAGATCAACTGACGCCAATCCACCACCAGCAGCATGAGCGCCAATACGAACAGAAGATGATCGATCCCGCCCGCGATATGATCGAGACCAAGCCAGAAATAGCTGGCCAATACAGCCCAGGTGCTCGGAACGGCGGGAAGGATGGTACTGGTCGCGTCGGGGGTCAGCCGAATGCTGGTCGCGCTCGCCTCCAGTTCCGGAATATAGCGGATCAGTACATCGGTCGCAGTTGCCTCAAGCCCCTCTATGACCAATGGTCCCGAGGTCATGCCGGACGGGCATCGGGCAAGCCAGCTTGACACGAACGCGCGGCCATCAAATCGAAACGAGTCCGGACGGCGCTGCGTACAGCCATCAGGCAGCACAAGTTCGATCCCCATCGGGGCGCCCTTTACCTGTGGAACCCGCCACGTGACGCGCCAGGATTCCGAACTCTCGGGACGAATTTCAGCAAAACCCGGTTCCAACGCGTGCGCATTGGCCGCCGTTGGCAACATCAGCCCGCCCAATACCGAAAGCGCAAGCGCCAGGATCCAGGCTACGACGGGACGCATCAGTTCAGAACCTCTTTCGGGTCCGGCCGCGCGATCACATATCTTTCTCGCAGCGCCTGGAAGAACGCGAGCCTGAGTTCAGCGGCCTGCGCGGACCGCCACATCAGTTCGACACGGTCACGCACGTTTTCGAATGGCGGTACGACGCCGGGCTCAACGGTTTCCAGATATACCACATGAGCGCCGTAACTAGACGAAACCGGGCCGGTCCACGATCCTGGTTCCAGTTTGGATATCTGATCGAAAAACCCATCTCCGAAAGTTCCGTCCACACCCTGCCTGATGGCCAAGGTCATGGTCGCCGACAGCAGCGTTGCGACCCCGAGTTCTTCGGGGGGCGTGCCAGCGTCGAGCGCATCCAGGACCAAAGGCGTGGCCCCTTCGCCACCCTTCAGGAATATCTGGCGAAAGCTGATGCGCGGCGGCTGAGCAAATTCCTGAGCGTTGTCCCGATAAAACTGGCGCAGGGCGGATTCATCGGTCACTGCGGCTTCGGCCCCGGCCTCGCTCAGAAACTCCATCTTTTGCGACAGCCTGCGACGAACAACGGCATCGCCCTGATCCAACCCCAAAGCCAAGGCCTCGCGGACATACATTTCCTCTCGCACGAACTCATCAAGGAGTTTGTCCAGTTCTTCCGGTGAAGGCGGGCGTTTCCATGTCGCCTGAAACTGACCCGCCAACCATCGTGCGTCCTGCACCGAGACCGTGATTTCGTTGACCTTCCCTTGCGCGGGCTCGTCATTCCAGAGCGAAAACAAGGCAAACAACGCAACGCCGGCCAGAAAAAAATGGACCAGGGGTTCCCTGAAAAGTTTCATCAGCATCTCTTCCTACCGGAATGGTTTTTTCCAGCATCTGTGGCAAGAAAATCATCACTCTTTTCTGACGTCATCCGCCCGGAAACTCCATCAAAAAACTCAACCTGAAACGCAGAGTGCCACCGAATTTCGGCCAATTTGATACGATAAAGGCATTTCGCGAGTGGGCCAGATCAGCGCGTGAAATTGCGTAATGCACAATCCCCGACACATTTCGCTTGTGACGACGCGTCAGGCGGTCATTGGTCTTCATGGCCAGATCGAAAGCACAGATTCCGGCCATGTGGCCCGGATTACATGCCGGACATCGAACGCTGTTGGCGCGGTGAGACCAAACAAGTGATCAGTGCCTCTCTTTGAGACCGGGTTAGGCACCTGCGTGTCCGACAAGGGCACCAAACCGCTCGCAAAACTTCACTACATTCAAGTTTTCGCACCTAAAAAACTCTAACTTTACGGTATCCTACACAGCGACCTTGCCAGATCGGCTTGTACCCGCTCTACTGTCAATGCCACTAATTCCGGCGAACAACGAGAAATTTAAAAACAGGGAGTGTGTAATATGAGAAATCTCGTATTTGGAGCCGCCGCAGCTTTGGGAATGTCCGCAGGTGCGGTTTCCGCGCAGGAGTTCATCTCGATCGGGACCGGCGGTGTGACAGGCGTCTACTATCCTACGGGTGGCGCGATCTGCCGCCTGGTGAACAAGTCGCGAAAAGAGCACGGCATCCGTTGCGCCGTGGAATCCACCGGCGGCTCGGTCTATAACATCAACACCATCAAGGCGGGCGAGCTTGAGTTCGGCGTCGCCCAGTCCGACTGGCAGTACCACGCCTTTAACGGCACCTCGAAATTCGAAGGCGACGCCGCCTTTCCCGGCATCCGCGCCGTCTTTTCGGTACACCCTGAACCATTCACGCTGTTGGTGCGCGCCGATAGCGGTATTGACAGCTTCGAGGGTCTGAAGGGCAAACGCGTCAATGTCGGCAATCCCGGATCGGGCCAGCGCGCCACCATGGAGGTTGTCATGGATGCTTTTGGCATCGGTATGGACGATTTCGCTCTGGCAACCGAATATAAGGGTTCGGAAATGGCCAAGCAGATCTGCGACGGCAATATCGACGCGATGATCTATACCATCGGGCACCCGGCGGCCGCTATCAAGGAAGCGACCACGACCTGCGACGTGAAACTCGTCAATGTTGCGGGTGAGCCGATCGACAAACTTGTGGGCGACAACCCCTATTACCGCGTCGCCACGATCCCCGGAGGCATGTATGCCGGCAACGATCAGGACACGACAACCTTTGGGGTGGGTGCGACTTTCGTGACTTCAGCCGATGTGTCCGATGACGTGGTCTATATCGTGGCCAAGTCGGTGATGGAAAACATCGACGATTTCCGTCAACTGCACCCGGCTTTTGCCAATCTCGAGCCGGCGGAAATGGTCAAGGATGGCCTCAGCGCACCGCTGCATCCAGGGGCCGAACGAGCCTATCAGGAACTCGGCTTGGGACAATAAGGCCCTGACATTTTACAAAAAAGATGCGCCCGGCAGCGGGCGCATGCCCATTTGGCAAACTGCCGTGGACAGGGGGACGACATGACTGACCAGACGCAACCCGAACGCAGCGCCGACGATATGGTGGCCGAGGCCGACACCGGGGCCAGAAACCCGGCCGGCTGGCAGGGACAACTGATCATCGGAACCTGCATCGTCTGGTCGCTCTTTCAGCTTTACATCGCATCGAAACTGCCAGGGATCGTCGCTCAGGCGACCGGTGCTTCGATCTTTGCCAACATCGTGGCACAGGCGCGCTTTGTACACCTGGCCTTTGCCATCATGCTGGCGACGCTGGCATTTCCGCTTTTCAAATCGTCGCCCCGAGACCGCATACCTGTTTATGACTGGATCTTGTTGATTCTTGGTGTCGGAGCCTGTCTTTATCTGGTGGTCTTCCGGTTCCAGATCGCCGACCGGCCTGGCCTTTGGACCCCGACAGACGTGGCGGTATCGGCCACAGGCATGATTGTCCTGATGGTGGCCGTCTATCGTTCGCTCGGATTGCCGCTGGTCGTGATCGCGAGCTGTTTCATTCTGTTTGCCTTTTTCGGCGGGTACTCGGAATGGGCCCGCAATATCACCAACTATGGAGGCGCCTCGCTGTCCAAGGCCCTTGGGCATTACTGGATGCAGACCGAGGGTGTATTCGGCGTGGCGCTTGGCGTTTCCACCGCGATGATTTTCCTGTTTGTCCTGTTCGGTGCGATCCTTGACCGCGCCGGTGGCGGCAACTGGTTTATCAAGGTCGCCATCGCCATGCTGGGTGCGCTCAGGGGCGGGCCTGCCAAGGCGTCGGTTCTGTCTTCGATGATGACAGGCATGATCTCGGGTTCCTCGATCGCCAACACGGTGACCACCGGCACATTCACCATTCCACTGATGAAACGGATCGGCTTTCC
Source organism: Ruegeria sp. AF8 (assembly GCF_056541825.1). Taxonomy (NCBI): domain Bacteria; kingdom Pseudomonadati; phylum Pseudomonadota; class Alphaproteobacteria; order Rhodobacterales; family Roseobacteraceae; genus Ruegeria; species Ruegeria sp. AF8. The sequence goes on along the minus strand of NZ_JBQFYW010000001.1, from coordinate 1,037,489 downwards.
CGCCGAAAAGGCCGGCGCGGTCGAGGTCGCCTCTTCCACCAACGGCCAGCTGACACCGCCTGTGATGGGGGCTGCGGCCTTTCTGATGGTGGAATATGTCAACATTCCCTATATCGACGTGGTCAAGCACGCCTTTCTGCCTGCGGTCATCAGCTATATCGCGCTGCTTTATATCGTGCATCTCGAAAGTCTGAAGATGGGGCTTGAGGGGCTCAAGAAAGAAGGCCGTAAGATCAATGTTCTGATGATCCTGATCCTGTTTCTGTCAGGTTTCATCTTCCTGGGCATCTGCACGTTTATCATGATCGGGGTCCGTGCCCTGCTGGATCCGATCATGACGGACAGCGTCTATGGCGCCGTGGCCATTGTTGGCGTTCTGTATCTGGCCCTGTTGTATGTCTCGTCCCGTTACCCGGATATCGAGATAGACGACCCGAACGCGCCCGTTCCCGCCGCGCCACGCCTTACACCCACGTTGGTTGGCGGCGCCTATTTTGCTCTGCCGATCTTCATCCTGATCTGGAACCTCATGGTGCGCACCGAAAACCTCGACCGGCTTTCACCGGCCCTTTCAGCCTTCTGGGCCACGGTTTTCATGATCATCATCGCCGTGACCCATCGCCCGATCAAAGCGTTTTTCCGGGGGCACGACTTTTCAAGTGAAACATTTCACGGATGGCAGGACTTTGTTCAGGGCCTGATCCTTGGCGCACGCAACATGATCGGGATCGGTGTCGCGACCGGTGCGGCCGGCATCATCGTCGGCACAATCTCTCTGACCGGGGCGCACCAGGTCATCGGCCAGGTGATCGAGGTCATCTCGGGCGGCAATCTGATGATACTGCTGGTGCTGGTCGCGGTTCTGTCGCTGATCCTTGGTATGGGGCTTCCGACCACGGCCAACTACATTGTGGTCTCGTCACTGATGGCCCCGGTCATCGTTACGGTTGGTGCTCAGTCGGGCTTGATCGTGCCGCTGATCGCGGTGCATATGTTTGTGTTCTATTTCGGCATCCTTGCGGATGATACGCCCCCTGTGGGGCTGGCGGCTTATGCGGCGGCGGCCATATCGCGCGGTGATCCGATCAAGACGGGCATCCAGGGCTTTGCCTATGACATCCGCACCGCGCTTTTGCCGTTCCTCTTCATCTTCAACACCGATCTGTTACTGATTGACGTGGGCCTCGCCAAGGCGGTGCTGGTGTTTTTCGTTGCCCTTCTGGCCATGTTGCTCTTTGCTGCCGCCACTCAGGGATATTTCGTGGCCAAGTCGAGGAAATGGGAAAGCGCGGTATTGCTGTTCATCGCATTCCTGCTGTTCCGGCCCGGCTTCTTCCTGGATCAGGTCAGCGAACGCTATGCCAGCGCCGAAGGGCCTGCGGCGATCACTCTGATGTCCGGCGCAAGCGAAGGCAAGGACATTCGCATTACGATTGCCGGTCCGGATTTCGACGATGCCGAGGTGCGTCCGACGACGATTGTGATCCCCGCGGTCGCAGGTGACGCTGAAGCCGCGTTGTCGGCTCAGGGACTGACTTTTACCCAGGCCGATGACGCTTTGTTGCTGGAAGAACCGTTCGGCGGGCCCTTTGGGTCACTCAGCATCGATTATGATTTTTACGGCGACACTCCGGTGCATCTGGTGAGGGCGGAAGTCGAAAATGATCGGATGCCGAAAGAGATCTTCTTTATTCCCGCCCTACTGTTGCTTGCGGGTATCGTGATGATCCAGCGGCCCCGCGCCACACAGCCCGCGTTCTGAGGGAGAAGCGCCATGTTCAAGACCTTATTGGTAGCCGTCGATGTAAGCGACCCGCAGGGCGCAATCCGGAGCGCCGAAGCGGCGGTCAATATGGCTCGGGCCGAGGGGGCGACGCTGCATGTTCTGAATGTCGTCCCCGATAGCGGCATGGCCATCGTGGGCGCGATGCTTGGGCCGGACCATTCGCAAAAGATGGCCAATCAGGCAAAAGCCGAACTGGAGTCCTGGGCCAAGGGCACGATCCCTGCGGATATCGATGCGCGCTTGCACATCTCGCATGGCACGATCTATGACCAGATCATCAGAACCGCCAATGAGGTCGGCGCCGACGCGATTTTCGTGGGCGCGCATCGACCGGAACTGCAGGACTACCTGATCGGCCCCAACTCTGCCCGGGTTGCCCGCCATGCACAGCAATCCGTTTTTGTGATCCGGTGAGGGCGCAAAGCAGGTTTCTTATCACGTGTTGAGAAACTGCGGGTTTGCACGGCCTTTTCCGTTCAACACAAAGCTTCAAGACGGGACCATGGACGACACCTTGCTTGCGCAGAGCAAAAGCGATCACTAGGCAAGATGATCAAATGCGTCCCCAAGATTTCTGGAGCGAGCTTGGATATTTCGCGGAAATCGGCACATGTGGGGCAACATGCACTTGTTCACGAGTATGGTGCGGGATACAAGTTCGATATGCGGGTGTAGCTCAATGGTAGAGCAGTAGCTTCCCAAGCTAACGACGAGGGTTCGATTCCCTTCACCCGCTCCAACTAACTTTGGTATTTTATCTCTAATTTTCAGCGTGCTGCCGTCAATTCCCAAGCTGGAATCGTAAGGCCGAAAACCTGCCGGCGTGCAGCTCGTGTTTTGATGCCTATTCACACTCATTCTACAGCTCGCCCAATTGACGACCGCTCACCATGGCCTGGGCTTGCTTCAAAGCGGTTTGTGGGACGTGATCATGTGAAAAATGCCAGAAGTGTTTCCGTCTCATTCCATCCAGAACACATTCGGCCACTGCGTCAGGGTCCATACCGACCTCAACTGCTTCAGCCACCATTTCCCCGAATGCACTGGTTTTCTCCGAAACCGGAGCCAACCTGTGCGCGTATTCCGGGCGTTCTCCGTCCACAATATGAGTGTGTGTCGCACCGGGACAGAGAACCGACGCAGTGACATTCGAACCAGAAGCCCGCAAATCTCTTTCAAGAGACTGCATCAAGCCGACAACGGCAAACTTTGATGTGTTGTACGCCGCCAGAAACGGCACGCCATACAACCCCGACTCAGACGCAGTTGCGAAAATGTGGCCATCGTTCTGAGCCTCGAACAATGGCAGGAAAACGTGCACCCCATGAATTACGCCCCATAAATTGACGGATAGAATCCACTCCCATTCCGCCATCGTCGTTTCTTGCACAGATGCGAACGGACCAACACCGGCATTGTTGCAAAGTAAATGAACAGCGCCAAACGTGTGTATCGTCTCGTCTGCTACACGCTGAACATCCTCCAGCTTTGAAACATCCGCGGTAACACAAATGGATCTACCAGTAAGACTGGACGCAGTGTCATCGAGTGCAGGTCCGTGGTGTCCAACAAGAACAAGGTTCATACCTGATTTTGACAGAGCCCGCGCAAGACTGCGACCGATGCCGCTTCCGGCTCCTGTTACGACTGCCGTTTTTCCCTCTGTTTCCATCTACACCGCTCCAACTGGTCATGTGCCGGACAGCAACCGCATGACGCAAGTTTTCTACCGCAACAAAACATCGGCAAATTCGTCACGCAATTTCCGCTTCAGAACCTTGCCTGTGGCATTCAGCGGCAGCGCGTCGACAAACACCGCCTTGTCCGGAATTTGCCAACTGGCGATCTTGCCGTCGAAAAAGGCCAGAAGTTCCTGCTCGGACGGGTCTTCGCCATCCGCCTTCACCGCAACCAAAAGCGGCCGTTCGTCCCATTTGGGGTGTTTCACCCCGACAACTGCGGCGGTGGCGAGTTTCGGATGGGCAACCGCGATATTTTCCAGCTCGACCGAACTAATCCACTCGCCCCCCGACTTTATAATGTCCTTGGACCGGTCGCGGATGGTCATGTAGCCATCGGGATCGAGTGTCGCGACATCGCCGGTGGCAAACCAGCCATCCTGCAGCAAATACTGATCTTCCATATGAAAATAGCTGTTCAGCACCCAATGCCCGCGCACCAAAAGATCACCCTGTGTCACCCCGTCATTCGGCAGGTCATTTCCGTCATCATCAACGATTTTCAATTCGATCCCGAACGGCGGACGCCCCTGGCTTTCGCGCAACCGGTGTTGTTCTTCAATCGGCAGGTCCTGGTGCCTGGCAAGCGGAACGTTCGTACTTCCCAGTGGGCTCATTTCCGTCATGCCCCACGCGTGAATAGTATCGACGCCATATTGGTCGCGGAACGTCTCGATCATCGATGGCGGACAGGCCGATCCACCGATGACCGTTCGTTGCAGGCTTTCCAGCTTGCTGTCGGATTTTGTTGCGGCGGCCAGCAGTCCCTGCCAGATCGTCGGAACACCCAGCGAAGTCGTCACGCCATATGTGTCGATCAGTTCGACAAGCGCCTCACCCGTCAGGTTCGGCCCCGGCAGCACCATCCGCGAGCCGGACATCGCACAGGCATAGGGCGACCCCCAGGCGTTGACATGAAACATCGGCACCACAGGCAGCACCGTGTCCATCGCCGAATACCCGATCACATCCCGAGTATTGGACGCAATGCTGTGCAAAACGGTCGACCGGTGCGTATACAGTACCCCCTTCGGGTGCCCCGTGGTGCCCGATGTATAACAAAGGCTTGAGGCTGTGTTTTCATCAAAATCCGGCCACTCGAATTCGGTGGTTCCGGTTTCAATGACCTCGTCATAGAACAAAAGCCCCGGAATCTGATCGGCAGCCGCCTTGTCGCGCGGACCCATCAACACGAAATGGCGCACTTCGGTCAGCTTTCGGCGCAGCGCCGCGACGAGGGGAACAAAGGTCACATCGAACAGGACCACGCGGTCCTGGGCATGATTGATGATATAGGCAAGCTGTTCGGGAAACAGCCGCGGATTGATCGTATGACAGACAAATCCGGCGCCCGATGAGGCAAAGTAAATCTCCAGATGACGGCGGTTGTTCCAGGCGATGGTGGCGACCCTGTCCTGCGGTTCCAGCCCAAGCTTCGTCAGAGCAGAACCCAAGCGGCGGGCATTTGCGGCAATCCCGCCCCAGCTTGTCTGTGTCACGCCGCCTGTGGTTTCCACTGACCAGATTTCGGTTTTCCCGTGATAGCGTTCGGCGTGCTCGATCAGGGAAGAGATCAGCAGCGGCTGCGCCATCATTTGACCAAGCATGCAAAATCCTCCCCTTAGGAATGGCGTTGTTGATCTGCGCCTTGCCCGGCACACCTTTCTCACGACCCGGACAGGTTACGCTGCGCCGCAAACTCTCCTCCGGGAAACCCTGCCAATCAATTCCCGCAAAGGCAACAATTTAGAACCGGACTCCGGAACCGGAAAGGCCGCCTGGGTTTAATCCCGATATCGAAGCGCATAAGCGGCCAAAGCCGATGTCGAGCCATTGATGCCCTCGACACTCACTTCACCATCGACAACAGGCCCCAGAGCCGTCGCCAGTTCCTTGCCAAGCTCGACGCCCCATTGGTCGAAAGAGTTGATGCCCAGAATGGCGCCTTCGACAAACACGCGATGTTCATAAAGGGCGATGATCTGACCCAAGGTGTACGGTGTCAGTTTGGGATACATCAAGGTTGTCGAAGGGCGGTTTCCGGGAAAAACGCGATGTCGCGCCTGGCGTTCCAGTTCTGCCCCGGACAGGCCCTTTTCCGCCATACGCGCACGTGCCTCGTCCAACGAGCGGCCGCGCATCAAGGCTTCGGACTGTGCAAGACAGTTTGCAAGCAGCAATCGGTGGTGATGGGCCAACTCCGGTTCGTGACCTTCGGCTGCGACCATGAATTCGCAGGGGACCACATCCGTGCCCTGATGGATCAGCTGAAAAAACGCGTGCTGGCCGTTCGTTCCGGGCTCGCCCCAGACAACCGGCCCGGACGGGTATCGCAAGGCGGTTCCGTCCATCTCGACGGATTTTCCGTTCGATTCCATCTCCAGTTGCTGCAGATAGGCCGGAAGGCGCAAAAGCCGTTGATCATAGGGCAGAACCGCACGGCTGGGATAGTTCAGAACCTGCCGGTGCCAGATCCCGGTCAACGCCAGCATGACCGGCATGTTCTCACCCCATGCGGCTGATCGGAAATGCAGGTCCATTGCCTGACCACCGCGCAGAAAAGCGTCGAACGCTTGTGACCCGACCGCGATCATCACCGGCAGACCGATCGGCCCCCAAATCGAATAGCGCCCACCGACCCAATCCGCAAAACCGAATACATGCTCGGACGGGATGCCGAATGCCTCGGTCAGGTCCGCAGCCGTGGACACGGCGGCAAATTGTCGTGTCGGGTCGCCGCCCCCGTCTTTCATCCAGGCCCGTGCGGTGCGGGCATTGGTCATGGTTTCGACGGTGGTGAAGGTTTTCGACGCCACGATCACCAATGTGCGCGCCGGGTTCAGCGGGCGCAGAGTGTCCGCGATATGTGCGCCGTCCACATTCGACACGAAATGCAACCTTGGCCCGTCGTGATACGGAGACAGAGCATGGGTCGCCATGACCGGCCCCAGATCCGAACCACCGATGCCGATATTCACGACATCTGTATAGCTGCCCCCTGCCCCCTGTGACGCACCGCCACGAATCTTCTCGGCAAAAAGGCGCATGCGCTGCAAACCATCCAGAACACCGGGCATGACATCTTCGCCATCCACCTCGACCGGGCCACCGTCGAGATTGCGCAGCGCGGTATGCAGAACGGCACGGTTTTCGGTTTCGTTGATCCTTGCCCCGGAAAACATCGCCTCGCGGCGCTTTGCCAGATCGACCTTGTCACAAAGCGCCAAAAGGCTGTCGCGGGCCTGCTCGTCGATCTGCGTCTTGGAAAAGTCGAGCAAAAGATCGCCCGTCGAGGCGGAAAACCTTTCGGCCCGGTTCGGATCGGCCCTGAACAGTTCCAGAATGTTCCGGCTTCGCGCCCTGGCCGCCAAAGCCTTAAGGTCTTCGAACATCAAAATACTCATTCCGCCCAATGCACCGACATACCGCGCAAAACCGCCGCGATCGGCGCGTCTTCGGGCGGCAGAGACATCGCGCGCTCGAAAGCGTCGCGTTTTTCCGGGCCATAAATGATCAGATGCTTGGACAGCGCGCCATCCAGCACCGGCCCGGTCAGCGTGATCCTCACTTCGGGCTGAGATTCCGGACGCGCGACCGCCAGTATCGGCGCATCGTCGGCCAGTGCACTCATCAACCCCGGCATTCCCGGAAAAAGAGACGCCGTGTGCATGTCCTCGCCCATCCCCAGAACAAGAACCGACAGCGGCAGTTCCGGGGCAAGCATGGCTTCGACTTCCGGCAGGGAATCCTCGGGAGTTGATCCGTGCGCGAACAATGGCAGGAACCGGGCGGAAGCGGCGCGGTTGACCATCAGACGCTCCTTGATCAGGCGGGCATTCGAGCGGTCGTGATCCTCGGGTACGCAGCGTTCGTCGGTGGGCAGAACGTGCACCCTGTCCCATTCGATATCCGCAGCGCACAGGCTGTCGAAAATCGGCCCCGGAGTTGTTCCCCCGGGCACGGCAAATGAAGCGGTTTCCTCGTGAAACAACACTGCCTCAAGCTCTCCGGCCAGCATGTTTGCGACGTCCATGGCCAACAGATCGCGATCCGCGTATTCCTGAACTTTCATGGTTTTATCCCTTGCCAACGGCGACCGTCGCGTTTCATCAGCAGTTCGGCGTCGCCCGGGCCAATACTGCCACACTCATAGGGTTTTGGCACGTCGTTCCGCGCCTCCCACCCCGCGATGACCGGGTCGGTCCATGCCCATGCGGCCTCGACCTCGTCACCACGCATGAACAACGTCTGGTTGCCACGCACCACATCCATGATCAACCTTTCGTAAGCGTCGGGTGGATCCTGGTTTTCCGGTCCCAGCGCTTCGGCGAAACTCATGTCCAGCGGAACATCGACAAGGCGCATACCACCCTGCCCCGGCTCCTTGATCGTCACTTTCAGCGTTATGCCCTCGTTCGGCTGCAACCGGATCGACAGCACATTGGCGTGCCGCCCGGCCTCTTCACCGAAAATCGAATGGGGCGCATCCTTGAACATCACATTGATGACCGAAGACCGGGCGACCAGCCGTTTCCCCGTACGCAGATAGAAAGGCGTGCCCGCCCAACGCCAGTTACTGATATGGGTGCGCAAGGCGACATAGCTTTCCGTCGTGGAGCGCGGATTGCCCACCACATCGCGATATCCGGCCTGCCCCTGCGCGGCCACGAACTGCCCCCGCACGATGTGGTGCGGCAGCACCGGGTCAAGTGCGCGGATCACTTTGAGCTTTTCATCCCGCACCGCGTCCGGATCAAACTTGGCAGGCGGCTCCATCGCAATCAGGCACAAGAGCTGCATCAGGTGGTTCTGCATCATGTCCCGCATCGCGCCGGCGCGATCATAATAGCCCTCGCGCCCGTCAACGCCGACTGTTTCGGCGACCGTGATCTGGATGTGATCCACATATTGGCTGTTCCACAAAGGTTCAAACAGCATATTGCCGAACCGCACCGCCATCAGGTTCTGAACGGTTTCCTTTCCCAGATAATGGTCGATCCGGTAAATCTGTCTTTCGTGGAAATGCCCGGCCAGCGTCCTGTTCAGTTCCCTGGCACTTGCGAGATCATGTCCGAAAGGCTTTTCCACGACGATCCGGGTCCGGTCGGTGGCCATGCCGTGCGCTTCGATCCGCTCGGCCAGAGAACCGAACAGGCGCGGCCCGACTGAGAAATAGAACGCGCGCGCTCTGTCCGGTGAAAGCCGCTGGGCAAGATCCCGCCATCCTACAGAGCCTTGCGCCTCGATTCGCACATATCCGACGCGCGCCAGGAAAGCCTGCAAGGCTTGTTCATCCTTTGCGCGGTCCGCGGCATGGTCCTTCAAATATCCTGCGACCAATGCGCGATAGCTCGCGTCGTCATGATCGCTGCGTGCAGCGCCCAGCAACAATACATCCGTTGGCCACTGCCCCGCACAGTAACGCTGAAACAGTGCCGGCAAAATCTTGCGCCGGGCAAGGTCGCCGGTGCCGCCGAAAATGACGAGGTCGAAAGGATCAACAGGAATGACGCGTGAAACCATGATCTGTCCTTAACGCCGATCCGGCTCTCTGTCTAATGTTGGCGCAATCATTTCTGTCATCTCGCTAAATCAAAACTCTGTCAGTACCTTATGCTCTACTTTAACTTTCATCACCCGTCAGGATAGAACGATCAAACAGGTTCAAAATCCGGATGTAAGTATGAAAGACCACGCCTCTCAAAGTGCCAATCTGAGCAAGTTTCAGGACAAATACGTGACAGCCGACGGCCAAATCCGCGCCTCTGTCAGCCTGAACAATCCGCAGACTTTGTGGTTTAACACCGGAACCCTGTGCAATATCGAATGCGTCAATTGTTATATTGACAGCAGCCCAACCAACGACGCCTTGATCTATATCACCGCCGCAGACATGCGCCCGTATCTCGATCAGATCGAGGAACGGAACTGGCCGGTCCGGGAAATCGGCTTCACGGGCGGCGAGCCTTTCATGAACCCTGAACTGATCTCCATGGCCCGCGCAGCGTTGGAGCGGGGATACGAAGTTCTGATTCTGACCAACGCCATGCAGCCGATGATGCGTCCAAAGATCCTTGAGGGGTTGATGAACCTCAACCGTAACTATGGCAATCTGCTGACCTTGCGCATATCGGTCGATCACCCCCGCGCGGAACTGCACGACACCGAACGCGGCGCGGGCAGCTTTGCAAAAACACGTGAAGGCATGAAATGGCTGCGCGACAACGGGTTCCGGATGACCGTCGCCGGTCGCACCGTCTGGGGCGAGACCGATGCCAAAAGCCGAGCGGGCTATGCAGCCTTTTACAAACAAAACGGGTTTGACATCGACGCCAACGACCCCAGTCAGACGGTTCTGTTTCCCGAAATGGACGAATCCGTAGAAGTGCCCGAAATCACGACGGCCTGCTGGGGCATTCTGAACAAGTCGCCGACTGACGTGATGTGCGCAAGCTCTCGCATGGTGGTCAAGCGCAAAGGCGCCTCAAAGCCGGTAGTTCTGGCCTGTACCCTGTTGCCCTATTCGGCCGAGTTCGAGTTGGGTTCTTCGCTGGAAGAGGCTGAATCTGACGTTCAGTTGAACCATCCCCATTGCGCCAAGTTCTGCGTGCTTGGCGGGGCCAGCTGTTCGGCGTGACACTCAATTCAGCTCGGGCGATTTCCAATACTTCGTGCCGGAAGCGCTGGCCGCGACCCGCCATCCATTCTTGCTGAGCACGAAAAACGTCCTGCCATCGACGAACCGGGCTGTTTCCTGCGTGTTGCCGTCGCCGAACATCGCCCCGGTCTCGGCTGTGGCGTCGTAGCCGTCTGTTACGAACTTGTCGAAATCCGCCTGGGTCTCGAACAAGATAACGAACTCGGTCTTGAAACCGCCAATTCCCATTGCGGCCCCGACCCCCCCGGTGCCCATGTTCATATAGGTGCGCTGATCATCCGGCTTGAAAACGGCAACCCCACGGCCATAGCCTGCGGAAACCGGAAAAACCGTGATCTTCCGGGTGTCGAAAGCCGCATATCCCGCGCTGACTTCATACAGTCGGGCCGCGTCTTCATTTTCACTTAAAAGCCGCGCCAGAATCCCGTCGGCCATCGCGTCCAGTTTCTCGCGGGTCTCCTCGGGCGTGGCTTCGTTGGTGACAAGCTCGGCGGTTGAATCGACCGTTTCACCAACCTTATCCGCCCCGTGTTCCAGAGATTCGCCAACCTTTTGCGCCCCCTGCCCCACAGCATCCGCGGTGTTTTCCGCGCCCTTTTTGATCTTGTCCAAAAGTCCGTCTGCCACAGCCGGGGTGAAGAACGCGGCCAAACATACGGACGACAAAAAAGCTCTGAACATGAAATTTTCCTTGGATTTCGACCGGCAACGTCCCGACAATGGCCAAAACCCTCACAGATTGGCATTCTTCCGGCAATGCAAAAAACTGAAAACGGAAATTTCGGCGGACAAATGTTCAGAGGAAATTCATGCGTTGGTTACTGACATTCACGCTGGTGGTTTTCGTCAGTCCTGTCTGGGCGCAGGAACGCCGCGCCCTGATCATCGGGAATGACGATTATCAGGAGGTCGAGAAACTCGACAAGGCCGTTGCTGACGCGCTGTCCTTTTCTGCGGCACTCAACGTTCTGGGGTTCGATATTCAGGTGGCCACCGATGCAGGGCGGCGTGGCATGAACCGTGAAATCTCGGAATTCACGTCGCGACTGCAGCCAGGGGACGTGGCGCTGGTGTTCTTTGCCGGGCATGGGGTCGAGATTGATGGCGAAAACTATTTGCTTCCGACCGACATCGTCGCGCCTGCAACCGGCGAAAGCGATTTTGTTAGGTCCGAATCGATCGCCCTGTCGGACCTGCTGGATCGCATTCGGGCCACCGGGGCACGCACCTCCATCGCGATCATAGATGCCTGCCGCAACAATCCTTTCGAAACAACTACGGGTCGAAGCATTGGCAAAACCAGGGGGTTAGGACGGATTACCGCGCCACAGGGAACGTTCGTCATCTTTTCCGCAGGCGCGGGACAACTGGCGCTGGACCGGCTTGATGACGAGGACGCTGCGGAAAACTCCGTTTTCACGAGGGCTCTGCTGCCGCTTTTGTCTGAGCCGGGGTTGGAACTTCGAACATTGATGTCGGACCTCCGGGTCAGGGTGCGCGACCTTGCACGCACCGTCCAACACACTCAGGTACCGGCATATTACGACGAGTTGATCGGAGAGTTCTATTTCGCCGCCACTTCCGAAACACAACCCATCGCTCAAACCTTACCCGACGACGGCGACAACATTCACGCGGATCTGGCGCTGGCACGTACGATCGGTACGATTCAGGCCTATGACACTTTCCTGGACCGATACTCCGATCGATCGGAGGACTACGCCTTTCAGATTGCCCTGAAGCTGCGGGAGACGCTGCAAGATCGTGGTTCTGCGGAGCCGCGCGCAACCAAGCCTGCCACGGCGGACGAAGCCCAAAATCTGATCCGGCAAACTCAAACCGAACTCAACAGGCTGGGTTGCTCCGCCGGGCGACCGGACGGCGTGGCAGGGCGCAAGACTAGTGCCGGTTTTCGGGCTTATCTGACTGCCAGCAAATCTTCTTTGAGCTCCGGCGATCTGGGCAGCGAGAAAGCTCTGGTGGAGCTGCAAGGCAAATCTGGACCGGTTTGCATAGAAGCCCCGGTTCCCGAGCGCAGCTCGACCGGACCATCGCTTGCCGGGGCATGGTCGTTTTCGGCCACCTGCGCGGCGTTCCTCAAAGTCACTGGTTCCGTGCGCTATGCACAAGCCGGGCCGAATTTCTTTCGCGGCCAGATATCGGATTCTCTTGGACAGTCAGGAACTGCGGAAGTGTACCTGTCGGGTCAGGACATCAGTGGGAAAAGCTACTTTCCCGGCAAAACAAATGTCTTTTCCGGGCGTCTTGCACCCGATGGCAATAGCTTTACAACTGTCGGCACGTCCACCTGCAAGGTTCAGGCCAGACGATTGCAATAACGCCCAAGGCGTCAGTTCAATCTGTACTCTCCGACGATATTCCGCCATTCTCCCGACGAAAGCATTTTTCGGTGGGTAAAGCGGACGGAATGCAATGGGCCTTCGATCTCGCGCTGCCAAAACTCGATGAATCCAAATAGCTTCGGATGATCGGGCGCGAGGTCGTAGTCCTGCCAAATAAAGGTGTTCAGAACGTGGATATAATCGGGCATGTGATAAAATATCTCTGCCGTCGTCAGGCCATAGCCTTTGAGCATCAATTCGGTTTCGCTTTTTTCCATACGGACCTCCGGTTTCTACCTCGGTCACTCTAGGATAGCACGATTTTCGGCAAACACGCACGAAAACAATGTGTTACTGTTTCGTGAACATGAAAAAACGGGAACAGCCGCTGTTTGCTTGCACCTTATATGCGCATTCTGATAAGATGCATCCACAAGATATAGACCCTGCACAAAGAACGGGCAGTTTACGTGAGCGATACGCCAGAAACCCCTGAAAACACCGACGAAACCCCGCCTCGGCGCCCGGCGTATGACGGCCCGACGATCTCCATCGAATCCGAGATGCGCACGTCCTATCTGGACTATGCCATGTCGGTCATCGTCAGCCGCGCGATCCCCGATCTGCGCGACGGCCTGAAACCGGTGCACCGGCGTATCCTCTATGCGATGCGTGAAGGCGGTTACACTCATGACAAGCCCTATCGCAAATCGGCAAAATCCGTGGGCGATGTCATGGGGTCGTACCACCCGCATGGCGACAGCGCGATCTACGACGCGCTGGTGCGTATGGCACAGGATTTCTCGATGTCGCTGATGCTGATTGATGGGCAGGGCAATTTCGGCTCAATGGACGGCGACAACCCGGCGGCCATGCGTTACACCGAATCGCGGCTGGCCAAGTCCGCAACGGCGCTGCTTGATGATCTGGACAAAGACACAGTAGACTTCCAGGATAACTACGACGGGAAAGAGCGCGAACCTACCGTTCTGCCAGCGAAATATCCCAATATGCTGGTCAATGGCGCCGGTGGTATCGCCGTCGGTATGGCGACAAACATCCCACCACACAATCTGGGTGAAGTCGTCGATGCGACGCTGGCCCTGATAGAAGACCCGGACCTGACCTCGGAACAACTGATCGAATACGTCCCTGGCCCCGACTTTCCGACAGGCGGCGTGATGCTGGGCCGCTCGGGCGCGCGCAAGGCGTATCTTGAGGGCCGCGGCAGCGTCATCATCCGTGCGAAAACGCGGGTGGAGGAACTGCGCAAGGATCGCTATGCCATTATCGTCGATGAGATCCCCTATCAGGTAAATAAAGCCGCGATGATCGAAAAGATCGCAGAGGCCGTGCGTGAAAAACGGATCGAAGGCGTCGCCCATGTGCAGGACGAATCCGACCGAGACGGCGTGCGTGTCGTGGTCGAACTGAAGCGCGATGCGACGCCAGAGGTGGTCTTGAACCAGCTCTTTCGTTTCTCGCCCATGCAGACGTCTTTTGGCTGCAACATGCTGGCGCTGAATGGCGGCCGCCCCGAGCAGTTGACCCTGCGCCGGTTCCTGACCTGCTTCATCGACTTCCGCGAAGATGTCGTCGCCCGCCGCACCGCCTATGACCTGCGCAAGGCGCGCGAACGCAGCCACATCCTGTGCGGTCTGGCCGTGGCCGTTTCCAATGTGGACGAGGTGGTCGCAACAATCCGCAGTTCGGCAGACGCGGCCGAAGCGCGTCAGAAACTGATGACCCGTCGCTGGCCGGCGGCGGATATCGCGGGCTACATTCAACTGATTGACGACCCGACTCACACGATGAACGAGGACGGCACTTACAATCTGTCCGAAACCCAGGCCCGCGCGATCCTCGAACTGCGCCTGCAGCGCCTGACCCAACTGGGTGTCAAGGAAGTCACCGACGAGTTGGAGGAACTGGCGCGCAAGATCAAGGAATACCTTGAAATTCTCGGCTCGCGCGAGCGGATCATGTCTATTATCGCCGACGAACTGCGCGAAGTGCGCGAGAATTTTGCCGTACCGCGCCGCACCGAAATCGTCGACTGGTCAGGCGACATGGAAGACGAGGACCTGATCGAGCGCGAAGACATGGTGGTGACCGTCACCTCGGGCGGCTACATCAAACGCACGCCGCTGGCCGATTTCCGCGCGCAAAAACGTGGTGGCAAGGGTCTTTCGGGAATGCAGACCAAGGAAGAGGACGTAGTCACCACCCTCTTCGTGGCGAACACGCATACCCAGCTTCTGTTCTTCACCACGGACGGCATGGTCTACAAGCTCAAGACCTGGCGCTTGCCGCAATCGGGGCGCACAGGCAAGGGCAAGGCCATCGTCAATATTCTGCCGATCCCTACGGGTGTCTCAATCGCGGCGATCATGCCGGTGGATGTTCCGGATGAGGAATGGGAGAACCTGCAGATCGTCTTTGCCACCAGCGCCGGTGATGTGCGCCGCAACGCGCTGAGCGATTTCACCAACGTTAAGCGGAACGGCAAGATCGCCATGGATCTGCCGGAAGGTGTGGAACTTGTGAACGCCCGCATCTGCTCGGAAGCTGACGACGTAATGCTGGTGACGAATTCGGGTCGTGCGATCCGTTTCCAGACCACCGATGTCCGGGTCTTCAAGGGCCGCAAATCAACCGGCGTGCGCGGCATCCGGTTGTCGGGGAATGACCGCGTGGTCTCGATGTCTGTGATCCGCCATTTCGAGGCGACTTCGGACGAGCGTGCGGCCTATCTCAAGATGCGCCGCGCCGTGGCAGGGCTGGCCGACGATGCCGAGGCATCGGACGAGGAAGGCGACGCCATGACCTCGATCAGCCAGGAGCGTTACGCCGAAATGTCGGCGGCCGAAAACCTGATCCTGACCATTTCGGCGGGCGGTTCGGGCAAGCTGAGTTCGTCGCACGACTATCCGGTGCGCGGTCGTGGAGGCATGGGTGTCGCGGCGATGGACAAAGCGATGCGCGGCGGCGAACTGGTCGCATCCTTCCCGGTCGAAATCGACGACCAGATCATGCTGGCCACATCCAGAGGTCAATCGATCCGTGTCCCGGTTGACGGTATTTCTTTCCGCTCACGCTCGGCGGGCGGTGTAAAAGTGTTCAACACCGGCAGGGGTGAAGAAGTCGTGAGTGTCGCCTGGATCGCGGATCAGGGTGACGAGGATGCAGCAGACAGCTGAGTATCTGTGAAATGAGCGGCGCTTGCGCCGCTCATTGCCTTGTTCGAGAGCATGATGAAACACCTGATCCTTCCGACCATCGTATTTTCTGCTATTTCCGCCATCCCTGCCCAAGCCGAAGAATTGCTGGGAACTGATTTGATCGAAGCAATCCGTGGCCGGCACTTCGACTGCGTGATGGGCGAAACGCCCCTTGAATGGATCGTTTCGGATGTGGCAGCGGATGCGTCGTCCATTCCTTATTCTGCGGTTGTGCGCGGCAAGACGGTCACGGCGGAATACACGCTGAGTCCCGCCGGTCGCCTCACCTCGGATGGTTATGGTGACGAACGGCGGGTCGAGAGGATTGCCAACGGAAACCTGAGCGTTGCACGCTCTGACGGGCGCGACATGGAATGCGTTCCGCGCTGAGCTGAGAGCGTCCTCTCAGCCAGTATCAATATCCCGGCTTCCCGGCGGAGGCAGCGTCCCCGCCAATGTGGCTACAGGCCATAAAGCTCTTGGAACTTTGTTTCCAGGTAACTCAGCAACGGTTCCGGTCCGGGCTTGTGACCGCTGGCGCGTTCGATGGTCTCGCGCGGCGCATAGAGACCGCCATGGCGTTGCAGATTGTCACGCAGCCAGCCTGTTGCGCCACTGGTATCCCCTTCGGCCAGTTTCGAATCCAATTCCGGCACCGCGGCCCTCAACGCGTCGTGAAGGCATCCGGCATAGACGTTACCGAGCGAATAAGTCGGAAAATAGCCGAACAGCCCGACTGACCAGTGTACGTCCTGCAAACATCCGTTCGATGGCCTGTCGACCGCAAAGCCGAAATCCGTGTTGAACCGGTCATTCCAGGCCGCTTCCAGATCGGCAACCTGCAAATCCCCGCTCATCAAGGCGCGTTCGAGGTCAAATCGCATCATGATATGCAGGTTGTACTGAACCTCATCGGCTTCCGTACGAATAAAGCCGTTGTCCACGCGGTTCACCGCCGAATAGAATTCATCCGGCGTCGCGATGCCGAAATCTCCGAAGGCTTCGGTCATCTGCGCAAACAGCCAACCCGTGAACGCGCGGGAGCGGCCAAGCTGGTTCTCATAGATGCGGCTCTGGCTTTCGTGCACACCCATCGACACGCCCCGCCCTAGCGGCGTCAGCGCATAAGCTTCGTCAATCCCTTGTTCATAAGCGGCGTGGCCGACTTCGTGAATAGTGGAATAGAAGCAGTTGAATGGGTCCGTCTGGGACGTGCGCGTCGTTATCCTTACGTCCGACCCGCTTCCTGAACTGAACGGGTGCACCGCCTTGTCGACCCGCCCGCGGCTGAGGTCATAGCCGAATGTCACGGCCAGTTTCTGCGACAACTGCATTTGTATCCGTTCATCGAAGATGCCGGAAACACCCTTGGGAATTGGCTGGTCCAGCACCGCTACCCGCAGGGCGACCAGCCTGGGGCGCATCGCATCGAAAATCGCGCTGATCTGTGCACTAGTCGTGTAGGGTTCGTAATCCTCGATCAAAGCATCATAGACGTCGCCACCCTGTGCCAGGGCCGCGCCTTCCTGTCTTTTTAAGGAAACGACCTCTTCCAGAACGGGAAGAAACGCTGCGACATCCTCGTCGGAGCGGGCCTGCGCCCATTTCCCCTGCGCCTGCGATGTCACGCGGGCAATCGCCTTGGCCAGATCGGCGGGCACCTTTCCGGCCCGGTCGAACGCGCGGCGAATTTCGCGCAACTGCGCCGCGCTCACGTCGCAAGCTGCTTCGGCCCGCTCAAGCCAGTCGCCGACACGCGGATCCGAACGGCGGGTGTGCAGAACCGCCTCGATCGCGGCCATTTCCTCGCCGCGCTGAACCGAAGCACCGCGCGGCATCATCGTTTCCTGATCCCAGCCAAGACGCCCCGCAATCTGCCCCAGGGCAGAGGTTTCGCGTTGAAAGGCCATCAATTCGTCATAGGCAGTCATGAGGGTCAGGCTCCACGGATTGAGGTTACAATGGGATAGGCCGACAGGAACCGGGCCCGAAGAACAAGCGCCCAGACGAGTACGGCCAAAAGCTGATGAAGTATCGCGATTTGCCAGGGCGCGCCATAAAGGACGGTTGCGATTCCCAAAACCACCTGAACCGACAGCGCCGCAAAGGCCGCGCGAAAGGCAAACCGCGTGGCCGGATGGGCGCTGGAACGCCCCCGCAGCCAAACGAACAATGCGAAAATCCACAGAAAATAGCCGACGCACCGGTGGATGAACTGCACCATTCCGGGGCTTTCGAAAAAGTTGCGCCACATCGGTTCCAGCGCGGCCGCGTCGGGCGGCAGCACCTGTCCGCCGATCAGGGGCCAGTCGGTAAAGGACCGGCCCGCGTCGATACCCGCCACGAAGGCGCCGATCAGGACTTGCAGAAACGCGAAATGCATCAACCCCGTTGCCAGCGAGAACAATTTCGCCTCTTTCGCGCGGCGGGCCTGCATCAGGTCACGCTCCTGCCGGCCCAGCATATAGATATACCACGCCAGAAAACCGAGGATGACAAAGGCCAGCCCCAGATGGGTGGCAAGCCGGTAGCTTGCGACCGAGGTCATGCCTTCGCCCTGCGTCACGCCCGAGGCCACCATCCACCAGCCGACTGCGCCCTGGATGCCGCCAAGCACACCCGGAAGCAACAGGCGACCTGTCCAGCCTGCGGGTATCTTGCGTGCCAGCAGAAAGCCGAGGAACCCGATAGCCCAGACAAGGCCGACCGCACGGCCCAGTTGGCGGTGGCCCCATTCCCACCAATAGATCGACTTGAAATCGTCAAGCTCCATCCACTGGTTCTGAATGCGCCACTGGTCGATTTGTTTGTATTTGTCGAACTCGGCCTGCCATTCGTCTTCGCTTGTCGGCGGAACGGCCCCGGTCAGCGGACGCCATTCGGTGATCGAAAGGCCACTGTCGGTCAGGCGCGTCAGGCCGCCGACCACGATCATCGCCACGACCAGGGCAAACAGCACCATCAGCCACAGCCGGATACCGCGCCGCGCGCCGCCCTGTCCACGGTCGATCATACCGGGCTGGACGGCGTCTTGTTTCCGGTCCCCCGATACTTCTTCAAAGATGCTGCGCTTGCCGCTCATGCCATCCTCTTGATCTGAATTTCCACGCAAGCTAGGGCCGACCGGCCCGCAGGTCCAGTGTCAGCCTTTTTCCTTCCACCGGACCATCTGCCGCATGATACCGTGCAGCATCTGAACATCCGCCCGCGTCATCCGCATCCGCGACCACAGATTGCGAAGGTTGACCTTCATGCCATCCGCCTTTTCCGGGGGGTAAAAGAACCCGGCCTGCTCCAGTCGCTCTTCATAATGTTCGACCAGTTTTTCAACCTCTACGCCGGTCGCCCAGTCGCCCTTGCCCAGATCGGTGGCCTCGTGCACCACCTCGCCGCTCTGACGCATCCACTCATAGGCCGTCAGCAACACGCATTGCCCGAGGTTGAGCGAGGCGTATTCCGGGTTGACCGGCACCGAAATGATGGCGTTGGCCCTGGCGATATCCTCGTTTTCCAGCCCTGCCCGTTCTGGGCCGAACAACACCGCAACCTGTTCGCCCGCCGCTATTTTTTCTACGGCGATCTGCATGGCGCGTTCGGGGCTGTAGACGGGTTTGGTCAGTCCCCTTTGCCGGGCGGTCGTCGCGAACACGAAGGTCCGATCCGACAGCGCGCCCGCCAGATCGTCGAAAAGCTGTGCCTCGTCCAGCAGTCGTCCGGCACCGCTGGACATGGCCACCGCCTTTGGGTTGGGCCAGCCGTCGCGCGGAGCCACGATCCGCATCCGGTCCAGTCCGAAATTCCACATCGCGCGGGCTGCAGCGCCGATGTTTTCGCCCATTTGCGGGCGCACAAGGACGAATGAGGGCTGAGGTTGGTCGCTGGGCATCTGCTACTCCGAAAATCCCGCCTGCTGTAATCCTCCTGAATACGCAGGGCAAGGCATCGCCTTGCCTTGCGTCCGCAATTCGGGGCCATAAGCCCATAAAAGTTTGCTTCCCCGGCACAATCCGCTAAACCGCGCAAAAGACCCAGCCAAGGACGCAGCTATGGATACCCCCGAGCAGCCGCAGATCTATCTCATCACCCCCCCGTCAATCGAGTTGCGCAGCTTTCCCGAAAAGCTGGCTCGGGTTCTGGATGGTGCGGAAATCGCCTGCATCCGGCTGGCACTGGCCGGCAAGGATGAAGATCAGATCGCGCGCGCAGCCGATGCCTGCCGCGAGGTCGCACATGCCCGTGATATTGCTCTGGTGATTTCCAACCATGTCCTGCTGGCGCAGCGGCTTGGGCTGGATGGGGTTCATCTGGACGATGCCCACCGCTCGATCCGCGCCGCCCGCAAGGAACTGGGCACGGATGCGATTGTGGGCAGCTTTTGCGGCACCTCGCGCCATGACGGCATGACCGCAGGCGAAGCCGGTGCGGACTATGTGGCTTTTGGCCCGGTCGGGCAGTCATCCCTGGGCGACGGGTCGATCGCGGAATCAGAGCTGTTCGAATGGTGGTCGCAGATGATCGAGGTACCCGTGGTGGCCGAGGGCGGCCTGACCGAAGAGATCGTGCGCGACCTTGCACCTCATACCGATTTCTTTGGCATCGGAGACGAAATCTGGACCGCCGACGATCCACTGGCAAAGCTCAGGTCGCTGACCGGCGCGATGGCGTGAACGCGAACCTTCCCGCTTGCACGACCTTGTTCTCTGCGGCATGACAGCCACATGACTCAGAATTCCGACATTCTTTGCATCGGCTCAGTCCTGTGGGACGTGATTGGCCGGTCCGCCAGCCATATGCGGCAAGGATCGGATGTACCAGGGCGGATCACGCGCCTGCCCGGAGGCGTTGCGATGAACATCGCGATGACGCTGGTGCGGTTCGGGATGACACCGACATTGCTGACCGCCATCGGCCGCGATCCCGAAGGCGACGAACTGACCGCCTCCTGCGCCCGCCTGGGCATGACAACAGATCATATTTACCGCTCCGACGACCTGCCAACCGACAGGTACATGGCCGTCGAAGGCGCCAATGGATTGATCGCGGCCATTGCCGATGCGCACTCTCTGGAAGCAGCGGGCGCCAAGATTTTGCACCCGCTTGTCCACGGCCCGCTGGGAACCGAAAACGCGCCATTTGGCGGATTGGTCGCCCTGGACGGCAACCTGACACTCTCGCTGTTGGAGGAGATCGCGAAAAGCCCGGCATTCGCGCGAGCCGACCTGCGGGTGGCCCCGGCCTCTCCCGGCAAGGCCGAACGGCTGCTGCCTTTCCTTCAACACGGCCGTGCGACATTGTATGTCAATCTCGAAGAAGCAAGCCTGTTGTGCCAGCGCGAATTCGTCGATTCCGAAAGTGCCGCCCAGGGCCTGCTTGACCGCGGCGCGTTGCGCGCCCTTGTCACGGATGGCGGCAACCCGGCCGCCATGACCACAGCCGACGGCATTCTGATCCAGACGCCTCCACCAGTGCTTGTCACCCGCGTGACAGGTGCGGGCGATACATTCATGGCGGCCCACATCGCCGCCGAGGCCAACGGCGCGTCCGGGGGCGAGGCTCTGACCCGCGCCCTGCGCGCCGCCGCAACATACGTTTCCGGAGAAACACCACTGTGATCGACCTGCAGTATTCCACAGAAGTCCGCACCGCCAAGGATACGGGCCAGCCCATCGTCGCCCTTGAAAGCACCATCATCACCCACGGGATGCCCTATCCCCGGAACATCGAGGTGGCTGCCCAGGTCGAGCAGGACATCCGCGATGCCGGTGCCGTCCCCGCCACCATCGCCGTGATCGAAGGACGGCTGCACGTCGGGCTCGAACCGGAGCAGTTGAACGCGCTGGGTCAGGCTCAGGGTGTCGCCAAAATCTCGCGCGCTGACATGGCCGCCTGTATCGCGTCCGGCAGAACCGGAGCCACCACCGTGGCCGCGACAATGATTGCAGCGCATTTCGCGGGCATCGACGTGTTCGCGACCGGCGGTATCGGAGGCGTGCATCTCGGAGCCGAGACTTCTTTCGACATTTCCGCGGATCTGCACGAGTTGGCGCAAACGCCCGTCACTGTCGTGGCGGCCGGGGCCAAGGCCATTCTGGATCTGGCCAAGACTCTGGAGGTTCTGGAAACACTCGGCGTCCCGGTGATCGCCCAAGGCCAGGATGCTTTCCCGGCCTTCTGGTCGGCGCAATCCCCATATTCCGCACCCCTGCGGATGGACAGCGCCGACGAGATTGCACGTGCGCATGCCACGCGCCGGGCATTGGGTCTGCCCGGCGGGCAGCTTGTCGCCAACCCGATCCCGACCGAGCACGAAATTCCCGCCGCTGAACTGGCACCAATCATCGCGGCGGCGCAGGCGGATGCCGACGCAAACGAGATCACCGGGAAAGCGGTGACGCCATATCTTCTGCAACGGATTCTCGAACAGACCGAGGGGCGATCTTTGACCGCGAACATCGCCCTTGTCCGAAACAACGCCCGATTGGCCGCCAAAATCGCACAATCGCTGTCAGGTCTGGGCAAGCTGTGATGGAATTGTTGCCCGGCGCTATTGTACGCCCGCGGCAAACTGCCTAACTAGATCAGCGAAATACCAGAGACTGCAATGAACACACCCTTTGACGAAGAACCGCACCGTCGCCCCGGTCTGTTTGCAAGACTGCGGGCGTCATTTCTGACCGGGATCGTCGTCATTGCGCCTGTGTGGCTGACCGCCTGGCTGATCCTGTCGGTCGTCGGCTGGATCGACAGCGCCGTTCTGCCGCTTGTTCCGCATCAATTCCGGCCCGAGCAGTATATCGGTATCAACCTGCGCGGCGTCGGCGTCATCTTCTTTCTGATCTTCACGATCATCGTCGGTTGGATCGCCAAAGGCATTCTGGGCCGGTCCCTGATTCACTTTGCCGAACAACTGGTGGCACGGATGCCGGTTGTTCGTTCGGTCTATTCCGGGATCAAACAGATATCTGAAACGGTCTTTGCGCAGACCGAGCGCTCGTTCGAAAAGGCCTGCCTTATCGAATACCCGCGCCGGGGCATATGGGCCATCGGCTTTGTTTCGACCACTGCGAAGGGCGAAATATCCAAGCGGACAAGCGCGGGCGAAGAGCTGTATAGCGTATTCCTTCCGACGACGCCGAACCCGACATCCGGTTTTCTGCTGTTCTTCCCTGCCTCGGACGTGATCATCCTCGACATGACAATCGAGGATGCCGCGAAACTGGTGATTTCGGCAGGCCTGGTCTATCCCAACGAAAAAAACCCGAGCCGACCACCGGAGTGATCAACCGAACATCGTGGGCAGATCGACGGTGCTGCGTTCGCCCAGATCATCCTTGTTGTCACGCAGGAACCGGTCGGCGGCCACCCGTCCGGCGTTTTTCAAACGGTTCAGGATAACCGGCGTTGGCACCAGTTTCGTGGCAACCGAAAGGCTGTTCATCAGTTCGTCATCGGCGATCATGTGGATCAGCACCCGCTTCATTTCTTCCTTTTTGAGTTTTCCCTGCCGCAACAGCCGTTGCACAAAATTGATTGCCCGCAATTCCCGCAGCAGGGACGAGTTGAAGCTGATTTCGTTGATCCTGTTCTGGATCTGTTGCGGGGTTCGGGGAATTTCACTACGTTCCAGCGGGTTGATGTTTACGATGACCACGTCCTCGGGCAGCCTGTCGGAAAAAAGCGGAAACAGCGCCGGATTTCCACTGTATCCGCCATCCCAATACGCCTCCATCCTGTCGGTATCTGGATCATAAATTTCGATTGCCTGAAACAGGTTCGGCAAACAGGCGGATGCCAATATTGCGTCAGTCGAAATTTCGCTGCCGGAAAACACCCGGATCTTGCCGGTCCGTACGCATGTCGTGCAGACAAACAGATCCGGCCCTGCCTCGGCGCAAACCTGATCAAAGTCGAATTGCTCCACAACCGAAGCCAACGGATTCACATAGAACGGACCATACGCATAGGGCGACACCATACGCGACCAGGCATCGGCAACGGAAAACGGGACAGAATATTCGATCGTCTGAGCGATCTGCGCCGGTTCGAGGCCCCGCATCCAATGGGCAATCCGCATGTCGCCAATTGCGCCCATTCGTTTCCACAACCCGTCCAGCGTTTCGCGCGCGCCCTTGGGGCCGGCTTTGATCAATCCGGCTTTCAATGCGGCCCCGTTCAGTGCACCCGCGGAAGTGCCGGTGATCGCGGCAATCTCTATATCGGTTTCATCCAGCAGACGGTCAAGGACGCCCCAGGTAAAGGCCCCGTGCGCACCACCCCCTTGAAGTGCCAGATTGATCCGTTTCAACTCCCGCCCTCCGCTCTGCAGTATTTGCGCAAAGCCAGGCCGAGTGCCCGCCTTGCCACGCTCACAGCGCCGTCCACCCGCCATCGACGGAAATCGTGGTTCCGGTGATCTGGGCGGCGGCGTCCGAACACAGAAACGCCGTGGTGCCACCAAGCTGCTCGACGGTCGCGAATTCCCTGGAAGGCTGACGCAGGAGCATGACGTTCTTAATCACGTCCTCGCGGCTCATGTCGTATTCTTTCATCGTATCCGGAATTTGCGCCTCGACCAGTGGCGTCAGGACATATCCGGGACAAATCGCATTGCAGGTGATCGGTTCTTGCGCGGTTTCCAGGGCGACGGTTTTCGTCAGGCCCACAACGCCGTGTTTGGCCGCGATATAGGCCGCCTTGAAGGGTGACGCGGTCAAGCCATGCGCCGAAGCGATATTGACCACCCTTCCCCAGCCCGCCTCCCGCATCTTCGGTAGGGCGGCGGCCGTGGTGTGAAACGCCGAATTCAGGTTGATCGCGATTATGGCGTTCCATTTTTCCACCGGAAAGGTGTCGATGGGCGCAACATGCTGGATGCCGGCATTGTTCACCAGGATATCGCAGGTTCCGGCCTCTTCGATCAGGGCCCGGCATTCTTCGCCGTTTGACATATCCGCCTTGATGTAGCGGGCGTTCACCCCGGTATCCTGAGCAACTTGCGCCGCCAATGCATGATCTTCTTCCCGGTCGGTGAACGAGTTCAGCACGACGTTGGCGCCTGCCTTGGCCAGTTCCCGCGCGATGCCAAGCCCGATCCCGGAATTGGAACCTGTGATGATTGCAGTTTTTCCCGACAGGGACATGGTCGCTCTCCCGTTTGCGTAAATTGTCGTGATCCAGAGTGCCATGCTGCAACTGCAAAGAAAACGGGGAAACGTATTCAATGACGCGCCACCGCTTCTTGCGGCAAACCGTGAGAAACACACCGGAGTTCGACTTTGCCGCAGACAAAAAAACGCCCGCACGAAGCGGGCGTTAAGTTATTGAGGCAGGTTTCATACAGGCAAGAAACCTATCGAGCAGTGACTCCTTTATACGCAATTCCCCTGCGGCATCCAAGCTAAAAGTTTGAAAATATGGAAAACCATCGCTACGGTGATCACCAAGAAAATAAGGCTTGAGCAGGATTGTTGCCAAAGTGCGACCAGATTATTTACGCGCCATTCGTCCGCTTCTTGCGGGAATCTCTGTCTTTTTGTCTGCCGGAAATGTCCTCGCAGAATCGGTTCATGGCATAGCTATGTATGGGCAACCTGCCCTGCCACCGGATTTTGTGTCGCTCCCCTATGCGAATCCGAATGCGCCGAAAGGCGGCCGTGTCGTTTTTGGTAACACCGGCGGGTTCGACAGCCTCAATCCCTTCATCCAGAAAGGCACCGTTCCCTGGCAAATCCGGTTCTGGTCCTACGAGGGTCTGATGGGCCGATCCTGGGACGAACCCTTCACACTTTATGGACTTTTGGCCGAATCAGTTGAAACGCCGCCCGACCGGTCCTGGGTCGAATTCACACTTAGGGAAGAAGCGAAGTTTTCGGATGGCAGCCCCGTTTCGGTCGACGATGTGATCTGGTCCTACGAGACTCTGGGAACCTCGGGGCATCTGCGCTATCGCGGGTTGTGGTCCAAAATCGACCGTATCGAACAGACTGGCCCTCGATCCGTCCGCATCACATTCAACGAGGAAGATCGGGAGTTGGCGCTGATCGCCGGGTTGCGCCCGATTCTCAAAAAGGAACAGTGGGCGGGCAAGGATTTCGCGAACTCTTCCCTGCAGGAAATCCCTGTCGGCACCGGCCCCTATATCGTATCGGACTACGAAGCCGGACGGCAGGTCACGCTGAAACGCAACCCCAACTATTGGGGCAAAGATTTGCCGTTCCGGCGGGGCACTATGAATTTTGATGAGTTGCGGATCGAATTTTATGGCGATGAAACCGTGCTTTTCGAAGCTTTCAAGGCTGGCGAGTTGACTGCCGCACGCGAATTCAACGCAGAAAAATGGGAAACCCAGTACGACTTTCCGGCAATACGTCGCGGCGACACCGTCAAAACCGAAATCCCGCATGGCAAACCGTCCGGCATCACCGGGCTTGTCATGAATACGCGCAAAGCGCCAATGGACGACTGGCGCGTGCGCGAGGCGCTGCTGCTGGCTTTCAATTTCGAGTATATCAACGACACGATCACCGGAGGCGCGCAGGAACGGATCTCGTCCTATTTCTCAGGCTCCGATCTGGCGATGCGGCCCGGCCCCGCGACGGGCGCCGTTCGCGATTTGCTGGCACCATTCTCTGACGATCTGCTGCCCGGCGCTTTGGAAGGGTATGCCCTGCCCGAAAGCGACGGTTCGGCCCGGAACCGAAAAAACCTGCGCGATGCGGCTGCTTTGCTGGCCGAAGCAGGCTGGACCGTAAAGGATGGAGTTCTGACGAACGCCGACGGCGCAACCTTCGAGTTTACGGTTCTGCTCCGTCAGGGCGACAGCGACATGCAGACCGTGATCGAGATTTTCGCCCGCGCGCTGGAACGGTTGGGAATCCGCGTCACCGCCGAGAAAGTGGACAATGCCCAATATGCAGGACGTGTGGCTGATCTGGATTTCGACATGACCCCATTCCGGAGGGATTTGTCGCTGTCTCCGGGAAATGAGCAACGCCTGTATTGGGGCAGCCAGGGCGCCGATCTGCCCGGAACGCGGAACCTGATGGGCATGTCCTCTCCTGCCGCCGATGCGATGATCGACACGATCCTGGCGGCAAAGTCGCGCGAGGATTTTTTGGCCGCAACCCGGGCGCTTGATCGCGTGTTGATATCGGGCCGCTATGTCATCCCGATCTGGAACTTTGATGTCGGGCGCATCGCTCATGCTAATGAACTGAAATTTCCCGAATACATCCCGATCTATGGCGACGGACCGCAATACATGCCCGATGTCTGGTGGTACGAGGATTGACGGCGACGTTCTATTTCCGTATTTCGTGAATTATGGAAATAGATTTACACGATCAATTGAGTGCTCTGGCCCACCCTAAAAGGCTCGAAGTGTTCCGGCTGCTGATGCGCCGGTATCCGGACGCGGTACCTGCAGGGCATATCGCAAGTGCGTTGGGTTTAAAGCCGAATACGGCCTCCGCTTATCTCAACGCGCTCAGAACTGCGGGTCTGATCGAACAGAACCGCGAAGGGACCACAATTTTCTACACCGCAAATTTGTCGGAAGTCCGTGATTTGTTCACCGGCCTGCTTGGAAATTGCTGCCAGAACCGCCCCGACCTTTGCATTGCCCCGTCGGGAGAACCGCTGATGTCGGACAAACCCCGTGTACTTAACGCGCTGTTCATCTGCACCGGAAATTCAGCACGCTCGATCATGGCCGAAGCGATCCTGGAAAATGAAGGCAAAGGGTTATTCAACGCCTTTTCGGCGGGCACAGCACCATCAGAAACCCCTCATGCTGAAGTTTTAAAGCTGCTTGACGGCAAAGGCTATGACACACAATCGTTGCGCTCGAAATGTGTGGACGAGTTCGCCTGCGAAGACGCGCCGAAAATGGATTTCGTTTTCACCGTCTGCGACCAAGCCGCCAACGAATCTTGCCCGGCCTGGCCGGGACAACCCATGAGCGCCCATTGGGGATTGCCGGACCCGGTCAAGACCGAAGGCACGGATGCCCAGAAACATCTCGCTTTTCAACAGGCCTATGGGCTGTTGCGCAATCGCATCTCAGCCTTCGTCAGTTTGCCCTTCGAAACACTCGACCGAATTTCATTGCAACATGAGGTCGACAAAATCGGACGGACGTTCGATTGAATCAACACCCCTTCACCAAGGAAAAATGCGATGAACATCCTCGTTCTCTGCACCGGCAACTCTGCCAGGTCGATCCTGCTCGAATCCATCCTGAACACATCGGGAACCGGTCGTGTGAACGCCTATTCCGCAGGCTCTGCGCCTGCGGGAAAAGTACATCCGCAATCGCTGATCCTGCTTGCCGAAAAAGGGCACGACACGTCAGGCGCACGGTCGAAAAGCTGGGATGAGTTCGCGACCGAAAATTCGCCTCGAATGGATATCGTCATTACGGTTTGCGGCTCGGCCGCAGAAGAAACTTGCCCGGTATGGCCCGGCGCGCCCATTCGCGCGCACTGGGGCGTCGAAGATCCTGCCGCGGCAGCCGAGCCGGACTGGAAACGCGCGTTCGACGATGCCTATGACATCCTGTCGCTCCGCGCCTCGGCGCTGTTGGCCCTACCGTTCGAAACAATGAGCGAACCCGAGCTGTCCATTCACCTCAAGCGCATCGGAGAAATCCAATGAACCCCCGCACATACTTTGCCGAATTTCTGGGCACCGCTTTCCTGCTTATCGGCGTGGTCGGCTCGGGCATAATGGCCGACAGCCTGTCGGGTGGAAACGTTGGGCTCGCCCTGCTTGCGAATGCCATCGCCACGGGCTGTATCCTCTACGCAATCATTACCACGCTCGGGCCGGTTTCAGGCGCGCATTTCAACCCGGCGGTCACCATCGCCTTTGCGTTGAGAAAAGAGCACAAGTGGCGCGATGTCACTCCGTACGTGTTGTGTCAGCTAGCTGGCGCCATAGTCGGCGTTTGGGCCGCGCATTTCATGTTCGATCTGGCAATACTCCAAAGCTCGACAACCATGCATCGGACGGGTCCGCATCAGTGGTTTTCCGAAATCATCGCCACGCTCGGCTTGCTTTTTGTTATTTTCGGCGGGATTCGGCACAAACCGGATGCCGTCCCCCCACTTGTGGGGCTCTACATTACCGGTGCTTATTGGTTTACATCGTCAACAAGCTTTGCAAATCCTGCAGTTACGGTCGCTAGGGGGTTTACGGATACCTTCGCAGGCATTTATCCTCACCATATTGTTATGTTTGTTTCGATGCAGATTCTTGCTGTCTTCATCGGACATATCCTGTTGAATTGGCTTTTTGCTGATGAAAAATAGCGGACCGGCCGCCACTCACTCCAAAGTCAGGTCCGTCAGCCCGTTGCGGTTTTCCCGCGACGGGCGAATTTTTTTCCACGAATCAACCCCAATAAGTGCGACATTTTGACTAGTCTGCATTGCAGTATCAAATTCCTTACCCTGATGGAGGGAGGGGAGCATTCCGTCAACACTCACTAGGAAAGCTCGCACATGATGACCTGGACGGACCTGACGCAAGATTGGGCCACGACTTATGCCCGCGCCAAGACGCGGTTTCCCAATTTGCGTGACAAGGACATGGCGTTCGTAAAGCAGGACCGGCACCGGTTCGAGGCCTATTTGGCGGAACGCCACCACCTGACAATAAACGAAGCCCATGAGGAGCTCGAAGATTTCCTCTTTACTGAAAAACTGTGTCGTGAACTGAACAGCTGATCACATCAATGACGTGACCCAGAGAATCGTGGCATCCTCGTCGCTGACCGAGATCACGTTGTGCCCCATACTGCCGTCGTAATAGGCGCTGTCCCCACGCCGCATTTCGACCGGCTCGTAGAACTCGGTAAAAAGCCGCACCACGCCGGTGAGGACATACATAAACTCCTCTCCGTCGTGGCGGACCCAGCCGTCAAATTCCTCCATCGAACGTGCACGGACGCGCGCGCGATAGGGCAGCATCTGCTTCTTGGTCAGTGTATCGGCCAGCAGTTCATGTTCGTATGTCGCCGTGGCATGCGCCGTGCCGGCCCCCGATTTGGTGACGGACATGCGCCCGATCACCTGATCCCGCAGCGGAGGCGTGAACAGCTGAGGGACTGAAATCTGCAATCCCACGGCCAGCTTTTTCAACGCATCATAAGTCGGCGACATCTGACCGTTCTCGATCTTGCTGAGAGTGGATCGCGCCAGACCGGCCTGAGTTGCGGCCTGCTCCAGCGTCCAGTTGCGGGCTTTGCGCAACTCTCTGACGCGGGCGCCAAGATCAAGCGGTTCCACCTCGGTCGCGGCGCCGTTGTCGCGCGCGATACGGATGAGGGATTTGGGGTCTCGGTTTTTCATGCCTTTTCTATAGGGCCGGTCAGGTGTGCTTGCAACGCAGAGCGTCGCGGGCTAGCCATTCGGCATGTTGTCAACCTTTGATCAGGGTCCACCGCCCGCCTGCCCCGCCCCGTTCAATCTTGCCGCTCACGTGATGCGCAGGGCCGGAGCGCAGCCCGGTAAAACCGCTCTTTCGGTTCTGAATGCTTCCGGAAGCTTGGATTGGAGCTTTGCCGATCTCGAAAGCGCCATTCGGGGAACGGCCTCTGGTTTGCTTGCCAACGGGGTGAAACCGGGCGATCTGGTTCTGATGCGTTTGGGAAACACGGTCGATTTTCCAATAGCCTACCTGGGCGCCATTGCCGCCGGGATCGTACCGGTACCGACGTCATCGCAACTCACCGAAGTGGAAACCGCCAGAATCATTGACGAGTTGCAGCCCGCCGCGATCCTGCGCGACCCTGCTGTCGCCTGCGCCGGGCACCCGCGCCAGATCGGTCTGGACGAGTTGATCGCCATGCGCAGCCTTCCGCCTGCGGAATATGACATGGGCGATCCTGAACGTCTGGCCTATGTCATCTACACCTCGGGCACTTCGGGCAGCCCCCGCGCCGTTGCCCATGCGCATCGGGCGATCTGGGCACGGCAGATGATGGTGGATGGCTGGTATGGGCTGACCGAACGGGACCGTCTGTGCCATGCCGGCGCATTCAACTGGACCTATACGCTGGGGACCGGGCTGATGGACCCCTGGACAATCGGAGCAACCGCCCTGATCCCGGAACCCGGCACTGAAATTTCCAGTCTTCCGGCATTTCTGAAGAAGTCACGCACAACTATTTTTGCTGCCGCACCGGGCGTTTATCGCAAGATGATGCAAGAGAATGCACAACTTGATCTGCCCGATTTGCGGCATGGGCTTTGCGCGGGCGAGAAGCTGTCTCGCACCCTACACGAGCAATGGCTGAGTGCAACCGGCAGCGAGCTTTACGAAGCTTACGGCATGTCGGAATGTTCCACCTTCATCTCGTCCAGCCCGGCCTCGCCGGCCAGCGGGGATGCTTTGGGCCGGCCACAACCGGGGCGTCGTGTCGCCATCATGGGACCGGAGGGACCTGTCCCGCAGGGTACAGAAGGTACAATCGCCGTGCATCGATCCGATCCCGGCCTGATGCTGACCTATCTGAATGCCCCGGATGAGGCCAAAGCCCGGATGCGCGGCGACTGGTTTCTGACCGGAGATCAGGGTTCGATGACCAGCGACGGGCAGATCTGCTATCTTGGCCGCGACGACGACATGATGAACGCGGGCGGTTATCGTGTTTCGCCGGTCGAAGTCGAGGCCGTTCTGTCCCGATTTCCCGGCATCTCACAGGTCGGGGCCACTGCAGTCGAGGTCAAACAGGATACATTCGTGATCGCGGCCTTTTACACCGGGCCGGAAAAACTGGACGATGCGGCCCTGCGGACCTATGTGGAGGCTAACCTGGCGCGCTACAAACAACCCCGTGCCTTCATCCACTTGCCCGCCCTGCCGATGGGCGGCAACGGCAAACTCCTGCGCCGCGCCCTGCCGGCCTATTTCAAGGCACCATCCGAATGACACAGACCGTCAAGCTTGATATCCTGTCCGACCCGATCTGCCCGTGGTGCTATATCGGCAAGACCCACCTGGACAAGGCGCTGGCGGCGCGGCCGGATCACCCCTTCGTCATCGAATGGCATCCCTTTCAGCTTAACCCGGACATGCCCGATGAAGGCATGGACCGGCGCGACTATCTGGAACGCAAGTTCGGCGGCAAGGACGGCGCCGTCCGGGCCTATGCGCCAGTGGTCGAGCACGCGGAGAAGGCCGGGCTGTCCATCAAGTTCGAGGATATGAAACGCACGCCCAATACACTGGATGCCCACCGCCTGATTCATTGGGCCGGAACCGAAGGCAAACAGAACGAGGCGGTCGATGCCCTGTTCGACGCATATTTCGTTGACGCGCGCGACATCGGCGATCACGAAATCCTCGCCGATATCGCGGACAGTATCGGCATGGATGCGGCGGTGGTTCTCAAATTGCTGAAATCTGACGCTGACCGCGAAGACATCCGCAATCGCGATACACATTCCCGACAGATGGGCATCAAATCCGTTCCCACCTATATTGTCGCCAATCAACACGCGGTTCCCGGCGCACAACCCCCTGAACTTTGGGAAAAAGTGATTGGTGAAATCATGTCCCAATTCGAGACTTCCTCTGCAGATTAGCACAGAGGTCTGTGCAATTTCCCCTCTGGCTCTGCCATGCCCGGCGTGATAGCGCGAACCGGTAAGGAGACGCCAATGGCCGACCGGATGTCCAGGGCAGAATTCATTGCGCTGATCGCGATGATGTTTGCCACGATTGCCTTTTCGATCGACTCGATGCTGCCTGCGCTGCCCGAGATCGGCGAACAACTCAGCCCCGGCGACGTGAACCGGGCGCAGTTGATCCTGACCTCATTTGTTTTGGGCATGGGCATCGGCACCTTCTTCACCGGGCCCTTGTCGGATGCCTTCGGGCGCAAGCCGGTGATCTATGCGGGGGCGATCCTTTATATTCTGGCTTCAGCCCTGGCATGGGCCAGTTCGTCCCTCGAAATGGTGCTGGCAGCGCGTATTTTGCAGGGGCTGGGCGCTGCCGGGCCCCGCGTCGTGGCTTTGGCGATCGTGCGTGACCTTTATGCCGGGCGCGAAATGGCGCGCATCATCTCCATCGCCATGTTGATCTTTACGCTGGTGCCTGCAATCGCTCCGATGCTTGGCGCAGGTGTTATTGCCATTACGGGCTGGCGCGGTATTTTCGCTTCGTTCATCCTGTTCTCGGCCATTTCGATCACCTGGATGGGGCTTCGCCTACCCGAGCCTCTGGCCCGCGAAAACCGCCGTCCGTTGCGGTTCCCTCTGATGATCGGATCGGCCAAGGAGATGTTCACGCATCCCACCGTACGGCTGTCAATCATCGTGCAGACCCTGTGCATGGGCGTTCTGTTCACCATGCTGACCATGGTGCAACCGGTCTATGACGTGATCCACGACCGGGCAGAGAGTTTTCCGTTCTGGTTCGGCTTCGTGGCACTGGTGTCCGGCTCCGCCAGCGTATTGAACGCGGCGCTGGTGGTGCGGGTCGGCATGCGCCGGATGGTGACCTGGTCGCTCGCCGCCCAGATCGTATTGACGTCTGTGGTCATTACGCTGAATGCACTTGACCTGTCGCCGAACGCGTCTTTCGCCCTGTTCGTCGCCTGGCAAACATCGATCTTTTTCATGGCCGGGACCACGCTTGGCAACCTCAACGCCATCGCGATGGAACCGATGGGACATATCGCCGGAATGGCGGCCTCGGTTATCGGCGCGGTCGCCACTGTTTTCGCGGCCGCAATCGCAGCCCCTGTCGGCCTGTTGTTCGATGGCTCTCTGACACCTTTGACGTTCGGCATCCTGATCATGTGTATCGCGGGCTTTGCGCTGATGCTTCACATGGGTCGAATCGAGGATCGCGTGCCTGCCTGACCTGTGCGGAATCGAAATTAGTGGTTACAGTCCCCGCAGTCAGGGGGCATTCTCATGAGCGACTATTACGATCTCGGATCGCATACTTGTCCGATCACCACCCACTCGACCAAGGCCCAACTCTGGTTCGACAGGGGGCTTGTCTGGACCTATGGCTATAATCATACCGAAGCCGTCGCCTGTTTCGAAAAGGCCGCCGCGGCGGACCCGGGCTGTGCAATGGCGTATTGGGGTATCTCCTATGCAGCGGGTCCGAATTACAATCTGCCATGGGATCGCTGGGATACCGCAGGCCGGGCCAAGGCGCTGGCCGCCTCTTTTGACGCTGCGCAAAAAGCCCTGTCGCTGGTCGAGGGATGCACGCCGGCGGAACGCGCGCTGATAGAGGCCCTGCCCGCACGTTACCCCCAACGCGATCTGGTTGAAGACATGCACGCGTGGGATTACGGCTTTGCCGACGCCATGCGCAGTGCTTTTACCAGGGTTTCAGACCATCTGGACGTTCGCACGATCTATGTCGAAGCGCTGCTGAACCTGACCCCCTGGAAGATGTGGGACCTTAAAACCGGTGAGCCGGCACAAGGTTCAGCGACGTTGGAAGCGAAGGACGCTCTGGAATGGGCGATGACACATGATCCGGCCGCCATGGCGCATCCGGGTCTTTTGCATCTCTATGTGCACCTGATGGAAATGTCACCGACGCCGGAAAAAGCGCTGCAGGCCGGAGACGTCCTCAGAACGCTTGTTCCGGATGCCGGGCATCTGGTGCACATGCCGACCCATATCGACATTCAGTGCGGCGACTATCACAATGTAGTTCACTGGAACCAGGCCGCCTCCGAGGCTGATCTGAAATATTTCGAACGCGAAGGCGCGTTCAACATCTATACCGGCTATCGGCAGCACAATTATCACTTTGCCATCTATGGCGCCTTTTTCCTTGGTCAGATGGAACCGGCCCTACGCGCCAATCAGGGGATCTGGGACACGACGCCCGAGGAATTGCTGCGTATCGAAAGCCCCCCAATGGCGGACTATTTCGAAAGCTACATGGCTATGGGTCCTCATATCCTGATCCGGTTCGGCCGATGGCAGGAAGCGATGGCACTTGAGATGCCGGACGATCCCGCGCTTTTCTGCACGCTGGCAGCGACCACGCGCTATGCCCGTGCTCTGGCCTTTGCCGCGACCGGCGATGCCGACCGGGCAGAGGAGGAAGAAAAGCTATTTCAGGAAGCAGTCGCGCAGGTTCCGGAAACCCGTCTTTTGCATAACAACAAAGTTGTCGACCTCCTGGAAATTGCAAAAGAAATGCTGCGTGGAGAAATCGAGTACCGAAAAGGCAATCTCGACACGGCCTATACCCACCTGCGCCGCGCTGTCGAACTGGACGACGGGCTGCCTTACGACGAACCCTGGGGCTGGATGCAGCCGACGCGGCACGCATTGGGGGCATTGCTGTTCGAACAAGGACATGTGGAAGAGGCCGAGGCGGTTTACCGCGAAGATCTCGGATTTGGTGGCAACCTTGGGCGCGCCCTGATCCACCCCGGCAATGTCTGGAGCCTTAAAGGACTGCACGACTGCCTGAAGAAAAGAGCGGAAACAATTGAAATTATCCAGATCAGACAGCAGCTTGATCTCGCATTGGCACGCGCCGACCGTGCGGTTGGCGCATCCTGTTTCTGCGCTCAGGCCGCGATGAGGGCCGCGGAATGAAGTTTTCTCTGCCGATTGCACTTGTGGTCTTTGGTCTGCCTGCACTCGCCGAGCGTCAGGCCTTTCCGCCCTCCGACGAGGCGCAGCATGACCCCGGTTTGCTGACGTTTCGCGAAGAACTGCGTACAGCCGTCGCGGAACGCAATGTTGACGCGGTCGTGGCAGCTGCCTGCCCGGATATTCACCTCAGCCTCGGCGGTCGGGGCGGTCCTGAAGAGCTGCGTCTAAACCTTACTTTGCCGCCAGAAGCGCTGGCCGAAGAATTCCGGCACGAGGCCGACGACATGCGCGAAGAATATTGGGCGGCGCTCGAGACGACGCTGGCCGCACCGGGGTATTTCGACGATGCGGGCGAATTCTGGATGCCGCATCAGTGGCGGATCCGGCTGCCCGTAGATATCGATCCGTTCGAAACTTATTTCGTGACCGGAGAACGAGTTACCCTGCGCTCCGAGAACCATTCCGGGTCGAAAATCCTCGATCTTATCAGCAACGAGGTCGTGTTCGCGCCTGGTTTCGATTCAGACGTCGACTATCAAAAAGTCCGCCTGACGGACGGCGCCGAAGGGTACATGCACCGCGACTTTCTTTGGTCCATGGTCGGCTATCGCGCGGCCTTCGTGAAATCGCCAGACGGAATATGGCAGCTTTGCACCTTTATTGCCGGAGATTGAACGGTCAGAACCGCATCAGGCTTTGACCTTTTTCTTTGCCTCAATCACTTTCTCGGCGAGATCCCGGGCGATGGCGAATGCGCCCTTTATCTTGTCGCTGTCCTTTTTCCAGTCGCGCCGCACGACGATCTTGTTGTCCTTGACCTTGGCCAGGCCGCGCTGGTTCTGGATGAACTCGACCAGCCCTTCGGGCGAGGCGAACTTGTCGTTGTGGAACTGGATCGTCGCACCCTTGGGTCCACCATCCAGTTTGGCGATCCCCGCCCGCTTGCACATCGCCTTGATGCGCACCACCAGAAGCAGCGTGTTGACCTCTTTGGGCAGGGTACCGAAACGGTCGATCAGTTCGGCGGCAAACCCCTCCAGTTCCACCTTGGTCGACAGAGAAGACAAGCGCCTATACAGGCCCAGACGCACGTCAAGATCCGGAACGTAATCCTCGGGGATAAGAACGGGAACGCCCAGGTTGATCTGCGGCGCCCATTGATCGTCGGCGTCGCTCAGCCCTTCCATCTCTCCGGCTTTGATCTTGGCGATCGCCTCTTCGAGCATGGATTGATACAGTTCGTATCCGACATCCCGCATCTGGCCGGACTGTTCCTCGCCCAACAGGTTTCCGGCCCCGCGAATGTCCAGATCCTGCGAGGCCAGCGTGAACCCCGCCCCAAGCGTATCGAGCGAACCCAGAACACGCAGGCGTTTCTCTGCTGCAGGGGTAAGTTTCATTCGGGGTTTTGTCGTGAGATACGCATAGGCCCGGGCTTTTGACCGCCCGACCCGGCCACGGATCTGGTAAAGCTGTGCCAAACCGAACATGTCCGCCCGATGCACAACCATTGTATTCGCGGTCGGGATATCCAGCCCGCTTTCCACGATGGTCGTCGCCAGCAGCACATCGTACTTGCCGTCGTAAAATGCGTTCATCCGGTCATCCAGCTCGCCTGCGGCCATCTGGCCATGGGCGATCACATAAGTCAGCTCGGGCAACTGATCTTTCAGAAACTGTTCGATATCGGGCAGATCCGAGATACGTGGCACGACATAGAAACTTTGACCGCCACGATAGTGTTCCCGTAACAGTGCCTCGCGGATGGTGACGGCGTCAAACTCACTGACATAGGTGCGGATCGCAAGGCGGTCGATGGGCGGCGTTCCGATAATCGACAGGTCACGCACGCCGGTCAACGACAACTGCAACGTGCGCGGGATCGGCGTCGCGGTCAGTGTCAGGACGTGGATGTCCGAGCGGAGCTGTTTCAGACGCTCCTTGTGGCCCACTCCGAAGTGCTGCTCTTCGTCAATGATCAAAAGCCCGAGATTGTTGAACCGGATGCCTTTGGCCAGCAGCGCGTGGGTGCCGATCACGATATCGATTGTCCCGCCGGCAATCCCTTCGCGGGTTTGCTGCGCCTCTTTCGCGGAAACGAACCGGGACAATTGCCGGACCTGCAAAGGAAAGCCGCGAAACCTGTCCTTGAACGACGCCGCATGCTGGCGCGCCAAAAGTGTCGTTGGCGCGACTACGGCCACCTGAAGGCCCGACATCGCCGCGACAAAGGCGGCACGCATGGCGACTTCGGTCTTGCCGAACCCCACATCGCCGCAAATCAGGCGATCCATCGGAACTCCGGAATGCAAGTCTTCCATCACATCCGAAATTGCGCGCAACTGATCGTCGGTTTCCTGATAGGGAAACCGCGCGCTGAACTCCTCCCAGGCATGCGGCGGGGGGTCCATCACCGGCGCTTTGCGCAAGGCCCGTTCGGCGGCAATCCGGATAAGCCGGTCGGCCATCTCGCGGATACGTTCCTTAAGCCGGGCCTTCTTGGCCTGCCATGCGCCGCCGCCCAACCGGTCAAGCAGACCTTCCTCGTGCCCGTATTTCGACAGAAGTTCGATATTTTCGACCGGCAGGTACAGCTTGGCCTGTTCGGCATATTCCAGCAGCAGGCATTCATGCGCCGCCCCCGCCGCCGTGATCACCTCCATCCCCTGATAGCGTCCGATGCCGTGATCGACATGCACGACCAGATCGCCGGGGCTGAGAGATTGAGTTTCGGTCAGAAAGTTCTCGGCCTTGCGGCGTTTTTTGGGTTGGCGGATCAGGCGGTCACCCAGCACATCCTGTTCCGAGATTACCGTCAGATCGGGCGTCTCGAACCCATGCTCCAGTGCCCAGACAGCCAGATGCAACCCACGCTTGCCGATCCGTGTGCCATCCCTCACAGGGATTGCCTCGGCCAGCCCTTCATCTTCGATCAGCCCGGTCAGGCGTTCGCGCGCGCCCTCGGAATACGAGGCGATCAGAACCGGCCCCTTTTTCATCCTGTCGGCAATGTGCGAGGCCAGCGCACCGAAAAGGCTGACACTTTCCTGCTGGCGTTCAGGCGAAAAATTGCGACCGATCCGGCCCCCGGCATCAATCACGCCCGGACCTGTCGATTGCGGCAAGGGATTGAACTGCAGGACGCGCCGATCCTCTATGGCATTCGCCCAGGCAGCGTCGTCCAGATACAGCAAATTGGGCGGCGCGGGCTTATAGACCGTATCCATGCGCGAGCGGTTTTCCAATGCCAGCCGCCGTGTCTCGTATTGATCGGCGATACTGTCCCATCGCGCCAACCGTGCGGGCGTCACCTGATCATCCAGTGTGATCGTGGCCTTCGGAAGATAGTCGAACAGCGTCTCAAGCTTTTCATGAAAGAACGGCAGCCAGTGTTCCATACCCTGATGCTTGCGACCGGCGGTCACCGCCTCGTAAAGCGGGTCGTCCGTTCCTGCCGCACCGAACTCGATGCGATAGTTCTGACGGAATCGGGTAATGGCCGCGTCATCCAGAATGACCTCGGACACCGGGGCAAGCTCCACCATTTCAAGTTTTTCGGTGGTCCGCTGCGACACCGGATCAAAGCGGCGCGCGCCATCCAGAACATCACCGAACAAATCCAGCCGCACCGGGCCGCTTTCCCCGGGCGGAAAGATGTCGATGATCCCGCCGCGAATTGCGTAGTCACCCGGCTCCATCACGGTCGGGCTTTGCGTGAACCCCATCCTGACGAGGAAAGCGCGCAGCGCTTCTTCGTCTATGCGGTGATTGACGCGGGCGGTGAACGCCGCTTTGCGCAGCACTTCGCGAGCCGGAACGCGCTGGGTCGCGGCGTTCAGGGTCGTCAGAAGCACGAACCGAGCGGGCATTTGGTGCACAAGAGCCGCAAGTGTCGCAACCCTGGCCGCAGCGATGTCCGGGTTGGGCGACACCCGGTCAAAAGGCAGACAATCCCAGCCCGGAAACACAAAGACTGGCATATCTGGCGCAAAAAACGAAAGCGCGGCGCGCGTGGCCTCCATGCGCTTGTCATCGCGCGCGATATGGGCCACCGGCCCTTCGGTCCGGGCAATTTCGTTCAGGATCAGCTGCGCATCAAACCCCTCGGGGGCGCCGCCGACTGTCACGTGGTTCGGAGCCTTCATTCCCTCGCCTTCCAGAAATTCACCTAGCCAAGCACACCGATCGACAGGTTCTGATACATCCCCCACAGGGAAGTTACAAAGATCGACACCATTCCAATGAGCTGGGTATAGAGACGGCACCGCAGAAACATCTTGGACACCATTTCCAAATCCGGCTCGGTCACCCGTATCCGACGCGCCAGCGACAAGTTGAGCAATGCGACCAGCGACATCGGAAACGCCAACAGGAACACAGCCTGCGCAAACTCTACCTTGTAGAAAAAGCCAAGCGTTGCCAGTGCGGTCAAAAGAAAACACACGATGCCCAACAGCCAGACACCGGAAACGTCCGCAATGTAAAGCATCCGGTTCACGTTGATCCTGACAATGTCAAGGAAATCGGCCTCGGCCTGACCTCTGTTGCGCCGGGCCCTTTGGATCAGATCATATGGCACGCCCAACACCCAATGACTGGCCGATGACCACACCACGGCAAGCGCGATCCAGAACCACAGATTTGAAAAACTTCGCATATCTATGAGTTCGATGATCGAGGAATACCAGTCCAACCGCGTTACCCTTTTATTTCGCCGCCGCAAGGTCGTTCTATCGTGGCCACGCGGCCAATGGTACCCTTGAGGCTGGTGGGAATTCATGCCACCCAATGCGGGAATGTGCAAGGAGAGCGCGTCATGAAACCCACCGTTGCCCTATATCCCAGCGCCCGTTTTCGTCGCGCCCGCCAATCCGAGGCGATCCGCGGCCTGGTTCGCGAAAATACCCTGACCGTGAACGACCTCATTTGGCCGGTCTTCGTTCGTGACGGCGAAGGAATCGAGGAACCCGTGCTCTCCATGCCGGGCGTCCGCCGTCGCTCGGTCGATCTGATTGCCGATGCAGCAATCGAGGCGCAGGCGTTGGGTATTCCGGCGATCTGCCTGTTTCCCTACACCGATCCAAGTCTGAAAACCGAAGACTGCGCCGAAGCATGGAACCCTGACAACCTGTCGAACCGTGCCATCCGCGCGATCAAGGCCGCCGCCCCCGACATTGCGGTGATGACCGACGTGGCGCTGGATCCCTACAACATCAACGGCCACGACGGATATGTGGTTGATGGTGAAATCGTGAATGACGCCACCGTCGAAGCGCTGGTCAAGATGACACTTGCACAGGCCGAGGCCGGGGCCGACATCATTGGACCGTCGGACATGATGGACGGTCGCATCGGTGCGATGCGGCAGGCGCTGGAAAGCGCCGGGCATCAGAACGTGATGATCCTCAGCTATGCCGCCAAATACGCCAGCGCATTCTATGGCCCGTTCCGCGACGCGGTGGGGGCCTCGGGCGCGCTGACCGGAGACAAGAAAACATACCAGATGGACCCTGCGAACTCGAACGAGGCGCTGCGATTGATCGAACGCGACCTCACCGAGGGGGCCGACATGGTCATGATCAAGCCAGGCATGCCCTATCTGGATATCTGCCGCCGCATAAAGGACACGTTCGGCGCCCCGACCTATGCCTATCAGGTGTCGGGGGAATATGCGATGGTTCAGGCCGCCGCGCAGAATGGATGGATTGATGGCGAGAAAGTCATGCTGGAAAGCCTGGTTGCGTTCAAACGCGCCGGCTGCGATGGCATCCTCACCTACTTTGCACCTGCGGTGGCGCGAATTTTGAACGGCTAAATAGTCAATTTTCCGCGATTTTTCGCCGATAGAATACTGAGCACGACCAGCTTTCCCGTGACAGAGCCGGGCATTCGGCATATTCTTGCAAGCAAGATCGGGAAAACCCGGCTTGATCAGGCAGCAATACAGAGAAACGAGATATGAGCAGTTCCAATTTCCCCCGACTGACCCGTCGTGGCTTTGCCCTTGGCATGGCCGGGCTGACCCTCACCTCCGCGTGCGGCAACGGCGTAGGCAATTCGAACGCGGCAACCATCGATGCGCGGGTCGATGCGACGTTGAACGAAATGTACTCACGTTACCCCAACACCGTGGAGATTGCGCAAAAAGCCAACGGCATGCTCGTGATGCCGCTGGTGACCGAGGCCGGTTTCATTTTCGGCGGCGGCTACGGGCGCGGCGCGCTCCGCATCAACGATGCCACTGTCGATTACTATTCGGCGGTCAAGGGCACGGCTGGTTTTCAGATCGGTGCGCAGCAATACGCGCATGTCCTTTTCTTCATGACCGAGGACGCCCTGAACGGTTTTCGCCGCTCCAGCGGTTGGACCGCCGGCGCGGATATCGGATATGTCGTAAGCGATCAGGGGCAGACATTGGCCGCCGACACCACGACCCTGCGTACTCCGGTTCTGGCCGCCATTTTCGGACAGGCAGGTCTTCAGATCGGGGCCACACTGGAAGGCGCCAAATACACGCGCATCATTCCATAAACCCGACCGGAAAAAACTCGGCGCCGAAGACCCTGTGCCTTCGGCAATCGGTATGGCGTGTGCTTTCAGTTTCGAACTCAGGAGCATCGCCCCTTCCGGTTCCGGCATGCTTCCACTAATCTCCGCACAGCTTAAAACCTCAGGATTATCGACGGGGCGTTTATGGGTCTTCTTTTTCGCTGGTTGATGCGGATCGCAGCCGGGCTCGTCGTTCTGGTCGTTGCTGTTGTGGCTCTGGTCTATTTCCTCGCCAGCCAATCCCTGCCCGATTACAACCAGACCGTCGAAGTACAGGGCCTGACCGCACCGGTCGAGGTTGTTCGCGATCATTCAAACGTTCCGCATATTTTTGGTCAGAACGATCCCGATGTCTTTTTCGGTCTTGGCTATGCGCACGCTCAGGACCGCCTGTGGCAGATGACTGTGATGCGACGCACGGTTCAAGGGCGTTTGTCCGAGGTATTCGGGCAAAGAACCGTGCCGATCGACAAACTGATGCGACGGTTCGATCTTTATCGTCTGGCGCAGCAATCTGTCGAGGTTCAGGACGAATACACCACGGCGGCCCTCAAAGCCTATGCCGCCGGTGTCAACGCGCGACTGGCGGAGATCAATGAGGATGCGCTTGGGCGCGGCGCGCCCGAGATGTTCCTGTTCAATGCCCCGGTTGCACCATGGCGACCCGGTGACAGCCTTGCGATCATCAAACTCATGGGCTTGCAGCTTTCCGGCCATCTGGAAGAAGAGGTTTTGCGCGCCCGCGTCTCGCTGATGCTGGATGATCCTGCGCGACTGGCAGATATCCTGCCGGATGTCCCCGGCCCGGGTGTTGCCGCCCTGCCCGAATATGCCACCCTGTTTCCGGATGTGCCGCGCTATGCTCAAGGCGCGGTGATGCCCGCCAATCCACTGTCACCTTTTCC
Source organism: Ruegeria sp. AF8 (assembly GCF_056541825.1). NCBI lineage: Bacteria > Pseudomonadati > Pseudomonadota > Alphaproteobacteria > Rhodobacterales > Roseobacteraceae > Ruegeria > Ruegeria sp. AF8. Next base: position 994,697 of record NZ_JBQFYW010000001.1, on the reverse strand, counting down.
CAAACGGGGTCTGGCCGGCGCTTCGAATGCCTGGACTGCGGCGCCAAGCCGGTCGGCCAGCGGGGGCACGTTATTGGCCAATGACCCGCATCTTGGTTTTTCCGCTCCTGCGATCTGGTATCTGGCGCGGCTCGAACTTGAAAATGGCGGCGTAATCGGAGGCTCGATCCCCGGCGTTCCGGCCATCATGGTTGGGCGAAGCGAACGCATGGGATGGGGGTTAACCTCTGCCTATACCGACGATCAGGATCTCTATATCGAAAAGCTCAACCCCGACAATCCAGAGGAATATCTTACACCGGACGGATTCAAACCCTTCGAGACACGCCCTTCGATCATCGAGATCAAGGATGCCTCCCCGATCACCCTGACCCTGCGCTGGACCGAAAACGGACCCGTATTGCCCGGCAGCCATTACAGCCTGGAAACCATTACCCCACCCGGTCATGTGGTATCATTGGCTTGGACAATCCTGAGCCCGGCGGACACATCGATGACCGCCTCCATGGCTTTGATGAATGCAAGCACCGTTCGATCGGCAATACGGGCAGCAGAGGATTTCATCGCGCCCGCGCAAAATCTGTCTTTGGCGGATAAGACAACGATTGCGATGAAAATGGTGGGCGCAGTGCCCAAACGTGATCCGGCGCACCAAAGCCAGGGTCGCATGCCCAGTCAGGGCTGGCGCGCCGAAAACCGCTGGCAAGGCCGTGCGCCCTATGCCGACAACCCTGAATTCGTCTCTCCGGCCGGAGGGCTGCTGGGCAATACCAACAACAAGACGGTCGACAGACCCTTCCCCAGGCATCTGTCCTTTGTCTGGGGCGACACCCAGCGCGTGCAACGATGGCAAAAACTGATGCAGGACCGCGAGGTGCATACCCGCGACAGTTTCATCGAAGCGCAACTTGATCCGGTCAGTTTTACCGCACGGTCGCTGTTGCCGCTGATCGGAGCCGATCTTTGGTTCACCGGTGAATCCGCACCCGAAGGAACCCCGGAACGACAACGCCAGATCGCACTGACCCTGCTGGCCGAGTGGAATGGCGAGATGAACGAACACCTCCCCGAACCACTCATCTATGCCACGTGGCTGCGTGCGTTGCAAAAGCGATTGACGGCTGACGAACTTGGGCCTCTTGCCACTGAGTTCAAACATGTTGAGCCGCTTTTTATCGAACGGGTCTTCCGCGACATCGACGGTGCGTCGATCTGGTGCGACGTGCGCCAAAGCGCCCCGGTTGAAACCTGCACGGAAATGGCCCGTCTCGCACTTGATGACGCCCTGATCTGGATCGCCGAAAAATACGGTGGCTCGCTGGAATCATTGCGCTGGGGCGATGCGCATCAGGCCACTCATGACCATCAGGTTCTCGGTACAGTTCCGATTCTGCGCTATTTCGTCAATATCCGCCAATCGACCAACGGCGGAGACAACACGCTGCAGCGCGGCCGTACATCAGGCGAGGACCCCGATCCGTTCCTAAACGTTCATGGCGCGGGATATCGCGGCGTCTATGACTTTGCCGATCCGGACAGCTCGGTTTTCGTTATTTCCACGGGCCAGTCGGGGCATTTCCTGTCGCGCCACTATGACGACCTTGCCCAGCTTTGGCGGCGCGGCGAATATGTTCCGATGTCACTGGATGCCGATCTGGCAGGGGCTGCGGCAGTGGGTATCACCCATCTGACCCCGCGCTGAGTTCTGAAACTTTGCCCATTTGCACTGATTTGTCGGCGAATGCGTTTCGTTTTTGGCAATCCGCCGCGCGTAAATTGACCTGACATAGACGAGGCGATCCCCACTGGCATACTCTACCGTAACCAACACGTCACTCGGAGGGGGCCATGGCCAGTGTTCAGGACGTTCTTCAAAACCTTGCGCGCGACTATGCAATCGCCTGGAGTTCGTGGGACGCCGACTCCGTAATCTCGTTTTTTGTTCCGGAGGCAAAAATCTCGGTGAACGGCGGTGATATCGTTCAAGGCCACGCAGCGATAAGGGAGTTGGCACGAGGCTTTTTTTCCGCCTTTCCTGATCTTGAGATCCGCTGCGACATGATGCGCAAAGCGGGCAATCACGCATTGTTTGTCTGGACCCTGGAAGGGCACCACGCCGAGACGGGAAATCTTGTTGTGTGCCGTGGATGGGAAGAGTGGGATTTGGATTCAGACATGAAAATTGTTGAATCAAAAGGTTGGTTCGACGCCGCCGACTATCAGAAACAGATCTACGGAGGTTGATTATTACAAAACCATGAACCGGGCTTCTTGCATGGGGGTCCAGAATACAGAGATTTCAAACCCCTCCTCCGTTTGAATTTCTGACTGCACGACGTCCTGATCAAACAGCCACGCCCGTTTTCGGCCTTCGCCAAACCCAAGATGCAAAACAGCTTTGTTGCGCGCCTCTTGCAGTTCTTGCGCAATTGCCGTGAGAAGCGTTTCCACCCCATCACCGCTAACTGCCGAGATCGCAAAGATATTCTTGTCCCGTGCCGCGCGGGCCAGCGTCGCCGTATGTTCTTCGTCATCCAGAAGGTCGATCTTGTTCCAGACCTCCAGCCTGGCCCGGTCTTCTGTCACTCCCAACGAAGTCAGGATCGTCTCGACATCCCGCGCCTGCGCTTCGGTTTCCTCGTGACTGATGTCGCGCACATGCACGATCAGATCGGCACCCAGAACCTCTTCCAGCGTGGCCCGGAAGGCGGCGACCAGTTCGGTGGGCAGGTTCGAGATGAACCCCACCGTGTCCGACAGGATCACCTCAGGTCCGTCCGGCAGTTCCACCCGGCGCATGGTCGGGTCCAGTGTGGCGAACAGCATGTCCTTGGCCATCACCTCGGCCCCGGTCAGCCGGTTGAACAGCGTGGATTTTCCTGCATTGGTGTAGCCGACCAGCGCTACGATGGGATAGGGCACCTTGGCCCGCGCCGCCCGATGCAGTGACCGGGTCTTGATCACTTTTTGCAACTGGCGGCGCAACCGAACAAGCTGTTCGTCGATTGCCCTGCGGTCGGCCTCGATCTGGGTTTCACCCGGACCGCCCACGAAGCCCAGACCGCCCCGCTGGCGTTCCAGGTGGGTCCAGGCCCGAACCAGACGCGTGCGCTGATAGCTGAGCGCGGCCATCTCGACCTGCAACACACCTTCGCGGGTGCGCGCGCGATCCGAAAAAATTTCAAGAATCAGGCCGGTCCGGTCAAGAATCTTGACCTTCCATTCCCGTTCAAGATTGCGCTGCTGAACCGGCGTCACCGGGCCATCGATCAAAACCAGTTCGATTTCGTGTTCTTTCAGCCGAAGGCCCAGTTCCTCGATCTTGCCCGATCCGAACAGCAGACCCGGCTGCGCCCTTTGCAGGCGCACGATTTCGGATCCGGCCACTTGCAGATCGGGCAATGCCGCAGCAAGTGCCACGGCTTCTTCCAGCGCAGGACCCGGGGCCCGACGCTCATCATCTGATTTGATATCGGGATGCAGCACCCAGGCCCGGGTTTGCATCCTGTCATGTTCCATCAAGAGGCGTCTTCGCCCTCATAAAGATTGATCGGCTGCGATGGCATGATGGTCGAAATCGCGTGCTTGTAGACCAACTGCGACTGTCCGTCGCGGCGCAACAATACGCAGAAATTGTCGAACCAGGTAATCACGCCCTGCAATTTCACACCGTTAATCAGGAAAATCGTAACCGGAACCTTAGCTTTCCGTACATTGTTCAGGAAGGCATCCTGTAGATTCTGTCTGTCCGAAGCCATATTTTATAATCTCGCCATTGTTCTTGCTACGCGCTGCGGACCAACGCGCTCCCTCCGGAGCAGTATGAAGTGCCGCGACAGGATATTCCAGACGAAAAAAGGAAATGCATAACGCAACGTCAAGCAAATTCTTCAACCACGCCACAAGGATGGAGTCACGAGTGCTATTATCGCCAGTGTTTCAAGCCGACCGATTATCATCGCGGCGCAAAGCGCAAATTTTGCCCCGGCTCCAAGTTCGACCAACCGGATCGGAATTTCTGTTGCCGTCTCGATCAGGGGCCCGGTCGTCGTCAGCGACGCAATTGTAAGCACCATGGATTGCTCAAAACTCGCCCCCAGCACAGCAAACACAATGGTAAAGGCGGTCAGGGAAAACGCGAACAGCATGAAAAATATCCACGCAATGAAGGCCCCATCGCGCTGGATGCGTCGATGGCCCCCCGCAGCCCCGCTGATCGAGGACGGATAGATCAACCGCTCCATTTCCCGCAACCCGTTGAGATAGAGAGCGAAAACGCGCAGAAGTTTCACGCCGCCCGCTGTCGTGGCAACCCCGCCGCCAACCATGGCGAGACCCATCAAGATCATTCCCGGGGTCCCCAATCCCGACCACTGCTGGGCTTCCGCCCAATCGGAACTGACAAATCCCGTGGTTGTCAGAAACGACAGCACTGTGAACATGCTGCCCCACAGGGCGCGCAAGCCAACCTCGGCGTCCATCTCGGCGTTCACGTCATAAGCACCTAACCAATGCCGAAAGAACAAAACCAACGGCACGGCAATGATGAAAAGCACCCCAATCCGGAATTCAGGATCTTTGTCCAGGCGTGAATATCCCGACGCCGCCGTATCCGAGGAAAATGTCAGCCGCGACAGCGCGAAGAACATGAACAGAAACAGGATCGCCTCGCCGGTCAGGCCCGAAGTCGACCCCTCGAGCCCGCCAACCGGCGAAATACCCGATGTGGCCATGATCGACATGGCATGGCAAACGGCGGTCAGGCCCTCATCACCTGCGATCAGCAGAAGAACCCAAACAACACCGGTCAATCCGGCATAGACCGGAAAAAGGGTCTTGGATATCCGCAGCAGTCGTCCGCGCGGATCGGCCTGTTCACTTTGCGCAACGCCAAACACGGCACGGCCCGGTTCGCCCTTGGCTGTGACCTCGAAACCGCCCAGCGACAAAGGCGCCAGGATGGCGGATGCCGCAATCCACATCAGCAGCCCTCCCATCCAGCCAACCTGAGCGCGCCAGAGATGCAGCGGCGCGGACAGCCGTTGAGGATCGGGAAACATGTCCGCACCGGTCGTCGTCAGCGCGCTGACCATATCGAAATAGGCGTTCAGAAACGTGGTTGTGCCCAATGCATCGTGAAACGGGATTGCCAGGAACACAGGCATCAGCGCAAAGGTCGCCAACAGCGCGGCCAACTGACCCAAGGTACCCCGTTTCGGAAACCGGTTCAGCATCGCCAGTGCGATCATCGTCACGACAACAAGGCCGGTCAGCCCGGAATAGAAAAAGGACCTGGATGCCGGGTGATCGTTCAGCGCCAGCGCATAACTGGCCGGAATCCACATGGTGACCGAGGCAATCCCCCAGATCAGCAGAAACAGCGGCAGCCGCCGTACATATCCGATCTGTTGCTTCGCCCGCGCCACCATCAGAAAAAGTCGATCGATACCTGCATCAGCCGCTCGACCTCGGCCACGTCGTCGGCCATGGCAAAGATCGCCACCACATCTTTTTCCTCAATCCGCAAACTTCCGGTCGGGCGTAGAACCTCATCCCCCTTGCGAACGGCGCCGACAAGGACACCTTCGGGAAAGTCGATATCCCGCAGCTTTTGACCCGCCATTGGTGATGTGGACAAAACCTCGGCCTCGATCACTTCAGCCTCGGCATCCCCGATCGAATAAACCTGGCGAACACGCCCGTGACGGACATGGCGGAGGATGGAACTGACCGTGGTGGCACGAGGGTTGATATAGGCATCGACGCCCAGCGGCCCCATCAGCGCCACCATGCTAGGGTCGTTGACAAGGGCAATGGCCAGCGGACAACCATCCGCCTTGGCCCGCACAGCCGCCAACATGTTGGTCCGATCATCATCAGTCACCGCCAGCATCGCATCGGCCCGCTCGATCCCCGCCTCCTTGAGCAGCGCGGAATCGAGCCCGTCTCCGTTCAAAACAATGGTCCGTTCCAGTTCTTCCGCGGCCTTCTCGGCACAGCGCCGGTCCCGCTCGATTACCTTTGCGCGCGCGCGGCCCTCTCGTTCCTCCAGCGTTTTGGCCACTTCCAGCCCGACATTGCCGCCACCGACAATAACGATCCGGTCCTGCTTTTTCTGGGTCTTGCCGAAAACCTCCATCGTCCGGTCCAAATCTTCGACAGCGGTGAATACGTAGCATTCATCGCCCACGAACAACTGATCGTCCGGTTCGGGCGCGAACAGAGATCCTGCGCGGCGAACACCGACCACAATCGACTTGAGTGTGGAGAACAGGTCTGTCAGCTGTCGCAGCGGCGTGTTGACGATCGGGCAATCCTCTTCGACGCGAATGCCCAGCAACTGCGCCCGACCACCCATAAACAACTCGGTATCGAAGGCGGCCGGCGCCGACAGGCGGCGCATGGCGGCGGCGGCCACCTCACGCTCGGGGCTGATCACCACGTCGATAGGCAGGTGGTCACGCCGGTACAGATCCGAGTGGATCGCTTCAAGATAAGATTTCGCCCGAAGCCTCGCAATCTTGCGCTGGATCGAAAAGACAGAATGGGCCATCTGGCAGGTGACCATGTTCACCTCGTCCGAATGGGTGGCCGCGATGATCATATCCGCGTCGCGTGCGCCGGCCCGCTCCAACACATCCGGATAGCTGGCAAATCCCGCAATTCCCTGTACATCCAGCGTTTCCGTGGCACGGCGCACGAGATCGGGATTGTTGTCGACCACTGTGACGTCGTTCAGTTCGCCCGACAGGTGGCGAGCGATCTGCCATCCGACCTGACCCGCGCCGCAAATGATGACCTTCATGTTTCTGGCCCTTCTGCCTGAGCGTTTTGAATGACAGATGCCTTTCTGGTGGTCAATTCAATTGTCTAAAACTCAAGGTTGAGGCAAGGTAAGCCCATGAAAACAGTGATCGCTATCTCATTGCTTGCCTTCGTTCTGTCCGCCTGCGGGCCGCTTTCGCTGTATTATCGCGAAGGGGCATCGGTGACGAAAATGCAGACCGAAACCACCGATTGTCAGATCAAGGCACTCAGGGATGCCCCGGTCGCCACTCAGGTGCGCCAAAGCCCGCCGATCTATTATCCTGGCCGCACCGTCTGCAACAGCGCCGGGCAATGCTACAGAACCGGCGGATGGTGGCAACCCGGCAATATCTATACCGTCGACGTCAATCAGGGCCTTCGTAACCGCGTCGAAGCGCAATGCATGGCGCAAAAGGGATTTCAACCAGTTAGCTTGCCAGCCTGCAAACAGAGCGTGAAATCTCAAATTCCCGCGCAACGGACAACGACATTTCCGCCGCTGAACGCAGGTTCGTGCTTTGTCAAATTCGACGACGGTTCGTTCCAGATCATCACCCCGCAACAGGCGGGGTGAAATTCTCGTCCTGCCTATTCGGCGGGTTCCGGTTCGTCCACATGCGCGACACGCGCGCCGGATTTGTTGGATGTCACCACACCGAGCGACTTCAGCTTTCGGTGCAAGGCGCTGCGCTCCATCCCGACAAAGCTGGCGGTGCGGCTGATATTGCCGCCAAATCGATTGATCTGGGTCAGCAGATATTCCCGTTCGAACGCCTCGCGCGCCTCGCGCAGTGGTAAAGTCGCCAGCGCCCCGGACAACACGACACGTCCTTCCTCTTCGGTGCTTTGGTCCTCGCTTGGGAGTTCCCGCGGTTCGATCGCGCCAGAATTTTCACCAAGGATCAAAACGCGTTCCACCAGGTTTTTGAGCTGGCGAACATTGCCGGGCCAGATCATCGTCTGCATCAGCGCCACGGCTTCGTCACTGAGTTCGCGCAACGGCAATCCCTGCGTTTCATTGCACATTTCTATGAAATGCTGCGCCAACATCGGTATGTCTTCACGTCGCTCCTCCAAAGATGGCACCGCAACCGGCACGACGTTCAGGCGGTGGTACAGTTCTTCACGGAACCTTTCCTCGCGAATTTCGTTTTCCAGATCCCTGTTCGTCGAAGAGATCACCCTCAGATCGACCCGAACCTTATCCGTGCCGCCTACCCTCTGAAATTGCTGATCGACCAGAACGCGCAGTATCTTGGATTGCGTTCCCAGCGGCATGTCCGCCACTTCGTCGAAATAGATCACGCCTCCATGGGCTTCTTCCAGCAAACCGGATTCGATTCCGCGTTCGGAGGATTCGCGCCCGAACAGAACCTCTTCCATCCGCTCCGGCTCCATGCCGGCGCAGTTCACGGTCACGAAAGGCGCATTGGCCCGGTTGGAATGAGCGTGGATATAGCGCGCGGCGATCTCTTTGCCTGACCCCGCCGGGCCCCTCAGCATGACACGACCATTCGATTTCGTTACCTTGTCGAGTTGGTTCTGCATCGTTCGGAAAGCCGCGGATTTGCCGATCATGTCGGAACAGCTGACTTCGCGCCGTTTCAGCGCAGCGTTCTCGCGGCGCAGGCGCGATGTTTCCATCGCGCGCCGGATAACCACCATCAGCTGATCGATGTTGAAGGGCTTTTCGATAAAGTCATAGGCCCCCTGCTTGATCGCGGCCACCGCAATTTCAATGTTACCGTGGCCGGAAATGATCACCACCGGCACATCGGGATTGTCGCGCTTGACCGCCTTCAGGATGTCAATGCCGTCCATCCGGCTGTCTTTGAGCCAGATATCCAGGATCAAAAGCCCCGGCGGATCGGAATTGATCGCTGTCATGCAATCGTCCGAATTGCCGGCCAGCCGGGTGGAATACCCTTCATCCTCCAGAATATCGGACACCAGTTCACGAATATCGCGCTCATCGTCTACGATCAGAATATCACTCATGATTGGCCTGCTTTCAATTTTGGTTTAATCGCCTGCTTTGGTGACGCAGTTCCTGGGTCGGTCCGGACCCCGGTTAAACGGATCACGGCCACCGCGCCGAAATGGTCCTGTCCGTCGAATACCGGCGCATCCTCCAGCACGAGGTTGCCGCCGTGTTCCTCAATGATTTTCTTGACGATGGGCAAACCGAGGCCGGTGCCCTCGTCCCGGGTAGTGACATACGGTTCAAACAATCTTGCCCGATCTTCGGGCAAGCCCACACCGTTGTCGGCAATCCTGATCTGGGTGCCATCGGAAAAGTCCGTCATAGACACGCGGATTTCCGGACAGAGATTTTTCGGAGCGCCATTTTTCTTCAGGGTCTCAATGGCTTCACCCGCGTTCTTGATTAGATTGGTCAATGCCTGATTGAGCATGGTCGCATCCACATCCGCACGAACAGGATGCTGCGGAAGATCCACCTCGAACCTTACATCCGGCTGCCCGGACTGTTGCAGCAACACGGCTTCACGGACCAGTTCAACCAAATCTTCTTCGTGCCGGTCCGGCTCGGGCATTCGGGCGAATTTGGAGAACTCGTCGACAATGCGCCGCAAATCGTTTGTCTGGCGAACGATCACATCGGTCATGGACATCAGAACGTCGCAATCGTCCTCGTCCAGCTTGTGCGAGAATTTCCGTTTGATCCTTTCCGCGCTCAACTGAATGGGTGTCAGCGGGTTCTTGATTTCATGAGCGATCCGGCGCGCCACATCCCCCCAGGCCGCCATACGCTGGGCGCTGACCAGATCGGTGACATCGTCGAAAGCCACAACATATCCTTCCAGCGTGTCATCCTCGTTTCGACGCGTAGACATGCGCACCAGCAGGTTTTCAAGCCGCCCCTTCCGGGTCACTTTGATCTCACCCTGAACGGTTTCCTGTGTCCCGATTTCCAAAGTTTCGAACAGGGGCAGGAATTCCGGAACCGCAATGCCCAACGCCAGGCTCTGCTCATCCCCCGACCAGTCCAGCAGACGTTCCGCCGAACGGTTCACAAACGTGACTTTGCCGTCGGAATCCAATCCGACGACGCCGGAGGTAACGGAACTCAAAACCGAATCGAACAACCTGCGCCGTCGCTCGATCTGTCGCGTATTCTCCAGCAAGGCATCGCGCTGCCCTTTGAGTTGCCGCGTCATCTGGTTGAAATACCGCCCCAGCATCGAGATTTCGTCATCTCCATCGCCTTCTGCCACCTGAACGCTCAGATCGCCTGCGCCGACACGCTGCGCCGCGGTTGTCAGCCAGCCTACAGGGCGGGACAACCGTTCGGCAAACCACATACCCAAGGAAACCGCCGCCAGAATAAGTATGACCGCAAAGCCCAGATAAAGAAGCCCGAATTCAAACAGAACCTTTCCCCGTTCGCTTTCAAGCTGGTTGTAAAAGCGCACGGTTTCCTTGGTATCGTCCAACAGGTTCAGTATTGCGCCGTCGACTTCCCGGCTCACGTAAAGATATCGATCCAGATAGACTTGCAGAGGAACAAGCGCGCGAAACTCGTTGTTGCCCCAGTCCTGGATGATCAGAAAGCCGTCGCCACTGGATTGCGCAATCTCTTCCGGTGTCGGCTTTTCATAGTCGAACAGATAGGACCGGTCGCCCCGTGCCCGGATTTCGCCCGTCCCGTCGATAATGTAGGCTTCGCGCAGGCCGCGTTGTATCTGACTTTGGCCCTGGGCCAGCACCTCGCGCAATTCCGCGTCCGTCACATAATAATTCAACTGACGTGCGCCATCGAGGTAACGTGCAAGCACGATCGCGTCCTGACGCAAACCTTCGCGATGCTCCAGCTCATAGGCTTCGGCAGCGGACAACGACGATCCGACCACTTGTCGCACACGGTCCGAAAACCATCCTTCCAACCCGATATTGATGGTCAGGCCCGCAAAGATGGCAACCGTCACGGTTGGAACCAGAGCCAACAGCGTGAAAGCGCCAATCAGCCGCAGATGCAGCCGTGACCCCGCCGACTTGGCGCGCCGCGCCACCACCAGACGGCCCAGTTGTCCCAGCACCAAGGCTGCAAGCACCAGAACATAGACCAGATCCGCCAGCAAAATGAGTCGCAGTGCCGAGGCGGATGCGCCAAGATCGAATGGCCCGATGACAAGATAGGTCGCAAAGGCCAGAACTGGCCCTAAAAGAACCAGCCCCAAAGTCCCGAAATTGCGCAGTTTTCTGGACTTGCGCCACCGTATAATCGATGGGATTGGCCCGTACTGTGACCGGGTTGCCACCTGCCGCCCTCATTCTGATGTGCCGCCTAAGCGGCTTACCGCCATATTTCGTGGTCCTTGCCGGGTAGACACCCAGTTGCCACGGTTTGTGTGGCGATATTACATCAGCTTGCGGCGCCGTGTCACCTCTATATCGAGGTCAGTGATCTTTTTCCGCAGCGTATTTCGGTTAATCCCCAGAAGATCAGCACATTTTGCCTGATTTCCGCCGGTCGCATCCAACGCAATTTCTATCAGTGGTGCTTCGACCTCGCGCAAAATTCGCTGATACAGGCCCGGTGCCGGCAGCATGTTGCCGTGCAGATCGAAATACCGGCGCAAGTGACGCGCGACAGATGCCGACAGCTTTTCCTTGTCTCCTCCACCCAGTACCGGTTCGACCTCGGGCTGGCTGCCCAGCACGGCTTCGACTTCGCTGCGTGTTATTTCGCTCCCTCGGCTGGTCAGCCCCAGACGCCGGATCGCATTTTCCAGCTGCCGCACGTTCCCCGGCCACGAGTAACGGCGCACCAGGTCGAGGGCCTCTTTTCCCAGCCAGCGCTTCGACGCGCTTTCGCTTTCATCCCGTGCCAGGAAATGCTCGGCCAACAAGGGAATGTCATCGACCCTTTCGCGCAAGGCAGGGACATGGAGCGTCGCCCCGCACAGGCGATAGTAAAGATCCTGCCGCATGCGGCCGCCTTCCATTGCCTCCGCCAGATCGCTTTGGCTGGTGGCCATGAATCTGGGCACATGATCCCCCGGTGAATCGATCATCCTGACGATCCGCGCCTGAATGTCTTCTTCGACATCCGCGATTTCATCGATCAGCAACGTGCCGCCGCGAACGCGTGCAAGAACCCGCGCCGGTCCGTCAAGATCCCGCAGATCGGCCCCCGTTACCGTAACAAACGGCAAGGTGCGACGATCCGAGAAGTCATGGATGGCCCTTGCGATCAGGGACTTGCCCGTGCCGCTTTCACCCGAAATCACGACCGGCAAGTCCGTGTTCATGACCCGTGCCACCAACCGGTACAGGGCCTGCATGACCGGCGTGCTTCCGACCAGAGGCAGTTCTTCGGGACGTTCGTTCCTGACTTCCTGCGGCTCAGAGCGCGTGCGGCGCTTCTGGTCCAGCGCGCGGGCCGTCCGTTTCATCAGGTCAGGCAAATCGAACGGCTTTGGCAAATAGTCATAGGCTTCGGCTTCGGCCGCCTGAATGGCCGTCATGATGGTGTTCTGAGCAGAAATGACGATAACCGGCAAACCCGGCCTGTCCTGCGCAATTTTCGGAAGCATTTCCAGGCCGTTGCCATCCGGCATTACGACATCGGAAATGACCACGTCTCCCTTGCCCTCGCCAACCCATCGCATCAGCGTGGTCAGTGAACTGGTTGCGTGAACCCTGCATCCCGCTCGTGTCAGCGCCTGTGTGAGAACCGTACGGATCGTACGGTCGTCATCGGCCACCAGAACTGTGCCGTCCATCAAATGTTCTCCTCTTGATCCACGTCGCGCGGAGCGCGTCGAAGCGACAGGCGGAACACGGTTCGGCCCGGGACCGAATCCACCGAAATCCACCCTCCATGATCGGAAACGATCTTGCTGACCAACGCCAGCCCAAGGCCCGTACCATTCTCGCGGCCCGACACGAACGGGTCAAAGATGTCGGCCTTGATGTTTTCGGGCAAGCCCGGACCATCGTCGATGATTTCGATCTGCAATGGCAGGGAATGGCCGGTTCCATCGTTGCGCCGCAGGCGGATGGAATGCTCGAAATAGGTGCGCAGGCGGATTTTGCCACCTTCCCGACCTGCCGCCTCGGCTGCGTTTTTCAGAAGGTTCAGGATGACCTGAAGCAACTGGTCCGGATCGCCATAGGCCATCGGCAGCGAAGGGTCATAATCTTCGACGATCGCCATATTGGCGCCAAAGCCCAGCAAGGCCGATCTGCGCGCCCGGTCCAGAATGTCATGGATATTGACGGATTTGAGGTCCGGAGGCAGGAGGTTACCGAATTGCTCGACCTGCTCCAGCAACTTAACGATCCGACGGCTTTCTGCGACAATCAGATCTGTCAATTCAAGGTCTTGCGAAGCGACATTCATGCTCAGCAACTGGGCGGCTCCGGTAATGCCTGCCAATGGATTCTTGATCTCGTGGGCCAGCATTTCCGCCATCCCGATGGCGGATTGCGCCGCGGATTTGACCGTATGGTTCATTGTCATCCGCCCGGAAATCTCACGCGGCGAAATCGTCATGATCATCGCGCCGGGCTGACCAAGCAAAGGGCCGATCTGAAGCGCACATTGCAGCGGACTCTGGCTGCCCGACCCTACATCCACATCGTTTACGAAAAGCGGCGTGCCATTTTCACGCGCCTTCTGGAACGCCGTTTCCAGTGGCGCATCCACGGCAATCTGATCCCAGACCGGTTCTCCGATAACCGATTTGCGCGACGAGTTTAGAAACCCCTCGCCGGCCGAGTTCACATCCGCAATTCGGTCCCCGGAATCGATGATGAAAGCCGGCACCGGAAGCGAGGTCCAGATATCTTGGTCCAGGCTCAAGCCGCCTCCTCGTGTTGCGACAGCAGCGCGTCGGGCAGCATGTGCAGAACCTCTTGCGGATCACGCGATGTCAAAATGGTTCGGCGCAGCGGGGCGCTGGTGTCTGCTTCGTCCAAATACCATCCAAGATGCTTGCGGGCGACGCGCAGGCCCAGATCGGTCCCGTAAAACGCCAGCATCGCTTCATAGTGGGCACAGACCATGTCGGCCAGATCGTGACGCACCGGAAGATCGGGCGCCTTGGCACCATAGAGGGCATGGCAAATCTGGGCCAGAATCCAGGGCCGGCCCTGCGCGCCCCGACCGACCATCACCCCATCTGCGCCCGACCGTCCCAGAGCGTCGCGCGCCGATGCGGTATCCGTAATGTCCCCGTTCGCGATCACCGGAACCGGAACGGCCTCCTTGACCGCACGAATCGCGTCCCAGTCGGCGCGACCCTTGTAAAACTGACACCGTGTTCGTCCATGGATCGTGACCATACAAATCCCCGCCTCAGCGGCGCGTCTGGCCACATCGGGGGCGTTGAGCAGGGTGTCGTCCCATCCCAGTCGGGTTTTCAGGGTCACTGGAACGTCCACCGCCTCGACCACCGCCTCGATAAGTTTCAATGCATGATCCGGAGTCTTCAGCAGGGCAGATCCGGAATAACCATTGGTTACTTTCTTGGCAGGACACCCCATATTGATGTCGATGACCCGCGCCCCGCGGTCCGCGACCTGTCGTGCAGCCTCGGCCATCCAGTGCGCCTCTCGACCGGCGAGTTGCACCGCTGTGTTTTCAATATCTGCGGACAATTCCGCCCGTTCGCGCACGCCAGGCTTGGCCTGCACCATTTCCTGGCTCGCGACCATTTCGCTGACCACCATCCCCGCGCCGAACCGCATCACGAGGTCGCGAAAGGGCCGATCCGTGATTCCGGCCATGGGCGCCAGTATCACCGGCAGGTTCAGGTCTTTGTCGCCGAGACGCAGGGTCAAATCGCCTATTCCTTGTGCATTTGCGATATGGATAACGAAATCTCCGCAAATGGACAATCAAACCGGGCGGTTTAAGCCCACAAAATCATCATGTGCACAATTTTTTGGCACACTGACGCGGGTGATTGCCTCTGCTTTCGCCTCCCCCTAAACAGAAACCGGATCACAGGAGCTTTTCCCATATGACAACCGCCGCCATTATCGTCGCCGCCGGACGTGGCCAGCGCGCTGGTGGTGGCGTCCCGAAACAGTGGCGCGCACTGACGGGACGAAGGGTGGCCGACTGGACGCTGGAAGCATTTCGGGCAGCTGGGCTGAACCATATCGTGCTGGTTCTTTCCGAAGACGACCCGGACGCCTGGAAGGAGTTCTCGGCCTCGGACCTTTTGCTGGCACCGGGCGGGCAGGACCGCGCCGGTTCCGTACGAAACGGCCTTGAGGCACTGGCCGAGCTTGGCGTTTCGCGCGTCCTCATCCACGATGTGGCGCGGCCCTGCGTGTCCCAGCGCCTCATTCGGGATGTCCTTGGCGCCCTTGACACTCACCAGGCTGCGGCACCCGGGCTGACGGTTACCGATGCGCTCTGGACAGGCGACGGCCGCCATGTCACCGGAACCCAGGACCGGACCAATCTTTTTGCGGCACAGACGCCTCAGGGTTTTCACTATGATGTCATCAAGGCGGCGCATAACGGGCATCCGGGCGGAGCCGCAGACGATGTCGAAGTCGCGCGCGCGGCGGGAATTGATGTATCTATCGTGCCGGGCGATCCGGACAATCTGAAAATCACGCGCCCCGGCGACTTTGCAAGGGCTGAGCGCATTTTAGGAGCAGCCATGGATATCAGGCTTGGCAACGGGTATGACGTGCACCGGTTCGGCGACGGGGACCACGTTACTTTATGTGGCGTGAACATCCCGCATGATCGCGGATTGCAGGGTCATTCCGACGCCGATGTTGGAATGCACGCTGTGACCGACGCACTCTATGGCGCTCTGGCCCGGGGCGATATCGGGCAACACTTTCCACCTTCGGACCCGCAATGGAAAGGGGCCGCAAGCGAGATATTTCTGCGCCACGCGGTCGAGCTTGTTTCGACTATGGGCTACGCGGTGTCGAACGTCGATTGCACGTTGATTTGCGAATACCCCAAGATTGGGCCACATTCCGCCGCCATGCGCGAAACGATGGCCCAGATCATGGGGCTGAGACCCGATCAGGTCTCGGTCAAGGCCACCACGTCCGAGAGGCTGGGCTTCACCGGGCGCGGTGAAGGTATCGCTTCGATTGCGACCGCATGTCTGGTGCGCGCATGACCCCGGCCCGGCTGATCGGAACCGTTTGTGGCGTCGGCTATATACGCCCTGCCCCCGGCACATGGGGCTCATTGGCGGCCCTGCCCCTGGCCTTTGTTCTGCACAAGATCGGAGGCTTTCCCCTGCTGGTATTGGCGACCGCCGCAGCCTTTCTGGGCGGGTTGTGGGCGACCCGGATCATGACTGCAGGGCAGGATGATCACGACCCGTCCGAGATCGTGATCGATGAGGTCGCCGGGCAGTTCATCGCCCTGTGGGCCATCTCATACCCGGCCTGGGCGCACGGGATCGAAATCACCAAGCTGTGGCCCGGCTGGGTCGCCGGGTTCCTGCTGTTCCGCCTGTTCGACATCACCAAACCCGGCCCCGTCGGCTGGGCCGACCGTCGTGGCGATCCGATGGGGGTGATGCTGGACGATGTCATCGCGGGCGCGTTTGCCGCGATCGGCGTCGCGGTTCTTGCGTTCATTTCACATGGGATACTGGGGCTATGAATGTTGCCGGCCTTCTCGACCGCGCCAAGACCATGAACGTCATGATTGCCACCGCCGAAAGCTGCACCGGCGGCATGGTCATCGCTGCACTGACGGATATTCCGGGCAGTTCCGCCGTGGTTGAAAGAGGCTTTGTAACCTACACGAACTGCGCCAAGCAGGAGATGCTGGGCGTTTCCGCATCGACGCTCGATGCAGTCGGCGCCGTCTCGGAAGACGTGGCACGCGAGATGGCCGAGGGCGCCTTGCGCCACTCGCGGGCAGCGCTGTCCGTGTCGGTCACCGGGATTGCGGGACCGGGGGGATCGGAATTCAAACCCGAAGGCCGCGTCTGTTTCGCACTGGCCGCAGATGGATTGGCAACTTTGACCGAAACAGTTGAATTCGGTGCGCTTGGCCGGGACAAAGTGCGACTGGCCGCCCGCGATCATGCCCTGAACCTGTTGGATCACGGCCTTTCCCGCATCGCCCAAAAATAAGGCAAACTGCGCCAGATTGCGCGCAAAACGACGTCAACCGAACAAAAGGCGTAAAAACAGGCACGCTGCGCGCGGGATGCCTCTTTTTTCCTCGCGATCATTTGGGTTCAACGCTCTCCACCTTCACTCACCGGGGCTTTGCCCCCGAATACCGAAAAGGAGAGCGGCCCATGAACGGAGCCGATACTGCCTGGATCATCGTCGCCACCGCGCTGGTCCTTTTCATGACCCTGCCGGGGCTGGCTTTGTTTTATGGCGGCCTCGTTCGGGCGCGGAATGTGCTGAGCGTTTTCATGCACTGTTTCGCAATTGCCTGCCTGATGAGCATTCTGTGGATGATTGCTGGCTATTCCATCGCCTTTGGTGGCGGCACGTCCGGGATATGGGGCGGGTTGGACAAGGCGTTTCTGATCGGTATCACCCCGGACAGCCTGTCGGGCACTCTGCCCGAAATCCTGTTCTTCGCCTTCCAGATGACCTTTGCCATTATCACCCCGGCGCTCATTGTCGGCGCGTATGTGGAACGGGTGGGGTTCGGCTTTGTCCTGACGTTCTCGGGCCTTTGGATGCTGCTGTGTTACGCCCCCGTGGTTCATTGGATCTGGGGCGGAGGCATCCTTACCGATGGCGGCATATTCGGAGAAACCGGCGTGCGTGATTTCGCCGGCGGCATTGTCGTGCATGAAACTGCAGGACTCGCGGCCCTGATCATCGCGGTCTTTCTGGGACCACGCCGAAACCGGACCGTTCCACCGCACAATCCCGGCTTTGTCATGATCGGCGCCGCGATGCTTTGGGTCGGCTGGTTCGGGTTCAACGGTGGCTCGCAACTGGCCGCGGATGGCGGGGCGGCGATGGCCTTGACGGTCACCCATATCTCCGCCGCGACCGCCTCGCTGACGTGGGCGCTTTGGGAACGGATCAAATACGGGAAGGCGTCGCTGGTTGGCCTCGTCACCGGCACCATCGCGGGCCTTGCGTCGATCACGCCGGCGTCTGGCTATGTCGATCCGGTTCAGGCCCTGCTCATCGGGGCCGTGGCCGGAGTCCTTTGCCAGGAAGCTGTCAACGTCGTGCGCAATATACTCAGGATCGACGACACGCTCGACGTGTTCGCCGTGCATGGGGTCGGCGGGATTTTCGGCACCATCATGATCGCCGTTTACGGGCTTGGCAGTTGGACCGCCCAACTGGGTGGGCTGGCAATCGTGGGTGCCTATACGGCAGTTGTCACGATTGTGTTGGTCAAGGTGGTTGCACTGGTCGTGCCGCTTCGCGTAGATGCCGAGACTGAAACAAACGGGCTCGACCTTTCCGTTCATGGCGAGCGGGCCTATGACATGAGCAGCTGAGCCCACCTTGGCATGCTCTGCCGCCCGAAAGGGCAAAAGCGGACCTCTTGGGGGTCCGCTTTTTCATTGGTCGGATCACGCAACACTCAGATAATCGGCAAGGTCCGACGCGCGGCCGCCGGTTCTTAGCAGAGACCAGATTTCGTCCGCGCTCTGCCGGCCGATCAATTTGGCAGCTTTCTCTCTTACCCGTGCCTCGCGCTCGGACAGCGAGACCGGTGCCATCAGGTCATGTTCGGCCTCGCGCCGGACGCCATCCCGGCGCAGCAAGGACAGCCGGGCCTGAGTTTCGGAAAGCGTTTCATCCTGTTCGACCTTGATCCGCTCTCTCAGTGAAATCAGGCGTGGATCGTTGCAGGTTTTTTCCGAGTAGCTTTCGAGTTTCGCCGTGTCATATCCCAGCGCCTGCATCGCAATCACCGTGTGATAGGAGAATTTTGCCCCCAAACCCGTGCTTGGCGCCAATTGATTGCATACACTCATCCATCTGGGATGTGTTTGCACTGTGATCTCGGCCACTTCGGGTTCCGCGATATCCAGTTTCAGCCCGGCCTCCAACGCTGCGTGCAATCCGTGACAGCAGGCATGAAACTTGTGGCTGACGGTTTCGAAAAGCCACTCATTCCCCAGGCCGTTCAACGCGGATCCGGTATCACCGCCGCCGTGATGGGTCGCGCAAAACCCGTACGGGCCTTCCAGCGACCCTGCGTTGGGCTCGAACCCGCGCTGTACCAGAAGAACCGCCTCAACGCCGCTCGCGGCGGCAATGCCTGCATTGTACGGCTTGCCCATGGTTCCGAACTGCGCCTTGAGACCCGCCGCACGCGTTGCGGTCAGGCCCAGCACACGTTCGACCTGCCCCGCATTCAGCCCCGCCAGCCGGCTGGCAGCGGCAGCGGCGCCAAAGGCCCCGGCCGTAGCTGTCTGGTGAAATCCGGTCTGATAGTGCCCGCGCCCAAGCCAAAGCCCGACACGTATGGAAAGCTCCATTCCGACCAGGGCGGATTCCAACAGTTCCACAAGCATCCGGTCGCTCCATTCGGCCATCGCCAGAGCTGCCGGAAACACCGCAACCGACGGATGACCGATATGAGCAAAATGGGTGTCGTCATAGTCGAGCGCATGGGAAACGGTGCCATTGACCAGGGCAGCACCGCGCATCGGGGCCGCGCCCTGCCCAAAGACCCTGGCCTGTGGCGTGCCGCCCTCGTCCAGCACCATGTCCCTAACGATCCGGGATACGGGCTCGTTCGCGCCGGCACGCCCGACCGCCAGCCAATCCAGCGCCGACAGCGAGGTTACGATGCGGGCTTGGGCGCCTGCCGAGACCGGGCCAACGACGAATGCGGCCAGTTCAGAGGTAAAATCAGTCATGAGGCGCAGTCTAGCGCCGCGATGGCCCGGGTAAAGCCTTAGCCGTAGAGCTCGACCGCGCGCTTTTCAAAGGCTTTGACAATTCGGTGCATCGCTTCATTGAACACCACACCTATGATGCCCTGAAGGACTGCGTTCTTGAATTCGAAATCCACGTGGAAGGAAACGTTACAGCCACCATCGGGCGCATCCTCAAAGGACCAGTCGGATTTCAAGTAGCGAAAGGGACCGTCAAGGTATTCCGTATCGATCTTCTTCGGCCCGGGAAACAGCGTCACCCGGCTGCCGAAACGTTCGCGGAACACCTTGAACGAGATGACCAGATCCGCCTCCATCACTTCCGCCTCGCCCAACGCATAGGTCCGCCGGATGCGGGCCGCCGCGCACCACGGCAGGAATTGAGGATACCTGCCCACATCGGCGACCAGATCGTACATCTGCTGAGCGGTGTAAGGCAGGTGACGGGTTTCCGAGTGTATAGGCATCAGTTCCGGTTTTACTTGGTGACAATGGCGCGTCATGTCGTATGTTGCGCCCGAAAGATCAAGGGGGATGACATGAGCCAGCGCGCCTATGTGATAGATGAAATGATCTCGGCCAAGACCATTGCAGCCAGAATCGAAGATTTGTGCCGGGAGATTTCCGCCGAGTTCAACGACACGGACAAGCTGGTCGTCGTCGGGCTTCTGCGTGGCAGTTTCGTTTTCATCGCCGATCTAGTGCGCGAACTGGAGCTTCCGATCGAGGTGGATTTTCTCGAGGCATCCTCCTATGGCGACTCGATGGAGAGCAGCCGGGAAGTACGTATTCTCAAAGACTTGCGCGCCGCAATTGAAGGGCGCGATGTTCTGGTTGTCGAGGATATCGTCGATACCGGACACACATTGAACCACGTCACGAACCTGTTGATCAGTCGCAGTCCCAAACGCCTGAAATCCATCGCGCTTCTCGACAAGCCGAGCCGCCGCGAGGTGGATTTCCGATCAGACTGGGTTGGTTTCGAAATTCCCGATGAATTTGTCGTGGGTTATGGCATCGACTATGCACAGCGCAACCGGAACCTGCCGTTTATCGGTAAGGTAAGGTTTGTTCAGGAACCAGCCTGAGCCGGGTTGAGGCGATGAATATCCTTCACTTTCTGCGCATGGCCAAATGGGCCCGCCGCCCACCATCCGACAAGCGGGTCAAGCTGGTATTCGGAGTCATCCTCGTGTGCCTGATTATCGCTGGTATCGAATACTTTGGCTGGTGGCCCGACTGGGCGCGAACCGGATCGCTCCGGTTGCGGCCTTGATGCGGGCCTAACCCAGGACTTCGCGGATGGCGGCCAGAAAGATTCCCGTACCCACCGGTATGAGCTGATCGGGGAAGTCATAGTCGGGATTATGCAGTTGCGGATGATCCCGCCCCGCCCCCAACCAGAACATCGCCGACCTCGCGCCTTTTCCGAATTGACCGAAGTCTTCGGAAAACCGCTGTGGCAAGCTTGTCAGATTCACGGAAACGCTTTCCGAATGGCATGCGCTCTCAAGAATTTCCACGGCTTCCCAGTGGTTTACGCACGCGTCGAACACATCGTCATAGGTGATGTCAACGCCCAAGCGAGCCGCCTGTGCCGCACGGTGAACAAGGGCCTCCGCGTCGGCAACCAAGCGCTCCATGCGGGCGTCCGATACGGTGCGGAGCGTGACCCAGATCTCTCCCCGTCCGGGCGCAACACCAAATGTCCTTTCTCCAAGTTCCGCGTGAGTCAACGTCGTGAGGGCATAGTCATCGTTCAGCTCGCCGCCCTTCCCCAATCCGGAAAGCGCTGGCATCAGTTGTACCATTGCGTCGGCGGGAGAGATTCCATCCTGCGGCGCGGCCGCGTGAGAGGTCTTTCCGGTCAGAACGACGCGCATTCCACGCGAGGCACAGTTCGTCGCGCTTGTACAAAGTTCGACAGCCTCGAGCTCCAAACTGGGCAAATTGTGCAGGGAAAAAACATAGTCTGGTTCAAATTGTACAAACCTGGGATCACCGCGAAACGCAATTGCGCCCTTCCCGGTTTCCTCGGCCGGCTGAAAAATCAATACAACGCGACCGCGTTTCGGGCGTTCTGCTGCAAGCGCTTCGGCCACGCCAAGAACCATGGTCATGTGGCCGTCATGGCCACATAAGTGCCCTTTGCCGGGGTGTTTTGACGAATAGGCGGCGCCGGAAAGTTCCTCGATCGGGAGCGCATCCAACTCGCAACGAATCCCGACGCTTGGTCCTTCTATCTCACTGTCGAAGAGGGCGGCAACACCATGCCCCCCGATCCCGGTGATGATCTTGTCCGGGGCAAATCCCTGCAACAACTCGGCAATGCGCGCAGCGGTTTGCACCTCTGCGCCCGATATCTCGGGGTGCTGGTGCAATTCATGCCGGATTGCCGTAAGCCGGGCCAGCGTCGCAGGCGTCATGCCTGGTCGAGCTTTTCCATCCGCGCCTCGCGCAGCCGGGCAAAATCATCGCCGGCATGGTACGAAGACCGGGTCAGCGGCGTGGCGGACACCATCAGGAATCCCTTGCCAAAGGCCGCCTTTTCATAGGCCGCGAATTCCTCGGGCGTCACGAAACGGTCAACGCCGTGATGTTTCGGCGTGGGCTGCAGGTATTGACCGATGGTCAGGAAATCGATGTCGGCTGCGCGCATATCATCCATGACCTGCCGCACCTGCTGTTCGGTTTCACCCAACCCAACCATGATGCCGGATTTGGTGAACATTGCCGGGTCCAGTTCCTTGACCTTCTGCAACAGGCGTAGCGAATGGAAATACCGCGCGCCCGGGCGAACCTCGGGGTACAGGCCGGGAACGGTTTCCAGATTGTGATTGAATACGTCCGGTTTCGCCTCGACCACGACCTCCAGCACGGACGGATCGCATTTCAGGAAATCCGGTGTCAGAATTTCAATGGTGGTCTTGGGTGAGCGGTGCCGAACCGCACGGATCGTCTGGGCGAAATGTTCAGCCCCTCCATCGTCGAGATCGTCCCGGTCGACCGAGGTGATGACCACATGGTTCAGGCCAAGTTTCTCGACCGCATGCGCGACGCGGCCCGGCTCAAACGTGTCCAGCGCATCGGGGCGGCCCGTGGCGATGTTGCAAAAGGTACAGCCCCGCGTACAGATCTCGCCCATGATCATCATGGTGGCATGACCCTGCGACCAGCACTCGCCCACATTGGGGCACCCCGCCTCTTCGCAAACAGTGACGAGGTTGTTGTCCCGCATGATCCTGTGCGTATCGGCATATCCTTTGCCACCTGGCGCCCTGACGCGAATCCAGCTGGGCTTTTTGGGTTGCGCATTGTCCTTGCGATGCGCTTTTTCAGGATGGCGTTGTTCGGGAATTTTCAGATCGCGCACGGGCGGCTACCTATTGATTGAGACAGGTTTCACGCCCTCTAGCATATTCTTTCGCCGAAAGTAACGCCAGCGACGCATGGCCGCTATGCGCGGGGCCGAACAGCCCGCAACGTTCGCTTTCTCCAAGCTTGCCAAGTCAAAGGCTCAGGCTGATACTGAAACGTGGTGTGGAGCGTTCAGCGGAGGTCGGCAATGCCTGGCGAAGCAAAAAAGTTGGTCAAGGAATTCAAAACCCTGGAAAAAGAGATCAAGGGGATATCCGCAGCGCAAGGAAAGAAACTCAAGAAAGACATCACCAGTTGGCTGGATCAGGTCTGGAAATTGGAAGACAAAATTTCCGAAGCCATAGAAGATGCCAGAAAAGGCGGGCACGACGGGAAAAAGGCGGATGATTTCAAGGACGAGAGTGCTTACAAGAAGGCATTGGAAGATTGGACCAAGGCCGTCAAGAAGCATCATGAAAACATTGATGAATTCACCGAATACACCAAACGCGCCGACACACTGCATGCCAAGCTGAAAAAGCAATGCACCAAAGTTGAAAAGGAACTGAAAAGCGGTAAGTCCGACGGTGATGCCGCCAAGACTGAAACTACTATGAAGGCGGTCAAGGCCGCCCTTCCCGAACTGCAAAAAACTGGCAAGCAGGCAAGCGGCCTGCCCGTGCATGTCGTTTTCTATGCACGGAAAATTAAGGCATCCGTCGACAAGATCGTTGCGGATGCGGTCAAAAAATCCTCGCCGCCAGAGTTTCCCAAGTCGATGCAGGAAGACCAACGCAAAAAGACAGAACGCAAAATTTCATCAGCGGAACGCAAAATCACGCATTATTGCAAGACCGCAAAGGCGAACCTTGGCAAGGACCTAAAGAATGCGGAAAAATCTTTGTCCATGGCCAAGTCCGAACTTACTGCATTGGAAAGGCTGAATGACGAAATCGCCGCCGCGTCGAAAAAGATGCGCAAGCAAATCAAGGACCTGAAAGACCCAAAGGAAAGGCAGGCCCTGAACAATCTGATCAAGGTCGTTTCGAATACGTACAAGCGATGCGAAAAAGGTTTTGACGAAATCGATGAGCTTGTCGAAGAGGCGCAGGCCCAGCGGGTTTGATCCCGGAACCCAGCAGTGAAATCCCGATACAGTCCGGCTGAGTTCGTTGGAAGCGAGCGCATTTCCGTCCGCTTGCGTGGCATTGAACTTTTGTGTTGAAGCGGTTTGAGAATCGACATAGGCCCGCTCCGAAAATGTGAATTCGCAAGGAGCAAGAACATGAAAGCAGGCGCAAAACTGCCCGACGTGACTTTCCACACCCGCGTGCGCGACGACGCCGTAGAAGGCCCGAACCCGTTCCGTTGGGAAGACAGGACCACCGCAGACTATTTCGCAGGCAAGCGCGTGATTCTGTTCTCGCTGCCGGGCGCGTTCACCCCCACTTGCTCGACCTATCAGCTGCCGGGTTTCGAGAAGGGTTTTGACGAGTTCAGTGCCAACGGCATCGATGAAATTTACTGCCTGTCCGTCAACGACAGTTTTGTCATGAACAAATGGGCGCAGGACCAGAATCTGGAAAACGTCAAGGTGATCCCCGACGGCTCCGGCGAGTTCACCCGCAAGATGGGCATGCTGGTCGACAAGGACAATCTGGGATTTGGTATGCGTTCCTGGCGCTATGCGGCCATCGTCAAAGACGGTGTCGTCGAGGCATGGTTCGAAGAACCGGGCTTGATGGACAACTGCCCAGAAGACCCCTATGGCGTTTCGTCGCCGGAAACGCTGCTGCGGCATCTGACAGAGGCAAAAGAAGAAGCTTTCGCCTGATCCGCCAGACCGGCACAAAAACAAAACCCGCGGTGTTTCGCGGGTTTTTTTGTCAGGCTGCACGTGTCTTTTCGACGATATCCTGACCGACGTCGCGGATGATCCGAGCCAGGTTGTCGAACCACTCTGTCTCGCGGGTGGTTTCCCTTCGGATCAACCCTACGGTGCGGGACGGTTCCGGTTCGTTGAACCGGACCAGTTTCAAATCGGGAATGGCGGAGCATTCGGAACGGACCGACAATTCCGGCATCAACGTCAGCCCGAAACCTTCGGCAACCAGCCTCGTCAATGTGCCGAGCGATGACGCGCCCATATTGATCCCGCTGCTGTGGCGATCCTGCCCGCAGACCTCCAGCGCCTGATCGGTCAGGCAATGACCATCTTCAAGCAGCATCAGATGTGCCGTGTTCAGATCGATCGGACGCAGCATGTCCGGCCCGACGGTCAAGGACGTAAGGCGCGCGGCAGATCCCGCCAAAAGAAACCGGTCTTCAAAAAGGGCCGTTTCCACGAACCCGCTTTCACCGGTTGGCAGGGCGAGAACTGCGGCATCGATCTCGCCCGAGCGCAACGCCGCCAGCAACTGCCCGGTCCGGGCCTCGCGAATCTTTACGCGCAGTGACAGATCGCGCGCGCGCAAAGACGCCAACACCCCTGGCAACAAATACGGAGCCATGGTCGGTATCAGACCCAGAGAAAGCGAGCGATATCCCCGGCTTTGATCCCGCGCCAGACGGTCAAGCCGGTCGGCGGCCGTCAACACTTCGACGGCATGCGCCAGAACATCCCGCCCCAACGGCGTCAAAACGACGTCACGCGCCTGCCGTTCAACCAGCGCGCCGCCCATCAGATCTTCCAGCGCCTTGATCTGAACTGACAAAGCAGGCTGGGAGATATGGCAAACCGACGCGGCACGGCCGAAATTGCGTTTTTCGGCCAGCGCCTTGAAATACCGAAGTTGTCTGAGCGTGAAGGACATAACTGATACTTATCAAGGCGAGCCCTACTCGCAAGACTGAATTATCACAATTTGCCAACACAGGATGTGGTCACCGGGAAATCTGATCGAACCGCGCCGATTAACCAATCAACTGATCACTGTCCGCCTGCCGATCATAGTGCCGCTTCAACCTCTGCAAGGCTATACGCAGTACAATTTTCCCCGAGCGCGCCGACCAGCCCATCCGCTTTTCCGCAAGCTCCAGCCCCTCAAGATAACAACAGCACCGCAGCGCGACATCGCTCAATCCTGGCCCGAGATCCGCAAGGGCGTGCGCCACCCTGTCGCGCGCGCGTGACGATCCTCCCGGTCCGGTATCGCCGGCCGTGAAATCGCCGCTGCATCCAGCCGTCAGAAATCTTTCCCAGTTCTGGGTCACACTCGGCCCCATCTGCGCCAGCTCGAAATCTTCGCGCAATCGCTCCCCCGCGCGCACGAGCGTATCATTCAAAAAGGGTTTGCCTTCCCGGTCGCGGCGCCTGGCAAGTGCAACCAGCGGACTTTCAACAGCGGAATACCGAACCCGGCGGGGTCCGTCCTGGTTAAGGCCGTCGTCACATTTTTCGTCAACAGAAGCTCTTTTTCCGGAAAACTGAGCGGGCATCTCGGCAAAGCCGCAATCGTTGCGCACCCGGGCACGGTTTTCTTCATTCGCCAGAAGACGGCCCAATGCGTTGCGCCCGGCAGCGGTAATTTGGTACCGGCTGATACGCCCCGGATTGTCGCAGGAAATCCAGTCTTGCAACGCCAGGCCTTGCGCGATCTTGCATTCGACCACCGCAGTTCGCGTGGCCTCTCCTGCTCCTCCATCCCGAACCACGACTGCCTTGTCCATATCCTCGGCAACGGCCAGCACCGCACCGGATTCGCAAAGACGCCGCAAAACCCGTACCGCTTCCAGATTGAAGCGATCGGTTTTCGAACCCTCGTCGGAAGCAGTTGATTTCAGCTGCAAAGAAGCGTTCGGCCGAACCTTGATATCCTGACTGAAGGTCTTGAGCGGCGGAAAGTGTTCTTCGGCCAGAGATTGCAGGGCCGCATCAACCAATGGATCGTCGCGCCGCATTTCGATCTTGCGAATTTGGCGCAGGATCGTCGAGGCATGACAACCCGCCGAACGTGCCAAATCCCTGATCGACCGCCCGGCTTCGGTGTGGGCAAGGTAGCGTTGCGCACCTTCGGGAACCCAAGCCGGAACAGAGATAACAGTGCTGTTTTCCATAATTTCGCGCCCTCATCGATGTTGGTTCAATCTCAAATATGCCCGCGGATTTAAGGTTAACAAAATCTACCTAGAGTTGACTTTGTTACTTGTTCGTTAATGCGCGGCAGTACTGAGCAGAATTCGTTTAAAATGATAAACACTGGTGAAACCAACGCTCGCTTGTGATCCAGAAGACGCAACACTCGCTTAGGTTGTGCAATGACTGAATGCGGAACAACCACGAAATGGAGCCGGCATGCAGGACATTACCGCGATTTTGTCGAACCTTCGCCGCCCCCGATTGCTGATCCGCGCAGCAAGGCACGGGGCACAGGATTACAACCGGAACCGACACCTGCAAAGGCTTCTGGGATATGGCGCAATACCCGGTTCGGGTGCGGC
The DNA here is from genome assembly GCF_056541825.1 of Ruegeria sp. AF8. Lineage (NCBI taxonomy): Bacteria > Pseudomonadati > Pseudomonadota > Alphaproteobacteria > Rhodobacterales > Roseobacteraceae > Ruegeria > Ruegeria sp. AF8. The sequence continues at coordinate 967,251 of NZ_JBQFYW010000001.1, read as the reverse complement.
GCTGATGCGCTTGATGGATATGGAGCGGGAAATTGACGAGCAGCGACGGTCGCACGATGCCGGCTATTCACTGGTCCGGCATCTGGACCTGTTAATCGCGCTCATGGGCGAGGCGCAACTGTATCAGGCCAGCCGCGCCCCCCAGATTTGATGATTACATGAAAGCGTCGGGCATCGACGCTTTCTTTTCCGCCACATAAGCGGTCAACGCCTCGTAAACTGCCGGGTCCATCTGAGGTTGCTGGTAATTGGTCAACAACTTTTCGACCCGCTGAGATGCCAGAACACGCGTGTCGCGGGCGCCTTCGTCTTCCCAGGTTTCGTATGGTTTATAGTCCAGCAGCTCGGTCTTCCAGAAAGCATCCTTGAAGTTCGCCTGCGTGTGCGCGCAGCCCAGGTAGTGCCCGCCCGGGCCAACTTCGCGGATGGCGTCCATGGCTTGTGCGTTCTGGTCATAGGCGACACCTTTGGCCAAACCGTGCAAAACGCCCAACTGATCTGCATCCATGACGAATTTCTCGAAATCGGCGACCAGTCCACCTTCGAGCCAGCCGCAGGCATGCAACATGAAATTCACGCCCGACAAAAGACCCATGTTGAGCGAATTGGCCGTTTCATAGGCCGCTTGCGCATCCGGCAGTTTCGAGCCGCAGAACGATCCGGCAGAGCGGAAAGGAACGCCAAGGCGACGCGCCAACTGGCCCGCGCCATATGTGATATGCGCCGCTTCGGGCGTCCCAAAGGTCGGCGCCCCGGAATTCATATCGATCGACGTCACAAAAGCGCCAAAAATCACCGGCGCTCCGGCGCGCACCAGCTGGGAATAGGCGATCCCGGTCATCACTTCTGCCAGAACCTGGGTCAGTGTCCCGGCCACCGAAACCGGTGCCATGGCACCGCCAACGATAAAGGGCGACACGATACAGGCCTGATTGTTTCTGGCATAAACCTCGAGCGATCCCATCATCACATCGTCGAATGTCATCGGCGAGTTGATGTTGGTCAGCGAAGTCATCACGGTGTTTTGCTGCACGAAGTCCTTGCCGAACAGAATCTCGCACATCTCGACCGAATCCTGCGCCCGGCTGGGATCGGTGACAGAGCCCATGAAGGGTTTGTCACTCAGCGTCATATGCGCCATCAGCATATCCAGATGACGCTTGTTCACTGGAATATCGGTCGGTTCACACACCGTGCCGCCCGAATGGTGCAGCCATTTGGACATATAGGCCAGTTTCACAAACTTGTTGAAATCGTCCATCGTCGCATAGCGGCGGCCACCTTGCGCATCGCGCACGAAGGGCGGGCCGTAAACCGGCGCAAGAACCAGATTGCGACCCCCGATTACCACCGATTTTTCGGTATTGCGGGCATGCTGAGTGAACTCGGCAGGCGCCGTCGCACAAAGCTTGCGCGCCAGACCACGCGGAATTCGGACCCGCTCGCCATCGACATCGGCGCCGGCTTGGCGCCACAGCTCAAGGGCTGCCGGGTTGTCGATAAAATTAACCCCGACCTCTTCGAGGATCGTTTCCGCGTTATGTTCGATGATTTCCAGCGCTTCCTCGTTCAGAACCTCGAAGTTCGGAATGTTGCGCTCGATATATTTCGCGGTGTCGATACGGACTGCGGTGCGTTCGGCCCGGCGGGCGGCGCCACCGCCACCTCTTGCCCTGCGCCGGGAGGTTGCCTCTGACATGAGAATTTCCCGTTTGGTTGGTTAGATTGACAAATTTGTTACAGGACCGCTCAGGGTACCAGCATATGATTTACGGCGCTCTGGGGGGAAAAGCGACATGCATAAGACATCTCCAGAACTTTGACCGCTCAGTCTTGTCCGGGCATGATAACACAATGACGACCAAAGATCAGGCGACCCCGCTGTACGAGGTTGAACAAAAAACCCTTGAGGCCGTCGAAATTGGTGCTGTCGCACATCTGTACCGTGGCGAAGTTTACCGCAGCACCATATGGGGTACGCGGTTGGACACGACGACAAATTGGGCGTCGTTACTTTGGGTGTTGCGCTGTCGGTTTCCTTCGCCTCTCCTGAGGCACCACCCTTACCGCTGGTCCATTGTCGCGTTCTGGAGCTACAGCGCAGACGCTACCCGTGCAACTCACCGCGGCAGCGCAATATCAGAGTCTATGGGGTAAGAGCGAACTCAAAGTGCTTTGACCATCGCCACCGAATTCCCAGAGACTTCAGATTCGACCCAGCCCAAATGGGTATAAATCGCGCGCGTGTTCTGCATCTGGCGATGGGTGCGCAATTCCATAGTGGTGCAACCGCTGTCCCGCGCCTCGGCCTCGGCAAGCTCCAGCAATCTTCCGGCAACCCCCTGCCCCTGCGCATCCGGCGACACCGCCAGATTGATGATCTTTGTCGCGCCGCCTTTCTGCGCAAACACTATCACACCGGCCATCAAGTCACCCAACCAAGCCAGAACCACGCGGTTGTCCGAAATCTCCTGCGCGATACCGGACGTTACATCAGGCAGATCGGCCAGAGTTTCGCGGGCTTCTGCATAGGCAGCCGCAATGCAGTCGGTAATCGCCGCGACATCCTCCTGCGTGGCGTTCATGAAACGAATGGCTGTCATGGATCGGATCTCCCTTTGCTTCTGGGCGAAAAACACCTTCATAGCGCTTGCACATAACCGCCGCGCAACCTAAGAGCCAGTCATGACCCAAGACACCCACGACCGCCTTCTGATCATCGACTTCGGCAGCCAGGTGACCCAGCTGATCGCACGCCGTTTGCGCGAGCTGAACGTCTATTGCGAAATCCACCCCTATCAGAATGTCACAATGGACTTTGTTCGCGAAATGGCGCCCAAAGCCGTGATATTCTCGGGCGGGCCGGACAGCGTGACCCGCGAGGGTTCGCCACGCGCGCCGCAAGGGATCTTTGACTACGGCGTGCCGATCCTCGGCATCTGCTATGGTCAGCAGGTGATGATGCAGCAATTGGGCGGCAAGGTCGAAGGCGGCAAGATCTCGGGCGGTGGCGGCACTGCCGAATTTGGGCGCGCCTTTGTAACGCCGGGCCAATCACTTGATATTCTGGATGGCTGGTTCGCCAATGGTGACGAACAGGTCTGGATGAGCCACGGGGACCATGTCAGCCAGTTGGCGCCGGGTTTCGAAGTGTTTGGCACCTCACCCAACGCGCCTTACGCAATCACTGCGGATACGGACCGTCAATTCTACGCCGTGCAGTTCCACCCCGAGGTCCATCACACGCCCAAGGGTGCCAAGCTCTACGAAAATTTTGTAAAGTTGGCGGGATTCACAGGCGACTGGACGATGGGAGCCTATCGCGAGCAAGCCATCGAGGAAATTCGCCAACAGGTGGGTGACAAGAAGGTCATCTGTGGCCTGTCCGGCGGGGTTGATTCCTCGGTCGCGGCGATTCTGATCCACGAGGCGATCGGTGACCAGCTGACCTGCGTCTTTGTCGACCACGGACTTCTGCGCAAGAACGAAGCGCAGGAAGTCGTTTCAATGTTCAGGGACAACTACAACATCCAGTTGATCCATGCCGATGAATCCGAGTTGTTCCTTGGAGAGCTCGAGGGCCAGAGCGACCCGGAAACCAAACGCAAGATTATCGGAAAGCTGTTCATCGACGTGTTCCAAAAACACGCCGACACTATTGAAGGCGCCGAATTTCTTGCTCAGGGAACGCTTTATCCGGACGTGATAGAATCGGTCTCGTTCAGCGGTGGCCCCTCGGTCACCATCAAGTCGCACCACAATGTAGGCGGGCTTCCCGAAAAGATGGGGCTGAAGCTGGTCGAACCCCTGCGAGAGTTGTTCAAGGACGAGGTTCGCGCGTTGGGCCGCGAACTGGGGCTGCCGCAAAGCTTTATTGGCCGCCACCCCTTCCCCGGACCGGGCCTTGCCATCCGCTGCCCCGGCGAGATTACCCACGAGAAACTGGAAATCCTGCGCGAAGCGGATGCCGTTTATATCGATCAGATCCGCAAGCACGGCCTTTACGATGAAATCTGGCAGGCCTTCGTGGCGATCCTGCCCGTTCGTACCGTCGGTGTGATGGGCGATGGGCGGACCTATGACTATGCCTGCGCGTTGCGGGCGGTAACCTCGGTCGACGGCATGACCGCGGACTACTATCCGTTCAGTCACGAATTCCTGGGCGAAACCGCCACGAGGATCATCAACGAGGTCAAGGGCATCAACCGCTGCACCTATGATATCACCTCGAAACCGCCGGGGACCATCGAGTGGGAATGAACCGAGGATGCCGGGCAATCGCCCGGCATTTTTTTTGGCTCAGGCAAAGCCCTCGCCGATTATTTCTTGACCTTGTTGCCGGTTCCGGTCCCTCGTGTCAGCCGGGAGAGTGACGTGCAGCAAGACGGTGTTCAGATAGGCAAGGCGGCCCTGTGGATGACCGGGGCAATCGCCTCTTTCTCATCGATGGCGATTGCCGGTCGCGAATTGAGCGTTGCCCACGATACTTTCGAAATCATGATGTATCGAAGCCTTGTGGGTGTTCTGATCGTTTCAATTGCTCTCACCGTCACCCGGAACTGGTCACAGGTCTCGACCCGCCGGTTTGGGTTGCACGTGATTCGCAACACCGTTCATTTCACCGGGCAAAACCTGTGGTTCTACGCCGTCACCGCGACTCCACTGGCCCAGGTATTCGCGCTGGAGTTCACTCAGCCATTGTGGGTGATCGTCTTGTCGCCTTTTCTGTTGGGCGAACGGCTGACACCCAGCCGTGCCGCCGCCGCCATGATCGGTTTTGTCGGAATACTGATCGTCGCGCGTCCCGGTGCAACTCCACTAAGCCTCGGCGTTCTGACCGCCGGTCTGTCAGCGGTGTTCTTTGCGCTGACCACGATAACAACGAAAAAGCTGACCGGTATTGCCAGCATCGGCTGCATCATGTTCTGGTTGACCGTTATGCAATTGTTTCTTGGGTTTGCGGCATCCGGAGCGGATGGGGAAATTGCCTTGCCAAGCCTGCAGTCTGCACCTTTCCTGATCCTTGTCGGCCTTGCCGGATTACTGGCGCATTTCTGCATCACCAATGCGCTGGCCATAGCTCCGGCAACAGTCGTAGTGCCGATTGATTTCGTGCGGCTTCCGACCATTGCCGTCATTGGAATGCTTCTTTACGGCGAACAGCTTGATATCTGGGTCCTGGCCGGATCGGTCCTGATCCTGGGCGCGAATTACATGAACATCTGGCAGGAAAGCCGTGGCAGTGGGGCAACACTTTTCAAAAGGTGACAAAATCTTAACGCGCCGTCAGCAATTGACCGCTCAAATCAACGACGAATAGCTTACGGGTCCATAATCGGACGAAATTGGGCGTGAAGATCACTGGAAAGCGAGTTCAGATCGCGATTTGGTACAACAGGGAGGCAGGAATGAAGATCGCACTAACAAGTGCACTGGCGTTGGGAGTGGGAGCAACGGCAGGTTTTGCAGGCGGAATTGACCGATCAGGTCAGGGTATCAATATCCTTTTTGAAAGTGGCGATGTCGTACAATTTAGGCTGGGTTATACATCACCGGATGTAAGTGGCACCATGCCCAGTCTGACGACCGGTCAGCCCGTTGATTCCGGCAACGTGGCGAACAGCTTCATTACGCCTCACCTTGCCTACAAAGCGGCAATCACCGAGAATTTGGATCTCGCCATCATATACGATGAGCCATTTGGGGCCGATATCGACTATGCTGCGACTTACCCGCTTTCGATCAACCCGGTTCCCGGCGGACGAAGCGACGTTCTTCGGGCCAAAGCCGATGTCGATGCAATTACCGCGTTACTGCGTTACAAGTTCGACAACGGGCTTAGCGCGATCGGCGGGCTGCGCGCGCAACGTGTAAAAGCGTCCGTGGCTGTCCCTATTGCTGCCGGCTATCAGGTCGATACCGATGCGAGCACCGATTTGGGGTACATCGTCGGTATCGCATGGGAAAGGCCGGACATTGCGGCACGGGTCGCGCTGACCTACAATTCAAAGGTTTCGCACGATCTGTCTCAAACCGAGTCTTTGAACCCGCCCCCGCCGCTTGTTCCACCAGGCACCGTTGCAACCTTCGACACATCCAGTCAGGTCGAGTTGCCGCAATCAATCAATCTCGACTTCCAGACTGGCGTCGCGCCGCGTACTTTGTTGTTCGGGACAGTTCGCTGGGTGGATTGGCCACAACTGGTATATGACCCGCCAAACTATCCTCCGACTTCCAACCTTGTTGACTACGAAGATGCAACCATCACCTATTCTCTTGGTCTGGGTTATCAGTTTACTGATGAATTCTCAGGTGCGGTAACCTTGGGCTATGAACCAGCCAATGGGTCAATTGTTTCGAATCTGGGACCAACTGATGGCTTTTGGAGCATTGGGCTGGGCGGCACCTATACGATTGAAAACGCAAAAATTTCGGGTGGGGTCCGCTATACCGATATTGGCGATGCGACAGCCAGTGGCGCTGGCCCGGGTCTAAGAGCCGATTTCACCGGAAACAGCGCTTGGAGTGTGGGCTTCCAGATCACTTATGCTCTGAACTAGTGACTGTTCCATAACATCCAGAACGCCCCGCCTGAACTGCGGGGCGTTTTCTATGCGCAATATCCGGGTCGCACCACCCCCCGGTCTTGCGGCACTACACATCCATGATGCAACAGAAATCCATTTCTCCGCGGGCCTGGGCTGAACTGATCCTACTGGGCGTGATCTGGGGCGCTTCCTTTGTTTCCATCCGGGTCGCCCTGGATGAAGTTCCTGTTCTGACCTCGGTTCTTCATCGTACCTTCTGGGCCATGTGCCTTCTGTGGTTCGTCGTATTTCGGTCGCGCCTGCACCTGCCCCGCACGCCGGGAATTTGGGCGGCCTTTCTGGTAATGGGTCTTCTCAACAACGCCATTCCATTTGGCCTGATGGCCTGGGGGCAACTCTATATCGAAAGCGGTCTTACTTCGATTCTGAACGCCGCCACGGCCATTTTCGGCGTGCTTGTGGCTGCCGCCATTTTCCCGGATGAAAGATTGACCGCCCACCGCATGATTGGTGTGGTCCTTGGTTTTTTGGGCGTCGCCACCGCGATCGGCTTGCGAAACTTCACGGGTTTCGATTTGCGCAGCACAGCGCAACTGGCGATTCTTGCAGGCGCGTTTTCATATGCCTGCGCCGGGGCATGGGCCCGTATCAAGCTGTCGCATCTGCCTCCGCAAGTTGCTGCCGCCGGAATGCTAAGCGGTTCAACGGTAATCCTGCTGCCGATAACACTGATGGTCGACGGAGTTCCTGCCTTCAATCTGGAACCGGTAACGTGGGTCGCGATCGGTTATTATTCGTTGGTTGCTACCGCCGGGGCGTATCTGCTGTACTACCGCGTCCTGGCGATGGCAGGCAGCGGCAATCTGATGCTTGTGACGCTCATCATCCCCCCAGTCGCGATCGTGCTTGGAGCCTGGCTGCGCAACGAAACCCTGCCTTCTCAGGCGTTTGCCGGGTTTGTCTTGCTGGGGCTCGGATTGATCATTCTCAACCGGTCCGGGCGCGGTCCCGATTGACGCCGCCTGCCCCCCGAATTAGCAAGGACGCAAAAGGAAGGTGGGGCATGATCTACGGCTCGGCAAAGGACTGGCGTCAGGCGCCACGGAAGAAGGTGCTGTTTTTTGGCATGTCGGGGCTGGGCAAAACCTATGTTTCGAACATCCTGCGCGACCAGGGGCAGTGGTTTCACTATTCCATCGACTACCGCATCGGCACCAGGTACATGGGCGAATACATTACCGACAACGCCAAAGCCGAAGCGATGAAGGTTCCCTTCCTGCGCGACTTGCTGCTGTCGGATTCAATCTATATCGGATCGAACATTTCGTTCGAAAATCTGACCCCTGTTGCGGCCTATCTCGGCAAGCCCGGCGATCCTGCCCGTGGTGGCCTGGAGATCACTGAATACCGGCGCCGGCAAGAACAGTTCCGCCTGGCCGAAATCCACGCGCTGCTCGATACCGAGTATTTCATAGACCGGGCGCAACGGCTTTATGGCTATCCACATTTCATCTGCGACACCGGTGGCTCAATCTGTGAATGGGTCGATCCCGAAGACCCCAGGGACCAGGTCCTTTCCGAACTGTCGCGCCACACTCTGATGATCTGGATCAAGGGGGATGAAGCACATACCGAAAATCTGATCCGCCGCTTCGACAAAGCGCCAAAACCGATGTCCTATCAGCCCGAATTTCTGAATCGGGTCTGGAATGAATACCTGACCCGGAATGCCTGCGCCGCCGGCGATGTTGATCCTGATGCGTTCATCCGCTGGACCTATGCCCAGGCTCTTGCGCATCGCCAACCCCGATACGAAGCCATGGCAAGGAACTGGGGCGTCGCCATCAGCGCCGACGATATCGCGGCGATACGCGATGCCGGTGATTTCGACGAATTGATCGAACACACCCTTGAGACCCGTGCCCGGGATGTCTAATTACCTGAATTCATTCGCAACGTAAAAGACCACGCCAATGCCCATCAAGATCCCATCCGACCTGCCCGCCTATGACGTCCTGACCAAAGAGGGCGTTATGGTCATGTCCGAGGATCAGGCAATGCGGCAGGATATCCGGCCCCTTCACATCGGTTTGCTGAATCTCATGCCAAAGAAGATCCAGACCGAAAACCAGTTCGCGCGTCTGATCGGGGCCACGCCGCTCCAGATCGAGCTGAGCCTGATCCGCATGACCGAACATCAGACCAGGAATACCGCCGCCGAACATATGGAGGAGTTCTATCGTCCGTTTCAGGAGGTCAGAGACAAAAAATTCGACGGTTTGATCATCACCGGCGCCCCCATCGAACATCTGGAATTCGGCGATGTCACCTATTGGGACGAAATGCGTGAGGTCTTCGACTGGACCCAGACAAACGTGCATTCCACATTTGGTGTGTGCTGGGGCGGCATGGCCATGATCAACCATTTCCATGGCGTCAAAAAACACATGCTGGACGCCAAGGCATTCGGGTGTTTTCGTCACGTGAACCTGTCGCCGGCATCGCCATTTCTGCGCGGGTTTTCCGATGATTTCGTCATCCCCGTCAGCCGCTGGACTGAGATGAAGCAAAACGAGATCGACGCGGCCCCCGCCTTGCGCACCTTGCTGGGCAGCGACGAGGTCGGGCCTTGCCTGGTCGAAGATGCCGCGCATCGGGCGCTCTATATCTTCAATCATTTCGAGTATGACAGCGACACGCTGAAACAGGAATTTGATCGTGACGTGTCAAACGGGACACCGATCAACGTCCCGATCAACTATTACCCGGACGATGATCCATCCTGCACACCGCAGAACCGCTGGCGCAGCCACGCGCATCTGCTTTATGGTAACTGGATCAACGAAATTTATCAGACAACACCCTTCGATCTGGATGAAATTGGCCGCTAAACTGTTGATATCCATCGGACTTGCAACTGCGGGTCTGGCGGCGCTGACAACATGGCGCGCGGAACAGCTTGAGGCACGCGCCGAAGCGGAATTTCCTCCCGAAGGCCAATTCGTGACTGTGAACGGCGTGCAGGTTCATGCGGTCGTCATGGGACATGGCCCGGATGTTGTGCTGATCCACGGCTCGTCCGGCAATACGCGCGACATGACCTTTGCGCTGGCTCCGGCACTGGCCGAAACCTATCGGGTGATCGTCTTTGACCGTCCGGGGCTGGGTTATTCCGAGACCTTCAACCCGGATGGCGAAACCATTTTTGAACAGGCCGACATCCTGCAGAAAGCCGCCGCACAGCTAGGTGCGGAACGGCCCATCGTGGTGGGTCAGAGCTATGGCGGCGCAGTGGCTCTGGCCTGGGCCGTCGAACACCCGAACAACATTGCCGCACTCGTTCCGGTCGCTGCGGCTTCGAATCCCTGGTCGACCCCTCTGGATCTCTACAATCGCATCGCATCTCACCCGGTGGGTTCCAGACTGTTGCCGCCGCTGATCACGGCCTTCGTGCCCGATGCCTTTATCGACAGCACACTCGACACTGTATTTGCCCCGCAGGTTGTGCCGGAAGGTTATACGAGCCATTTCGGCCCCGGCCTTACCCTGCGCCGCGAATCCATGCGGGCCAATGCCCGGCAACGGGCCAATCTTCTGGACGAGCTTCACGCGCTGTACCCGCGCTATGAGAATATCAGTGTACCGACCGAAATCATTCACGGAAGCGCAGACGACACTGTCGAGGTTGATCTTCATTCCGATTTACTTGCCCGCCAGATTCCGGGCGCCAACCTGACCATCGTTGAGGATATGGGGCACATGCCGCAAGTTGTCTCTGTTCCTGAAGTCGTCGCAGCCATCAACCGTGTGGCGGAACGCGCGGGTTTGCGTTAATCGGATTCACATTCCATAGTAAGATACGGAATTCATTGGGAGGCACCGAATGGCCAAACCAAAAAGCGACGCGATAACCGCATATTTTCAGAACGAAGCACCTGATGATATCCGAGCAGCCATCAGCGGGGTCGAGAAGAAAGAAGTTCTGTCGCCCACCTACCCTCATCGCGAGCCGATGAAAGGCAAGGATTACGACCGGGAAATGGAGTACCTTCAGATCGAGCTGGTAAAGCTGCAATCCTGGGTCAAGGAAACTGGAAAGCGGATCGCCATCATTTTTGAAGGGCGCGACGCCGCTGGCAAGGGCGGCACCATCAAGCGCTTTCGCGAAAACCTGAATCATCGTGGCGCCCGCGTCGTCGCGCTGTCGAAACCATCCGACGCCGAACGCACTCAATGGTATTTTCAACGCTACATTCATCACCTGCCATCCGCCGGCGAGATCGTGTTCTTTGACCGCAGCTGGTACAACCGTGGCGTTGTGGAGCATGTCTTCGGCTTTTGCGAGGAAGCCGAGCGTGAACGCTTTTTCCGACAGGTCACACCGCTGGAGCAGGGGCTGGTGAACGACGGCATCCAACTGTTCAAATTCTGGCTCAATGTCGGTCGCGCCGAACAACTGCGACGATTTCTGGCGCGGGAAAACGACCCGCTGAAACACTGGAAACTGAGTCCCATCGACGTCAGGGGATTGGGAAAATGGGATGCATATTCCAATGCGATTTCGGAAACCTTGACCCGCAGCCATTCGGATGTCAGCCCGTGGATCATCGTGCGTTCCGACGATAAAAAGCGGGCTCGGCTGGCTGCGATCCGAACCGTTCTGAATGCGGTCGATTATGACGAAAAGGATGAAAAGGCCATTGGTCAGGTCGATCTGAAAATCTGCGGAGGCCCGGAAATCTGGGATGTCTAAACGCGGCTATCATCATGGGAATCTCAAACAGGCTTTGATCGACGCCGCACTCAAGCTGATCGAGGAAAAGGGGCCGACCGGATTTACCTTGTCCGAAGCGGCCAAGACTGCGGGCGTAACCCCGGCGGCGGTCTATCGCCATTTCGAAGGACGCGAAGATCTGATTGCCGAAGCTGCGCGACAGGGGTTCGAGATGTTCGCCGACCTGATGCAATACGCCTATGACAAGGGCCAGCCTTCGGCCTTGGCCGCGTTCGAGGCGACGGGGCGCGCGTATCTGGCCTTTGCCCGAAAGCATCCGGGGCACTACATTTCAATGTTCGAAAGCGGAATTTCTTTGAACCGGACACCGCAACTTGCCGCGGCCGCGAACCGCGCCAAGACCGTTCTGGAAACGGCGGCAGCCGATCTGTCGCAACACATCCCGCCGGAAAAACGCCCCCCCGCCTCCATGTTCAGCGCCCATATCTGGGCTATGAGCCATGGTGTGGTCGAGCTTTATGCCCGCAACACCGGCACCGCATCCCCCTTCCCGCCCGAGGATCTGTTGGAATCGGGGATCGGCATCTATTTACGCGGGCTTGGACTGATTGCGCCGGATGGCTAGCCAATTTGGCCGGCATATTCAGAACCTCGGGCTGGGATGAGGCTGGCGCAGCGGCGAACTCACGTTGATAAGGTCAATGGTTCCCATGCCCTTGATTTCCGCAGGCCCCAAGTCAGACACCTGGAACTCGTCAATCAGCGCGAATTTCATTTCCTCCGGCGCCACGATCTTCATCGGATGGGCAAAAACCTGAAGCCGCGAAGCCATGTTCACTGCCGGGCCGAACACGTCATAGACGTATTTCTGGATACCGACGACCGAACCGACGGCGGCCCCCGTTCCTAGGCCGATCCGTGCACGCCATTTATGCGGATGGCTTTCATTCCGCCGTTCCAGATATCTCAGAAACCGCGTCGCGCAATGCGCGACGGCGGTTGCATGGTCAGGGGTCGGGTCAGGCATGCCGGACACCGCCAGATAGGCGTCACCGATGGTTTTGATCCGCTCGCATCCGAACTGTTCGACGATCCGGTCAAAGGCAGTAAAAATGTCGTTCAATTCCCCCAGCGTGATCGTCGGATCGGTCTTCGCCGCGAAATCGGTGAAATCAACAAAGTCCAGCATCACGACCGAGACGCTCTCAAACAACTGCGGAGTAACGACGCCAAACGTCTTGAATTCCTCATAAACCGATCTGGGCATGAGGTTCAAAAGCAGCCGCTCCACCCTTTCCTTTTCGCGCTCAAGCTCACGCGTGTTGCGCTCGACCATGGTCGAGTAGCTGTCGATCATGCTTTCCAATTCACGGATGCGGGTAATATTCTGGCATTCGACGACAAGAATTTTTTCGTCCAAGGAATTGGCCAGTGAAATAGCAATCGCAAAAACCAGCGTGCGCCGCTTGGGTTTGATCTGCAGCTCGACCGTATAGCGCAGACCGTTGTTGCGTACATTGTCCAGCTCCTCCGGGTCCAGCCCCTGCAGCACGTCGGTCAGACGGGCTCCGGCATCCGGCGAACCGAACCATTCGGCAAACGGTTCGTTCTGAAAAACGAATGTCAGATCCGAGACACGGACCACTGCAATTCCGACACCGATTGCACGCAACAGATGCTCGTTGATGGCGGCAATACTCATGCCGCATCTCGTACGACGATAATGGACCGTTTTCCTTCGATGGCGGCCAAGGCCGTACCGATGTCCTCTTCCGACATGCCATGTTCGGCCAAGGCATTAGCAAACAAGTTGGCCATCTCATCGAAATCAGTGTGGCTGATATTGAGATTTCGATGAACCGCTTCAATCCTCTCGTCGCTAAACGAGGCAGGACCGCCGACCAAAGATGATATGAATTTGGTCTGATGATCCATCAGCCTCGGCATGTCGATATCCGCGAAATAGTCTCCAATCTGGTCGGAATCCAAAGCCATTTCATAAAAGGTCATCACGATCCGGCTGATGGTTTTGAAACCACCGTATTTTTCATAAATCGTTTGACTCATGGCACCGTTCCGCAAGTTTCACTGCAATTAGTCGTTAACTCTAAATCAAAGACGCCCTTTTGTTAAACCTTTTGGGTATTTTGCTCTGGCAATAAAAAGGCAGCCGCCGTTGCGGGATGGCTTGGCAGGTGTTAACAGCGCACAAGCGAGCTCCGTTTTCGGCAGGGTTATGAAACTTTTTCTCATCAATTTGGATCGTGCGGTCGATCGCCGCGATTATATGTTGTCGGAACTGCATCGGCTGTTACCGGACGCACAGGTGGAGCGCGCGCTTTGCGTCGATATCAAATCCGACAATTGGGAACCCCCGTCCAACGTAACGCCCGGAAAATGGAGCAGTGACCGTTGGTCTCTGCCACCCAGTGATATTGAAATCTTTCGCAGCCACATGGATTGCTGGCAGAAAATAGCAACAACTGGCGAACCGGGTATCGTACTGGAAGACGATCTTCTGTTCTCGAATGATTTCAAGACAGTATTTGATCTTCTTAATAGCCAAAGACCGTCTGCACTGATCCGTCTGGACGGGGTGCACTTTCCCTTGATCCTGGCCCCGTCGGACATTTCGGTTGGCAGTTTTGGACTGTCTCGCGTGCTGTCGATCGCGGCCAGTGCCGCTGCCTACTATCTGGACCCCGTTGTTGCAAAAAATCTGCTGAACGCGGCTCGGATCGATCGGACAGTTGATGATTATCTGTTTGACCCGGACTCAGCCGAACGCGGCGCACGCGGGCATAACCTGCCGATTTATCAGCTGGAACCCGCCGTGGCCGTCCAAGCCGAATGGGGCGCAATTAGTGACCCGGGCCGGGACACGCCGGCCTTTCTGAAAACAACCAAACGCGTGGACGCACCAACCCGCCGAGATCGCTCGTATGTAGGGCCTTGGCCCTATCGGCTGCGCAAAGAGCTTTATCGGGCGATTCACAAACACCGGCGCAAGCGGCGCCTTGAACGCGTCGAAAAATCCGGTGGTCGCTGGGGCGCTCCAGAACTCAGCCCGGATTTGCGTTGGGACTGAAGCGCATCCGCCGCCACCTGCATCTGCACCCACTAAAAAGCCAATAATACCCAGCTTCGATAGACATGAGCTTGCAAAAAAAGGCCGCGCCCTTGGCGCGGCCTTTTTCAAATCTTGGGACCCAAAGTTTAACGCTTCGAGAACTGGAACGAACGACGTGCTTTGCGCTTACCGTATTTCTTACGTTCCACAACGCGGCTGTCGCGGGTCAGGAAACCTGCGGCTTTCAGAGCGCCACGCAGGTTGGGATCGTACAGTTGCAGGGCTTTCGAGATGCCATGCTTGACCGCACCGGCCTGACCGGTCAGGCCGCCGCCCTTGACGGTTGCGACAACGTCGAACTCACCTTCCACACCGGCCACCTGCATGGGCTGGCGCAGGATCAGCTGCAGAACGGGACGCGCAAAATAGACGTCCTGGTCCTTGCCGTTCACGGTGACCTTGCCGGAGCCCGGCTTGATCCAGACACGGGCAACAGCGTCTTTGCGCTTGCCGGTGGCATAGGAACGGCCCAGCTCGTCACGCACGGGTTCACGCGCGATGACTTCTTCGGCCACGGTTTCAACGCCTGCGACGGCGCTCAGCTCTTCGAGAGTATTGATCTGATCAGCCATCGGTCATTAGCTCCGGGTGTTTTTCTTGTTCATGGACTTGACGTCCAGAACTTCGGGTGCTTGCGCCTCATGGGGATGCTCGGCACCGGCATAAACGCGCAGGTTGGTCATCTGCTGGCGCGCCAGACGGTTGCCCGGCAGCATGCGCTTGACCGCTTGGGTCACAACGCGCTCGGGGTGTGCACCTTCCAGGATCTGCTGTTTGGTGCGCGACTTGATGCCGCCCGGATGGCCGGTGTGCCAATAGAAGTTTTCTTCGCGCTTCTTACCGGTCATCTGGATTTTGTCAGCGTTGATCACGATGACATTGTCGCCCATGTCCATGTTCGGGGTGAACGACGCTTTGTGCTTGCCACGCAGACGCATGGCGACGATCGAGGCAAGACGGCCCAGAACAACGCCCTCGGCGTCGATCAGGATCCACTTCTTGTCGATGTCTGCAGGTGTTGCAGAAAAGGTTTTCATGGCAGGATAGTCCTGTTTGATGTGAAAGACCGCCCCAAGGCGGAGCGGCCCGAATTCGATGGATGCGTATCTAGACACCCAAAGGTGTCTCGTCAAGCAACACAATTCGAATTAAATGACGTTAAATCAATGAATTACAAAATAGGTATTATTTTACCCCACATCAGACGCTGATTTGCTCGGGCGGATTGTCCAGCAATGCGCGTAACCGCAGCATTGCATCCTCGAATTTCTCAAGCGAAACATGCCCATTGACCGCGATCCGAACGGCGTTGGGCGCGCGACCATCCCGCAAGGCGAACTCATCAGCCGAGCGCACCTGGATCCCCTCGCGCTCGGCAGCGCGGCTGAAGGCGGCGGATCGCCAGCCAGAGGGCAGGCTCAGCCAGACAAACGGCACCTCGGCGTCCCAGTTCAGGTCAAACCCGCCCAACGCGTTGACCGCCACCCGGATGTAATCCCCCATCTTCCTGCGCACGTTCCGGGCCAGTTTGCGGGCGCCGGGGTCGCTCAGCATCAGGCGGGTCAGTTCCGCCAGCGGTTGCGCCAACCCGAAATACCCGTATTCAGCCGAGCGCCGCAAATCCACCGCGCGATCCTTCGGCGCGATCGCGAACCCGACCCGCAAGGCGGGCGTCAGCGTTTTCGAGATCGACGACACGTGCCACCCGCGTTCCGGAGCCAACGCGCGATAGCTGGGCGCGCGGGCATCGCCCATGCGGTAACAGTCATCCTCGACGATTTGCAGATCGTGTTTGCGCGCGACCTCAACCACCTCTTTGCGCCGCTCCAGCGGAGAATGGCCGCCCGTCGGGTTCTGAACCTCGGGCGAGACACACACCGCCTGCGCCGGGGTCTGCCGCAGCACATGGTCCAGCGCTTCGGCGTTTATTCCCCATTTATCCATCTTCACACCGATGACATCGGCCCGCATCAACTCACCGGCGCGGCGGAACCCGGCATAGGACAGGTCTTCGACCAGAACGACGGGTTTGGGCCCCTTCAATATGGTTTGAAACACCACGCACAGACCGCTTTGCCCGCCATGGGTCAGTACGATATCATCCGCCGTCACTGCCCCCAACGGCAGATCGGACAACCATTCAACCACCGCCTGCCGCACGGGCAGATAGGCGCTGCGCGTCGGGTAGTTCATGAACATCCGCGGATCGCCCTGCGCGATCTTCAAAAGGCAGTCCCGGATCAGCGCCACCTGCCCCACATCCGGCAAACGCGGGCTGAACAGGCTGACATTGGCATCGTGGTTTTCATCCTGCAAGTGCAGTTGCCGCGACCAGACATCATCTAGAATCGGAGATTTCGGTGGCGCCACAAATGTACCGCGCCCCACTTCTGCCAGCAGCAACCCTTCGTCTGTCAGAATGGTGTAGGCGCGCGCAACCGTGCCTGGCGTAATTTTCAGCCGGTACGCCAGATCCCGCACCGGAGGCAGCTTGACGCCAACCTCCAGCGATTTGTTTTCAATGGCTTTTCGAATCGTATCGGCGACCAGAGTATATTTTGGCTCCTTGGATTGCGGCAACGATTCCGGCCAAATTGTACCCATTACAATTCTTCCTTTGCATTTAGCTCAATACAGAATGTACCAAGCACATGTACCGAACAATTCAACTTTGTGTCAATACAATTTGGAAAGGAAACCTGTCATGACACGCGCAATGCACAACCCCGCCCTGTCGCTGCTGAACGCCAGCCCCCGGCTGCCGCTGATCGCCGCTCTGGCCGTGCGTTTCGCAGCGACCGTGACACGTTGGGAGCAACGCCGCCGCAGCCGGATCAATCTGAGCCGTCTTGATGACCGGCTCCTTAAGGATGTGGGTCTGACGCATATGCAGTCGCGACGCGAAACGAGGCTTCGCTTCTGGCAGATATGAGATATCCCCAGTCCCTTTTCGGGACAATTCCTGGGCCGGGGTTGGACCCCGGCCTTTTTTATCCCGCCGACGCCGCCACCGACTCGGCGGGCGGAATGGAATAAGTCATCGTCGCGCGCGCCACGGGTTTGTCGCTCCCCTCGGAATACATCAGGATATCCCCCACCGCCAAAGTCCGCCCAAGTTTGAGCAACCGGCATTTAGCGATCATCTGTGCCGCACCGTCCGGCTTGCGCATGAAATCCATCGAACAATTCGTGGTAACAGCCAGCGCCATTCGCCCCAGCCGTGCCAGAACCATCGCGTAGACGCAGACATCCGCCAAAGCGAACATTGCGGGGCCAGAAACCGTTCCGCCCGGGCGCAAATGCCGCTCACCCGTCAGAAGCCGCATGGTCACGGTTTCATCGGTTAGATCATCGATGGCAAAATCTTCTCTGACTTGCGGAAAAACCTCGGCCAGGTAGTCCGCCAACTCCTCCTTGTTCATT
This sequence comes from Ruegeria sp. AF8, assembly GCF_056541825.1. Taxonomy (NCBI): domain Bacteria; kingdom Pseudomonadati; phylum Pseudomonadota; class Alphaproteobacteria; order Rhodobacterales; family Roseobacteraceae; genus Ruegeria; species Ruegeria sp. AF8. The sequence continues at coordinate 949,415 of NZ_JBQFYW010000001.1, read as the reverse complement.
GCCAAAGACATTCTTCCCCTCCTCCGGTTCTGCCTCTAGAGTTGCCCCGACTTAAGCGGAGAGGGCAAGATGACAATTCTGGAACGTCACGACACAGGCGCGGTTCGGCATCTGCAACTGAACGCTCCGGACCGGTTGAACGCGCTCAGCGATGAGATGCTCGCGGCGCTGCAGGCGGAATTGGATGCGTTGCAAGATGCGACGGAAATACGTGCCGTGATTCTGTCAGGGGCGGGCAAGGCGTTTTGTGCAGGACATGATCTGAAGCAGATGACTGCCGGGCGGCAAAGCGTGGACATGGGGCGTGCATATTTCAAGGATCTTTTCGACCGCTGCGCGCGCGTGATGATGACAATCCAACAGATACCGCAACCCGTTATCGCACAGGTGCACGGTATTGCCACTGCCGCCGGGTGTCAGCTTGTCGCCACCTGTGATCTAGCGATTGCTGCCGAAGGTACCCGTTTCGGCGTGAATGGCGTCAACATCGGTTTGTTCTGCTCGACCCCCATGGTTGCGCTGAGCCGGAACATTCCACGCAAACAGGCCTTCGAAATGCTGACCACAGGTCAGTTTGTCGACGCGGCCCGCGCCTCCGAGCTTGGCCTGGTCAACCGCGTGGTTCCTCCGCAGGATCTTGCGTCGGAGACGCAAAACCTTGCCGAACTTGTGGCCTCGAAACTTGGCAGTGCGGTCAAGATCGGCAAGCAGGCATTTTATCAGCAGATACCGATGCCGTTGGATCAGGCCTATGCCTTTACGGGGGATGTCATGGTCGAAAATATGCTGAACCGCGATACCGAGGAAGGCATTTCCGCCTTTATCGAAAAACGGAATCCGAACTGGAAACAATAACCCAACACCCCGGCCACTAGATCGAATTGTTAATACCTTATCCATTCACTATTGAAGATTTTCCTTTCCAAAATCGCCACAATGTGTCAAGGATTTGGTAAGGCTAAGGCCTTGACGACACTTTTGGGTCGCCGTGAGCGGAAGGTCCCTCCAAGCCGGTTTCTCTCACCGGCGTAGACATTCCCGCAACGGCGACCCCAAGTTCCCCTACATATGACCAAAGCTCTTTCAGGCGTTGCACAGTCCCGTGCCCTGCCCTATGTGGCTCGGCATGACACAGATATTGCATATCGTTGGCGGCGGCATGGCCGGGTCCGAGGCAGCATGGCAGGCTGCGGAAATGGGTGCGGATGTGGTCATTCACGAAATGCGCCCGAAGGTCGGAACATTCGCACATCAAACCGGCAATCTGGCCGAGATGGTGTGTTCCAACTCGTTTCGCTCGGATGATGATGAGCAGAACGCCGTCGGTCTTTTGCATTGGGAAATGCGCGCCGCGAATGGCCTGATCATGGCCACTGCGGACACACATCGCCTGCCAGCGGGTGGTGCCTTGGCCGTCGACCGCGATCCTTTCGCGGAAGCGGTAACCGCCAAGCTGCGCGCCCACCCGCGTATCTCGGTCACCGGGGAAGAAGTGACGGAACTTCCTGAGGGCGGCAAATGGATCTTTGCCACCGGCCCTCTGACCTCGCCTGCGCTCGGGGATGCGATCCGCAAGGAAACTGGTACGGATGCGCTGGCATTCTTTGATGCCATCGCGCCCATCGTCTATGCCGACAGCATCGACATGTCGCAGGCGTGGATGCAGTCGCGCTATGACAAGGGCGAAACCGAAGCGGAACGTACCGCATATCTCAACTGCCCGATGGATCGCGACCAGTACGAGGCATTCATCGACGCGTTGCTGGCCGCCGACAAGACCGAGTTTCACGAGGGCGAGACGGCCGGCTATTTCGATGGGTGCCTGCCGATCGAAGTCATGGTTGAACGCGGCCGCGAAACCCTGCGTCACGGTCCGATGAAACCCGTTGGCCTGACCAATCCTCATCAGCCGGATGTAAAACCCCATGCGGTCGTCCAACTGCGCCGCGACAATGCTCTGGGCACTCTGTTCAACATCGTGGGCTTCCAGACCAAGATGAAATATGGTGCCCAGACGGACGTGTTCCGAATGATCCCGGGCCTGCAAGACGCCGGTTTTGCGCGGTTGGGTGGGATTCACCGCAACACTTTCATCAACTCCCCAACGCTGCTTGATGCGCAGATGCGGCTGAGATCCCGGCCCAACATCCGCTTTGCGGGGCAGATTACCGGGGTCGAGGGCTATGTCGAAAGTGCCGCCATGGGTCTGTTGGCGGGCCGTCTTGCCGCGGCTGAAATCCTTGGAAAGACGCTTCCCGAAATCCCGCAGGACAGTGCCATGGGCGCATTGATCCACCACATTACCGGCGGGGCCGAAGCCAAAACTTTTCAGCCAATGAATGTCAATTTCGGCCTGTTCCGCCCCGTGGATGGCCTTAAAGGCGGGCGCCGTGGCCGCAAGGACCGTTACAAGGCTTATACGGACCGCGCCAAGGCCGCCTGGACGGAATGGCTGGCGCTTTCCTGACTGGACGAAGTGTCGTTCTGCATCCTAACATGTCGGCATGAGCGACAAGTTTTTGAAAAACACCTATGATCTTCAGTCCCCCGAGGCCACTCGCGACCACTATCAGGATTGGGCGTCGACTTACGACAAGGAGATCGGCGAAAACGGTTATGCCACACCGGGGCGTGTCGCCGAGGCGCTGTGGTCGGTACTGCCAGAGCCAGAGACCCCGATTCTGGATTACGGCTGCGGAACGGGCCTGTCCGGTGTGGCGCTGTCGCGCGTCGGATACAAGATTATCGACGGTATGGACCCGACACCCAAAATGCTCGAGCAAGCCGCAGCCAAGGGGGTTTACCGCAATCTTGAAACCTTTGAAATCACCGATCCCAACCCATTGACCCAAAACGCGTACAATACGATTGCCGCAACCGGAGTTCTGGGCCTGGGAGCGGCTCCGCCCGAAACCTTCGACCTGCTGATCAAGGCGCTTCCCAAGGGAGGATTGCTGGCCTTTTCCCTTAACGATCTCGCACTGGCCGATCACGCCTATACTGGTCGCCTGAGCGAATGGGTGGACATGGGCGCCGCACGCCTTCTGTTTCGTGAATACGGCGCGCATCTGCCCGGGATCGAACTGAAATCAGAAGTATATATCGTCGAAAAAGCGTGAATTTTATCACTCGCTTCGCCCCGTCACCAACTGGACCTCTGCATCTGGGCCATGCCTATTCGGCCCTGTTGGCCCATGACATTGCCGAGATGGCCGGCGGTGCCTTTCTTTTGCGGATCGAAGATATCGACCGATCCCGCTCGCGATCCGAGTGGGAAAGTCAGATCTATGATGACCTGCACTGGCTTGGTCTGAGATGGCCCGCCCCGGTCATGCGCCAAAGTGAAAGGCTGCCCAACTATCGCGCGGCGCTGGACAAACTGATTTCACTGGGTGTCGTCTATCCGTGCCGCTGCAACCGGTCGGATATCGAGGCAGCGGCGGGTGCACCGCAGGAGGGTGTGCCGCAATTCGGGCCGGACGGGCGCATCTATCCGGGAACCTGCCGCACGCGTTTGATGGCAGAGACCGGTGCAAACGATGTGCTACGGCTCGACATGTCCAAGGCGTTGGTCTGTACCGATCTGCATTCTTTTCAGGAACAGGGCCGGACGCATTCGGGAGTGCACAAACTTGACGCCGAAACATTGCTGACCGGCGTGGGGGATATTGTCCTTGTGCGCCGGAATATGGGCAGTTCCTATCATCTGTCCGTTGTGGTCGACGATGCCGATCAGAACATCACCCATGTCACGCGCGGCGAGGATCTGTTCGAGGCGACCCAGATCCACGTTCTGTTGCAATCGCTGCTGGATATTCCCACGCCGGTCTACCACCATCACCGGCTGATCCGCGACGAAAAAGGCAAACGCCTTGCCAAACGCGACGATGCACGGGCCATCGCGACCTTTAGAGAGACGGGCGCGGCGCCTGCGGATATCAGGGCACTGGTCGGGCTTTAACCTCAGGCCACCGGCGACATCAATTCCACTTCTTCGCCGTTCCGCACAGCCGTATAAAAACAACTCCGCCGGTTCGTGTGGCAGGCGGGGCCGGTCTGGCGGACCAGAACCAGCAGGCAGTCTCGATCACAATCAACCCTGAAATCCACAAGTTCCTGTACATGCCCCGAACTTTCCCCCTTGACCCAGAAAGACTGGCGCGACCGAGACCAATAGGTCACGCGCCCGGTTTCAAGCGTTCGCGCCACGGCTTCGGCGTTCATCCAGGCCATCATCAGAATCTCACCCGATGCCTCGTCCTGGGCAATCGCCGGAACCAGACCGGCCTCGTTGTATTTCAGCGAAGAAGGGTCGAACGTCATGAACAAAAACCTTTTGCATCCCGGAACATGCCCACTATGTATGGGGAACAGTCAACGAGGAAAACCCATGTCCGGCGAGACCGATCTGATCAAGCTTTATTCCGGCCGCATTCTGGCGCTTGCGGCGGATATTCCGCATCTCGACCGGCTGGAAAATCCTGACGCCACGGTCAAGAAACGCTCACCGCTTTGCGGCTCTACCGTAACGGTGGACATCAAGGTCGAAGACGGCAAGGTTGCCGATTTCGGCCAGGACGTCAAAGCATGCGCGCTGGGGCAGGCCTCGGCTTCGGTGGTAGGCGGCGCAATCATCGGCGCCACTCGGCACCAGGTGAAAACGGCCCGTGATCAGCTCAAGGCCATGCTCAAGAACGATGGCCCCGCGCCCGATGCGCCTTTCGACGGGCTCGAAGTTCTGAAACCTGCCCGCGACTACAAGAACCGGCACGCCTCAATTCTGCTGGCGCTGGAGGCCACGGCGGAGGCAATGGCGAAGGCCGAGCAGGCCAACTGCGCCTGAGCATAGATTTTTTTCCGAAAGTGCCCTAGCCTGCCGGATATTTTTCGGGGGGATCGCATTGTGGCAAATTCATTAGAAACATTCGTTACCCTGTGGGTTGTGATTGATCCGATTGGCACTGTCCCGGTCTTTGTGGCTGTCACCGCATCGCTGGACGCTGCGACGCGCCGCAAGACAGCATTGCAAGCCGCCCTGGTCAGTGCCGGTATTCTGATGTTCTTTCTGGTGCTGGGGCAAATTCTGATCGATGCGCTGGACATTGGGCTGAACTCGTTCCAGGTCGCCGGTGGCATCATCCTTTTCCTCTTCGCGCTCACGATGATCTTTGGTGAAAGCAAACCCGAGTCCGACCGCCGCCAGATCGAAGCGGAAACCGCCGAAGACGACCACAAACCCAACCCCGCGATCTTTCCTCTTGCGGTTCCGTCGCTCGCCTCACCCGGAGCGATGCTGGCCATCGTCATATTGACCGACAACGATCGTTTCAGCATTGCGGATCAAACCGCCACCGCCGCGGTTATGCTGGTCGTCATCGCCATCGCGTTCGTCATGATGCTGCTTGCCGGCCCGATCATTCGTCTGATCGGCCACGCCGGATCGGCCATAGTCAGCCGGGTGATGGGGATGATCCTAGCCTCGGTGGCGGCAAATTCGGTGCTGTCGGCGATATTGGACATTATCCATACCGGTCAGCTTTAAAAAAAAACCGCCGCTCCTCCCGGGCGGAGAGGGCGGCGGCAGGTCATGCGTGTCTCGTGAGGGATCCGGATAGCCGGTTCGGGGCCGAGGCATGGCCCCTCAAGGGTCTTGGGACAGGTCGTCACCCTGGCATCCAAATGGGGACAAGGATGCAGGCGCCGGCACGAGATCGCAGGCAAAATCGGTCAGAATGTTCCAGGCAGGTAGAGGGCAACCATCAGCATAACCACCAGCGACGCGGCGCCTGCGGCGTCCTGCAACAGCGTTCCATGCGAACGGGTCAGCGCGGTCTTGATCTGGCTCAGCATGCTCTCACCTCCGGTCAGGTTTAATCTTTTGTTGACCTTTTGTTCTCATTTTTGACCACGTCTGTAAAGAACTTTTTGAGAACATTTGCGAACTTTTGTGAATATTTCACCTAACCCACTGAAATCAAACGGATCGCCTGATCTTGCTTCATCAGCCACAAAAGCACACGCGCCGCCCTGCCCCGATCCGACGTCAGGCCGGGATCCGCAGACAGCAATGAACGCGCATCCGACTGTGCAACGACCATCAACCCCGCCTGGCGCTCCAGATCGGCGATCCGGAACCTGGGCAGGCCCGACTGCGCCGTGCCGATCAAATCTCCCGCACCGCGCATCCGCAGGTCCGTTTCGGCAATCCGGAAGCCGTCCTCAGTCTCGCGCAGGACCTCCAGCCGCTTGCGTCCGCCCTCGCTCAGTGGCGGCTGGTACATGAGCAAACAGGTCGAGTCCGCCTCGCCGCGTCCGACGCGCCCGCGCAACTGATGCAATTGCGCCAATCCGAATATTTCAGCCCGTTCGATCACCATGATCGACGCATTGGGTACATTGACGCCGACCTCGATTACCGTGGTCGCCACCAGAACCTTGGTCTCGCCCGACTGAAACGCGGCCATCGCCTGATCTTTTTCAACAGGCGGCATCTGGCCGTGCACCAATCCGACCAAACCTTCGCCCAACATCGCGCGCAGGCGTTTGAACCGCTCCTCGGCGGCGGTCAGATCGGATACTTCGGATTCGTCGACAAGCGGACACACCCAATAACATTGGCGCCCTTCCGCAATAGCCGTACGCAGGTGATCCACCACCTCATCCAACCGCTGCGTACTTACAATGGCCGTCTTGACCGGCTTTCGCCCCGGCGGCTTCTCATCCAGAACGGAAACGTCCATATCGCCATATTGCGCCAGTGCAAGACTTCGTGGAATGGGCGTGGCGGTCATGACCAGAACGTCCGCCGCGACACCCTTTTCCGCAAGCTCCATCCGTTGCCGCACACCGAATCTGTGCTGTTCGTCGATGATGGCAATGCGAAGGTCATGAAATGCGACATCGTCCTGAAACACGGCATGCGTGCCGACAAGAATGTGAATGTCTCCACGCGCAAGTGCCGCCAGTTTGGCCTTGCGCTCGGCTCCCTTGTCGCGGCCGGTCAGGATTTCCAGCACCACTCCGGCCTCTTCGGCCAGCGGACGCAACCCGTCAAGATGCTGTTGGGCCAAAATTCCGGTCGGGGCCATCATCACGCCCTGCCCGCCCGCTTCGACTGCGACCAGCAGCGCCATGAACGCCACCAAAGTCTTGCCTGCCCCGACATCCCCTTGCAACAGCCGGTTCATGCGCGTCGGCAATGCCATATCCGCGGCAATCTCTTCGATGGCCCGCACCTGAGCGCGGGTGGGTCGGTACGGAAGGCCGGACAGCACTTTGGATTGCAGCGCGCCAGTCCCGACGCTGACCAATCCACGCGCCTTCTGTTCCCGCTGGCGGGCCAGCGCCAATGTCAACTGATGCGCGAACAACTCGTCATAGGCCAAACGCGTCCGCGCCGGCGCAGTGGGAATCACGTCGGTCAACCCACAAGGCGCATGTGCGGCTTGCATTGCCGATAACCAACCCGGCCAGTTCTCTTTGCTCACTTGAGCCGGGTCGATCCATTCGGTTAATTCCGGCGCCCGGGCCAAAGCGCTTCGCGCCGCCTTGAACGCGGTTTTTTGTGTCACACCGTGGGTGAGGTGATAGACCGGCTCGAAATCCGGAATGTCACCTGCCGCTTCCACCGGCAACATGTGATCCGGGTGAACCATCTGCGCCATGCCGTCAAACAGCTCCAGCTTGCCGGAAACCACACGGCGAGCGCCCTGGGGCAGAACTTTCTTCAGATAGTCGCCACGGGCATGAAAGAAGACCAGTTGGAATTCCGTCTGCGAATCCTCGACATGCACCCTGTATGCGCCGCCCTTGCTGCGCGGTGGGCGGTGCGGGCCAACCGTGACTTCGACGGTCAGTGTGGACGGGAAATCCGCGCCCTTGATTGTGTCCCGCCGGCGGCGGTCGACCACCGCATAAGGCAGGGAATACAGCACGTCACGCGGCGTCTCAATTTCAAGCTGGCCGAAAAGCCGCGCGGTCTTTGGCCCCACGCCTTCAAGCGTTTCCAGCCCGGCAAAAAGCGGAAACAGTTGTTCCGGTCGGCCCTTCATGCGTCGCCGATCAGTTGTAGCCAACCATCTTCGTCCACTGTATCGACGCCAAGCTCGGCTGCTTTTTTGGCCTTGGAGCCAGCACCGGGGCCCGCTACGAGCAGATCGGTTTTCTTGCTGACCGAGCCCGCCACCTTGGCTCCCAGCGCCTCGGCCCGCGCCTTGGCCTCGGCCCGCGTCATTTTTTCAAGCGTACCGGTAAAGACCACGGTCTTCCCGGCGACCGGACTGCCAGAGGTGTCAGGCCGCTTCGCGTCCAAGACTGTAAGTTGAGCCACCAGATCGTCGATTGACTCGCGCTCGGCTGCTTGAGCAAAGGCTGATACCAGCGCCCGGGCCATGACCTCTCCGACACCGTCAATACTCAACAGCGTGTCCCAATCAGAACCTTCGAATTCCGCGGCGGCCGTCACCGAGCGCTCGAACTCCGGCCAGGTGCCGAAGTGGCTGGCGATCAGGTTCGACGCCGCTTCGCCGACATGACGGATACCCAGCGCAAACAGCAATCGCCCGAAGGGGATGGACCGTTTTGCGTCGATCGCCGCCCAAAGGTTCGCGGCACTCTGCGCCCCCCAGCCCTTGCGATTGGCAAGCTTGGTCAGATTGGCCGCGTCCCGTTCGTGCAGCGTGAAGATATCCACTGGGGTTTTCACGGGCAGATCGGGATCGTCGTAGAACATTTCTATCTGCTTTGCCCCAAGACCCTCGATGTCGAACGCTTTGCGCGAAACGAAATGTTTCAGCTTTTCCATGGCTTGTGCCGGACAGATGACACCGCCCGTGCAGCGCCGCACGGCATCCCCTTCCTCACGGACCGCATCGCTGCCGCATTCCGGGCATTTTAACGGGAATTTATAGGGTTGAGCATTCGCAGGCCGCTTGGCCAAATCCACATCCGCCACTTTTGGGATCACGTCCCCGGCGCGGTAGACCTGCACCCAATCGCCCACGCGAATGTCCTTTCCGCCTCGAATGTCTCCACCCGTGGCGTTGCGGCCGGCAACGTAGTCTTCGTTATGCAGCGTGGCGTTTGAAACCACCACACCCCCTACTGTCACCGGCGACAATCGGGCCACCGGGCTGAGCGCGCCTGTTCTGCCAACCTGTATGTCGATCCCCTCCAACCGGGTCCAGGCCAACTCGGCAGGAAACTTGTGTGCGATGGCCCAGCGGGGTGTCGTCGAGCGGAATCCCAAACGCGCCTGCAGGGACAGGTCATTTACCTTGTAGACCACTCCGTCGATGTCATAGCCCAATGTCGCCCGCTGCGCCTCGATCTCACGGTAGTGCGCGATCATGTCCTCGGGCGATTCACATAGTCGGGTCAACGAGTTGGTCCGAAAACCCAAGCCTTGCAACTTTTCTATGGCGGCCATCTGTGTTTCACCCAGTGGCTCGGACACTTCGCCCCAGGAATAGGCAAAAAACCCCAGGGGCCGCGAACGGGTAATTCTGGCATCAAGTTGCCGCAAGCTTCCGGCAGCTGCGTTGCGCGGATTGGAAAAGAGCTTTCCCCCGGTTTCCGCCTGACGCTTATTGAGAGCCTCGAAATCCGCTTGCGACATAAAAACCTCGCCACGAATCTCCAACACGGTCGGTGCTCCATCCAGAATGTGCGGGATGTCGGAAACCGTGCACGCATTCGCCGTCACATTCTCGCCGACCTCGCCATCTCCGCGCGTCGCGGCCTGAATCAGTTTTCCGTCTTCATACCGCAAGGACAACGACAACCCGTCGATCTTCGGTTCTGCCGTATAGCCCAGAGGGGTCGCCTCATCCAGCCCGAGGTATTTGCGGACGGAGCGATCGAAATCGACCACGTCCTCGTCGTCGAACGCATTGCCAAGCGACAGCATACGAATGGCATGGGTTACCTTCGCGAATCCGTCGGCGGCACGGGCACCGATCTGTTCGGTCGGGCTGTCTGGTCGCTTCAGTTTGGGGAAACGCGCCTCGATTTCGGAATTGCGGCGCTTCAGCGCATCGTATTCCGAATCAGAAATCTCAGGTGCATCATCTGTATGATAAAGCTCGTTCGCCCGCTGCAGCACCATCGCGAGTAGCGCAAGCTCTTCCTCAGCCTGAGCCTGTGTCAGCTTTTCCACCGGTAGAGAGTCGTTCATGGCCCCGCCCTGCTGCTCGATCTTGATCACCAGTGATAGGGCGAGGCCATGTGCAGGTCCAGATATGGTTTACGTGAGTGGCGCAGTCGTCCCGGACCCCAGGGACGAATTTGGTTTTGCGTTCAGGCGCTGACTGCTATGCGTACATCATCCAGCGGCTTGGTTTGCGGGTCACGCAGCACGTATCCACGCCCCCAAACAGTTTCGATGTAATTATCGCCACCTGTCGCATTGCTTAGTTTCTTGCGAAGTTTGCAAATGAAAACGTCAATGATTTTGAGCTCCGGCTCGTCCATTCCACCATATAGATGGTTCAGGAACATTTCCTTGGTCAGGGTAGTTCCTTTCCGCAAACTCAGCAGTTCCAGCATCTGATATTCTTTGCCTGTCAAATGAACAGATTTCCCATCTGCCTCGACCGTTTTCGCGTCGAGATTGACCGAAATCCGTCCCGTCTGGATAACCGATTGCGAATGGCCCTTAGACCGGCGGATAATAGCGTGAATGCGCGCCACCAATTCCTCGCGGTGGAACGGCTTGGTCAAATAGTCATCGGCCCCGAATCCAAAGCCTTTGATTTTGCTTTCCGTATCGTCCGCACCCGACAATATCAGAATCGGTGTTTCCACCCTGGCAATCCGCAATTGCCGCAAAACTTCATGCCCGGTCATATCCGGCAAATTCAGATCCAGAAGGATCAAATCGTAATCATACAGTTTGGCCAGATCGATCCCTTCTTCTCCGAGGTCAGTTGCATAGACATTCAAATTTGCATGCGTCAGCATCAGTTCGATGCTTTTGGAGGTCGTGGGGTCATCCTCGACAAGAAGTATGCGCATTTTTATTTCTCCGCTTCAATCTCGTTCCAACTTCAGATCGAGCCTGGCCAAGAATGGTTAATCTCTCGTTACCGGCGAATTTTATACTAATCCTCCCCTTTAGGTTGTCTATATTTTTTTAGCGCGGTGACTTTCAGAGCATCAACACCGTGATCGGCAATCGCCGCTATCCAGCCGTTCATTTCCTCTGCGCTCAGGCAGTATTTTTTTTGGGCCTCCGACACCGTTAAGAGACCATATAAGACGGCGCGCACAACCAGAGCCTTGCGAGAGGCAACCCAACGCGCCGTGTCTTCAGGTGGCAAATCGGCCCGCGACAAAATCGACCCGTCCGGCAAGGTGATTGACCGCGGTCCCTCGACTTTATGCAAATACATCGCCTGCTCCTCAGCTAATTTCATCGCCAGATTTCACCAACCTACTTAAAGACGTGTGAAACCGCCTCTTGAGAGTGTCTAGGATTTTCCTATATTCTGCCGGTCTTCATTAACCCGCACTGGAACCGACATGGCCCTCGATACCGAGCCCCCGCTGAATTCGCTTGGCTTTGCCAAACCGCCCTCGGAAACGCGGGTCGTCGTTGCCATGTCCGGTGGCGTGGACAGTTCAGTCGTGGCCGCGTACCTGGCCGATCAGGGCTATGATGTCGTGGGCGTGACGCTGCAGCTTTACGATCACGGTGCGGCACTTGCCAAGAAAGGCGCCTGCTGCGCAGGAATCGACATCCACGATGCGCGTCGCGTGGCCGAAGAACGTGGTTTTCCTCATTATGTACTCGATTATGAGAACATTTTCAGGGACGCGGTTATCGACGAGTTTGCCGACAGCTATCTGGCCGGGGCAACGCCTGTTCCATGCATTCGATGCAACGAGCGTGTCAAATTCAAGGATCTGCTGGAAACGGCCAGGGATCTTGAAGCCGATTGCATGGCCACCGGTCATTATATCCAGCGCAAGATGGGGCCGAACGGGCCCGAGCTCCATTGCGCCGAGGACGCCAATCGCGATCAATCCTATTTCCTCTTCTCCACCACGCCGGAACAGCTGGACTATCTGCGGTTTCCGCTCGGGCATCTGCCTTCAAAGGACGCGACCCGGGAAATGGCGGCGCAATATGGCCTGTCGGTGGCCGACAAGCCGGACAGTCAGGACATCTGTTTCGTACCAAACGGCAATTATGCGAGTGTGATCGAGAAACTCCGCCCCGGCGCCGCGGAACCAGGCGAGATCGTCCATGCGGACGGGCGCGTGCTGGGCAAGCACAACGGGGTGATCCATTACACGATCGGCCAGCGCCGGGGACTGGGGATCGGTGGTCTTTCGGATCCGCTTTATGTGGTCCGGCTGGACGTTGAGAAAAAACAGGTCGTCGTTGGCTCAAAGGATCTGCTCGCGACTCGCACAGTACCGGTGCGCGAGATCAACTGGCTCGGCGACGAACCCTTTTCTTCGCGCCCCGAATGGCATCTTTCGGTCAAGGTCCGGTCAACCCGTCCGCCGCGCGAGGCCATTGTGCGTCCGCTGTCGGACACGACAGCCGAAGTCGAATTGCTGACGCCCGAGGAAGGCATCTCACCCGGTCAGGCTTGTGTCTTTTATGAACCCGGCGGCAGCCGTATCCATGGCGGTGGCTGGATCTGGCGTGGTTACTGAAGCGCGTCTGTGCCCGAATTCATCAGGATATAAATCCCGGCCACAACCATGACAAAAGGGGCCAACCGTTCCAGCCGGCTGGCCCATCGGGATATGCCGGGCAAAATCCGCGTGCTCAGAATGCCAGTGGCAGCCAGCCCAGCGGCGGCCATCGAGGCCCCGAGAAAACCGGCCAACCGGTAGCTTGGCGTCGAATCCGCCAACAGAGGCGCGATCACCGAAAAACTGTCCATCGACATGCTGAGAAAAATCGCGGCAACAACGAAGACCGAGCCGTGAGATTTCATCTGCGATCTCACGGCTTCGTCTTTGCCGAATTGCCGCCAGATGCCAACGGCCCCAAGCGTCAGAGGGATCACCCCGAGGTACCCGGTCCAGCTTGGAACCGCCCCGCTGAGTTCCTGGGCAACCACCAGAGATGCCCCAAGCATCAACAGTTGCGCCAGCGCAAAACCGCCCACGGCCCGTGCCCGGCCTACAATCAGCATCAGCGCAATCAATGCGGCAAGATTGTCGAGATTGGTCAGCACTTGCGCGACAGCGGCTGAAAATGCAAACAGCAGATGATCCAGCATCTCAACCCTGCATACGTTCCAGAACCGCACGCGCCGCCCTGAGCCCGGGTGCTTCGCCGCCGCGTCCCAAACGCTCCATCGTCAATCGCATCGCCTCGGTCTGTGTTTGCGGGTCGGCATGTACCAGCCGCATTCGATCGGCGATATTGCCAGGCAGGCAGTCCGGCCCCAGGCATTCCGGCACAGCGCGGGTTTCGCTGACCAGATTGACCAGCGTAACCGTATCGAGCTTGACCAGCCTCTCGGCCATCTTCTGCGTCAGCCAGCTTAGCTTGTATGCAATCACCATCGGCGTGGCCTGGGCGGCCAGTTCCAGCGAGACGGTTCCGGATGCGGCCAGCGCCAGTTCAGCGGCGGCAAAACTTGCGCGTTTGTTCACCCCTGCCCGGGCCGGCTCAATTCCCCGCGGATCAAGAATCACAGGATCTCCCGGCCAGCCGCGCACCTGCTCGGTTACGTAATCGGCCATATGGGCCACCGCCGGCACAACCACCCGCATGTCGGGTCGGTCTGTCAGAAACAGGCGCAAGGCGCCGCCGAATACGGGCGCCAGCCTGTCCACTTCACCCCGGCGCGAACCGGGCAGAACCAGCAGCAGCGGCGCCTCGCCCAGATCATAGGCTGTGCGAAATCCGGCGATATCCTCTGCAGTGGATACCGGCTCGCTCACGACCGGATGACCGACGAAATCACATTCCATCCCGGCACGTTGCATAAGGGGCGGTTCGAACGGCAGCAGGGCAAGAACGTGGTCGATAACTTTTGCCATCTTGTCCGCCCTGCCAGGTCGCCAGGCCCAAACGCTGGGGGCGACATAGTGAACGGTGCGGATATTACTTTGCGCCTTGACCTGTTTCGCCACGCGCAGCGAGAAATCCGGACTGTCGATGGTGATCATCACATCCGGCGTCGTATCCAGTACCGCCTGTGCGGTCTCGGCAATACGGCGCTTGAGATGAAAGTACTTCGGCAGAACCTCCACCAGCCCCATGACACTGAGTTCCGCCATCGGAAACCGGCTGACCAGCCCCTGTGCCTCCATCGTTGGGCCGCCGATGCCGTCGAATTCGACTTCGGGAACAAGGGATTTCAACCCCTCCATCAAGGCCCCGCCCAGCCGGTCACCGGACGGTTCACCGGCCAGCAGGAAGACCCGCATCAGACCGCGCGCTCCCGCACCAGCAGGAACAGGCCAAGGCGGTTGCACTCTTCAATCACAGTTTCGCGGTCCAATACCATCACCCCGCCCTTTTCGATCACGATACCGGACAACCCAGCCGCAACGGCGGTGGTCACGGTATCCAGCCCGATCACGGGCAGATCAACACGGCGGTCCTGATCCGGTTTCGGTGCCTTGAACAAAACGCCTCCGCCCGCATCGGGCCGCTGCGTCAGCGATTCCAGCATCCAGTTGGTGCCGAATACGCCCTCGATGGCCAAAGCCTGCCCCCGTAATACAACGCATGCCTGACCAATATCCGCCGCACTCATAGCCCTCAGGATACCGGCCCCGCGATGGGCGTCCGCCAGATCCTCGTCCGAGGGTTGGGCATCTGTCATGCATCCCAGAGGCGGAAGGATATCAGGAGCAAGCTCATGGGCGGCGCGCACCTGCAGCCCCGCATCCTCAAAAATACCGATCACAGCCCGCAACGCCCCGTCATCACCGGACATGATCGCGCGCTGCAGAACCGGCACAAGCGGCCGGGTCTGTGTATCAATCCGCTTGGGGTCGATCACCGGGCGCCGTACCGTGCCCGCCATGCAAACCTCGGTCACACCGCGCGCCAGAAGATCGGCAATGAAACTTCCCAACTGCTCCAGCGGGAACTGCCGCTCAACCGGCAGACGGTCAGGCTCGAACCCTTCCATGGCGCAAATCAAAGGGCGCTCGGGCAAACGAGCAACCAACTCATCCGGCAAAGCTCCGGTTCCGGCGATCAGGGCCAGCATGAGATTATTTCCCCGGTGTCAGAAAGGACCGGTCGGTATCGCCAGTTACGAAATCGACGATCCTTTGCACATATTCACTGCGGTTCGCCTCTCCGACGCGTTTTGCCCGCTCCATGAACGTTCCGCCGCCTTCGGAAAGCTCGCGGAATGCGGCGCGAAGGGCGGATATATCTTCGCGCGGCACGCCCCGCCGTTTGAGACCGACAAGGTTGAGACCATCAAGCTCGCCCCTTGGTCCCTGCACCAGACCATAGGGAATGACGTCATTCGGAACCATCGTAAGCGCCCCGATAATCGCACCCCGGCCCACGCGCACCCATTGATGCAATCCCGAAATACCGCCGATGATCACATCATCCTCGATGATGCAATGACCAGCCGCCCCCGCGTGGTTGACCATGATCACGCGATTGCCGATCTGAACGTCGTGGGCCACATGAACACCTGCCATCAAAAGGCAATCGTCGCCGATGCGGGTCACGCCGCCACCGCCCTCGGTTCCCGCATTCACGGTCACATGTTCGCGGATGCGATTGCGCCGGCCGATTTCCAGACGTGTGTTCTCGCCCTTGAATTTCAGATCCTGCGGTATTTCCCCGATCACCGCAAAATTGAAGATTACAGTGTCTTCCCCAACCGAAGTTTCACCCGTGACGACAACGTGCGATTTCAGTTCCACCCGGTCTGCCAGCGAAACTTGCGACCCGACATAGCAGAACGGGCCGATCACGCAGTCCTGACCGATCTTTGCCCCGTCTTCGATTATGGCGCTGGGATGAATGTCGCTCATGTCGTTTTTTCCATATCCCAATCGACATACGCCGAAAATTCGGCTTCGGCTGCTACTTCGCCCTCTACGGTTGCGCGACCGCTGAATTTGAAGATCTTACCGCCAATCTTGCCGCGCACGGTTTCGACATGCATTTCCAGAACATCGCCCGGCACCACCTTGCGGCGGAATTTGCACTTGTCGATATTCATGAAATAGATCAGCAACTCGCTGTCGATCACGTCCATGCCGACACCCAGCATCACCCCGGCAGTCTGGGCCATCGCCTCGACGATGGTCACGCCCGGCATGATCGGAGTGCCCGGGAAATGCCCCTGAAAATGCGGTTCGTTCATGGTAACGTTCTTGATGCCAATGGCAGAGTGATAACCGTTGATATCGACGACCTTGTCGACCAACAGAAACGGGTAACGGTGCGGCAGAATACGCTGAATCAGCTGAATGTCGGCACTCTTGGTTTCCGTGGTCATGATGCGGCTTTCCTGTTCTGGATGTCTTTCATGCGTGGTTAGCAATACCGTCAGGTCAGGGCAAGCATGCCTATTCCGTATTGCCGTTTTCCAGCTCTCGCCCGTCGCCGATTACGGCATCGATCCTGGCAATGGCCAAATCGGTAATGTCGGTTGCGTCCGAACTGAGGAACACGCTGGAGCGTTCCAATATCACCCCTGCCCCGGTTTCCTGCATCAGGCCGGCGAGAACCGGCCGAACCAAATCGCGGAACATGGCGCGCGCCCTTTCCGTTCTTGCAGTCAGTGCGTCGAGCTTCGCCCTTTGACCATCCCGGTGAGACTGAACTTTCTGATCGAACGCATCTGCCAGAGCGCGAAACGCTTCCGGCTCCATTTCATGACGCTGCTCGGTCAGTTCTTTCTCTTCGCGGCTCAGATCAGCGATAATTCGCTCGTTCTCGTCGGCAAGCATCGCTCCTTCCGCCTCGATTTCTTCGATCACCCGGCGCCCGAACGCCGACTCAGAAAACAGCTTTTCGCTGGAGATCGTCAGGATTGTCCCCTGCGATAGGCCGAACTGCTGCGCCGCGACCTGAACCGGGACCAGCAGTGCCAAAAACACACACAAGGCCCGAAATGGGCCTTGTGTCGAAAGATTGCGGAAAAGGGGCCTCATCCGGCCTCAGAACCGTGCCTGAATTGTCAGGTCAAAGTTCTGCTCCTTGTCGAAGTCTTCCTTTTTGAGCGCTTTCGAAAAGTTGAAACGCAGCGGGCCGAAACCTGTGGTCCACAGGAATGACAACCCGATCACGTGACGGATCGAACCATCCGCGCCGACGATGTTGCCTCCGGCCGTATTCACATTGTCCAGATTGTAAAGGTTGCCCACATCGTAGAAAACGCCACCACGCAGACCAAGCTCTTCCGGCAGTCCCAGCGGGAAGTCCGCTTCGAAACGGGCAACCCAATAATAGTTGCCACCGATGGCGTCATCCTGGCCATTCGACAAGTCGCGGGGCCCGATACCCGCAGGTTCAAACCCTCGGAAAGTGTTTGGCCCCAACACGAACCGGTCAATCGTCCGGCTGAAATTGTCACCTGTCCAGGACAGAGCACCCAGTTCAAGGTCGGCCCGAAGGGTCACTTCTTCGTTCAGAACTCTTTGTTGAGCAACAGCCCGCGCAGTTGTTTTGACAAACTCATTGTCGCCACCCAAACCTGCCGCGTCCACACCAACCTGAAACAGCACACCGGCATTCGGATTCAAACCGCCAATGCGGCTGTCATACGTATAGGACAGTCCCAACGAACTGGTCGACAATTCGCCTTGGTCGATTTCCGATTGAATGACGCTGCCAACCGGCTGGTCAGTACGCGAAATCATCTCGCTGTTTTCCCAGTTGTAGCGCAGGGTGAGCGCCGAAAGCTCGCCGATTGCATAGCTTAGGGACGGGTTGAAAAAGACACGCTTGGTATCGTAGTTCGCAAAGCTCGAATTCTGCCGCGCCAGACCTAGGCCAAGATCGAACCGGAGGCGGCGGCCCAGAAGATAAGGTTCGGAGAAGTTGATCACATATTGTTCTGAATCCTGCGCGGTCGAGAGCGTCAAACCAAGCGTCTGACCCCGCCCGAGGAAATTGGATTCAGTGAGCCCGATTGCGACACCAAACCCGTCCGAGATCGAGTAGCTGCCGCCGAGGTTGAGCGAACCTGTCGGCTGCTCTTCGACATCCACGTCAACGATGATCTGACTCGGCGATGTGCCTTCGCGTGTTTCAACATCCGCAGTCGCAAAAAAGCCCAAAGCCCGGATACGTTCGGCACTTTGACGAATTTCGCGCGGATTGAACGGATCACCTTCAACGGTATCGAACTGACGCCGGATTACGCTATCCAGCGTCGTTGTATTGCCTTCGATATCAATCCTCTCGACAAAAATACGCGGACCTTTGACCAACGCGAAGGTCACATCCAGTGTCAGTTCGCGGTCATTGCGATTGATACGCGGTTCGACACGCAAAAAGTCCACCCCCTGTTTCAGGCCAAGCCTTTCCAGGCGGGTCAGGGAATTCTCGACATGCGATGGTGAATAAACCACGCCAGGCTTGATCTTCAGCGCGTCCTGATATGCCGCGGCCTCGACACCGGGGATTTCGCTGACAACTGAAATGTTTCCGAATTTGAACTGCTGGCCTTCGGTCACGTTCATAACCAGAAAGAATGCATCCCGCTCACGGGTAAATTCGACATTTGCACTATTGACCCGGAAATCGACATAGCCCCGGGACAAATAGAAATCCCGCAACACCTGTTTGTCGAACTCGATGCGGTCTGCGATGAACGTGTCAGAACGGAAAAATGCCCTCAGAAGACCGGCTTGCTTGGTCTCCAGAACGCGCCGCAAGCGACGGTCGGAATAGACGCGGTTGCCGACAAAGCTCACCCTTTCGATCTCGATCGTATCACCTTCGGCGATTTCGAAAACCAGATCGACACGATTGTCACTGCGCCGGATGATCCGCGGAACAACGGTTGCCGCGACGCGCCCTTGCGCCGAATAGATTTCGGCAATCAAGTTTGCGTCTTTCTCTGCCTGTTCCGGGGTGAAGACACGGCGCGATTCAGACTGGATCGCTTCCTGCAAACGATCGTCATTGATACGGCGATTGCCCTCAAAGCTGATCTTGTTGATTGTCGGGTTTTCCTTGACCGAGATCACAAGGGTGCTGCCGCGAGGCGTCAACTCGACTGTTTCAAAAACGCCACTGTCAAGCAGGCGTTGGAACGCGTCATTCAACTGGCCCGCGGTCACTTCCTGACCTTGCTCGATGCCTGCGCGTGACACAACGGTCGTGTCATCAATACGACGATTTCCTTCGACCTGAATTGTGTTGAATGTGTAGGTCTGTGCTTGAGCGGGCCGAGGTGCCGAGTAACCGGCCACTACAACAACCAAAAAAAACAAATAAACCATACGCAACAAGATATAGCTGCGCGCAGTATTGCCATAACAGGATGTGCCTGTGCCTCTGCCGTCACTCATATTATCAACCCAAGTTTTTTGTGACCTCAGAAAGGTCACTAACGGGATATCTGAAGGTTGTCAAAACCGCAAAAGCAAAGCGCGACCAAAAGATCGCGCCACACAAAAGAAACCGGCAATCGAGAATCAGAGAGTCAGAACATAGGCACCCGCAGCAAGCGCAAACGCGATGGTCCCCAGGCTTAGAAACCTGTCCCAATTCAGGGACATGATCAGACTGATGCCGCGATATGAGTTTTGAAGGGAATGTAGCATGAGCTTTTCGATCGCATAGCAAGTTGCACCTGCATGCAGACTAATTTCCAAATGCGGCATTACTGGGGCGGAATTGCGGCGCCCGTCCGCCTCGATCCGTCCAATCAGCAAAACAGGTCATTGCTTAGCGAAAACACCATCAGCGACAGGATCAGAGTAATTCCGATACCCATCAGAACTTTCAATGCCGCATCGCTCGGCGGGCGTCCGGTTACGGCTTCATACGCATAAAACACCAGGTGCCCCCCATCCAGGGCAGGGATCGGGAACAGGTTCAGCATTCCGACTGCGGTCGAGAGAACGGCAATGAACCAGACGAAACTCTGTGCCCCCTGGCTGGCCATCGCCCCCGAGGTTTCGGCGATCCCGATGGGGCCGGAGATATTACAGGTGCTGATTGCACCGGTAATCATGTGCCAGATTCCTGACAACGAACCTTCGACGATCCTCAGCGTTTGCGCCGCGCCACCGCCAAGCGCCGCCAGAAAACCGGTCGGCTCGGTGGCCGGTTCCAACATCATCCCGCCGACGATGCCAATCCGCCAATGCGTTACAAAACCACCTTCCGGCCTGGGTTCGTCCGTGCGCCTTGGCGCTAGCGCGAATTCATGGGTCTGACCATCGCGCCAGACGTCCAGCAGCAAAACGCGCCCATTCGATGTCTCGACCCGCTCCTTCAACTGCGAAAAGGCATAGATCGGTTCACCATCGACGGCCTGGATCACATCGCCCGGCCGCAGTTCAATATCCATCGCAGCGCTGCGCGGCGCGATCTGCTGGATGAATGGTGGAAACAGCCATGGACCTTTGACATCCATTTCCTGACCATCACGCAACACGGTGTAGTCCAAGGATGCCGACACTGGCAGATCGTCGACAAAACCGGACCACTCTGCACTCTGATCGAAGTCCGGCGTGTCTATCCCGTTGATCGCCCTGATTTCATCGCCAATCCGCAATTCCTGCACAGTGTTTGGCAGCGGACGCAACTCTCCTACGGTCAGCGGGCTTTTGGCCTGCCCTTGAAACATGAAAATCAGGCCAAAAACAATGATCGACATGACAAAATTGAAGACCGGCCCGGCGGCAACCGTCGCGGTGCGCGCCCACAGCGGAGCCCCATGCATCGTGTGACGGATATCATCGGGATTTTTGCGATAGATTTCGGCCATGGTGTCGCCATCCTTGCCGGACGCCGCATCGGCATCCCCCAGGAATTTGACATAACCGCCAAACGGCAAGGCCGCGACCTGCCACCGGGTGCCGCGCTTGTCCATCCGGCTCCACAGAACAGGTCCGAAGCCCAGCGAAAAAACTTCGGCGTGAATACCAGTCCAGCGTCCAACGATATAGTGGCCGTACTCATGCACGGCGACAATGGCGGACAAGGCCACGACAAAGGCAAGAATCGTGTAAAGAAGTCCGCCGAACTGCGGGATCAGAGAAATGATATCCAAACTTTTATCCTGCTCGTTGCAACACCGCGTCATCTGTCCACTTACGTGCCAGATGGTCTGTTTGCTGAACGTTATCAAGGGTCATTGGGGCGTCAATAAGACCTGAAGCGCCCTCAAATCTGTCAAGAACGCATTCGACGATGGCCGCCATCTCAAGAAATCCGACCTTGCGTGCTATGAAAAGATCCAGTGCGCGCTCTTTGGCGGCGTTGAAAACCGCCCCGGCCAGGCCGCCTCGCGTCATCACCTCGCGGGCGAGCCGCAGCGCGGGATAGCGGGCTTCGTCCGGAGAGCGGAAATGCAGACGCGTCAATTTGGTCAGGTCCAGCCTTTCAACCGGCAAGTCGCGCCGTTCCGGCCAATGCAGGGCATAGCCGATGGCGTGCCGCATGTCGGGGGTCCCCAGATGCGCCATTAAAGCCCCATCGCGAAAACCCACCAGCGCGTGGACCAGCGATTCGGGGTGTACCACGACCTCGATCTGCGACGGATCCACACCAAAGAACTCCCGGGTTTCGATGACTTCCAGTGCCTTGTTGAACATGGATGCGCTGTCGATTGTGATCCGTTGACCCATGTTCCAGTTCGGATGCCGCGATGCCTGTTCGACAGTCGCGCGTTTCAGATCCTCCAATGGCCAGTCCCGAAACGCTCCGCCGCTGGCGGTGATGATAATCCGCTCGATGGCTGCGACATCCTCGCCGACCAGGGCCTGAAACACTGCTGAGTGCTCGCTGTCGACCGGCAGCAGGCGGGCATCGTGAGCCTTGGCGGTGTCCAGAACCAGCTTACCCGCGCAAACAAGAGTTTCCTTGTTGGCAAGTGCCAGGGTCGCACCCTGCTTCAACGCTTCGAGCCCAGGCGACAATCCTGCTGCTCCTACGATTGCCGACATGACCCAATCCGCCGGGCGCGCCGCGGCTTCGTCCAGCGCCGCCTGCCCTGCCGCGGCCTCGATGCCGCTGCCGGCCAGCGCGCTGCGCAACTCCACCAAACACGTTTCATATGCCGTAACCGCCACGTCAGCGCGCAGTCGCCGGGCATCTTCTGCCAGACGCCGGATATTGGCACCGCCGGTCAGTGCGACGACGTCATAGGCTTCGAGATCGCGATTGATCAGGTCGATGGTGCTTTGCCCGATCGATCCGGTGGCCCCAAATATCGAGATCTTTCGCATTACATCACTCCGGGCTGATAAATCAGCCCCGCCAGCAGGACAAACACCGCCGCACCCATCATACCATCGAACCGGTCCAGAAACCCGCCATGACCCGGAATTAGGTTGGAGCTGTCCTTGACACCCAATCTGCGCTTGACGGCGCTTTCGGCGATATCTCCGGCCTGGCTGGCCATAGACGCCATGACGGAAACGACAACCAGACCCAGTCCGAGCCCTGCATAAACCGCAAACACACCCCCGACAAGGGCCGCGGCAATCCATCCTCCGGCTGTTCCCGACCACGTCTTCTTTGGGCTAACCCGAGGCCAGAATTTTGGACCGCCAATGGATTTTCCGGCAAAGTAACCGGCCACATCCGTCGCGACGACCACAGCAATCAACCAAAGCATCCAGCCGAACCCCATGCCTTCGCGGATGAGGATGAACCCCAGCCCCGAAGCCGCGATCCAGAACGCAAAAATCGCATAGAGCCCCTTTTCGCGGGAGATCTGCCCCGCTCCGACCAAAGCCGGAGACAGCAAAACCGGCAGGCGGAGACTGGAGGGCAGATAATAGCTGAGAAGAACCGCAAACCCGGTCAACAACGCCAACTGCACCGCTACCCCACGGCGACCGGGGTCGATCATCTGTACCAGTTCCCAGATCATAAGCGCTGATGCCGCCGCTATGAATGTCTCGAACCACAGGCCGCCCAGCCACACTTCAACCGCGCCGATGGCCACAAGAACCACTGCCGAGGCAACGCGCGCCGTCAGATCGGACCAGCGCCCGTCACTCATGCCTTTATCGCCCCAAACCGGCGGTCTCGTGCACCAAAGCTTCGGCACAGACGCTCAAGTTCGGCCGCCGTGAAATCCGGCCACAAAGTATCGATGAACTCATACTCGGCATAGGCCGACTGCCAGAGCAGGAAGTTTGAAATGCGGGCTTCGCCACTGGTACGGATCACCAGATCCGGATCGGGCAGAACATGCGTATCCAGATATTTCGGCAGGGTCTCCTCATCGACATCATCAGGTTTCAACCTGCCAACTGCCACATCCTGCGCCAGGCGTTTCGTCGCCCGCGACACCTCATCCCGACCGCCGTAATTTAGTGCAATTGTCAGGTTCACCCCTTTGTTATCGCGGGTTTTTTCTTCGAGTGTATCCATCAACGAGGTCAGTTTTTTGTCCAACCGAACGCGATCTCCGATGAACCGGACGCGAACGCCCCTGGCATCAAGCGCCATCGTTTCCTTGGCAATGTAGCGGCGGAAAAGGCTCATCAATCCGGCCACTTCCGCTTGTGTCCGCTTCCAGTTTTCCGTCGAAAACGCGAATATGGTCAAATATTTGATCCCAAGCGCGGGGCACGCTTCGACCACTTCGCGGACACGTTTCGCGCCCGCGTGATGGCCGAACAGTCTGGGCCGCCCCCGTGCCTGCGCCCATCGGCCATTGCCGTCCATGATGATGGCAACATGACGCGGGCCCACGGCCGGTTCGCTGATGGGATCTTTTGGCATACCGCCGCTCAGACCTGCATGATTTCGGCTTGCTTATGCTCCAGCGCCTCGTCCACGGACTTGATCATCGTGTCCGTCAATTCCTGCACCTCGGCCTCCCAGAACTTCTGGTCATCCTCCGAAACCGTATTGTCGTTCTTGGCCTTTTTTATCTGGTCCATCCCGTCCCGGCGAACGTTTCGAATGGCAACACGGGCATGTTCCGCATATTGCCCCGCGACCTTGCCCAACTCGCGGCGGCGCTCTTCGTTCAGTTCGGGAATGGGCAACATGATGATGGTGCCGTTCAGCTGCGGGTTGATACCGAGTCCGCTCTCACGAATGGCTTTTTCCACCTTTCCGACCAATGACTTGTCCCAGACATTTACCGTGACCATTCGGGGTTCGGGTACATTCACGGTGCCCACCTGGTTGATCGGCGTCAGCGCGCCATAGGCATCGACCATGATCGGCTCCAGCATGGAGGCGGATGCGCGTCCTGTTCTCAGCGAGGCGAATTCCGTCCGCAGGTTGGCCATCGCGCCGTCCATGCGACGCTGCAGATCTTTGGTATCCAGTTCAAAATCGTCAGACATGCTGCTCACTCCCCGAATTCAGGTGCTGTTGGGATGGGTGATAAGCCATCGCAAATAGGATGTATAGCAATCATGGCCGGGAATTTTCGCAATTGCGAGAGGCGTATCGCCAACAACGGCGAAATTCGCCCAATCAAGGGCGACGGCCCGCCAAGCCACCCTGCCCGGCGGAACATCCAGCCAATTCTGGTCTACGCGTTGACGTCCACAACAACGCGGCCCTTGACCTGTCCTTTCAGAATTTCCGCACCGAGTCGCGGCAGATCACCCAGCGTCGCGGGCTGGATCATCGCCTCAAGCCTGTCCATCGGCAGATCAGTGGCGATGCGGTTCCAGGCGCGCACTCGGTTGTCATAGGGCTGCATCACACTGTCTATTCCCAGCAGGTTCACACCGCGCAGGATAAAGGGCGTGATCAGCGCGCCTTCGATTGCCGCGCCGCCCGCGAGGCCGATGGCCGCGACCGAAGTGCCATATTTCATCTGCTTCAGAACCCGGCCCAGCATCACGCCGGCGACCGCATCGACACAGCCCGCCCAGGTTTCGCTTTCCAGCGGCTTGCGTGTGGGCTCGCTGAATTCGTCTCGCCCGACGATCTGGGCTGCGCCGAGCTCTCTGAGATAAGGTTCCTGTTCAGGGCGTCCCGTCACCGCGGCGACTTCATAACCGAGATTGGCCAGAATTGCGGTAGCCACGCTGCCGACACCGCCAGCGGCTCCTGTTACCAGAACAGGGCCGTGATCTTTCTGCAGCCCCTGATGCTCCAGCGCCATGACCGCCAGCATCGAGGTAAGACCCGCAGTGCCGACGGCCATCGCCTGACGCGTATCCAGCCCCTTGGGCAACGGCACCAGCCAGTCGGCCAGAACGCGCGCTTTTTGCGCGTATCCGCCCCAATGCGCCTCGCCCACGCGCCAACCGGTCAGCACCACCTTGTCACCGGGTTTATAGCGATCGTCCGAACTGTGCTCGACCGTCCCGGCAAAATCGATCCCCGGAACATGCGGGTATTTGCGAACAAGGCCTCCGCCCGGCCCGGTACACAGACCGTCCTTGTAGTTCACCGTGGAATATTCGACGGCGACCAACACTTCACCATTCGGCAGATCATCCTCGGCGATCCGTTTGACCGCCGCGCTGGTCTTGCCGCTTTCCTCGTCCTTTTCCACAATCAATGCGCTGAACATTTCAATTTTCCTTTTTCTACAGCGGATTACGTTCCGCTCTTCATTCTCTTTCAGATGGTGGCCCGGCCCTACCTCACCGCCAAAACTGTTTCTGCACAACGGCCCACCGCATGCCATGCTCGGTCAATACTTCAAGACGCGTTCCCGGCTCCCAACAGGCGCGATCCACCATGCCAATGGCCACATTTACCCGAAACTCGGGCGAGAACGCAGCCGAGGCGACCCGCCCCACCTCGTCACCGTTGGCCAGCAGCCGCCACGTGCCGGTGCAAGACCCAATCTCGCCCTCGATCACCAGCGGTCGGATCTGGCGCGGCGGGCCGTTCCTCGCGTGTTCTTCCAAAGCAGTCTTGCCGATATAGTCTTCCGGCGAATTGCAATACCGCCCCAAACCGCATTCATGGGGCGTGTTTTCGCGGCGCATGTCCGAACCGAAACTCAATAACCCGCCTTCGATCCTTTCGATGCCGTTCGGACAACCTGCGCGAACCTTCAGGTCATGCCCCGCGGCGAACAACGCGTTCCACAGCGGCATGCCATAGTCTGCGCCTTCGACGTAAATCTCGAATCCGCCCTGTTTGGACCAACCCGACCGCGCAACTATAAATTCCCGGTCCTCGAACCGGAGCCTTTTGTAGCGGAAGAAACGGATATCCCGCACGGCATCGCCAAACACGCGCGACATCAGTTCCTCGGCCCTTGGGCCTTGCACCGCCAATGGCGACACATCCGGCTCTTCGATTTCCACATCGAATCCCAGAGCAACCGCAATACCCAGAGCAAATTGCCACAAATCGCCGTCGGCAACGGAAAGCCAATAGTGGTCGTCGTTCAGCTTTACCGCCACGGGATCGTTCAGCATCCCCCCTTTGTGATCCACTATTGGCAAATAATAGCACTGGTCCGCCGCCATCCCGCCCAGGTCGCGCGGACTCAGCATTTTCATCAATCGCAAGGCGTCCGGGCCCCTGATCTCGACCTGCCGCTCGCAGGCCACGTCCCAGACCTGCACATGCTGCTTCAGATGGGCATAGTCGGCTTCGACACTTTCAAAGAATGTGGGCAGCAGCATATGGTTGTAAACCGTGTACCCGCCGACGCCCTCGGCTTCGACCCCGGGCGTGAACGGCGTCTTGCGGACGCGGCGGTTGGGCATGATGACCGCCATGTCAGAACTCTGCCGGCAAGAACACGAGATCGCTGACCGGAGCCTTCGATCCGGTTTCCGTCAGCATCTGATGTATCTGCCCCCTGTGATGAGTCTGGTGATTGAAGAAGTGGATCACGCATTGCGCATAAGGCCGGGTGACTTCCTTCCCCAACGCGGAAGACACCCACGAAAAGTCCCCCTCAAGCGCCCCATCCTCCAGTTTCTCGGCCCAATCTCCGATCCGCGCATCCATCTGACGACGCAGGGGCAACCATGCTTCGATATCCTCGCAAATGCGAACACTTCCCGGAATGCCACAATCCGGCGCAGAACCGCCATCAAACCGTGAAATCCAGATCCAGTCCCCCCAAAGCAAATGGTTCGCTGTCCCCAGGATCGAACCAAAAAAGGCCCCTCTGTCATATGCCAACTCCTCATTGGGAATTGATGCAAGAAAACCCGCCAACTGACTGTTTTGCCATCGATTATAGAGCGCCATCTCGCGTGCGTATTCGGCGGAGATCATCACTTTGGACCATGCCAGTCGATCTGGCAAATTTCAGCGGACCGGCCATCGAAATCCCAGACCCGGCCGAAGGCGCGCACCTTGCCTTTCGAGGCCGTGGCAACCGTGATGTCGGGACCCATCCAGTATTCGGTGTTCGAGATCACGATATCCGTGTCCTTATCCTTGCCCTGAACAGGGAACACGGTGCCCTGAATTTTCCGGCCCACGGTGATGTGGCGGTTCTTGCCGTCATTGACGTAAGTGACCGGCTGACGTTCGGCCCCAAGAAACTCACCGACCAGCACCGAGAACAGCCCCGTCGTGCCCCTCGCCTGACCCGAAAAAATCTTGACCAGCCCCTCAAAAGCCGCATGGCTGGCGCGGTCATCAATGAATACGGCCGCCTTCCAGTTGCCACGCGACATCATGCCGGGAATCTCGATCAGCAGACCGATATTGAGGCCTGACAAATCCTCGTCACCGTAGTGGCCGCTGTCGATCCGCACACCGCCCCAGGTCTGGCAATGACCCTCGGTCGGAGGGTGTTTGCCCAGCGACACAACGCACGGGCAGAACACGGTACAATTGCAGTTCAGAACCAACTCGCCCTTGATTGCCCAAGGTGTCATGCCGGGATCCTTACGCTCTGCCGCAGGGTGGCGGCTGTCGATCTTTTCGGCCACTTCCAGACGGTCGTTTGCCATTTCTCATCCTCCTCAGATCATTCCGGTTCCGATCACAGCGGCAGCTGCCAACAACAGCAGGCCAAGTGGCCGGGTTACCCAACGCCCGAGATCGGGCAGTTTTTCGAAAACCATTATGGCGGTCGCGAGCCCCATAAAGGCAAGGTTCATGGTCCCGCCGACAAAAGCCAAAAGCATCAAGGCCCAGCAGCAGCCCAGACAGACCAGCCCCAACCTGATGCCGTTGCGCCAGGGGCCTTCGTCCCAGTGCGTCATGAAAAACATCAGGGGAGAGCGGCACTTATCCAGGCAGGCATCCTTGACCGGCGAAAACTGATAGAACCCCGCCGCGGCCAGCAGACCGGCAGACAGCCACCGGGTGCTGCTTTGCCCTAACGGATCAAGCAATCCGGCCCTATACAGCCCAAATTGAAGCAAAGCCGCCACACCGGAAAATCCGACCCATACGAAAAGGTAGCCGCCGAACAACCGCGACATGCGAACCGGCGCACCTGTTTGGCCAAGCTCTTCATACGTGGCCAGAGCCGGCAGAGCAGTCGGTGCCATCATCGCAGCAGACATCAGAACCCACATGCCGGCTATCCGGGCAAACCCGGCCACGTCGGGGGTGATGACACACAAGCTGGTCCAGAAATCGGCACCATAGACAGAGCCGAATTGCCGCAATTCAGGGGGGACCGACATGAGATAAAGCAATGCCCACGCAACGGCGATTCCCGTAAACAACCCCAACCAGTGAGGCGCAGACATGGCTCGAATGCGACTCGACAGCACGGCTCTCCTCTCCTCACTCCCGACTCAGTTCTTGCTTTTCAAATGTCAGACTTTTAAATGTCAGACAAATAAAAAACGACGCGCTCATGAAAATTGATCCACAAAACCCCGCCGATCTGTCTGCCCAGATCGCTCAGGCCATCAAAGATGCCATCGTTTCCGGTGAACTAATTGTCGATGCCCGCCTGCCATCCGAGGCGGAACTTGCCGATCAGTTTCAAGTATCCCGCCCGACGGTGCGCGAGGCCCTGAAACGTCTTGCGGCCCAGTCCCTCATCCGCACCCAGCGCGGCGCAACCGGCGGCGCATTCGTGAATCGGCTGAACTTTGAAGACGCGTATTCCCAACAGATTACCACTTCGACCCTTCTGCTGTCGATGAACGCCGTCAGCTTCGACACTGCATGCGAAGCCCGCTATGCACTGGAGCGGGCCTGCGCGCCGCTGTCGGCCGCGCGGCGCACACCCGACCAACTGGCAACCATGCGGGCCGAGATTTTCCGTCAGTCCCAACCGGGCCTGACCGACGAGGCGTTTTGTGCCTCGGATGTGGCGTTTCACAGGGCGCTTGTGGATGGCGCCGCAAATCCAGTGCTGTCCTATCAGCTGGCCGGGGCCGTCGAGGCGATGCAACCGCTTATGAACATGATCACTTTCACGGCCCGATCGCGCGAAGCAATCATTGCATTGCACACCCGTATCGTCGACGCGCTTGATGCCCGCGACGCTCAGGCGGCGGATCTGACTTTGGCGGAACTGGAATCCTACACCCGGCAACTGGCCCGGGATGTCGCCGAGCGGCGCCGAAATCAATCCGGCTAGATAAAAAAAGAACTACAGTCTTGACGCGCCATGTGTCTCAATCCGACACTTGGTCAGGCAGTCTGACGCCCGGCAAAAAGACCGGTTTCCCCTAAAAACAATGAGTATCAATGATTTACGGGAGGAAGTTATGAACCTAAGACCGGACCCGACCTTTTATCCGTCCGCCAAAATCGCGATGGAAGCCCCGGCCGAAACCCTGGCCTTTACCCTGATGCTGAGCCCGGATTTCTCGCAACCTGACGGCCTGGCTGTCATCAATGTTGATCCGAATTCTGATGACTATGGCAAGATCGTTCACAGCGTGATCATGCCGGAGAAAGGAGACGAGTTTCACCATTTCGGCTGGAATGCCTGCTCTTCCTCTCTGTCGCCGCTCACGGGCCATGCTTTTCTGGAGAGGCGCTATCTGATCATTCCCGGCATACGGTCAAGCCGGATCTACATCGTAGATGTAAAGGAACCGCTGAACGCGAAAATCCACAAGATCATCGAACCCGAAGAGGTCTTTGAAAAGACAGGGTATTCCCGCCCTCACACCATCCACTGCGGCCCCGAAGGCATCTATGTCAGCACATTGGGCGGCGGCGGTCCCGATGGCACCGACGGCCCTCCGGGCATCTTTATTCTCGACTGCCAGACATTCGACATCATCGGGCGCTATGAGATCGAACGCGGCGTACAGGACAAGCAGTACGATTTCTGGTGGAACCTACCGCGCGATTATATGGTCAGTTCGGAATGGGCGCTGCCACCGCAGTTCGAAAACGGCCTGGTGCCCGAAGACCTGCTGTCCAACAAATACGGTCACCGGCTTCACTTCTGGAACCTGCGCAGCAGAACCAATGCCCAGACGATCGACCTTGGCGAAAATCACCAGATGGCGCTGGAGATCCGGCCCGCGCATGACCCGGTCAAACAGCACGGTTTTTGCGGCGTCGTGGTCGATACGACCAATTTGCAAGGTTGCATCTTTACCTGGTGGCGCAACCCGGACGGCACCTTCGAGGCTAAAAAGACGATCACCATCGATCCGCAACCGGCGGACCCGAACGACCTGCCAGAGCTGCTGAAAGGATTTTCCGCCGTGCCTCCGCTGGTCACGGATATCGACCTGAGCCTTGATGACAAGTATCTCTATGTGTCCTGTTGGGGCACAGGCGAGATGCACCAATATGATGTATCCGACCCGATGAACCCCGTGCTTGCCGGAAAGGTCGAAATCGGCGGTATCGTCAATAAGACCAAGCATCCCAACGGCAAGGACTTTGGCTATGGTCCGCAAATGGTTGAGATCAGCCGGGACGGAAAACGCGTCTATTGGACAAATTCGCTCTATTCCACCTGGGATGATCAGTTCTATCCTGGCGACCGGGGCTCTGCCATGGTCAAGGCAGATGTCGGCGAAAATGGCGGCCTGACGCTGGATCCGAATTTCTGGGTCGAATTCCCGGAAGGCTATCGGACGCACCAGATCAGGCTGGAGGGCGGCGACTGTTCGACCGACAGTTTCTGCTATCCTTCGGTTTAAGTGGAAGAGCTGGTAACAACAACGGCCGGCCTGTGGCTGGCCGTTTTTCTGAGCGGCCTTTACCATGGCATCAATCCCGGGATGGGTTGGCCGCTGGCCGTGTCGGCAGCGTTGATGGAACAGCGCCCCTTTGCGTTGTGGCGCGCCTTGGGTGCGCTTGCGGCAGGGCATTTTCTTGCAATGCTCGCCATTCTTACCCCATTTGCGGTGCTGACTGCGCTTGTGCAATGGCAGCGTGAAATTCAGATCGCCGCTGCTCTGCTGGTGATGTCGATGGGTTTGTATCTGGTCATCACCAGGCGCCACCCGCGATTTCTGTCCCGCATTCCCCCTGCCCGATTGATGCTATGGTCTTTCCTCGTCGCGCTGGCGCATGGGGCGGCGTTAATGCTGGTGCCAATTTATCTGGGGCTTTGCGACCTGAACGAACAGGACGCAGGCCATGTGGCCGCCGGTGCGCTGATGACTTCGAATGCAGGGCTGACATTGTTGGTTGCGGTGTTTCATACTGCGGCGATGATCTTTGCCGGTGCGGTTCTCTCGGTGGCTGTGTACCGCTGGCTGGGTCTGCGGTATCTGTCGCGCGGCTGGTTCGACCTGGAACTTGTCTGGGCGCTCAGCCTGCTTGCGGTTGGCGCTTTCAGCCTTTGGGTCGCAATTTGAAACCCGCCTTTCGGAACATCCCGCATATTTTGCGCCGGTCCCCTTTCCCCCTTTGCATCGGTTGGAATTCCACCTATATCTGAAATGTCCTTTCGGGGACTATGGACATAAACGCGCTCGCAATAAGCGGATCGGACCCGGGGGCGGTACCCGGCGGCTCCACCAAAATCCTTCGTTTGAGGATCCTGGGGCCGAAACAGGATCGACGGACGTCTAAAGGGGTTTGCTTTGTCTCGGTGAGGTACCACCGTTACCGGTCCGAACAGTACAATTGCAAACGACAATCGTGCTCCGGTTGCAGTTGCTGCGTAAGCAGTAGCAAGACCGAAACTTAAGCCCTTGCGCCTAGCAGCGTAAGGCGGGGTCCGCAGGTACCTGGCAACAGAAACCTGCATTTTGCCAAAAAAGATCAGACTTGTTCACAATTTGCTGTGACGATTCAGGATTCGTTCACCCTTTTCGCGCATCGTGATCCGGCAAGAACGGAGACTCCAGATGACCAAATCCGATGTTCTGAAAGCGTGGTACGAGCAGGTCTGGGAACAGGGCAACACCGACGCAATTCCGCAGTTTTTCGCGCCAGACACGACCGCGGACGGTTTGATTCCGGAAATGCAGGTGGGCGCGGACGACTTTCGCGATCTGGTTGCCGCCTTTCGATACATTCTGGGCGATATCCGGGTCGAATTGCCGAAAATCATCGAAGACGGCGATTGGTTGTCAGCGATCCTGCATGTTCACACCACCCGCGCCGATAACGGGGCACCGGTCGAAGTATCGGGTCAGGTCATGGCGCGGTTTCAAAACGGGAAAATGGTCGAAACCTACAATCATTTCGATTTCATCTCGTTTTTTGAGCAGCTTGGTCAATTTCCGCAGGACACATTGCCGGTTTGCATGACCGGTCAGCGTCTGGATTTCGCCTGACAATCCACCGGATTGTTGACGGGACCGGCCATTTGGCGCTAGCAAGGTTGCATGGGGCAAAATTGCGAACGCCCCGTGAGGCGCCAGCCCAAGTTTCGCATGTTTCCACCGACAAAGGACACATGCCATGGCTGCTCCAAACACGATAACGGTTCCTCAGCTTCTGCGTCTGATCGGCACTCCCGCAAGCCCGGTCATTGTGGACACATCGACCGACGAAGACTTTCAGGCAGATCCTTTCCTGATACCGGGATCGTTCAGGCATCCGCACACGGATATCGAGGGCCTCTGCCGCCGAATTGGCGACCGCGCCTGTGTGATCATCTGCCAGAAAGGCCAGAAGCTCAGCCAGGGGCTTGCGGCCTGGCTGCAAAATGACGGCTACCACGCCGAATATCTGCAAGGCGGCATGTACGCATGGCGCGACTACCCCGATGCGCCCCGCATTCCGGTCGCCAGCATCCCGGCGGCCATTGGCGGCAGCACGCTTTGGGTCACACGACACCGACCAAAGATCGACCGGATCGCCTGCCCGTGGCTCATTCGGCGCTTTGTCGATCCTGCGGCCCGGATTCTCTTCGTTGCTCCGGGTGAAGTGGCGGGGGTTGCCGAGCGGTACGGCGCAACCCCGTTCGATGTCGAAGACACATTCTGGAGTCACCGGGGCGAGAACTGCACGTTTGACACGATGCTGGAGGAATTCCGACTGCGAAACAACGCCCTGGATCGTTTGGCGCAGGTGGTGCGGGGGGCGGACACCAACCGTCACGACCTGGCCCCCGAAGCGGCTGGTCTGCTTGCCCTTTCCGTGGGGCTGTCACGCCAATACAGGAACGATCACGAACAGCTTGAGATCGGAATGCAAATGTATGACGCGTTCTATCGCTGGGCGCGCGACGGGTTTGATGAAGGTCACGACTGGCCAGCGGATCGGAAGAAATGAGCCCAACACTCGCCGATCTGGCGCGCGTTTTTGGCCGGATCGGTGTCATGTCCTTCGGCGGCCCCGCAGCGCAGATTTCGCTGATGCACCAGGAACTGGTAGAAAAACGCCCCTGGCTTGACGAACAGACGTTCCTGCGCGCCCTGTCGCTGTGCATGCTCCTGCCCGGACCCGAAGCCATGCAACTGGCAACCTATTCAGGCTGGCGGCTGAAGGGGGTGGCTGGCGGGTTGCTGGCCGGAGGGCTGTTCGTGCTGCCCGGTGCGATGATCATCGCCATTCTGGCGGGTCTCTATGCCGCTTACGGCACTCTGCCGCTGGTTCAATCCGCATTTCTGGGCATCAAGGCCGCGGTCATCGTCATTGTCCTGCAGGCGCTTATTAACCTGTCCCGCAAGGCGCTCGTTGCTCCGGCTGCAAAGGCCATTGCCGCTTTGGCATTCCTTGCGATCTTTGCCCTGAACCTGCCGTTTCCCGCAATCATTGCGCTGGCCGCCATCTGGGGCCTGGTGACTTCGACCGGGCCACAGGAGTCGCTTCCAATCCTGGAATCGCCGCCGAGCCATCCAATCAAAACCGCGGTCATCTGGCTGACACTTTGGCTTTCCCCCCTTTTTGCGCTGACAGCCCTGGGCCATCAACTGCTCAGCGATTTGGGATGGTTCTTTGCACGGCTTGCAGTCGTCACCTTTGGCGGGGCCTATGCCGTTCTGACCTATATGACGCAAACCGTGGTGGATAAATACCACTGGATATCGGCGAACCAGATGATCGACGCGCTGGGCCTTGCTGAAACCACACCCGGGCCGCTGATCCTCGTCACTCAGTTTGTCGCGATGCTCAGTGGTCAAATCGAGGGGGGTTTGACACTTGCCATCGCCGCCGGTCTGGTCGCTTTGTGGGCAACATTCGTCCCTTGTTTTCTTTGGATTTTCCTTGCAGCACCCTATTTGGAGCAAATTGCCGCGCGCCCCCGCCTGCACGCCGCGCTGGCGGCGATATCGGCTGCGGTGGTTGGTGTAATACTGAACCTGTCGGTTTGGTTTGCACTCAACGTGCTATTTGGATCTGTACCGTCAAAGTCCTTTGGGCCGCTATCCCTGCCCTTTCCCGATCCCGGCCTGCTGAACGTCAAAGCCCTGCTGTTGACCCTGTTTGCAGGGCTGCTCATGTTCCGCAGCAAGCTCCGCATGGAGGCGGCTCTGGCAATATTGGCGGCCACCGGGGCTTTCTGGCATTTCTTCTGACTAATAATCGGCTAGAAGCTCTTTTGTTTCCAACCGAATCCCGTATGCTGAAACTAATATTTATCGAGGAACAACCATGTCGCGAGACATTGATTACGGAAACCTCATGCACACTGCGATGCGGGGTCTGATCAAAACCGTTCTGGCAGATGTCGCCACGACCGGGCTTCCGGGCGCGCATCACTTTTTCATCACATTTGACACGCGCCATTCCGGAGTCGAACTCGCCGACTGGTTGCGCGACCGGTATCCCGAAGAAATGACAATTGTCATGCAGCATTGGTTCGAAAACCTCATCGTGACCGAAGACGGGTTTTCGATCACGCTGAATTTCGGCGACACGCCGGAGCCGCTTTACATTCCTTACTCGGCCATAAAGACATTTGTGGATCCATCCGTTGAATTCGGCCTGCGTTTCGAAACCGCCGATGAGGAAGGTGACGACGAAGAACTGCACGCCATGACCGAAGCGTTCGACGACGCGCAAGAGACGCCGCAACCCCAACACGATGCTGATGTGGTGTCACTGGACAGTTTCCGAAAATAGACCCGGTGGTCTCAGGAAACCGAACCGGCCCGCTGAGACCGCACCTTATTGTCTCGTCAGGAAGGTTTCGACCGACCGGGATCTCTCTCCGTTCCTGAAACGCGTGAAGGACAGGTCAAGCCCGCCTTGGGCCAGCGTCCGGTCAAATTGCTGCAACTCGTACCCGCCGGCGTCATCAATGAAGAGGGAATAGATCGTCAGAGTATCCCCGGTTATCCGACCCCAGACAAACGGCTCGCCTTTCATCGGGTCCAGTTGAACTTCGTGCCCGAATACGTTTCGGCGCATGGCGGCGGAAAAGACATCCATCCGGTCCGTCGGCACAAAATCGACCGTGTATTCCTGTTCTTTGACCCTTCCATCGGGTTTGTAGGTTGTCGTGGTCCAACTCACGTTGAAACCCTCTTTGGTCTCTGCAATCGCTACGCTCATATTCCGGGGCGTTTCTGTTCCGTCGGTCTCCACCATTTTGGCAGAGCCGTGATACGTCCCGACAAATGACGCAACCTCAGCCGCAAAGCCGGTTCCTGCTGAAAACACGATCACAAAACCGATTGAAAACAAGATCACAAAACCGATCACCATATTCCGCAATGCGTGAAACAAACGACTTCGAAACAGATCGGGCATCCGGATTCTCCACTCGGCTCGCGAAATCCATTCTACAACCGCGACGAACGCAAACAATGCCACAGTTTTACGCAGCCACGGGAAATTGAGGCGCCCGAATGTCTGTACCTGCCGGGGTCATGCTCATAAGGTGCGCGCAACTGGCCGATTGCGCCACGCGCGCAACGCGGCTAAACGGCATACAACCGCATACCAGACGGAGTGACAGATGTCTCAGACCCGCACCGAATCCGACAGCTTTGGCCCGCTCGAGGTGCCCGCCGACAAGTATTGGGGCGCGCAGACCCAGCGGTCGATCATGAACTTTCCCATCGGCTGGGAAAAACAGCCCGTGGCCATCGTGCGGGCGCTTGGCGTGATCAAAAAGGCCTGCGCGATGCAGAACAAGACCACCGGCGAGCTGGACTCCAGAATCGCCGATGCGATCATTCAGGCCGCCGGTGAGGTGATCGAGGGAAAATTCGACGACAACTTCCCACTGGTCGTTTGGCAGACCGGTTCGGGCACGCAATCGAACATGAACTCCAACGAGGTGATCGCCAACCGCGCAATTGAAATTCTGGGCGGCGTGATCGGCTCGAAAGATCCGGTGCATCCGAACGATCACTGCAACATGGGTCAGTCCTCGAACGACACTTTCCCAACCGCCATGCATATCGCCACCGCCATGAGCGTGCGCGACGTCCTGCTGCCAGGCCTTGAAAACCTGGCTTCGGCGCTGGAGCAGAAGTCTGATGAATTCAAGGATATCATCAAGATTGGCCGCACCCATACACAAGATGCAACACCCCTGACTCTGGGTCAGGAATTCGGCGGCTACGCACATCAGATCCGTCAGGGCATCGCCCGCGTTCACGCCGCCATGCCGGCGATTTACGAACTGGCGCAGGGCGGCACCGCCGTTGGCACCGGGCTGAATACCCAGAAAGGTTGGGGCGAGGCTGTGGCCTCGAATATGGCCGAAATCACTGGCCTGCCCTTCGTCACCGCGCCCAACAAGTTCGAGGCCCTGGCCGCACATGACGCCATGGTGTTCCTGTCGGGCGCTTTGGCGACCATCGCGGGCAGCTGCTACAAGATCGCCAACGATATCCGGTTCCTCGGCTCGGGTCCCCGCTCGGGTCTGGGTGAGCTGATCCTGCCCGAGAACGAGCCCGGCTCGTCCATCATGCCCGGCAAGGTGAACCCGACCCAGGCCGAGGCATTGACGCAGGTCGCTGCCCATGTGATGGGCAACAATGCCGCAATGACCTTTGCCGGGTCGCAGGGTCATTTCGAGCTGAACGTCTATAACCCGATGATGTCCTACAACCTGCTGCAGTCCATTCAGTTGCTGGGCGACGCCACTGACAGCTTTACCGAGCGGATGCTGAAAGGCATCAAGGCCAACGAGCCGCGCATCGACAAGCTGATGAAGGAATCGCTGATGCTGGTCACCGCGCTGGCGCCGACCATCGGCTATGACAACGCCACCACCGTCGCCAAAACCGCGCACAAGAACGGCACCACGCTGAAGGAAGAGGCCATCGCACTGGGTTTTGTGGACGAGGCGACCTTTGACGCCGTGGTCCGCCCCGAACAGATGATCGGCCCGAAAGACTGACCCGCTCGCGGCAAAAGCGACCCCGGCGGAGGGGTCGCTAACACGCGGCGCCCCCTTCCGAACAGGCATTGTCCGAAAGAACTTTAACCAAATCTCCCTACTTTAGTAGGATTCTTCGTTCAAAACTGGCATAGTTCCCAAAAAAGGCGGAGCAGCATTTATGGCGACAACAGTTTTCGAAGTATATCTTGCATCGGACCTGAACTTTTCCGATGCCAACCCATCTGTTGGTGACACAGTTACGTTGGTCAGCGGATACGACGGCAGCAACGACACTATCCTGACTATAGAAGACGATGACACGACGCTTGACGGCGACAATGCCCGCAACGAGGACGGCAACGATCTCAACCAATTCGGTACCGCCGTTTTTGCTGACGGTACTGTCATCGGCGGGTCCAATTACAATGTCTACTCGGAAGAGCAGTTCGAACTGACAGGCGACGACGGTTCGACGATAACAATGTACGTTATCGAAATTGACTCGGACCCGGACTCTCGCTTGGGCGATGGCGACTTCATCGGCTATTTGCCGTCCTCGCCATTGCAGCCCGGCGTAACCTATACCGTCAGCTCAACAAGCAATACCACCCAAACAACGGCCCCCGAGTTCAACGAGGTCGAAGGCGCCATTTGTTTTTCTGCCGATTGCCTGATTGAAACCAAAGACGGTCCACGCCCTGCGGGAGACCTGGAAACCGGAACTCTTGTCAGAACATTGGACAACGGGTTTCAACCGTTGCGATGGATTTTTCGGCGAAAGATCTCGCTGACCGAGTTGTCCAGATCACCACAGCTGCGCCCGATCTTGTTTCGCGCAGGATCTCTTGCGGCGGGCAAACCCGAAGTTGATATGCGCCTCTCCCCGCAGCACCGCATCGTCACTCGGTCGCCACAGAATGAGTTGTTCTTTGGAGAAAACACCTTGCTGGTCCCGGCCAAAGCCATGGTCAACGGCGAAACGATCCTGGTGGACGACAACGCCCGCTCTGTTGAATATGTCCATCTTCTCTTCGATCAGCACGAGATCGTATTCTCCAATGGGGTGGAAACCGAAAGCCTGAATCCCGGTGTCCAGGTGCTGAGGTCATTGTCGGACGACGCACAAAACGAATTGAAACAGATCTTTCCCGACCTGTTTTTGTCGCCAGATTCCTGTTACCCTGACCGCTATGCCTCGGTCACAACGACCGAAGCGCATGTTCTGGCGTGAAAATCCGCCGGCCCGTTGATCGGATGAGAGCCTAATGAGCAATGTCGTCAATCTGAGACAGGCGCGCAAAGCCATCAAGAGAGACAGGAAAAAAACTCAGGCGGCAGAGAATGCCGTACGATTTGGCCGTACCAAATCTGAACGTCAGCTTGAAAAGGCGCAGTCACTGAAAGCCGAGCGCGACCTTGATGGTCATGAGTTGGATAAGTGACCGGGCGACCTGTCAAACGGTCCCTGACATTGAAGGGACACCGAACATCTGTCTCGCTTGAAGAAGAATTCTGGCAAGCTTTTCGTGACATCGCCCGGGAAAAACAACTTTCCATCAACTTTCTGGCCTCCGAGATTGATGTTGCGCGCGATGCGAAAACCGGACTTGCCTCGGCAATGCGTGTATTTGTGCTCAACTGGTATCGTGAACGATCCCAGTCTCTTTGAACGCTGTGGACAAAAAGAGAACATTGCTTCAGAATGCGGCGCTGAAGCTTCGTTGCAGGCGTGTCATGTATATCATTCTTCTAAGGCTCTCGACCAATCGCGACCGCGTTAAAGACCTGTTCACCGCGCATAAGGCGTGGCTGGACAAAGGGTTTGAAGACGGTGTCTTTTTGTTGGGTGGCAGGCTCGACCCCGACGTCGGAGGCGGAATTCTCGCCCGATCGGAATCGCCTGAAGAAATCGAGGCCCGAGTGAACCAAGATCCATTTGTCGCGCATGGTGTTGTCACGCCGGAAATCCTCCACATGACCCCGTCCCTCGCCAACGACCGTTTGTCCTTTCTTCTGGCTCCGGAGAACGCATGACCAAGACCATTCCAGGCCCCGACGGGCAACCGCGTTGCGCCTGGTGCCAGGCGGCGCCCGAATTTTTCGAGTATCACGATAACGAGTGGGGCTATCCCGTTTCGGATGACCGGCGGCTTTTCGAAAAGCTTTGCCTCGAAAGTTTCCAGTCCGGTCTGAGCTGGCGAACCATACTGGCCAAGCGCGAAAACTTCCGCGCGGCGTTTTGCAATTTCGACTATGAAAAAGTTGCGGAGTTCACCGAGGCGGACGTTGATCAACTGCTGAACAACGCGGGTATCATCCGCCATCGCGGCAAGATTGAGGCGGTCATCAACAACGCCCGCCGTGCTCGCGAACTGGTGGAAAGCGAAGGCTCGATTGCCGCCTATGTCTGGCGGTTCGAAGCCAAACCCGAAGATATGCCCGAGCCTCAAACAGCTTCGACCTCGCCGGAATCGGTGGCGATGTCCAAAGATCTCAAGAAACGCGGTTGGAAGTTCGTGGGCCCGACAACGGTTTTTGCGTTTATGCAGGCCATGGGGTTGGTCAATGATCATGCCGTGGCCTGCGCAATGCGGGAAAAGGCGGCACGTCTCAGACGTGAATTTGACAAGCCCGAATGAAAAAAGCGCCCCGTGGGGCGCTTTTGCAATTAAACCGACGCGCGGTAGATTTTGTCGATATTGCTGCCGACTGCGGTGTTGAACTCCGTATCGGACTGCTGTTTGGACAGCCCTTCGGTCAGCGCGCGAGAGAAAGAGGCAATCATCTTGCCGTTCCGGGCCAGCAGGTCGCAGGCTTCTTCGGTAGAATATCCGCCCGACAGCGCAACAACGCGCAGAACGCGGGGATGATCGGCCAATTCGTCAAAAAGGTTCGCCTTGCTCGGGATGGTGAGCTTGAGCATTACCTCCTGACCTTCGTTCAGCGCGTCGAGATTCTTCAGGATTTCCGCTTTCAGAATATCCTCGGCCTCAGCCTTGGATTCCGAGTGGATGTTCACTTCGGGTTCCACGATCGGGACCATTCCGGCTGCCACCACCTCGCGCGCCACATCGAACTGCTGCGCGACAACCGCTGCAATCCCGCCGGCATTGGCTTCGTGGATCACCGAACGCTCTTTGGTTCCGAAAACGTTGGGGTATTTCGCCAGCGTATCGGCAAGACCCGGAATCGGCTTCATCATCTGCACGCCGTTTTCCTGATCGGTCAGGCCCTTGTCGATCTTGAGGAAGGGAACGATACCTTTTTCCTGCCAAAGATAGTCGGCAACTCCCTTGCCGTCGATTTCTTCACCCAGCGTCCGTTCGAACAGGATAGCGCCGATCACCTTGTCCCGGGTAAACCCGTCGGCCAGAATGATCCGTGCCCGCATTTTCTGGATCTCGTCGAACATCTCTTCTTCCGATCCATATTGCGCTGCATCCACGCCATACAGCGCCAGCGCCTTGGGGGTCGAACCGCCGCTTTGATCCAGAGCCGCGATAAATCCCGCTCCGTTGGTCATCTGTTCGCGCTGATCTGCCTTGGACATAACACTTTCCCGTTCAATCTGATTCCTCTTGGACTTTCGCATACAGCAAGGCTTTGACGGATGGTAGTTTGTTAGCGCTCAAGGACGCGCAACCAGATACCGTCCCGCGCCCTTACCGTCAGATGGGCAACCGGAACCGGATCGCGC
This sequence comes from Ruegeria sp. AF8, assembly GCF_056541825.1. Classification (NCBI taxonomy): domain Bacteria; kingdom Pseudomonadati; phylum Pseudomonadota; class Alphaproteobacteria; order Rhodobacterales; family Roseobacteraceae; genus Ruegeria; species Ruegeria sp. AF8. The sequence continues at coordinate 908,048 of NZ_JBQFYW010000001.1, read as the reverse complement.
CCCTCGACCCGTTCGAACCGGAAATGGCGCAACAGCGTCGACAGGATCAGCGGGCCTTCGACCATCGCAAACCCGGCCCCCGTGCAGACGCGCGGCCCAGCCGAGAACGGCATATATGCGTCACGCTGGCACGTCCGGCCATTCCCGGTCTGCCACCGCAACGGATCGAAGTCATCCGGCCTGTCCCACAACCGTTCATGGCGGTGCAGATGCCACGGGCTGAGAACGATCTGGGCACCTTTGGGCACAGCCCTGTCGCGAAACCGTTCCGGACAGGTCGATTCCCGCACCATCATCGGAACCGGAGGGTAAAGCCGCAACGCTTCGCGGAACACGTCTCGGCTGAGCCTGAGCCGGGACATCACCGCAAAGCTGTCATCGTCCAAGGCCGCAGCCTCGGCGGCCACCTTGTTTTGCCAATCCGGAAACAGCGCCATCAGATACAGCGTCCAGGCCAGCGCGGAAGCGCTCGTCTCGTGCCCGGCAAGGAAAAAGATCGCCACCTGATCGACCATCTCTTCCATACTGAAACGCTCACCCGTCACCGGATCGGCGGTTGTCATGATCTTGGTGGCCAGATCGTCCGGCGCCGTGCCCGCCTCGATCTCGGCCATACGTTGGATAGTGAGGCGTTCGATCAGTTTCCGCACCGCCGCGGCGTTTTCTTGGGTCTGGTGTGAATGAAACCGCGGGAGCCATCGCAGCAACGGCACGAAAGCCCCAAGATTCAACAGCGGCTGCGCCCGCTGATAGGCGCGGAACCGGTCGAATATCTGCGCGGCGATGTCGTGATCGATGGGAATCGAAAACAGCGTCCGAAAAATCACGTCCGCCGCCGCGTGACTGGTGATCTCTTCGAACTCGGCGCACTGACCGACGCGACTTTTCAATCGGTCGGCGCAGGCTTTGGATGCAGACAGCATCGCCGGAAACGTATCGCGCAGCCTGCCACCTTCGAAGGCCGGATCGATGATCCGGCGCTGCCGTTTCCAGGTTTCGCCATTGGTCAGAAACACCGAATTGCCCAATAGCGGAAGCAACCCCTCGCGAATACGTTTCGATTTGGGGAAATCATCGGGACGCTGCTTTAAAACCTCGTCAATCAGATCGGGCTGATTGATCAGAAAAGACCGGAAAAAAGGAGTTCGGAACTCGGCCATCCAGGCGCGATACAATCGCTGCGGTTGGGCCGAAAGCAAATCCTGGCGAAACATTTTCAGGTATCGCCACAGCGATATTTTGTCGGGTCGCGACGCGGGTTTGGGCGGGATCATGCGGCCACCGATGTGTATTTGGACACCGGTTTGTCGATCCGCGACTTCGAAGGTTTGCGCCCCGCAAACCGTTCGGCCAGAGTTTTCGGCCCGGCCGTGATACGGAAATAATCGTAGTCGCGCGGGCGATCAAAGGCGCACAGATACTGGAAGTGCACTCGAAAGAAACGCCTGCGCAATACCTTCCACCGTTCGGGCGACAGGGTTTGCGTGAACGCAGCGGATAACACGAGTGGCCAGCGCTTGTCGTCTGCCGCAACGCCGCTCACCGAAACCGGATCGCACAAGGCAAAGGCGCATCCATCACCAGGTGCAGTGACATCGACCCAGGTGATTATATCGCATGTGCCAAGAAGGTGCAGGTCCGCTCGCAGGCTTTGCGCTTCGGGCAGAAAAGAGACCATCGGCATCACCTGCCCCAATGTCAGAAAACTCAGCGCGGGACCATCGCCGGAAACGGTTCCGGACCGGATCAGATCCGCCAGTACCGACACGCCGATATGAGCGCCCGAACTGTGGCCGACAACCAGAACCTCTTCCACCTCGCTGCGCATGGCGTCACCGATCAGCGCAGTGAATTCGGCAATTCGCGCCTTGAGTTCCGGAGGGACCCTTCCCCGCAACCGTGAGGAATAAATGTAGTTGTGCAACAGGTAGTAGACCAGCAGTCTGTTGTCGAGTTTCCGAAACCAGCGCAAAACTCCAATGGCGACAACCAACGCTCCTACAAGGCCAATCCACCCCAGATATGGCAGCGACGCTAAAGCGACTGCCAGACCCAGCATCAGGGCAAGCATCAATTGCAAAACCAGCATTCCCACCGGATAGAGCGCCGCGATCACCGGCCCCTTGCGCAGCCGCATCATACGGCGCAACGTGCCCGTCGATACATATATCCAGGCCATGCCCAGCGTTTGTACACAGGTTCGGGCGATGGTTCCCGACATGCTGTCGCGCACGATATCGGACCAGACCAGTACATCGAACTCGGTATCCACCTGGCCGCCATCCTGTGTCGATGTCACATTCCAGCCATAGCGCCCGCCGCCGGATTTCGGTCTGAGAACAATATCGTAACCCGAAATACGCGCCTGTTCGGCACCTTCCTTGCGGTATAACTCCCTATACCTGCGTGCGTGCATGGGGTCGTAGCCGGGAATGTAAAACACCCGGCGCCGCCTTACCTGCCCCTGCAACGATTGACTGCTCATGACCTCGACCTCTTGGCGCAAACTATAGCAGCTTTGAGGTAAGCGTAAGGCCCCGCTCCGGGAACGTTTCAGATCAGCAGATGTGGGTCAGCCCAGTGTCGCAAGACCCGGGAAAGTCTCCAGCAACCACCAGCTGAAGGCCGTAAACAGACCAGTGATCAGCATGATCCCAACAAACAGCAGCAACCCGCCCATCACCTTTTCGATTGTTCCCATATAGGGTTTGATCCGGTTCATGACCGACATCGAACGGTTGAGGAACATGGCTGCCGCCAGAAACGGTATCCCAAGCCCCGCCGCATAGATCCCCAGCAACAGGGTTCCGCGCGCCACCGACGCCTCGGACGCGGCCAGCGAAAGAATCGCCCCGAGTTGCGGTCCGATACAGGGCGTCCAACCAAAAGCAAAGGCAAGCCCAAGGATATAGGCGCCAAAGACCGACCCCCCCGAGTCGCCGGTTTCCATGCGGGCCTCACGATCAAGCAGAGGAATGCGGAACACGTTCAGAAAATGGAGCCCGAACACAATGACCACGGCCCCCGAAAGCTTGGCGAAAAGCTCCTGATTCGACAGAACAAACGCACCGAACACCGATGCAGTGAAACCCAGCAGCAGAAAGACGGTGGACAAGCCCAAGACGAAAAACAATGCCGCCAGGGTGGCCTTGCGCCGTGCCTGCGTCTGATCCCGCATTTCGTTGATCGTGACGCCACTCATATAGGCCAGATACGGCGGCACGATCGGCAGAACACAAGGTGACAGAAAGCTGATGACCCCACCGAGCATCGCGATGAACATGGCGGGCAGCAGGCCCGCATCAATGATATCGATTCCGAACATGTAACTGCACATATGTCATGATTGCGCGCGCGTCACGTGGCCATGCGGTCACATCCCCGTGCTCTGGCCGCTGGACAGGAGCACCATGGAAGAATATCTGGCGCATATGACCAAGATAAACGAAACACTGGATGCATTGGGCCTGTTGTGCCCCTTGCCTGTTCTCAAGGCCCGCAAGCGGCTGAAATCCATGCCGGACGGCGCGGTTCTTCGCATTCTGGCGGATGACCCGGCCGCGATAATCGACGTGCCGCATTTTTGCACCGAATCCGGGCACGCCCTGCTGTCAACTGGCGAGGACGGTAACCACCAGTTTTATTTGGTCCGAAAGGGCGGATAGAACAAAGGCGGGCCGCCCGGACCCGCCTTGTTCAGGTTCAAAAGATCAGTTACCCGCAGACCACCAACCACGGCGTTTGGGTTTGGGCGGTTCCGCAGGTTGCGACGGTTCTTCCGCCACCATTTCGAACTCGGGCTCGGCTTCGGTCGGTTCGTCCGGTTCTTCGGCGACAGGCACTTCTGTTTCTGTCTTTTCCGCCTCGTCCGCGGTCGCTGCAGTTTCCTCGATGACCGGAGCGGATGCCGGATCGGCTTGATCCGGCTCAACCTCGGCTATTGCTTCCGGCTCCGGAATGGTGGCCTCCGCTTCCTCAGGCAGCACGTCCACCGCGCCTGGTTCCTGTGGCTGATCGGTGGTCGCCTCTGCGGTCGCATCTTCGGCGCTTGCCACCTCGGTTGCCTCGGCTTCGGCGGCTTGCTCCGCCTCGTCGCCCTTCCCGGCCTCCGGCTCTGACTCTCCCGCATCGGACGCACTTTCGGATGCTGAGGCCGATTCCTCGGCTTCCGCAACTTCGTCCTTTTTCTTCCGTCGCGGCGCGCGGCGTTTCTTGCGCTTCGGCGTATCTTCCTGCGCCACTTCCTCTGCCGGTTCTTCGGGCGCGCGCTCTGTTGGCTGTTCTTCGTCCTCGTCGCTTTCGGACGTGGCCTCCTGGCTCTCGCTCACATCGGCGGCATCGCCGCTTCCGCTCCCCTTTTTGCGACGCCGGCGGCGGCGCTTGCGCTTGGCTTTTGCTCTTCCTCGGTCTGAGCGGTTTCTTCTTCCTCAATTTCATCCGCGTCCACCTGATTCATCAATGAGGCGTCCACCGAAACAACCGGGGTCGTCGGTTCGGGAACTACGCGGATGGCAGTCTTGAATTTTTCCATCGAGAAATCCGGGCTGACCAGGTGCACATCGCCCTCAATTCGCACGGACAAGCCATAGCGCGCTTCGATCTGCGCGATATGTTCGCGTTTCTGATTCATCAGGAAATTCGCGATTCCCACCGGACACCGTACCAGAACCTCGCGCGAGCGGCGGCGGGTGCCTTCTTCTTCAATCTGGCGCAGAATAGACAACGCCATATTGTCATCCGACCGGATCAGACCGGTACCGTGGCAAGACGGACAAGGCTGTGTCGTCGCTTCGAGCATTCCGGGGCGCAGCCGCTGCCGACTCATTTCCAGCAGCCCAAATCCCGAAATGCGCCCGACCTGAATACGCGCGCGGTCGGTCTTGAGCTTGTCTTTCAGACGCTTTTCGACGGCCGCGTTGTTCTTGCGTTCGTCCATGTCGATGAAATCGATGACGATCAGCCCGGCAAGGTCGCGCAAACGCAGCTGGCGCGCGACTTCTTCAGCCGCCTCCAGATTGGTCTTGAGCGCGGTCTCCTCGATCGAACCTTCCTTGGTGGCCCGACCCGAGTTCACGTCGATCGCCACCAATGCCTCGGTCACGCCGATCACGATATAACCACCCGATTTCAGCTGCACCGTCGGATTGAACATCGAACTCAGGTAGCTTTCCACCTGATAGCGCGCGAACAGAGGCAGCGCGTCCTCATAGCGCTTCACGTTCTTGGCGTGGGACGGCATGATCATCTTCATGAAGTCCTTGGCGATGCGATAGCCCGCTTCGCCCTCGACCAGGACCTCGTCGATATCCCGATTGTACAGATCCCGGATCGAACGTTTGATCAGGTCGCCTTCCTCATAGATCTTGGCCGGCGCAATGGATTTCAGCGTCAGTTCGCGAATCTGTTCCCACAGGCGTTGCAGGTATTCATAGTCGCGCTTGATCTCGGATTTGGTCCTTTTGGCGCCCGCGGTTCGGATGATCAGCCCCGCGCCGGTCGGCACGTCGATTTCCGACGCGATATCCTTGAGCTTTTTCCGATCCACCGCATTGGTGATCTTGCGGCTGATACCGCCGCCACGCGCGGTATTCGGCATCAATACGCAATAGCGGCCCGCCAGTGACAGATAGGTGGTCAGGGCCGCACCCTTGTTGCCACGCTCTTCCTTGACGACCTGCACCAGCAGAACCTGACGGACCTTGATGACTTCCTGGATCTTGTAACGGCGCGGGCGTGGCTTGCGCGGCGGTCGAATATCCTCGCTATCGTCCTCGTCGGCCACCGACTCGATGCTGTCGTCCTTGTCGCTAGCATCGACACCACCGACGTCGTCGTCATCCTCGGTCTCGGTTTCGTCGTCCGAAAACTCTACCTCGGTCTCTTCACCGGCGTCAGTCACCTGGTCTTCGACCGGTTCGTCCCGAGAAACCTCTTCGATCGCTTCGCCGGCCTCATCTTCAGCGGCTTCAGACTGATCAGAAACCGCATCAGCGGCAATGGATTCCGCAGGATCCGACGGCTCTTCGACAGGTGTGTCCGCCACCAGTTCAATCGGGGATGTCCCTTCGGGCACCTCCGCCTCGGCGGCTTCGTCATCCTCTCCCAGATCGATCGTTTCCATACCGGTGGGTTCCGAGACCACATCCTTGGTCTCGACCGGATCGTTTGATTTGAAATCCTCCGCCTTGGTGCGCGAACGCGACCGGCGCTTTTTCGGTTTTCCCTCGTCCGCCTCATCACGCGCCTTCATCGCCTCTGCATAGGCGCGCTCTTCCTCCATCAGCGCCTCGCGGTCGGCGACGGGGATCTGGTAATAGTCCGGGTGAATTTCGGAAAACGCCAGGAACCCGTGCCGGTTCCCGCCATAGTCGACAAAGGCCGCCTGCAGCGACGGCTCGACCCGTGTTACTTTTGCAAGATAGATGTTGCCGGCAAGCTGGCGTTTGTTTTCGGATTCAAAGTCAAACTCCTCAACCTTGTTCCCGTCCACCACCACGACGCGGGTTTCCTCCGCGTGGGTGGCATCGATAAGCATTTTCTTAGCCATGTGTCCTTGTTGCACCGCGCCAAACGCGTTGTCCTTACCCGTCCGGGCGGACAGGCGCTTTTGGGGTGGTGTCTTGTCAGGGCGATATCGGACGGCGCGCGGCAGGGTCTGGCGCTGTGGCCCCCTGCCCGTTCTCTCGATCGTCGCGCGCGCGTCATCGCGGTTCTTCTCCGACAGGCGCGAATTGCCGCTGCCTGCCCATTTATTCCTTTCACCCGGGGTTCCCGGGCTCAGGCACTCCACTGCCCCAGCCGGGGCACAATCGGTCTGCTGAACCGCGAGGACTTGATCCTCAGCAACGGATCAGCAGCGAAACTCAAAGATGCGGGACTTCAGGGCATAAATACGCCCGGCCCGTCCGGTCACCATAAAGGCAGATCTGTGGAAAATACAATGGGCAAACTGCGCGCCCACCAGACAAGACCCTAAAGGAATCCCTTCATCTGGGCAAAAATATCCCGGGGGTGAATTGAGCGGAAGGCTCAAGAGGGGGCTGGCCCCCTCTCTCGAATCTCATAAATAATCCGATCGTTGCAGGCCATACTTGGCCATTTTCTCGTTCAGAGTCCGGCGCGGCAGGCACAATTCGTCCATCACCGACGCGATCGAACCCTTGTGACGGCGCATGGTGTTGTCGATCAGCATCCGCTCGAACGCCTCGACATATTCCTTAAGCGGTTTGCCTTCGGTCGTCATGACCGGCTGCATCTCTTCGTGGTCCGACATCAACAGCGAGGCAATGGTTCCCGAACCGCGCCGCGATTGCAGCACTGCGCGTTCGGCGATGTTGATCAACTGACGCACGTTGCCGGGCCACGGCGCCTGCAACAACTGCGCCGCCTCCTGAGCGCTCACCTGCGGAGCATCGCAGCCGTATTCCTCGGCGAACTGCTCGCTCAGGCGCGTGAAAAGCGTCAGAATATCCTCGCCGCGCTGGCGCAGGGGCGGCATGGTAATACGCAGGGCGGCCAGACGATAAAACAAATCCGGGCGCAGCACGTCCTCGCTCGTTTTGCCGGCCTCCTGCAGGTTCGAGATGGCGACGATCCGGGTTTCCGCCGGTGTCCCCTGTTCATTCATCACGCTCAGCAGCCGGGCTTGCAACGTGTCGCTCAGCGCCTCGACATCTTCCAGTACCAGCGTGCCGCCGCGCGCCTCTTCTATCGCAGGCAACTGGCTGTCCTCGGGCAGCATCGGGCCGAAAAGGCGCTTGGACAGGGCGTCCTCTTCCAAGGCAGCGCAGGACACCAGTACGAACTTCTTGCCCGCACGGCTGCCGACGGCGTGAAGGGCATGGGCGCAAAGGGTCTTGCCGGTTCCAGTTTCGCCATCGATCAGCACATGGCCATCGGCCTGCCCCAGGTCCAGGATATCCTCGCGCAGACGCTCCATCACGGGGCTTGCACCAATCAGTTTCCTCATGATCTGGGTTCCGCCCGACAATTCGCGCCGAAGCGCGCGGTTGTCGAGCGTCAGGCGCCGCGCATTGCTGGCGCGCTTGGCCAGTTCCGACATCCGGTCAGGGTTGAACGGTTTTTCCAGGAAATCGAATGCTCCAACGCGCATCGCTTCGACCGCCATCGGAACGTCGCCATGGCCGGTGATCATGATGACCGGCAAGGTACTGTCCGAGCCCATCAGCTTTTTCAGAAACTGAATACCGTCCATCCCCGGCATCTTGATGTCCGAGATCACGATCCCCGGGTAATCCGGCCCAAGCACCTTGAGCGCCTCTTCGGCGCTGGCGAATGTTTCGGTGTCATATCCGGAAAGCGCCAGCCATTGACTGATCGACTGGCGCATGTCCTGTTCGTCATCGACGATGGCAATCTTCATGGCCTGTGCCATAGTTTTTCCTCGTTATTCAGCGGCCTCCAGGCCGTCCTTGTCCAAAATCGGCAACTGCATCTCGAAAACGGCGCCGCCATTCTGCGCATTGCGCGCCGTCAGCCTTCCGCCATGGTCGTTCACGATCCCGGACGAGATGGCAAGCCCCAGACCGACCCCATCCCCGGGTTGCTTGGTCGTATAAAACGGTTCGAACAGGTTCTCGATATCCTCGATTCCGTACCCGTTGTCACGCACCGTCAGAACCGCCATATCCCCAGCCGCCAGGATGATTTCCACATCCGGCTCCGCCACTGATTTGGTGGCATCCAGCGCATTTCGCAAGAGGTTGACCATGACCTGCTCGATTCGCATTCGATCCCCCATGACCAGCACCGGCGCCTCAGGCAGAATCTGGGTGATCTTGACGTGCCGCTGCCGCAGCTGCGGCTCCATCATGGACAGCGACGAGGCCAGCGCATCGCCAAGGTTTACAGGCGAAAACGCATCCGCCCCCTTGCGCGCATAGGATTTGAGCTGACGCGTGATCGCCCCCATCCGTTCGATCAGACCGTCGATCCGGCCAAAGCTAGCCAGCGCCTCTTCGGGACGGTTTCGGCGCAGCAAAAGACGCGCCCCGGCAAGATAGGTTTTCATCGCCGCCAGCGGTTGATTCAGTTCGTGGCTGACCGCCGCCGACATCTCTCCCAATGCGGCCAGTTTCGAGCTTTGCGCAAGCGTTTGCTCGGCCACTTCCAGCGTCTTTTCAACCCGTTCGCGCTCAGCAATTTCCCGCTGCAGCCTTGCATTCAGTGCGCGAAGCTCCGCCGACTCGCGCTGAAACAGCGCCATACGCAAGGCGGTGCGGCGGCTGAGCGCATAGAAGGCCAATGCCAAAAGAATCGCGAACCCCATGATTTCCAGCGCCAAAACGCTGTTCACCCGCTCACGGATCGAGGCATAGGTGGTGAACGAGGTCATCTGCCAACCCCGGAAAGGTATACGGGATTCCATCCTCATGACCGCCTCGCCCTGCAGATAGGCATCCGCTGGCAATCCGCTCCAGTCAGTGGTCGCCCGGATGGCGCGCTGAATGGCGGTCTGCGGCGTCTGTCGCCGCAACGCCTCATCCTCGTTCAGACCGCGCCAGCGGGGTTCGGTGGACAGGATAATGTCTCCGGTACTGTCCGTGACCATCACCGCATCCGAAATTCCCGCCCAGGCCCGTTCGAATTTCTGCAAATCCACTTCGACGGCGATGACCCCAAGCACATCAGAGCCGCTTGCGATACGCCGCGAATAGAAAAATCTGTATCCCCCGGATTCCCGTCGGATCACTGAAAATATGGTCGCGTTGGAGCGCAGCGCTTCCACGAAATACGGCATGTTGCGATGGGTTTCCCCCAACCGGTTCCGGTCAGTCGCGGCGACCGACCGGCCATCCCGGTCCAGCAACATCAGCGACGCCGCGCCGATCTCTTCGACAAACGAAATCAGGCGCTGTGTGGATAGCGAAAAGTCATGCGACTGCAGCGCCGATATCAGTGTCGGATCACGCGCCAGAAGCTGTGGCACAATGGCATTGCGGCGCAGCTCGCTAAGCAGGTTGCCGGAATACAGCGCCAGACGCAGTTCCGCGCGGTTTCGCGTGCTTTCCGTGAACCTCTGCGTCAGCAGCGTATTGGTTGTCCAAACCGTGATAACCGCAAGCAACAGCAGGGACAAAACGACAGTGCGCAATCGCCAGCCCAGCGAACTGGTCTGCACCCACGACATGCGTTCCTTGTCGAATTTCTGATCGCCGGAGTTCATAAGCCGAGGCTACGCCGCCTCGCCCGTTATCACAAGTCAGGCCGGTGCCAAAACCCCCGCCAATGCGCGAAACAGCGCCGTTCCGTCCGTACCGCCATGCCCCGGGTCCGCGGCGCGCTCGGGATGTGGCATCATGCCCAGAACCCTCCGGTTTTCCGACAGAATTCCGGCAATATCGCTGCAGGACCCGTTTGGGTTTTCGGTATAGGTAAATGCGATCCGGTCCTGATCCCGCAATGCGGAAAGGGTTTCATCATCTGCAAAGTAATTGCCATCATGGTGGGCAATCGGAATGCTGATGACGTCACCTGCATTGTAGCCCTGGGTAAAGACGCTGTCGCTGGTCTCGACCCTGAGGCCCACTGTGCGGCAGATGTATTTCAGCCCCGCATTCCGCAGCAGCGCGCCAGGCAGGATGCCGGTCTCGGTCAGGATCTGAAAGCCATTGCAGATACCGGCGGCATATCCGCCGCGCTCAGTGTGCTCGACCACCGCCTTGCAGATCGGCGATTGTGCTGCGATTGCGCCGCAACGCAAATAGTCTCCGTAGGAAAATCCGCCGGGAACGCCGACGATATCAATCCCTTTCGGCAGGGTGGCATCCTTGTGCCAGACCATATCGACCTGAAATCCCGCCTGCTCGAAGGCCACGGCGAGGTCACGGTCACAATTCGATCCGGGGAATACGACTACGGCTGCGCGCATGGCAGGTCCTCCTAGGTCTCAAAATCGGTGATGACGGCCACGCCCGGAGGCGCGGGCCGGTCAAAAGCGGCAAGCTCGTCGCTTGCCTGGCTCAGGGCGATGGTTCGGGTCACAAGCGGGCTAAGATCAACCTGCCCGCCCGCAATCAGATTCAGAAGCGACGGATACCGCCAGCTTGGCATGCCGCGGGTACCATAAACGGCGAGCTGCCCGGAATAGAGCACGTCCATCGGCAGCGACATTTGTGTGTGCGCGCCAGCGGGCATCCCGATCTGAACCATCCGGCCCAGCTTTCGCAGCGACCGCATCGTGGCCACGGTCGTCGTCTCGATGCCAAGCGCCTCGATCCCGACATGTGCCCCGCCGCCAGTGATCTCGCGCACCGCCTGCGGCGCATCGCAGGTTGCGGCATTCACAACCGCGTCCGCACCCAGCTTGCGGGCATAGTCGAGCTTGTCTTCGCTGATATCAACCACGGCAACGCGCGCGCCAAGCGCACGGCCCAGCAGCAAGGCCGACACGCCAACCCCGCCGCCACCGAACACCGCCAGCCATTCACCGGGCTGAATCGCAGCACGTCCCACCAGGGCCTGCCAGGCGGTCGTCACCCGGCAGCCAAGCGCCGCGGCAATTTCAGGCGCGAGCATATCCGGCAGCTCTGTCAGATTGGTATCGGCATAGGAAACCGCGACCAATTCGGCAAAAGCTCCGTTGCAGGTAAATCCGGGTACGATCTGGCTGGCACAGGTCGTCTGATTTCCCGCCGCGCAATCACCGCATTTTCCACAGGCCAGGATGAAGGGCGCGATCACCCGGTCACCAACGCGCCAGCGCACGACATTCGCGCCAACCGCAACCACCTCGCCACAGAATTCATGGCCGGGTATCATCGGCAACCGGACATCCGGGTCGGAGCCGGTCCAGGCATGCCAGTCCGACCGGCAAACACCACAAGCCAGGACGCGCAGCACCACTCCGTCCGCATCCGGTTCCGAATCCGGCACGGTCGTCAGCTCAAGCGGCTGGCGAAAGGCGGTCAGACGCGCGGCCCGCATCCGTCAGACCAGTTCGATCTCGTAACGTTCGATCACGGTATTGGCGAGCAGCTTTTCGCACATTTCGGCGACATCGGCCTCGGTTGCACCTGCGGCCAGTTCCAGATCGATCACCTTGCCCTGACGCACGCCCTCGACCTTGTCGAAACCCATTGCGCCCAATGCATGGCGCACCGCTTCGCCCTGCGGGTCCAGAACCCCGTTCTTCAGCATTACATGCACCCGTGCCTTCATCTTTTCCGTCCTTCGGCTCGCTTGAGAAACCCTTTGGGCTTCGTCATTCTTCAATTACTCGAACGCAACGCCCGCGCCCCGGGCAACGCGCTCAGTTGATCAGCGTCGGCTTGGCAACCTGGCTTTTCGGCAGCACGCCCAGACGGCGCGCCACTTCGGAATAGGCATCCGTCAGGTTGCCCAGATCACGGCGGAACACGTCCTTGTCCAGTTTCTGGCCGGTCTCGATATCCCACAGGCGACAGCTGTCGGGGCTGATCTCGTCGGCTACGATCAGACGCTGGAAATCGCCGTCATAGACCCGGCCGATCTCGATCTTGAAATCGATCAGCCGGATACCGACAGCCAGCATCATGCCGCTCATGAAATCGTTGACCCGCAGCGCCAGGCTCAGAATGTCGTCCATGTCCTGCTGACCGGCCCAGCCGAAGGCGGCGATATGCTCTTCGGTCACCAGCGGATCGCCCAGACTGTCGTCCTTATAGCAATATTCCACGATCGGGCGCGGCAGTTGGGTACCTTCGGCAATACCCAGGCGCTTGCTCATCGACCCGGCGGCATAGTTGCGCACGATCACCTCCAGCGGGATGATTTCGCAAGAGCGCACCAGTTGTTCGCGCATGTTCAGACGGCGGATGAAATGGGTCGGCACGCCGATCTGATTCAGACCGGTCATGAAGAATTCGCTCAGACGATTGTTGAGCACGCCCTTGCCCTCGATGACATCCTTCTTTTCCGCATTGAACGCGGTGGCGTCATCCTTGAAATACTGCACGATGGTTCCCGGCTCAGGGCCTTCATACAGGATCTTCGCCTTGCCTTCATATATCTTCTTGCGACGCGCCATGTGCGACCCTTCCGGATTGAAGCGAGGGATTGAGTCCCTCTGCGTTGGCGCCCTCATAAGCCAAGCGCCGTTGTGTCGCAAGCTGGCGACACCCCCTTGCGGATGCGGCATAGCGGCGTCATACGTAATTTGAGGAAGAATTATTCTAAGGGGACGCATCCCATGACCACATTCGACGAACGCGAAGCCGCGTTTGAAGCCAAATTCGCCCATGATGAGCAGATGCAGTTTCTTGCCCGGATGCGCCGCAACCGGTTCATGGCCGTCTGGGCCTCGGCCCTCAAGGGCGAAACCGTCGAACAGGCCAAGAAATACGGGCAGCAATTGGTTCGCACCGATCTTCAGCATGTCAGCGAAGACGATGTGGTGGATGCGGTTCTGGGCTATCTTGGTGATCTGGCGGACGAGCAAACCGTGCGTCTGAAGATGGCCGAGCTTCTGGTCGAGGCCAAAGAACAGGTTCTGTCCGAAGCCGATCTGTGATCCAAGGCCGACAGGCCAGCCGGCCCGGCGCTGGCCTCATGATCTTCATGAGATTTATGAGTTTGATTTGACGCCCCGTTTGTGAGAAACGGGGCGTCTCACTTTTTAGTGATTGCAAATATTCTTATTGTGGATCGCGACCATGACCAATTCTCTTGCTGATCTTCTCGCAAGTTCAGATCCCATCCTTGCGGATGGAGCAACCGGCACCAACCTGTTCAATATGGGCCTGCAATCAGGCGATGCGCCGGAGTTGTGGAATACCGATGCACCCGACAAGATCCGCGCTCTCTACAAGGGATCGGTCGATGCCGGCAGCGATCTGTTTTTGACCAACACCTTCGGCGGCACCGCAGCGCGCCTGAAACTGCACGATGCGCAAACCCGTGTGCGCGAACTGAACCGCATCGGCGCCGAACTGGGCCGCGAGGTCGCCGACAAGGCAGGCCGCACGGTGATCGTGGCCGGATCGGTCGGCCCGACAGGCGAAATCATGGAACCCGTTGGCAGCCTGACCCACGCCGCGGCGGTCGAAATGTTTCATGAACAGGCCGAAGGTCTGAAGGAAGGCGGCGTCGACGTACTGTGGCTGGAAACCATTTCGGCCCCAGAAGAATTTCGCGCCGCTGCCGAGGCCTTTGCGCTGGCGGATATGCCCTGGTGCGGCACCATGAGCTTTGACACTGCCGGGCGCACCATGATGGGGGTAACTTCGGCCGATCTGGCGCAGTTGGTCGAAACCCTGCCCAATCCGCCACTGGCTTTCGGCGCAAATTGCGGGACCGGCGCGTCGGATATCCTGCGCACGGTCTTGGGCTTCGTGGCGCAGGGCACCGAGCGCCCGATCATCTCAAAAGGCAACGCAGGTATTCCGAAATATGTGGACGGACACATCCACTATGACGGAACACCCGAGCTGATGGGCCACTATGCGGCCATGGCGCGCGATTCCGGGGCAAAGATCATCGGCGGGTGCTGCGGCACCATGCCTGAACATCTGCGCAAGATGCGCGAGGCGCTGGATACCGAACCGCGCGGCGAGCGCCCGACACTGGATCAGATCACGGCGGCCCTCGGCCCGTTCACCTCGGCCTCGGACGGCACGGGCGACGAATCCGCCGGCCCGGACAGACGGTCTCGCCGCCGCCGCCGTGCCTGATTATTGCCCGACACCGGGCGCCTGCAACAGCGCCCGGACCTGGGCCGTCGGAACACCAAAATTCGACCCGCCGAATTCGGGAATGATGGCAGCATTGACTGCCACCACCTCGCCCCGCAGATTGAGGACCGGTCCACCACTGCCGCCATGCGTGGTTTCCGCGTCATAGACAATGGCCGCAACGGTTGCCTGACCGACAATTCCCCGGCTGGACAGGGGCGACATCAGGCCCGCCTCAGACAACCGGGCGGCGACGTCCCAAAATCCGGTCTCGCCGCGCTCCCGAAGCGCCGCCACGAACTCTTCGCCCGACTGCGCCAGCAGGGACATCAATCCGGTCGGATACCCCATGACCAGTACCTCCTGCCCCGGAACGGGCACAGCATCGGCCAGCGGGATACCCGGCGGCAGTGAACTGACGTCTGCTGGCACAAGCAGCGCCAGATCTGCGGTGTCGCTGACGGCCTGGGGCGTCAGATGGATCGGATCGGTTCGGCCCGGAAAATACCCTATGAACCGGGTCAGAACCGGTTCCATCGCCTCACCGCCCATGCGCACTCCCGGCTCCTGATCCCAGGGAACGGCGACATGGCGGTTGGTCACGATCAAATCATGCCCCGCAAGGACAAATCCGGTTCCGTTGAACTGCACTTCGGCCACCGGACCGTTACCTTCAAGCGACAGCATCGGCTGACCGTTCGGCAAACGGATCGGCACCCTCTCGGCATCCACAACCTGCCGCAGCATCTGGCCGCTGTCCCTATGGCGCAGACCATAGCCGCCCTGCAGGAAGGCCACGGATACCGCCGCGTCGCGCACCACCCGCATCGCCGCTCCCGTGCGCGCCTCAAGTGTTTGCAGACGTTCGGCATTGACGGACAAGCGGGTACGCAGATCTTCCTGCAACGCCTTCAGATCCCCGGAACTGATCGCATCGCGCTGCGTCTCCGACAGAGCCGCCGCCAGAGAATCGACCTGCATCTGCCCCGTTTGCAGTTGCGCGCGCAGCGCCCTGTCCGCCCGGAATTGAAATCCAACCGCAACGATCAACCCGATCAGCACAAGCATTACCGCAAATCGAAACAGCAAGGTGGTATCCGTGACAATACGGCGAACCACCTCTGTCATTGCCCGCAACACCCGGCTGGCAAGAGAGCGTCGGCTACTTCGCAGATAACACAGAGCATCGTCCAGAATTTCGCCAAATGTCAGCTTTGGATGGGTTTGATCGTCATATATGCGAAGCCGCGACAAGGGGCCGAATTCGCCGAATTCAATCATATCGCCCTGGCGCAGATCTGCCCGTTGAACCGCGCGCCGGTTGACCCAGATATCAATTTCGCCAGACGCTTCGACCGAAAACCTTTCGCAATCCCGCTGCACGCGCGCGGCGAACTGTCCGTCCGGCAGCTGCGCGCCGGGCAGCAAAACGCGAATTCCGCCAGACCGGTCCAGCCAGATGTCCATCGCATCGGCTGTGATCCAGGAGTAGTGGCCGCGATTCTTTCCCGTGAGATGTTCTAGAACCGCCGCGCAGGGGCTGAGGGTCGGCGCGGTCATGTTCCGATCATGACGCGCGCCCGCCCCCATCTGTCAATGGTTTAGCGACCTTCGAACTTTGCCGGGCGTTTTTCCAGAAATGCCACCACGCCTTCGGCAAAATCGCGGGTGCGCCCGCATTCGCCCTGCAAATGCGCCTCGGCCGCCAACTGGTCAGGCAATGTCCGGTCATAGGTACCCCGGATCGCTTTCTTGATCGCAGCGAAACCGGCGGTTGGACCATTGGCCAGATAGGTCGCGCGCCCGCGCCAATGGGCCTCGAAATCATCATCCGCCACCGATTCCCAGATGAGACCCCAATCATCCGCCTGGCGCGCACTGATCCTGTCGGCAAAAAGTGCAGCGCCCATAGCCTTGGCGAACCCCATCTGGCGCGGCATGAACCATGTGCCGCCTGCATCCGGCATCAAGCCGATCCGCGCAAAAGCCTGCAGAAAATAGGCGCGTTCTGTCGCGATCACCACATCGGCACACAAGGCCAGATTTGCCCCTGCCCCGGCGGCAGGGCCGTTGACGGCGGCAATCGTCGGCACCGGGCAGTCATAGACCGATTGCAGCATCGGCTCGTATTCATCCCGCAACGCGCGCTCCAGATCGATCTTGCCTGTACTGGATGCATCGCCAAGATCCTGGCCGGTACAAAAAGCGTCGCCCGCGCCGGTCAGAACAATGGCGCGGGCGCTGCGCGCCCCTTCATGCATCGCATAGGTGATCTCGGCCCGCATCTGGGCGGTCAGCGCGTTCATCTTTTCGGGCCGGTTCAACGTCAGAACCGCCAGGTTCCCGGCGATCTCGAACGTTATGGTGTCGTACTGCATGAAATGCCCCTCGCCTGCGTTCCTGTCGAACGCAAACTGGCGCAAGCTGACGTGCAGGGAAAGCGGAACCGCGCGTCACTCTTCGAGAATTTGACGCAACCGTTCCTTTTCCTGATCGCTCAGGGCCTTCTCAGCGGCAGGCGCTTTTCTGCTCGACCGATTGCGAACGAAACGCCATCCCATGGCCGCAGCCACCAAAAGCATGGCAGGCCCCGCCAGCCACAAAAGCCAGTTCGCCCCTTGGGCCGTAGGCCTGAGCAGAACGTATTCCCCATAACGTTCGACAATGAAATCAATCGCCTCTTTGTCCGTGTCGCCCGCCACCAAACGTTCACGAACCAAAATCCGCAGATCACGGGCCAACTCGGCATTGCTCTCGTCAATGCTTTCGTTCCGGCAAACCAGACAGCGCAATCCCTGGCTCAAATCGCGCGCGCGCTCTTCCAGAACCGGATCGTCCAGAACTTCATCGGGCTGCACTGCCAGAACCGGCCCCGCCAGGAACAAAAGGATCAGGATCAGCCGTTTCATTCCGCAGGCACTCCGGCATGAGGGGATTTTCGGGCACCGGCGGCAACCCGGAATCGCCGGTCTGACAGGGACAGAACCCCGCCAAGCGCCATCAGGATCGAGCCCCCCCAGATCCAGTTGGCCAGCGGTTTGATATAGGTCCGCATCGTCCAGCTTCCGTCCTGCTGGCGATCACCGATGACAACATAGACGTCCCGCAGGAAACGATAGTCGATGGCGGCTTCGGTCGTTGGCATACGTGACACGGGATAGTCCCGTTTTTCGGGATTGAGGGTTGTGACATAGCGCCCGTTCTTTTCGACCTTCACCGATCCCATCGTCGAGAAATAGTTCGGGCCTTCGACACGCTGCACATCTTCAAGCGTCAGGGTGAAGCCGCCCACCTCGAACGGTTCGCCTAAACGGGCCACGCGAATATCCTCGACCTCCCAGGCCATCAGCCCTGCAATCGCGAACATGGTGATGCCCAGCCCCGAATGCGCGACCGCCTTGCCCCAATCGGCGCGCGGCAGGCGCATCATGCGCGCCAAACTGCCTTTGCGGCCTGTCCGGCTCCACAAATCGACGGCGGCGCCAAAGGTGATCCATGCGCCCAGGAACAGGCCCACAGGCCCCAGCGCGCTGCGTCCGGACTGCATGACCCAGACCAGCAACATCAATGCGACGGCAAGACCGAAAGCATAACGCAGAGACCAGGCGACCTTGCCCAGCTTGCCCCGTTTCCACGGCAGCATGGAGCCAAGCGGCAGGGCAATTCCAAGGGCTACCATGAACGGCGTGAATGCAGCGTTGAAGAACGGTGCACCGACCGACAGTTTGCGGCCAAAGGCCATTTCGGCGACGATCGGCCAGAGAGTGCCGAAGAACACGACGAAACACGCCACGGCAAGCAGGATATTGTTCAGCACCAGCGCGCTTTCGCGGCTGACCATTCCGAACACGCCTTTCGCCTCCATCGCCTGCGCCCTGGCGGCAAAAAGCGTCAGCGAGCCACCGATAAACAGCGCCAGAATGATCAGGATGAACACGCCCCGCTCCGGGTCATTGGCAAAGGCGTGGACCGAAGTCAAAAGTCCGGAACGCACAATGAACGTGCCGATCAGCGAAAACCCGAATGCGATGATCGCCAGCAGAATAGTCCAGCTTTTCAACGCCTCGCGCTTTTCCACCACGATGGCCGAGTGCAGCAGCGCGGCCGCCAGAAGCCAAGGCATGAACGACGCATTCTCGACCGGGTCCCAGAACCAGAACCCGCCCCAGCCCAGTTCGTAATAAGCCCACCACGATCCCAGCGCGATGCCAATTGTCAGAAAAATCCACGCGGCCAGCGTCCAGGGGCGCACCCAGCGGCCCCAGGCGGCATCGATCCTGCCTTCGATCAGGGCGGCCACGGCAAAACTGAAGGCCATGCTGAGCCCGACATATCCCAGATAAAGAAATGGCGGATGAAAGGCCAATCCCGGATCCTGTAGCAACGGGTTGAGATCCTGCCCGTCAAAGGGCGGCACAATCAATCGCAGAAACGGGTTTGAAGTGAACAAGATAAACCCGAAAAAGGCCACCGCGATAGCCGACTGCACCGCCAGAACACGCGCCTTCAGGGTCGGCGGCAGCCCGCCACCGAACCAGGCCGCCATGGCTCCGAATAGGGTGACGATCAGAACCCACAACAGCATCGAGCCTTCGTGATTCCCCCATGTGCCGCTGATCTTGTAAATCATCGGCTTGGCAGAATGGCTGTTCTGCACAACGATCTGCAATGAAAAATCAGATGTGACGAAAGCCCAAACCAGAGCACCGAACGCGAAGGCGGTCAGCAGGAACTGCGCCGTCGCGGCGGGTTCCGCCATCGCCATCCATCCGGACCAGCGTTTATGGGCTCCAACGAGCGGGACAACTGATTGCACAATGGCAACCAGAAAGGCGAGGATCAGGGCGAAGTGGCCAAGCTCTGTAATCATGGCCCGACATATACTGCGCGGGCCCGGCATGTTCCAATCACTTTCGCCCTCAGGCCGCGCACAAAGTGTCGCGGCTCACACCCCGCGCCGCCTGCGCCATTCTTCAAGCGCCGGATTCTCCTGCGCCTCAACCGAAGACAACGTCATGGCGGCATCGCTTCCGGGATCAGCAACGCCCGGGTCATCCGCCCTTATCCGGTCTATGGTTGCGATGTTTCGGGCAAATTGCGGCACCCGCGCGGCCACCCCGGCAATCTCGCGTTGAAAGTCCTGCGTCTTGGCCTGGTGCCGCGCCCCGAAATAGAAAGACACGATCACGCCCAGCAGCCACCAAAGCGGCTCGGGCACAAGGGCAAGGCCTTGCATCCGTTCGGCAAACCACAGCGGATCAATCATTGCCGCAACGAACAGCCCCAGCGTTCCAAATGCCAGCGCCGGACGTGGCAACCGGTTCAGACCGTCGACGAACCGGTCGAACACTCCCTCTCGCGGCACTGAAAACTCCGCACCGAATTGCTCCATCGCCTGTGTTTGCAAGGTCAACTGGCGCCCTGCCCCGGCCTCGGCATTCTCGCGGAATACTCCGGCGGTTTCGGCAACCACGTTGCGGCTGTTTCCAAACAGAAAACCCAGAATTCCCGAAATCAGTCCCATGCCGCGGTCCTTTCCCGAAATTCCTCCTCACCCAGATGATAGCGGGGCGAAATAAAGGCTTCGGCCCGTCTGATCCAGCCGCCCTTGCCGCCGTTCCGGGTGCGCACATATTTCCGCGACGGCGGTCTATGATCCGCAAGCCGGAAATAATAATTCCTGCGCGCTATGCCGTAGGCATCCCGTAAAACCGGACCATCTGGTCGAGACGCCGTAAAAGCCGCGTGCATCGTCTGTGGTCCGATCGCCCCATCGACAGCGATTTCGAAACCCATGTCCCGCAACAGGATTTGCAGAATCCGCACCGCCTGCGCACCGGCATTGACATACATGTCAAAAAGCGGCGCCTGCAGCGCATCCGGCATCTCTCCGATCCGGGGGTTCTGATAGTAGTGCTCCAGAAAAATCCCAACAGCCTGATTCCGCGACAATTGCCGGACATCCGAAATCCCGATCGCCCCATCCTTATCCAGATCCAGCCCCAAACGACGCATCGTGTGGATAGTTATCCCGAAATTGGTCGCGCCGCCCGGGTCGTCCGGGTCGTTCACGAAACCACCTTCCCGCTTTACGATATCTTCGGCGATCTGTCTGACCGTCTGCATCTTGAACCCTCCGCAAACCCACGAAAACGCTGAGGTAAAACGATAAACCCCAGGACAACAAAAAGGGCGCTGCAACTGCAACGCCCTGTCCAGACCTTTGGATTTACCCTGATGAAGCGCGATCAGCTTTCGCCGGCTTCCTTATAGACGCCCTGATCCTTGAGCGCGTCCACGACCTCTTTCGGCATATACGTTTCATCGTGTTTCGCAAGAATTTCAGTTGCTTCGAACACGCCGTTCACATAGCGGCCGGTGCCAATCATGCCCTGGTTCTCGGCGAAAAGGTCGGGCAGCACACCGGTAAACACCACCGGCACACTTTCGCCGCCATCGGTGACCGAAAACTTCACCGCCTCTCCTTGGCCGCGCACCAGCGTGCCTTCTTCGACCAGCCCGCCCATCCGGAACACTTCATCCGGTCCCGGTGGTTCGGCGATGATCTGACTGGGCGCGCGGAAAAAGTTGATGCCGTCGCGCATCGCATACCCAATCAAACCTGTCGCCAGCGCAAGGGCCACCGCGGCCAGCAGAATAACTTGTACGCGACGTCGTTTCTTGAGCGATTTCATGTCGTCCTCACGGGAATAGCGGAGCCATCATCAGACCCCTCGTTTCAGGCTCACCTAACATCAGGTTGGCGTTCTGCAAGGCCTGCCCGCTGCTACCTTTTGTCAGGTTATCCAGCGCGCCGACTACGATGGCGCGCCGTTCGATCCGATCCGCCGTCACTCCGATATGGCAGAAATTGGAACCGCGCACATGATGCGTGGAAGGTGCCTCGCCAAAGGGCAGCATCCGGATGAAAGGTTCATTTTCATAGGCGTTGCAAAGCGTTTCATAAACGCTCTGCGGATCTCCATGCACATATGTGGTGGCCAGAATGCCCCGGTTTGCCGGGATCAGATGCGGCGTGAATTGCACATGCACCGTACGTCCGGCGATCTTGGAGAATTCCTGATCGAATTCACCCAAATGCCGGTGCGTGCCGCCGATGGCATAGGCGTTATAGCCTTCGCTCAGCTCGGCGTGCAGGAGGTTTTCCTTCAACGCCCGCCCTGCCCCGGAAACCGCACATTTCAGATCGAGAATGATGTCATCCAGATCGATCACCCCCGCCGAAATCAGGGGCCGCAGAACATATTGGCCTGTCGCGGCATTACAGCCGGTGCCCGCCACCAGCCGCGCGCCTCTGATCTCATCGCGATAGAACTCGGTCAGGCCATAGACGGCCTCGGCCTGACACTCCAACGCGGCATGCGGATTGCCGTACCATTTCTGGTATTCGGCCGGGTCGCGCAGCCGGAAATCAGCCGAGAGATCGACAATTTTCAGCGACTTCGGAAGATCACGTACAATCTCCTGGCTGGTTTTGTGCGGCAAGGCGCAGAAACACAGGTCGATCTGAGCGAAATCGATCTCTTCGATTTTGCACAGGTCCGGCAGGTCGAGATGCCGCAGATGCGGAAATACCTGTGCCATGCTCTGGCCCGCCTTGCGCTCGGCGGCAAGCGCAGCGATTTCCATGCTCGGGTGTTCGGCGATCAACCGCACCAGTTCGGCGCCGGTATAGCCGGATGCGCCCAGAATTGCGATTTTGTGGGTCATGTCAGACCTCTTCTCTTGGATGTCACATGATTTGACCGCCGATGTGACGGTCACGGGAATAGATAACCGGATGAACGCCGTCCTTGACCGAAGTCACGCGGCTTCGAAGCTGATCTGTCGTCGGAGAAACTGAGTCGCCCGGTCGCTGACAAAACCGGGCTTGCCGGTGGTCACGAAACCACCCTCGCCCTCGCCCATCATGTCGGGGTGACGCTGTAGATAGTCGGCAAGGCTGTCGGCCACCAGAGATCCCTGGCAGAAGACCTTCACATCCTCACCCAACGCGGCCTGAAAGGTCGCCTCCATCAGCGGATAGTGCGTGCATCCGAGAATGGCTGCCTGCGGATGCGGCATCTTGCGCTTCAGCGCATCCACATGGCTGCGCACCAGCGCCTCGGCCAGGATCATGTCGCCGTCTTCGATGGCATCGACCACACCGCCGCAGCTCTGCGCTTCGACATCCACACCGATGGCGCGGAACGCCAGTTCTCTCTGGAACGCGCGGCTCGCCACTGTAGCAGGCGTCGCAAACAAAGCCACATGTTTGGTTTCGACCTCGCGCGGTGGCGAGTTGTCGCCCCATTGCCGCTCGGTCAGCGCCTCGATCAAAGGCACGAACACACCCAGAACCCGCTTGCCCGGAGGAACGCCTTCTTCCTGCATCCGCCGCAGGGCCGCGGCGCTGGCGGTGTTGCAGGCCAGAATCACCAGATTGCAGCCCCGATCCCAGAGATCGTGTACCGCCTTGCGCGTCAGTTGATAGATATCCTCGGCATCCCGCACACCATAAGGCGCGTGGGCGCTGTCCGCGAAATACAAAAACTCCACATCCGGCAGGCGTTTCTGCGCGGCGTTCAGGACGGTCAGCCCGCCCAAACCGGAATCAAAGATGCCTACTGCCATTTGCCCCTTCAGGCGCGATGCCGTTCCTCGAATTCATAGCCATAGTCATACGACTCCAGCGGCTCCGGAGACAGCTCATACGTGGCTTTGCGCAGAAAATCCATCATCTTGCGCGTATCTCGCGACAACGGGTCCAGAATGTCACGTCCGATGGGCATTCCGACGACCACGCGTACAGAGGTATCGACGCGTTTGTTGAACTCTTTGATCAGCAACCCCATCCGCAAAGTACTGTGCAGATGGCTTGCGATCTGAAACAGGCGTGACGTGTGGCCGTCAAAGAAAAGCGGCACCACCACCGCGTTGGATTTTCCGATCATGCGCGCCGTGAACCCGCGCCAGCCGGGGTCCATCGGATGCGAAAACATCCGGGCCGACGTACTGACAGTGCCGCCGGGAAAAATGCCGATCGCCCCGCCCCCGTCCAGATAGTCCAGCGACTCCGTCCGGGTTTTAAGGTTGGTCTTGACCGCCTCTTTCGTCTCTTCAAAGGAGACAGGGAGTATCACCCTGTCCAGATCCTGCGCCTTGCGGAACACCCGGTTCGCCAGAATTCTGAATTCTCCCCGCGTCTGCGACAGGATATGACCCATCATCAGCCCATCGAGAATTCCGTAGGGATGATTGGCGATCAGGATCAGGGGGCCGTGGCTGGGAATATTCGACAGCGACCCACCGGCGACATCCAGCGTCAGACCATAGCGATCGGCCATAACCTCCCAGAAATCCCGCCCCGCGGCGACCTCGTTCTCATACCCGTCCGCGCGTCTGATCAGCCTCAGCCGTCCCGTCGCATTTTCCATCAGTCGGATCATGGCGCGCCCGCCGCGCGTGGCGGCGGAATGAGCATAGGTGATGTCGCGTGCAATATGACGGCGCGATGGCATGACTTTCTCCGAATCGATGCCCGCTGGATAAGGGCGGGCTCCGTTCTTGCATAGCCTTCATGACCGGAGTGTGACGGATTACTCCGCCGCCTTTTTCACCTCCGGCCCGCCCTGGCGGATCACCGCCAGCAATTCTTCGCGCCGTTTTGCGGCCCTGGCCTCATTCGCCTTCATCACAGGCCCGAACCCCCGGATATCCAGCGGCAAACGGGCCAGAGCGATGATGGCGTCCCGGGTTTGCGACGACAGCATCGGCAGGACTTCTTTCATGTCCTTCTCGTATTGACGGATCAGCGCCCGCTCCAACCTGCGCTCGGCGCTATAGCCAAAGATGTCGAGCGGCGTGCCCCGCAGCCCCTTCATCCGCGCCATCAGCTTGAGTGGCCCAAGCATCCATTCACCATATTCACGCTTTTTCGGGCGCCCATCCGGTCCCTTCCCGCCAAGGATCGGAGGGGCCAGATGCAGAGTCATCCTGAAGTCGCCGTCGAATTCCTCGGCGGCTTTCTCGCGACTGCTCAGCAGCATCCGGGCGACTTCGTATTCGTCCTTGTAGGCCAACAGCTTGTGATAACCCTCGGCCACCGCTTCCCTGAGTTCCACATCCTCGATACCATCCACCAGCCTGCGATAGCGCCCTGCCAGTCGCTTGCCCTGATACGCCACCAGATGATCGGCGCGGAAATTGATCTTTTCCTCAGGCGTTTTCGGCAGGTCCACCACGTTTGGCGCAACGATATTCGCCACCTCACCGGGATGCAGCACCGCCCACCGTCCGATTTCAAAGGCACGCTTGTTGCGCTCCACTGCGGCCCCGTTCAATTCGATCGCCTGTAGGATCGCATCATGGCTGATCGGCAACAACCCACGCTGCCAGGCGGCGCCAAATATCATCATGTTGGAGTAGATGGAATCGCCCATAACCGCACGCGCAAGTGCCGAGGCGTCAATCAGATCAAGCCGGTCTTTCAACCGCGCCTCCAGCGCCAATGCCAACCGGTCCGCAGGGATCTGGAACTCCGTATCTCGCGTGAAATCGCCTGTGATGATTTCGTGACTGTTGACAACGGCCCCGGTTTTTCCCGTCTGCGTCAGACCCAGTGTCTTGGCTCCGGCGGACACCACCAGATCGCCTCCGATCAGCGTATGCGCCTCGCCCGTGGCGACCCGGATGGCGCTGATGTCTTCGGGTTTGTTTGCCAGCCGGCAGTTGATCTGAACTGCCCCGCCCTTTTGGGCCAGACCGGCCATTTCCATCATGCCCGCGCCCTTGCCGTCGATCTGTGCCGCCTGCGCCAGCACCGCGCCGATGGTCACGACGCCGGTGCCCCCGACGCCGGTTATGACAACGTTATGGGTGCCGTTGATCTCGGGCAGCGTCGGTTGCGGAAGGTGCGGAATGTCGATCTCGGTTGTGGCCTCTTTGCGGAGCTTGGCCCCTTCAAGTGTCACGAAGGACGGACAAAACCCATTCAGGCATGAAAAATCCTTGTTACAACTTGACTGATCGATGGCGCGTTTGCGACCCAGTTCGGTTTCTTTTGGAACAATGGAAACACAGTTCGATTGAACGCCGCAATCTCCGCATCCCTCACAGATGTCCGTGTTGATGAAAACGCGCTTGTCCGGATCGGGGAATGTTCCCCGCTTGCGGCGGCGGCGCTTTTCGGCGGCGCAGGTCTGAACATAGACGATGACGGACACACCTTCGATGTCCCGAAACGTCTTTTGAACATTCGGCAGCTCGGCCCGCTCGAATGTCTTCACACCCGAAGGCAGCGCCTTGAAATCCACATCCTCTTTTTCGTCATAGACAACTGCAATGTGCCTGACGCCCATCGCTTCCACTTCCCGCACGATCCGGTCGGCGGTCAGGTCGCCTTCGTTCTGCTGCCCACCGGTCATCGCAACCGCGTCATTGAACAGGATCTTGAAGGTAATATTCGTCCCGGCCGCCAAAGCGGCCCGGATCGCCTGAACACCGGAGTGGTTATAGGTACCGTCGCCAAGATTCTGGAATACATGATTGGTTTTCGAAAACGGTGCTTCGCCGACCCAGTTCGCGCCCTCGCCACCCATCTGGGTGAACCCGGTCGTGTTGCGATCCATCCACTGCACCATATAGTGGCACCCGATCCCGGCATAGGCCCGGCTGCCCTCGGGCACCTTGGTCGAACTGTTATGCGGACAGCCGGAACAGAAATACGGCAGCCGAGACGCGATTTCCTGCGCGTTGTCGGCGCGGCGGGCGTCATCCAGCTTGCTCAGCCCGGCACGAATCCCGTCGGTGTCATGCCCCTCTTCGATCAGGATTTGCCCAATCTTTTCGGCAATCATGACCGGATCCAGCGCGCCGCGCGTCGGGAACAGTTCCTCACGGTGCATCGTACCCGCACCGCCCTTGTACCAGCCATAAACGCGACGTCCGCGACGGTCGTCAAAGATCGCCTCTTTGACCTGCACCTCGATCAGCTTGCGCTTTTCCTCGACGATGATGATCAGGTCCAGCCCCTCGGCCCAGTCATGAAAACCCTTCATGTCAAGCGGGAAAGTCTGACCGATTTTGTAGGTCGTTATTCCCAGACGCTCGGCTTCATTCTCATCGATATGCAACAAGGACATCGCATGGACGAGATCGAGCCAGTTCTTGCCCGCGGCAGCGATGCCGATCTTGGCGCCGGGCTTGCCCCACATACGCCTGTCCATCTTGTTTGCATGCGAGAACGTTTCCGCCGCAAAGCGTTTGTAATCGATGATGCGCGCCTCTTGCAGGTGCGGAGTATCGCCAAGCCGGATGTTCAACCCGCCTTCGGGCATATCAAATTCAGGGACGACCAGTTGCATGCGACCGGGACTTCCGTCCACCACCGACGTTACCTCGATCGTGTCCTTCATGGTCTTGAGACCCACCCAGAGACCAGCAAACCGGCTCAACGCAAACCCGTAAATGCCAAAATCAAGGATTTCCTGCACGCCCGCGGGACTGACAACCGGCATATACATATCGACCAGCGACCATTCCGATTGGTGCAATACGGTCGAGCTTTCACCGGTATGGTCATCCCCCATGGCCATCAGCACACCGCCATGCTTGCCGGTTCCCGCCATGTTGGCGTGGCGCATGACATCACCCGAGCGGTCGACTCCCGGCCCTTTGCCGTACCAGAGACCATATACGCCGTCGAATTTTCCGTCGCCGCGAAGGCCGGCCTGTTGACTACCCCAAAGGGCGGTGGCGGCCAGATCCTCGTTCAGACCGTATTGGAACAGGACGTCGCTCTCGGTCAGTTGTTTCTGTGCCCGGCTCATCTGAAGATCCACCGCCCCCATGGGCGATCCACGATACCCGGTGACCAATCCGGCGGTATTCAATCCTGCCCGCCGGTCCCGTTCTTTCTGCATGAGCATCAGACGCACGAGCGCCTGGGTTCCGTTCAAAAGAACAGGACTCTTTTCCAGATCGAACCTGTCATTGAGCGATATTTTTTGCTGACTCACCTGACGTCTCCCCTCGCCAAATAGCGTGCGATAACCTGTTTCGATATTAGGTCATAAATTCTGACCTGTATAGGTGATATTTCCTATTTCCGTTACAGCCTCATCGTTTGAGTGTGGAAATTGTTACCTCTTTCATATAGGGCTGCTGGCTCATAACGAAAGTTGCTGCGATGGATTGGGACAAGCTCAGAATATTTCACGCGGTTGCCGATGCGGGTAGCCTGACACATGCCGGGGACAAGCTGAATCTGTCCCAATCGGCGGTCAGCCGACAGATCCGCGCGCTCGAAGAATCGCTTCATTCGACCCTTTTCCATCGCCATGCACGCGGACTGATTCTCACCGAGCAGGGAGAATTGCTGTTTGATGCGACCTCCGCCATGTCCAAACGTCTTGATGCGGCTGCCGCGCGCATACGCGACAGCGAAGACGAGGTCTTTGGTGAATTGCGCGTCACCACAACATTTGGCTTCGGCACGCTATGGCTGGCCCCGCGCTTGCCGAAACTTTATGAAAAATACCCCGATCTGAACATCGACCTGATGCTCGAAGAGCGTGTTCTGGACCTGCCGATGCGCGAAGCTGACGTCGCCATCCGGATGAAAGAACCCAGCCAGGCGGATCTCGTCCGCAAACGTCTGATGACCGTGCAGATGCGCTTGTATGCCACCACCGGATACATCGACAGCCACAACGGGATGCCGCAATCGTTGAGCGATATGGTGAATTACCGGCTCATCTGCCAGAATCCGTCTTCCGCGCAAGTCGGCGCCGGGGCTTCGCTGGTCCAGGAACTCATGACCTACAATCCCGGTTCGTTGCTGACAGTGAACAACTATTTTGGAGTGCTGCAAGGTGTCCTGCACAATCTCGGCATCGGCGTTTTGCCGGACTACGTCACCGAAGACTTTCCGGACCTGGTGCGCGTCCTTCCTGACATCGAAAGCGCGGATGTACCGGTATACCTCGCCTATCCCGAGGAACTGAGGCATTCGCAACGCATCGCGGCGTTTCGTGATTTCGTGCAGCAAGAGATCATCGCACACCGCAAACAATTGAGACAGCTTGGAAAATTATAGCTATGCGCTCTGATCATATCGGGCATGAAGCGTTTGCACCCTAGTTTCTCTTGAACGGCCCGCGACTGATCCTTAAATGAAGCCTCGAAGGCGGTGATGCTGTAACGCTCATCATCTTCATACCTCCCTGTTGGACTTCGGCCGAGCTTAGAGCTCGGCCTTTTTTTTGGCTTTCGCCCCCGCCTGCACCGGTTCGAAGGGAATCTTCTGGAAAATTGGCTCCAACCGCTTATGATCTCGGAAAACAAACATAAAATTGTTACCGAGGGCTATCTATGTTCCGCTTATTCCGACTGTTTGTGGCAATCGCACTCGTCGCTGTTCTGGGAACCGCATCGCTTGCACAGGTTCCCGGAAGCACATCATCCAGCAGTTCGACCGCAACGCCTGTCGTTCCCGAAGACCTGACTCCGGAACAGGTGGACGACCTTGTGGCCCGCATGTCGGACGATCAGGTTCGGGCGCTGCTGCTGGAACGCCTCGACGCTGTCGCGGAAAAACAAACCGAAGCGGTCGGCTCGAAAAAGGGGCTGGTCGGCACGATCACCACCACGGTCACGGCAATGGCCGCATCCTGGGTGGATGTGATCAAAAAGCTGCCCTCGCTCTTTTCCAAGCAATTTGAAGCCGTTACCAATTTTGCTGCGACCTTCGGTTCGAGCGGGTTGCTTGCCCTGTTCGGATATACGTTCTTGGCGTTGGCAATCGGCTTTGCTGCGGAAAAAGCCATCGGCCTTTGGACAAGAAGATGGACCAGAGTGGTTCCCAGCGATTCGTCCTCAGACCTGCGCGGTGCGGTCACGTTTCTGTTCCGCCGGTTCTGTCGCGAACTTCTGGGTTTGCTGGTTTTCTACTATGTTCTTGTATTTGTCGGCCGTCGGTTGCTGGACGAACAGCAGATCGCTCATGTCGCTCCCTTCGTATTCTATCTGATCTGGTTTCCGAGGCTGGGCGCCGCAATCTCGCGCTTTGTACTGGCCCCTGAAAAATCCTCCCTGCGGCTGGTGAACATCGACGATCACTGGGCAAAATACCTGCATCGCAACCTGATCGGATTGTTTTTGCTGATCGGCTTCACGATGTTCATCATCATCTTCAACACCCAGAACGGTGTTTCGATAGGGGAAACCCGGCTCGGTTTCTGGCTCAACACGTCGATCCATATCTATATCGCGGTGATTGCATGGACCGCGCGCGAGGGTCTGAGCGACATGATGCGCGGAACCGATCCGGATCGCACCGAATTCGATGAACGTGCGGCGGAATTCTACCCCTATTTTGCCATCGGCGTATCCGTCGTTATGTGGTTCGTTGTCGAGTATCTCGCGGCGGTCGCCGACCCGTCCGTGCTTGTGTCGTTGGGTGAAGGCGCCCATTTCACCACCATGTTCTGGCTGATGATTGCCCCGGCCATCGACACACTGATCCGCGGATTGGTGCGCCATCTGCAACCGCCGATGATTGGCGTCGGGCCGATTGCGGAACGCGCGTATAAGTCGACCAAACGCAGCTATATCCGTATTGGACGCGTCCTTGCCGGCGTCTTTGTGATCCTGATGATCGCGAACGCATGGGATCTTGACCTTCAGGAAATCGCCGGAGCGGGCACTGATGCAGGCGGAAAAGTGATCCAGTTCTTCATCATTGCCGCCATCGGATACATCCTTAACGAAGTTGTATCGCTTTGGATCAACCGGCGCCTGGCCAAGGAACAAACCGCCTCCGGGCAGAGCCCGGATGAAGAAGCTGGCGAGGGTGGAGGAGCCGGCGGCTCGCGCCTGGCCACGGTTTTGCCCTTGCTGCGAGTGACGGCCCAGGTCGCTATCGCCGTCATTTTCGGCCTTCTGGCCCTTGGCGCGCTTGGCCTCGACATCACGCCACTTCTGGCAGGTGCCGGGATTTTGGGTCTGGCCATTGGTTTTGGTGCGCAAAAGCTAGTTTCGGACATTGTCGGCGGCATCTTCTTCCTGATCGACGACGCATTTCGCGTCGGCGAATATGTCGATGTGGGTGGCACGACAGGGACCGTCGAAAAAATCTCGATCCGGTCCATGCAACTGCGCCACCATCGTGGGCCGGTGCATACGATTCCCTATGGCGAGATACAGAAGCTCACCAACTACAGTCGCGACTGGGTGATCATGAAGCTCAAATTCACCGTGCCGTTCGACACCGACCCGAATAAGGTCAAGAAGATCTTCAAGAAAATCGGTGCGGAGATGATGGAGGACGAACTCCACAAAGATGGCTTCCTGGAACCGTTCAAGTCGCAGGGCGTCTTTGACTTCGACGATGTCGGCATGATCATACGTGGCAAGTTCATGGCCAAACCGGGCAAACAGTTCACCCTGCGCAAAGAGATCTTCAACCGCGTCAAGGCCGCCTTCAAGGAAAACGGCATCGACTTTGCCCGGCGCGAAGTGCGCGTCGCCATTCCGGGCCTCGATGAGGCCGAACATCTGACGGACGAACAAAAGGCCGCCGTCGGGGCCGCCGCAGGCGATGCGATTGCGCAGCAAGCCAATTTGCAAGACCAACAGGGAGAAAAGAAATAGTAAAACGCCCAACGCCATTCACCGGGCGTTGTCAATCGCCTAGTCGCCCAGTTTTTCGAGAATATGGAATTGTTGTCTCAGACTGGTTCAAAGCAGCACTGGTGGTTTTGGGCACTTCAGGATTGGCGCCGGAAAAAGTCTACGCACAAGAAGCAGGCAGTGTGGTCGATACACAGGTCGGTCACTTGGGCAACAATCCCGAATCCGAAAAAGCGGGCGCGAAGCGAGGCTCGTTCATAGTCGCGCCAATCCCTTTTTCGAATCCCACCATCGGCTCGGGTCTGGTTCTCGGCATGGGATATCTCTACAAGATCGACCCAGGCTCGGATCCATCAGTGATCGGCATCGGCGGGCTTGCTTCTGACAACGGCAGCCGCGTCGGTGGTGCTTCGGTGAAACTAAAATTCAACAACAACAAGTGGATCATAAGCGCACTTTATGCCAGGGCGGATGTGCGTTACGACCTTTACACGGACACGGCTGGAATCCTTCCGATCCGACAGGATGGCGTATTGGGAAAAATCAGTCTTTCATACGGCGTCACACCGGATTTGTCCTTTGGCGCAAGCCTGCGTTATCTCGATACCACGATCACACCGGACGCGCCGGGTTTGCCCCCGATCCCCCCTCCGTTCGACCAATTCCTGAACACGGAAATTGCAAATGTGGGCATACTGTCGGACTGGGACACAAGAGACGACACAATCTATCCGACCGAAGGTCACAACCTGCATTTCGAAGCCTATCGTGGCTATAGCCTTAGCGGTTTAGTAGACGACTATTCCAAGGCATATATGAATTTCACTTACTATTTCAGCCCGTGGAACACAGGCGCGGTGGCCGCCCGGCTGTCAATCTGTGACTCGTCCTCGGGAACGCCGTTTTTTGATCAATGTGGGTTGGGTACAGTGGATGCATTCCGTGGGTTTTCCGCAACACAGTTCCTGAATTTCAGCTCAGCGTCGCTTCAGGTCGAACTGCGCCAGCGCATTGGCGATCGAATTGGTGTTGTTGCCTTTGGCGGCGCAGGTCAAACCGGCGACAGTTTTTCCAATCTCAGCGACAATGGAACCCAGACGGCCTATGGCGTCGGCGCAAGATACCGTGTCTCCAAGAAGTTCCCGGTGGACTTTTCCATCGATGTGGCACGCAACGACGAACAGGAAAACACTCTCTACATTTATGTCGGGCAGCGGTTCTGAGGCTACTGCGCCTTCTTGGCACTTCCCCCCGGCCCGCCCTTGCCCTAAAAGGCCCGCAATATCGGCCAGCTTGGGGACAGGACAGACGATGCAAGAGCCCGCCATCACACCGGAACTGATCGCAGCCCACGGGCTGAAATCCGAAGAATACGACATGATCCTCGAGATCATCGGGCGCGAGCCGACCTTCACCGAACTCGGCATCTTCTCGGCCATGTGGAACGAGCATTGTTCCTACAAATCCTCCAAGAAATGGCTGCGTACCCTGCCCACCTCGGGGCCTCAAGTGATCTGTGGACCGGGTGAGAATGCGGGTGTCGTGGATATCGGTGATGGGCAAGCCGT
Organism: Ruegeria sp. AF8; assembly: GCF_056541825.1. NCBI lineage: Bacteria > Pseudomonadati > Pseudomonadota > Alphaproteobacteria > Rhodobacterales > Roseobacteraceae > Ruegeria > Ruegeria sp. AF8. The sequence continues at coordinate 875,179 of NZ_JBQFYW010000001.1, read as the reverse complement.
GGTCTTTAAGATGGAAAGCCACAACCACCCCTCATATATCGAACCCTATCAGGGCGCCGCGACCGGCGTGGGCGGCATCCTGCGCGATGTCTTCACTATGGGCGCACGCCCAATTGCTTCGATGAACGCGCTGTCCTTTGGCGAACCGGGTCACCACAAGACCCGCCAACTGGTCAATGGCGTGGTCGAAGGCATCGGCGGCTATGGCAACTGTTTCGGCGTGCCTTGCGTCGGTGGCGAGGTTCGGTTTCATCCCGCCTATAACGGCAACTGCCTTGTGAACGCCTTTGCGGCGGGGCTCGCTGACAGCGACAAGATTTTCTATTCGGCTGCCTCGGGCGTCGGTATGCCCGTTGTCTATCTCGGTGCAAAAACCGGTCGTGACGGCGTGGGCGGCGCGACCATGGCTTCAGCCGAGTTCGACGACACCATCGAAGAAAAACGCCCTACCGTTCAGGTCGGCGACCCCTTCACTGAAAAGCGCCTGATGGAGGCGACGCTGGAGTTGATGCAGACCGGCGCGGTGATTTCCATTCAGGACATGGGCGCGGCGGGCCTGACCTGTTCCGCCGTCGAGATGGGCGACAAGGGCGGTCTGGGTGTGCGTCTTGATCTGGAAAACGTCCCTCAGCGCGAAGAGAACATGACCGCCTACGAGATGATGCTGTCGGAATCTCAGGAACGGATGCTGATGGTCCTCAAGCCCGAACTTGAGGCCGAGGCTCGCGCCGTTTTCGAGAAATGGGATCTCGACTTTGCCATCGTCGGCGAAACTATCGCCGAAGACCGTTTCCTGATCATGCACAATGGCGAAGTCAAGGCCGATCTGGTTCTGTCCAAACTCTCTTCGACCGCACCCGAATACGACCGCCCGTGGGAGCCGACCCCGCAGGCCGAAGAACTGACCGAGGTGCCCCAGATCGACCCCGTGGACGGTTTGCGCGCCCTTCTCTCTTCGCCCAACTATGCGGGCAAACAGTGGGTCTATGAACAATACGATACCATGGTGATGGCGGATTCGGCCCGCACGCCGGGTCTGGGCGCAGGCATGGTTCGCGTGCATGGCACCGATAAAATACTGGCGTTCACCAGTGACGTCACCCCGCGCTATGTCCGCGCCAACCCGGTCGAGGGCGGCAAGCAAGCTGTGGCCGAGGCTTATCGCAATCTGACCGCTGTTGGGGCCAAACCGCTGGCCACCACTGACAACCTGAACTTCGGCAACCCCGAAAAACCCGAGATCATGGGTCAGTTCGTCGGCGCAATTCAGGGGATCGGACAGGCCGTCGCTGCGCTGGATATGCCAATCGTGTCCGGCAATGTCTCGCTTTATAATGAAACCGACGGTCAGGCGATCCTCCCCACCCCGACCATTGGCGCGGTCGGCCTGCTGTTCCACACCGATGAGATCATCGGCAACGAGGTCCGCGATGGCCACGTGGCTCTGGTCATTGGCGAAACCAACGGCCATCTGGGCCAATCCGCCCTTCTGGCCGAGGTCTTCAACCGCGAAGACGGTGACGCGCCGCATGTCGATCTGGACGCCGAAAAACGCAACGGTGAGTTCATCCGCGCCAACCGCGGGATGATCAAGGCCTGCACCGATCTGGGCGATGGCGGCCTCGCGCTGGCCGCGTTCGAACTGGCCGAGGCGGCAGGTGTCGGCATCCATCTGGACGACGCCCCGACCGAGTTCCTGTTCGGCGAGGATCAGGCCCGCTATCTGGTCGCCTGCAACTTCGATCAGGCCGAAGCGCTGATGATCGCCGCCGGTCAGGCCGGAGTGCCGCTGACCTCGGTTGGCCGCTTTACCGGCGACAGCGTTCGCATCGGCGGCTCAGAGGCCAGGTTGGAAGACCTGGCCGAGACCTTCCGCAGCAGTTTTGCTGCCGCTGTGGCCTGATCCACAACTCTTCTTCTTGCCCCAGATACGGCAAATCCCGCGCCTGTGACCGGGCGCGGGATTTGCCGTTTCAGAACGGCCGTCACATCTTGCGCCCCCCCGCGCATCGCTCTACATCTTTTGGAAAGACCTTCAGGAGACACCTACATGCCGATGAGCGCCCACGAAATCGAACACCTGTTGCGCGAAGCCTTTCCGGACGCGGAAATTCAGGTCGGCGGGCATGACGGCGTGCATATGTCCGCCATGGTCGTGGACGAAAGCTTTCGCGGCAAAAATCGGGTCCAGCAGCAGCGCGCGGTCTATGCGGCCCTGAAGGGCAAGATGGATGGACCTGACGGAGAATTGCACGCGCTGGCACTGACGACGAAAGCGCCGGAGTAGGCAAATGAACGCGGCATTCACGGTATTCTTCATTGTTTCGGCCGTGATTTTGGTTGCACTGCTTGCCCGAAGCCGCGCAAAACTCGAAAACAAGGATCGGCGAGGAACTGAACCCGGCGACGGAGATCAGATCATTGACAACGGATACATCTCAGGTGGATTTGGTGGCGGACATTGCACCGTGATGCGGATTACCCGCGATCCGCATGAGTACACCAGAGCAATGGTGCCGCGAAAATGAGCGGATGGCTGATCTGGATCGGTTGCGGAATCGTCACTTTGGTGGTTGCCGCCGCTCTGGTTGAGGCCTATCTGAAACGCAACACACGACGCCGGTTGTCGGATATGCGCCCCGATCCCGAAAATCTCAAACGCCGCCCGTGGGAAGCAGATGGGGTTTCAAAGGTCGATGGCGGGCATCAAGAACTGGAACGAGGAAACCGGTGGTTCCGCCGCCACAGTATGAAATGATCACCGCCTCTGCGGGCAGACACAAGGACACGAAGAATGACCGACGTTAAGACCAAGATCGACGAAACCGTCAAAACCAATGACGTGGTGCTCTATATGAAAGGCACCAAGGAAATGCCGCAGTGCGGATTCTCGTCCCGCGTGGCCGGCGTTCTGAACTATATGGGTGTGGAATACACCGACGTGAATGTTCTGGCCGATGAAGAGGTGCGTCAGGGCATCAAAGACTATTCCGATTGGCCCACCGTGCCGCAGCTTTTCGTCAAGGGTGAATTCGTCGGCGGCTGCGACATCATTACCGAGATGACCCTATCGGGCGAGTTGGACACACTATTCGACGAAAACGGCGTCGGCTACAACAAGGACGCCGCCGACAAGATCCGCGAAGCAAACGCCTGACCTGGCAGTCACAGCGGGTGACCATCCTGCAGCGCGCTCTGACATTCCGATGGCACCGGAATCATCTGTCGCGTGTCGTGCTCTAACGGCTGGAACAGTCCTTGAACAAAACCCGCTCAGGGGCTGTTGATCCGACCGCTTGATGGGTGATCGTCGCGTCCCATCCTTTGGAACGAAGGGTATAAGTATTTTCTCCTCCGACGGATTCATACCGGATACCCGATCCGCTGGGGGCCTGCCGCATTGGCACCAGCAAGCCGTCGACAATCATTGCGGCCGCTCCTGATCCGTCGGAAGCGTTGAAATAAGTTACCGGGATCTGCGTGCCGTTTTCACAATTGAAGGTTACCGAAAGAATGTCGATCTCGGCCATTGCCGCAGTTGCGACGACGGACAACACCGCGCCAAGGGCGAAGTGACGCAAGCCCCTCATTTTCTCGACTTCTCTTCGACCACTGCCGCGAGGGCCTCGGCCCGGGCCGCCATCTCGGCCAATGTGTCGGTCACTGACGGCGGAATGACCGCAACCTCTATACGCTCGGGCTCGGGCGCGGGCGCATTGCGCAATGCCAGCATCTGCGCCTCATATTCGGCCAGCCTGGTCTCAACCGCCTTGATCCTGTCTTCGGCTGCTGCGGCCTTGTCCGCCAGCATCAGCCCCGCCATCAACAACATGCGCGCTTCGGGCATCCGTCCGATCTGGTCAGACAAGACCTGCGCCTCGTCATCCAGCATTTTGGCTGCGGCGTGCAAATAGGACTCTTCGCCATCCTGACAGGACACTTGAAAACCGCGCCCTCCGATATGAATGGTCACGTCGGGCATTACTCTACCTCTCCTTCTGCCAGATTGGCGCTGGCCAAAAGCGGTTCCAGCCGGGCCAGAACCGCACGCGCCTCGGCGGCATCGGTCGCCCGCACCGCACGCAGGGCTTCAAGCTCCGTTTCAGCCGCCTCGTTGAGCAACTCATGATCGGTCAACCCGGCTTCGGCCGCCGCCTTTAGCTTGGCAACCATGTCGCGCAATTCATCGTTTGATTTCCGCAGGCGCCGAAGATCTCCGTCCAGCCGGGCCATCGCCTCGCCGTGACTGATGCGCTCGGCCCGCAGCATCTCCAATTCCGCGCTTAGTTCCGCAACCCGTTCGGAATTGGCAAGTTCGGACTTGAGCGCCGCGATTTCGGACTTGAGCGGGGCCACATCCTCCACCGCTTCCAAAGCGGCTCTGGCTTCGGCCAGCTCAGACCGCAACACCTCGGCCATCTCTCCGCCGCTCAATTCGCCGCGCAGCGCCTCGATTTCCGCTGTGTGGCGGTCTCTCAACGTTTTCAGGCGCTCTTCGAGCTGCGCATTCGCCAGCCGCTCTTCCTGCAAGGCTTCACTTAGCTCCAGGCCCTGGCTCTCATCAGCCGAAGCCCCGGCCTCCAGCGCCTCAATACCGACGCTTATCCGATCCATCGCGGACAGGATGCGGCGGTGAAACTCTTCGATCTGACTCATGCCTGTGTCGCCTTTTGTCCAAGGTTCATTGTTTGCATGCCGCCCCGAATCGGAGCGGATCGGGCATAGCTCTAGTCTACCTAAACAGGGCGGAAAATACCCCCCTTTTGCTTTCAACGGCTTGCAGGCCACAGTTGAGGTCAGCGGCCCTTACCGCACCGGGTTCTGCTTGCACTTTGAGGGTTGGATGCTATTGAGCGCGCAAACCGCCCGTAATTCAAAGGAACAAGTTCCGTGGACCTGACTGCGCTGCGCAATGCCAACCCCGAACACTGGGCCAAGGCTTCGGCCATCCGCTCTCTGACTCTCGACGCCGTGGCCGCCGCCAATTCCGGCCATTCCGGCATGCCGATGGGCATGGCCGACGTAGCCACGGTGTTGTTCGAAAAACACCTGAAGTTTGACGCCGCCAACCCGACGTGGCCGGACCGCGACCGGTTCATCCTGTCGGCAGGCCACGGCTCGATGCTGATTTATTCGCTGCTGTATCTGACCGGCAATTCCGATATCACGTTGGACGAGATCAAGAACTTCCGGCAGCTGGGCGCCAAGACCGCAGGACACCCCGAAAATTTCCTGGCCAACGGCATCGAAACCACCACCGGCCCCCTGGGTCAGGGTATTTCCAACGCCGTGGGATTTGCCATGGCCGAAGAAATCCAGCGCGCGCACTACGGCAAGAAGATCGTTGATCACTATACTTATGTGATCGCCGGCGACGGCTGCTTGATGGAAGGCGTCAGCCAAGAGGCGATCGGACTGGCGGGTCGGCACGAACTGAGCAAGCTGATCGTGTTCTGGGACAACAACAACATCACCATCGACGGCAAGGTCGATCTGTCGGATCGCACCGATCAGGTTCGCCGCTTCACCGCTTCGGGCTGGCACGTCATTGAAATCGACGGCCATGATCCCAAGGCCATCGATGCTGCGATTGCTCAGGCAAAGTCTTCAAAGAAACCGACAATGATCGCCTGCGAAAGCCACATCGCGCTGGGTCATGCCGCCCAGGGCACATCAAAGGGACATGGCGCACTTACGGATCAGGACCAACTGAAAGCGGCGAAAGACGCCTATGACTGGCCGCACGGCGCTTTTGAAATCCCGCAAACCGTGAAGTCGGCCTGGGAAGCTATCGGCCAACGAGGAGCCGCCGAACGCGAAGCGTGGGAGAAACGCTTTGCCCAATTGTCCGAGCGCAAGCAGGCGGAATTCAATCGCGCCTATGCCTGTGAAGCACCCAAAAAACTGGGCAACGTTATTCGCGCGCTGAAAAAGCAAATCTCGGAAGATCAGCCCAAACTCGCCACTCGCGCCGCATCTGAAAAGGTACTGAGCGTGGTGAACCCGGTGATGCCCGAAACCGTCGGCGGCTCGGCCGATCTGACCGGTTCCAATAACACCAAGACCGCCGATCTGGGCGTGTTCGATCCGGAAAACCGCAAGGGCCGCTATATCTATTGGGGCATCCGCGAGCACGGTATGGCAGCGGCGATGAACGGCATGGCGTTGCATGGCGGCATCCGCCCCTATGGCGGAACGTTCATGTGCTTCACCGACTATGCCCGCCCAGCGATGCGTCTGGCCGCGCTGATGAAGATCCCTTCCGTGTTCGTCATGACGCACGACTCCATCGGGTTGGGCGAAGACGGTCCGACCCATCAGCCGGTCGAGCATCTGGCAATCAGCCGCGCGACGCCCAACACTTACGTCTTCCGCCCCGCCGACACAGTGGAAACGGCGGAAAGCTGGGAAATGGCGCTGACTTCTAAAAACAGCCCCTCGGTTCTGTCGCTGACCCGTCAGGGCGTGCCGACCGTGCGCACCGAACACAAGGCCCGAAACCTGACCGCTCAGGGTGCCTATGTGCTGGCCGAAGCCCAAGGCAAACGTCAGGTCATTCTGATCGCCACCGGGTCGGAAGTTGCCATCGCGATGGAGGCCAAGGCTCTGCTCGAAGCCGAAGGCATCGGTACCCGCGTCGTTTCAATGCCCTGCATGGAGCTTTTTGCCGAGCAGGACGAAGCCTATCGCAAAAAGGTTCTGCCCGCAGGCCCAGTCCGCGTCGGTATCGAAGCCGCCGTGCGTGCGGGCGGCTGGGACCGCTGGCTGCTGGGCGAGCGTGGGCGTGAGGCCAAGGCGGGCTTCATCGGCATGTCGAGCTTTGGTGCATCCGCCCCCGCCGGTGAGCTCTACAAGCATTTCGGCATCACTGCCGAAGCGACAGTGGCGAAGGTAAAAGAACTTCTGGGTCTCTGACCCCAGTTCAATTCTGATCGCTTCAGCCCGCCGGTCCTCCGGCGGGTTTTCATTTTGTGAGGTCATGCCCCTATAATTTACTTTTTCAATCAGGATTGACTTTCCGACAGTTTTACTCAATTAACGATATATAGCGAAATTGGACGAGCACTATGATCGTTTGCAGCTGCGAAACCATCACCGACCGCGATATCAACGCGGTGATCGACTGGATGCGGTCTTCGGATCCGAAAACGATAATAACGCCCGGAAAAATCTACCACGCTCTCGGCAAATCTCCCAATTGCGGCGGCTGCATGAAACTGTTTGTTGCAACCATGCGGCAAAACACCAACTGTGAGGTACCCGTTATTCTGCGGAACCTAAAACCTAACGACACGAATGGGAGTATTGGCCATGAAGGGCGACAAGAAAGTCATCGAGTATCTGAACAAAGCGCTTCGTGTTGAACTGACGGCGGTCAGCCAGTTCTGGTTGCACTATCGTCTGCAAAAAGACTGGGGCTATGGCAAACTTGCCAAGAAAATGCGCGAGGAATCCATCGAAGAGATGGAACATGCCGACAAGCTGATCGACCGGATCATATTCCTTGAAGGCCACCCCAACCTGCAAACTCTCGACCCACTTCGGATTGGCGAAAACATACGCGAGACACTGGAATGCGATCTGGCCGCCGAAATGGAGGCCGTCAAGCTATATACCGAAGCGCGAAAGTACTGCGCGGATGTTGGCGACTATGCCTCGATGCATCTGTTCGAGGAACTGATCCTGGACGAGCAAGGCCATATCGACTTCCTGGAAACTCAGCTCGATCTGCACGAGGAAATCGGTGCCGCAAATTACGGTCAACTGAACGCGGAACCTGCAAACGAAGTCGACGATTGATTGCGTCCAAGACGTTAGCCATTCGCTCTGCGCGAAAATCGGTTCGCGGGTTCAATGCGTTCGCGGACGCCCTGTTATAGTCGCGACCAGAGGGGCGATGACATTGGTGGCCACCGGGATCAGCACAAACCCCCAAGCCAACCCGAACACACCGTCCATGGTTGCCTTGGCAATCCATTCCACGGCTGCTGTCCATTGCCCGGGCCCTGCGTGGCCCACGGCATAGGCCCAGTCGTGGATGTGATGGCCCAGCCAGCCAAAGCCCAGCACCTCCAGCCCGTGGATGATGATCGAGCCGCCCACCCACAGCATTGCGGCGGTGCCGACGATCGACAGCGTCTTCATCACCGCAGGCATCGCCTTGACCAGCCCCCTGCCCAAGCCGCGTCCGACGGGCGTGGGCGCGTTCCGGGCCAGATACAGTCCCACATCGTCCATCTTCACGATCAGCGCGACCGAGCCATAGACCGCGAGAGTCACACCCAGCCCCACAACCGCCAGCGTCGCCGCCTGCATCCACAGATTCGGTGCCTCAATCGCCGCCAGCGCGATGGTCATGATCTCCGCCGACAGGATGAAATCGGTCTTGATCGCGCCCTTGACCTTCTGCTCTTCCAGATGGCCCGGATCGCGGTTTTTCATGTCCTCGTGAATAACGTGGCTGCCATGTGGAAACAGGGCATGAAATATCTTCTCCGCCCCTTCAAAACAAAGATAAGACCCGCCGATCATCAGCAAGGGCGTAATCAGCCATGGCGCGAAATTGGCCAGCAATAGCGCCACAGGTAACAGCAGCACGATCTTGTTGAACACCGACCCGCGCGCAATGCGCCAGATGATAGGCAATTCCCGCGCGGGCGCGAAACCCTGCACATATTTCGGGGTCACTGCCGCGTCGTCGATGATCACGCCTGCGGTCTTGGTCCCGGCCTTGCCCGCCGCAGCGAACACATCGTCCACCGATGCCGCCGCCACCTTGGCGATGCCCGCCACATCATCCAACAAGGCCAGAAGACCACTCATCCGCGCATCCTTTCGCTCATCCTGCCGTCCCGAACCATACCTGACGGCGGCGCTAGCGCAAGCGTTAGCGCAATCGTGGACGTTTTGCGCTAACATGCTCAAATCAGGCCGCTTTTGGCCTTTCTACACAAGGTTGGCGGGGCTATACGGCGCGCAAGTTACACCGCATTCGGAGACGCAACATGACCATCAAGGTTGGCATAAACGGTTTTGGCCGCATCGGCCGCTGCACCCTGTCCCATATCGCAGCTTCGGGCCGCGATGATATCGAGGTGATCAAGGTCAACGCCACGGGACCGCTGGAAACCGCCGCCCACCTGATCAAATATGACAGCGTCCATGGCCGCTTCCCCGGCGATGTCACCATTGGCGAAGGCACCATGAACCTGGGCCGTGGCGACATGCAGATGTTTTCGACCTATGACCTGAGCGAACTGGATTGGGATGGTTGCGACGTCGTTCTGGAATGCACCGGCAAGTTCAACGACGGCACCAAGGCCAATGTGCACCTGGAACGCGGCGCCAAAAAGGTCCTTTTGTCCGCCCCCGGCAAGAACGTGGACAAGACCATCGTCTTTGGCGTGAACGACGGCCAGCTTGAGGCGTCGGATACCATGATCTCAAACGGGTCCTGCACCACCAACTGCCTTGCGCCCCTGGCCAAGGTTCTGGACGAAGGCGTCGGCATCGAACACGGCATCATGACCACGATCCACGCCTATACCGGCGACCAGCCGACGCTGGACCGCCGCCACAAGGACCTGTACCGCGCCCGGGCCGCGGCCATGTCGATGATCCCGACCTCTACCGGCGCAGCCAAGGCTTTGGGCGAGGTTCTGCCGAACCTCAAGGGCCGACTGGACGGTTCCGCCATCCGCGTCCCTACTCCGAACGTCTCGGCCGTTGATCTGACTTTCCGTGCGGGCCGCAATGTGACTGCCGAAGAAATCAACACACTCGTCAAGGAAGCCGCCGAGGGTCCGATGAAAGGTGTCCTCGGTTACGAACCTGCGCCGCTGGTCTCAACCGATTTCAACCATACCGACGAAAGCTCGATTTTTGCGCCCGACCAGACCCGTGTGGTCGAAGACCGCATGGTCCGCGTTCTGGCCTGGTACGACAATGAATGGGGTTTTTCGGTCCGCATGGCGGACGTGGCCGTGGCCATGGGGAAACTCGGCTGAATTTGAGGCAACGCCTTGAGATAGAACGTCCGCTCAGGTTATCTGGGCGGGCGTTTTCCTTTGCACCGAGGTTCATATGACCAACAGGCTCGCCATCTGGTTCTTGGTGCTGCTGTTGAGTGCTGTCATGCTGGACTATGGCCTCAACGGGGCTGGGCATCTGCTTTTCCTCGGAAAGAAACTCTTCGACCTTCTTGATTGGCTCGCTTTTTGGCGGTGACCGAGTCCGGCTATTCGAGTTTCAGTCTCGATGCCGGCACCACCAGGCGCAAATGCGCCAACCTGTTGAACGGGAATTGCACCCGGACTTGTCATTGACGGTTTGGCCCGCGCGGCTGGGCAATTCTTCGCGCTGCGGCGTGAACGATACCCCGCCCTCAGCCAAGCCGTTCTTTCAAGGCATCGCGCACCCTGGGCGTGACAAATCGCGACACATCCCCGCCCAGACGCGCGATTTCCTTGACCAGTTTCGAGGCAATGGCCTGATGCCGCGCCTCAGCCATCAGGAATACGGTTTCGACCGAACTGTCCAAAGCCCGGTTCATTCCGACCATCTGAAACTCGTACTCGAAATCCGCAACCGCGCGCAGACCTCGAATGATGATCTGAGCACCCACGTCATTTGCGCAATCGATCAGCAGATTTTCAAACGGATGTGCAACAATCTCTGTTCCGGTCTGTTCAGTCAGCAGCGCGCATTCCGCTTCGATCATTGCCACGCGCTCTTCCAGGCCAAACAATGGCCCCTTGTCCCGGTTGATTGCGACGCCGATTACCAATTTATCCACCAACGCCGCAGCGCGGCTGATAATGTCGATATGACCCAAGGTGATCGGATCGAAAGTGCCCGGATACAATCCAACCCGCATGACGCTCTCCTGCGCAATATTATTTCTGCCGGAAGCAAACATAACTTCGCTGCAGGTGCAAGGGGCGCGCTCGTCCACCGCGCCGCCGTAATACGAAAACCCGAGGGTCAGTGACCCATGATCATGCCTTCAAGGGCGTCTTTTTCCATTGCCAGTTCAGTCAGCTGCGCCTTGACCACATCACCCAGCGTCACGATGCCGACCAGCTTGCCCTCTTCGACAACCGGCATGTGACGGAACCGCCTCTCGGTCATCTGGGAAAGGATGTCCTGAACGCTGGCCTGACCTGTGCAAGTCACAAGGTCGGTGGTCATATATTCGCTGACCGGTTGTGTCAGGCATCCGCTGCCGCTTGCGGCCAGTTCCCGAACGATATCGCGTTCGGACAGAATTCCGACAGCCGTCTGGCCATCATCATCCGAAACTACCACCGTCCCGATACGTTTGTCGGCGAGGATCCTCGCCACCTCCGTCACTGTCGCGGAGGATCCCACGGTAACCACTCCCGAGGTCGCCTTGGATTTCAGAATGGCCTGTACGAGCATATGCAACTCCTCCGAAATATAATTGCCGTTTTACAAAGCGTTGCCGCAATGCGTTGTCCTGTCAAGGTGAAGCTTCGACCTCCAGCCGCGCCACCTCGTCGCGTATACCGCGGCTGAATGCCTCGGCGAACCGGTTGAGACGCTCGTTGCGTTTGTCGCCCAAATGCCGGACCAGGTGGAAACCGCGGGTCAAACTGATCTGATCGGTCAGGATTTTCTTCAGTTGAGGGTGAAAGGGCAGCGTAAAGTCATGGGCCACGCAGACGCCTGTTCCCATGGACACCTGACGCAGCTGCACGGAAACGGAGTTGGACGCAAGCGGCACCCGCTCGATACCGATGTCGTTCAAATAGTCGAGTTCCCGGTCAAAGATCATGTCGGGGATGTATCCGATCATACGATGCCCCTTCAGATCGCTGACGGTGTTGATCGGCGGATTGGCTGCCAGATAGTCGCGAGTCGCAACCAGGTGCAGCTTGTAGTCGCTGATTTTTTGAACCAGCAACTGGCCTGCGGTCGGAGCGCTGACCGTCACCGCCATGTCGGCCTCACGCCTGGACAGGTTGATGATCCTCGGCAGCGCCAGAATCTGGATGTCGAGGTCGGGGTTGGCGTCGCTGATCCTGGCGCAGACCTGCGGCAGCAGGTAATTCGCGCTGCCATCCGGCGCGCCAATACGGATCTGGCCCGACAATTTCTCGGCCGGACCCGCCATTGCCCCGGCGGCCAGACGCATCGCCTCTTCGGCCTGCTCTCCATGCGTCAGCAACCGTTCACCCGCCGTCGTCAACACATACCCTTGCGGGGATTTGGTAAACAGCGGGGCCGCCAAGGCAGCTTCCAGACGGGCAACGCGCCGGCCGACGGTGGCCGGATCGAGCTTTAACTGTTTTCCCGCCCCCGAAAGGCTTTCTTCCCGCGCCACGGCCAGGAAAACCTTCATGTCATCCCAGTTCGGCTCCATCCTCGGCACCTGCATTTTTGCAAAATGACTTTGGCATATTGCCTCTTTTCATGGGATTTATGCAAGCCTATGGTGCCCGCAAATTCACCGGAGGAGTTCGACATGCAGGAACTGTATCACTTCATCAACGGCAAACACGTTGCCGGCACATCCGGCCGCACTGCCGATGTCTTTAACCCCGCGACCGGCGAAGTTCAGGCAAAATGCCCGATGGCCAGCGTCGCCGAAACCACTGCCGCCATCGAAAAGGCCGCCGCCGCGCAGCCAGAATGGGCCGCCTTCAACCCGCAGCGCCGTGCCCGGGTGATGATGGCAATGGTCGGCCTGATGAACCGCGACATGGACAAGCTGGCCGAGGCGCTGAGCCGCGAGCACGGCAAGACCATCCCGGACGCCAAGGGTGACCTTCAGCGTGGCCTGGAAGTGATCGAATACTGCATCGGCGCGCCGCAGATGCTGAAGGGCGAATACACCGACAGCGCCGGCCCCGGCATCGACATGTACTCCATGCGCCAGCCACTGGGCGTCGTGGCTTCGATCATGCCGTTCAACTTCCCCGCCATGATGCCGCTGTGGCATGTCGGCCCGGCGCTGGCCTGCGGCAACGCAGTGGTGCTGAAACCCTCCGAGCGCGACCCCTCGGTACCGCTGATGCTGGCCGAACTGTTTGTCGAGGCGGGGCTGCCCGAAGGCGTGTTCCAGGTGGTTAACGGCGACAAGGAAGCAGTCGACACCCTGCTCGACAGCGAAATCATTCAGGGCGTGTCTTTTGTGGGCTCGACTCCGATTGCCCAGTACATCTATTCCCGTGCAACCGCGAACGGCAAGCGTGCGCAGTGCTTTGGCGGCGCCAAGAACCACATGATCGTCATGCCGGATGCCGACATGGATCAGGCCGCCGACGCGCTGGTGGGCGCCGGTTTCGGCGCGGCCGGCGAACGATGCATGGCCGTTTCGGTTGCCGTACCGGTGGGTGACGAAACTGCCGACAGGCTGATCGACAAGCTGGTGCCCCGCATCGAGAAACTGCGCGTGGCCCCCTATACCGATGGCGACGATGTGGACTATGGCCCGGTCGTCACCCGCGAAGCGAAAGAGCGGATTCTGGGCCTGATCCAGTCCGGTGTCGATCAGGGCGCGGAACTGGTGGTCGATAATCGCGACTTCTCGCTGCAGGGCTACGAGGATGGCTTCTTTGTCGGGCCGCACCTCTTCGACCGCGTGACCCCCGACATGGATATCTACAAGACAGAAATCTTCGGGCCGGTCCTGTCCTGCGTCCGCGCCGGTTCCTATGAAGAGGCCATCGGCCTGGCCATGGATCACGAATATGGCAATGGCACCGCGATCTATACCCGCGACGGCGACACCGCCCGGGATTTCGCCAGCCGTATCAACATCGGCATGGTCGGCATCAACGTACCGATCCCCGTTCCGCTGGCCTATCACACCTTTGGCGGCTGGAAAAAATCCATGTTCGGCGATCTGAACCAGCACGGCCCCGACAGCTTCAAGTTCTACACCCGCACCAAAACCGTGACCGCGCGCTGGCCGTCGGGCATCAAGGAAGGTGGCGAGTTCAACTTCAAAGCGATGGATTGATCTTTTCATCTCTGGCATGATTTTGACCCCGGCCATTTGGCCGGGGTCTTTCTTTCAGGCAGGTTTTCGCTCAAGCGACATCGGCCCGCCTGCGCGTTCACGCAATTTTTAGCGGAACCGTCTTCAAAAAAGGGTGCCGACTGAATAAATTTGCGCGCAAAGATGTTACCGAGCAGAAACAATAAGAGGCGACCTTGTCCCAGCTGATCCTGACCCGCCGCAGTGCTCTTTTGGGCGCAGCCGCCGCATTGATGAGTCCTGCCATCGCACGCGCGCAAAACGCGTTTCCGACGGACGAGCCCCCGATTGAAGAAACGTTGCCAGTACGCCGCAACATTTCGTCCTTCTCGCAGCAGAACTGGCAGGATCATTTTGATGAACTGGGTGTCGGTTGCCTGTTGGCCGATATCACCAGCCGCGCCGTGCACTACTGGGGGCCGGATGGCACATACAAGCTGTATCCCAGTTCGGTCCCTCAAAGCGAAGAACTTACCAAACGCGGTTATACCGAAGTGGTCAGAAAGCAAGAGAACCCCAGCTGGACCCCGACCGCGTCCATGCGCGAGCGTGACCCATCCCTGCCCGAACGCATAGAAGGCGGTGAGGCGGGAAACCCGTTGGGCACCCGCGCCATGTATCTGACATGGCCAGCGTATCTGGTGCACGGAACCCATGACACCCGTAAGATCGGACGCCCGAGCTCGTCAGGGTGCATTGGTCTGTATAACCAGCATGTCGAGGAACTGTATCCGCTGGTCCAGATCGGCACTCAGGTCAGGCTGATCTGATCCTGATGGCCCCGGCAATAACAGTCGGAATAGGTTGTCCGGTTGTATGGTCCGCCATACAGGCAAACGAGCATCGGCCGCACTGAAATTGACATCAATCGCCGTTTCAGCATCTCCGCTCCCGTTGGTGGGGAGTGGAGTTGCAGAATCATTTCCGGACCGGGAATGATGCGATCAGGTTTTGCGGACCCACAGGCTCTGCGCCCTGCCAGCCTTCAGGAACGGCAAGGCTTCCACCGCGTCCGCGCGTGCCTGCTGCAGGTAATAGCCTGGCCATAGCATCTCGAACCCGCCGGACTGAAGCAATGCGTGCAGCACGTACTGCTCGGCCCATCCGGGACAGTCGTAGAAGAACCGTTTCGGATACTCATAGGGCAGGAAAACGTCGTGAACGTGGATGACCACTCCGGGTTTCAGCGCCGGAATGATGCGACAGAACAGATGCGCCACGTCGTTGCTCATCCGTACCACGTGGCTGGAGTCGATAAACAGGATGTCGCCGGGTTCAAGTTCGGAAAACAGATCCGGCTCGACCTCCTCAAGGCGCTTTTGTTCGAACTGGTCGACCACATGCGCGATATCGGCCCTCGGATAGGGGTCGATCGCTGTGATCCGGGTGTCCAGCCCGCCATCAATGACGGCCTGCCGTGTAACCCGGGTTGAATTTCCGCATCCCACCTCGATCACCCGCCGGGGCCGATAGCGCCGGACCATCAGATAAAGCGCGTCCGCATCCGGGCTGTCATAATACCCGTTTTCCGGGCGATAGCCCGTCTGATTCCCGGTCGTATCCTTCAACGCCTCCAGCGCGCTGGCGTGCACATGGTATTCTTCGACAAGGCCGGAAAGATCAAAATCCCGCATTCCCGGCGACAGCGCATAGGCGGGGCGATCCAGCCCGCCCGCCCTTTCGAACGCTTCAAGGCGCGCCCGTTCTTCCCTTTCGCCGGCTTTGTCGATCATCCTGACTCCGAAGGAATCCAGAATCGCGTTTATCCGGGGGAATTTTCTGGGCTTCACCTGACTGGTCCTTTTGTTTAGGGCTTCGCGCCTCAATACCTTTGCGGGCACGCCATCTGCAAGAACTTGCGGCGCAAACCCTTGGCAAGAGGGGAATTTCCGTATTCACTGAGCAGAATTCGAACGGGAGGCGCGACATGCAGCAGGATTTCACGCTGGGCATCGAGGAAGAATATCTGCTGGTTGACAAGGACTCCTTTCAATTGTCCGAAGCGCCCGCCGCATTGATGGAGGCGTGCCAGAACGATTTCGAAGGTCAGGTAAGCCCGGAATTCCTGCAGTGCCAGATCGAGGTCGGCACCCGCCCCCACGCCACGATTGCGGGCGCGCGCGAAGACCTCAGGCGCCTGCGCTCCTGCGTGTCCAAACGTGCAGCCGAGCACAATCTGTCGCCGATTGCGGTGTCCTGCCATCCCTTTGCCAACTGGAAAGACCAGCATCACACCCGCAAGGAACGCTATGACGCGCTACAACACGCACTGGGCGGTGTCGCCCGCCGCATGCTGATCTGCGGCATGCACGTCCATGTCGGGATCGATGATGAATCTCTGCGCGCCGATCTGATGCCCCAGCTTTGCTATTTCCTGCCGCATCTTCTGGCCTTGTCGACGTCGTCACCCTTCTGGAATGGCGAGGATACCGGCCTGTCATCCTATCGCCTGACCGTGTTCGACAATCTACCGCGCACGGGGTTGCCGCCGAGCTTTGGCAGCTGGGCGGAATTTCAGCGCACCACCGGCATTCTGGTTGAACTGGGCGTGATTGAGGACACAACGAAAATCTGGTGGGATTTGCGCCCGTCGCACCGGTTCCCCACGCTTGAAACCCGGATCATGGACGTGCAGCCCAGGCTGGAACACACGCTTTCGCTGGCCGCAATGAAACAGGCACTTGTGCGCATGCTGTGCCGCCTCAAGGACCGCAACCTGCGCTGGCGCCACTATGACAGGTTCCTGATCGGTGAGAACCGCTGGCGCGCGCAACGTTACGGCGTGGGCGAGGGTCTGATCGATTTTGGCGACCGTTCGATCAAGCCAATGACCGAGTTGATGGACGAACTGATGGGCATGCTTGCCGAGGATGCCGAAGCTCTGGGAACGCTGCCCGAAATCGCCCGTCTCCGCCAGATTGCAAATACCGGGACATCCGCGACCCGACAGCGCCGGGTTCATGCCGAAGCCCTCTCAAGGGACGAAAACGGGGGCCAGGCGGTCGTCAAACACTTGATCGAGGAATTCCATGCGGACCTGTGATGTTTCACGCAAGTCACTTCGGGTGCCTCAAACACTGCAGGTAGACACCTATTCTTGCAGTGATACCGGAAGAGGCCCTGGAGCAGCTTCCCGAAAGTGGTCCACCAACTGGGATAGCATTGTCCCGCGATTTGGAGGATCAGCGATGGCTGAGAAACGAGAGAAGCCCGACGAGATTGTATCGAAGCTTCGGCAGGTGGAAGTGCTGCAAGGGCAAGGCATGACAGTTGCCGAGGCGGTTCGCCAGATCGGCGTGATGAGCAACCTCATCTGACTGGTCCAAGTTGATTGTTAGTGCATGATCGGCCTGTGATCCATCGGGATAATGGTTTCGGGCGCTGGCGGTCGCGTATCCCGGAATATGGAAGGACGCATCATGAACGTTTAATACAGCGAGGATTCCCTGGAGTTTCTCGTGCTTGTCACTGATGAAGCGACCGAAGGGCCACGAGATCTAAGCACTGTCGCTGTTGAGGCATATGCCGCCCGATCCGGCTATGCTCCAATTGCTGCCAATTGCGACATCCCCGCACCGGCCGCCGCCGGAAACATCGTGGTCAGTTTTCCGGCAGGGTCGTTTTCGGGTGGCCCGGGTCATTATACCTGCCACGTGATCGCCACTGACACCGGGGAAGTGCAGACCGTCGCAGAGATCGAGTTCACAATTCATCGTTCGCTGAAACCCTACGCGGAATGCCTGCGAGCAATGACTGGCAAGACTTTCATCGCCAACCGCCATCAGATTGCGATCTCTTTCGATCCAGTTGGGAGGGATTGTCGCCGACATTTCGTGTTGGATTCTCCCTTGCCCTAGCCTAAGCATTCTTTCGAACAATTTTTGAGAGAGATTTCCATGCTGTTTGGTCGCAAGAAGATTGAAAAACCCGTCGAAGAATTCCCCCATGAAGACAAGTTTCCACATGAGCAAATTGCAGAGAAGCGGAAATGGATTCTACGCTATGCCAAGAAAGGCGGCATTGGCGCGGAGTTCGGTGTGTTCAGAGGGCATTTCTCTGCAGTGATCTGCCGGGTTTTGGAGCCGAAGAAACTCTATCTGGTAGATCCTTGGGAGAAGTTGGGCGAACGGTTCAATTGGGGCACCGGCAACTACACAAACAACAACCAATTGACCACAAGGCAGGCAAAAGAAGATATGCTTCGCCGGACCAAGGGACTTACCGGCGTTGAGGTTGTCGAGGATTTCGAAGACAATTTCATTGCCGGTCTGAAAGAGAAGTTGGATTTCGTCTATCTCGATAGTGGCCACCACTATGGCGAAGTTCTCGAAACTCTGCGCAGGATCGACAAGATTTTGGCCCCCGGTGGCGTTATCATCGGTGACGATTGGTACTCCAACCCAAAGCACTATTCCGGTGTCTGTCGTGCGGTAAATGAGTTTGCCAAGGTGGCAGGGTACGAAATTATCGCGGCTGGATATGACGCTCAGTTCTGCATTCGCAGGATATCTGACATCACGTATTCGCACGAGTTCGGAACGCCTGCGCTAGAGGAAAAGTTCTGAATGCTGCTGTCGGACGCCTTGGCGCTGCAATTTCTTTCGGAGGCTGGCGAACACACCGTGTCTCTAGTGACGGGCAGCGCCGAAGATCAACTAACTATTCAATTGGAGCGTCTCGTGTCCGAGGGCTTGGTGAGCCGCGACTCCCCCCGACCTGGTCGCGGGACTACCTATCGCATCACTGGGGTGGGTAGAGCCGTTTTGCGAGAACATCTCTAATTCAGTTTGGCTTCGCACTAGCCTGACAAGCACTCAATTTTCCATTCAACAACCATTTTGCTCGCGCTTCAAAAGCGGTTTACGGAACTCCGGTCCAGTCACTTCATTTCAAGCGGCAAAGGTTGTCTTTGAACGGTATCGCCGACAAAAAGCGTGTTGCTGCAAATAACTCTGTCGAAATTTGAAAAAAATACGTGTCGCGCTACAGCTACACACCAATACCCCTATCGAGCGTTGCAAAACTTCTGTAAGAATTCGGAAATAAACAGTCGTTCAATTCATCACGCCGGGAGGGAGACAGGCCATGGATTTCGCACTGACCGAGGAACAAACGGCCATTTTCGACATGGCCTATGCGTTCGGGCAGGAAAACATCGCCCCCTTCGCCCGCCAGTGGGAGGCCGAGGGCACCATCCCCAAGGACCTCTGGCCGCGGGTAGGCGAGCTTGGTTTCGGCGGGCTCTATGTCTCCGAAGACGCTGGCGGCTCGGGCCTGACCCGGCTGGACGCGACACTGGTATTCGAGGCGCTGTCGATGGCCTGCCCCTCGGTCGCGGCCTTTCTGTCAATCCATAATATGTGCGCCAAGATGCTGGACAGTTTCGCCAGCGACGAGTTGAAGGCGCGGATCATGCCGGATGTGCTGAGCCTCAAAACAGTGCTTAGCTATTGCCTGACCGAACCGGGATCGGGGTCGGACGCCGCAGCACTGAAAACCCGTGCAGAACGCACGAACGAAGGTTATACCCTCAACGGCACCAAGGCCTTCATCTCGGGCGGCGGCTATTCCGATGCCTATGTCTGCATGGTGCGTACCGGCGAAGACGGACCCAGGGGGATTTCCACCGTCTATGTCGAGGATGGAACATCCGGCCTCAGCTTTGGCGCGCTCGAACAAAAGATGGGCTGGAAAAGCCAGCCGACAGCACAGGTACAGTTCGATGATTGCAAGATTCCGTCCGGCAATCTGGTCGGCACCGAAGGGGACGGGTTCAAATACGCAATGATGGGTCTGGACGGAGGGCGCCTGAACATCTCGTCCTGTTCGCTGGGTGCGGCCCAGACCGCTATCGACATGACGCTTCAGTACATGTCCGAGCGCAAGGCTTTCGGCAAGTCCATCGATCAGTTTCAAGCGTTGCAATTCCGGCTGGCGGATATGGAAATCGAGTTGCAGGCCGCGCGCACCTTCCTGCGTCAGGCCGCCTGGAAGCTGGACCAGGGCGCGCCGGATGCGACAAAATTTTGCGCGATGGCCAAGAAATTCGTGACCGAAACCGGCTCGAAGGTCGTGGACCAGTGCCTGCAATTGCATGGCGGATACGGATATCTTGCGGATTACGGTATCGAGAAACTGGTCCGCGATCTGCGCGTGCATCAAATCCTCGAAGGCACCAATGAGATCATGCGCGTCATTGTTGCCCGCCACATGCTCGCCAACCGCTGAGAGGTCACATGGCTGACATCGACATCCGCGCCACCGGCCGTGCGGGCCGCATCACACTGACCCGCCCGCATGCGCTCAACGCCATGAGCTATGACATGTGCATGGCGATCGATACCGCTCTTCGAAACTGGCGTGAGGACGATGACATCGACCTCGTGATCCTGGACGCCGAAGGCGAGAAAGCCTTTTGCGCCGGCGGTGATATTGCCGAACTCTACGAAACCGGCACAAAGGGAAACTTCGACTACGGCCGGACGTTCTGGCGCGACGAATACCGCATGAACGCGATGATCTTCGAATATCCCAAACCGGTCGTCAGCTTCATGCAGGGTTTCACCATGGGCGGCGGCGTGGGCATTGGTTGCCACGGCTCACACCGGGTTGTCGGCGAAAGCTCGAAAATCGCCATGCCGGAATGCGGCATCGGTCTGATCCCCGACGTAGGCGGAACCCTGATGCTGGCACTGGCCCCGGGGCGGATCGGAGAATATCTGGGGCTGACCGCTGTCCGGATGGAAGCCGACGATGCAATTTTCGCAGGGTTTGCCGATCACTATATCCCTCAGGAAAATTGGGCTGATCTGATTGGGATGCTCGAGGCCTCGGGCGACGCGTCACATATTCAAACCCATGCCGGAACGCCTCCAGCAGGGTCATTGCGTGCAGCGCAAGGCGATATCGACCGCCATTTCGGCGGCGAGACACTTGGCGACATTCTGACGTCGCTTAGCCACGCAGGCGAAGAATTTTCGTCGAAAATTCTCGCTGGTCTGAAGCGGAACTCTCCGCTGTCGATGGCCTGTACGGTCGAAATGCTGCACCGATTGCGCGGCCCGTCCCTGACCATCCGCAAGGCGCTTGAGCTGGAATACCGCTTCACCCACCGTGCGATGGAGCATGGCGATTTTCTGGAAGGTATCCGGGCCCAGATCATTGACAAGGACCGCAATCCCCAGTGGCAATATGCCGACATGAACGTGCCAGCGGTGGCCGTTTCCAAAATGCTGCAGCCTTTGGGCGCTGAGGCACTGACATTCGAGGAGGAGTAAGAGATGAAGATCGGGTTCATTGGCCTGGGCAACATGGGCGCACCGATGGCGGCCAATCTGGCAAAGGCCGGGCACGAGGTCGTGGGCTTTGATATGGCCCAGGTGGCGGTCGACGGCGTGACCATGGCCGGCTCGGGCGCCGAGGCCGCCAGCGGTGCCGAAGTGGTCATCACCATGCTCCCCAACGGCCAGATCCTGCGCGCGGTGGCGAACGAGGTAATCCCGGCCATGACCCGGGGTGCCGCGCTGGTCGATTGCTCGACCGTCGACGTCGACAGTGCCCGGGCGGTGGCCCAACAGGCCACTGCCGCCGGTCTTCTGTCCGTCGACGCCCCGGTCTCGGGCGGCATCGGCGGCGCGGCGGCGGGCACGCTGACCTTCATGGCGGGCGGCACGGCTGAAGCCTTCGCCAAGGCCGAACCGCTCTTCGACATCATGGGCCAGAAGGCCGTGCATTGCGGCGAGGCCGGCGCCGGTCAGGCGGCCAAGATCTGCAACAACATGATCCTCGGCGTCACCATGATCGCCACGTGTGAGGCCTTCGCGCTTGCCGACAAACTCGGCCTGGACCGGCAAAAAATGTTCGATGTCGTCAGCACGTCATCGGGATACAGCTGGACCATGAACGCCTATTGCCCCGCCCCCGGCGTCGGCCCGCAAAGCCCGGCGGATAACGGCTATCAGCCCGGCTTTGCCGCCGAACTGATGCTCAAGGACTTGCGGCTGAGCCAACAGGCTGCCAAAAGCGCCGATGCCGATACGCCGATGGGTCAGGCCGCCACCGCGCTTTACGAGCAATTCGTCGAAGGCGAAGGCGGTCAGGGCATGGATTTCAGCGCCATGCTGCCCCGGTTCGAGAAGCGCGGGCGCGGTTAGCATGCATGCGGCGGATTTTTGCGCAGTCATTTGAAACAGGGGCGAAAATTCCCATCTGATGCAGTAACGCTATGTCCAGGACACCCAGCGATACCGCCTAGGAGCATGAACGATGAAATTTCTGGCCTATTCCGCCGCCGTTCTGGCCCTGACCCTCAGCCCCGTCTCCGGTTGGGCCGGGAACGGAAATGGCAAAGGGAAAGGGCACAACAAGAACAAGGTTAAGATCGAGCGCGTATCGCCGGGCTATAGCCGCCAACCTGTCGCCAATGTCGGCCATTGCCCACCCGGACTTGCAAAAAAAGCGGTACCCTGTGTTCCGCCCGGTCAGGTCAAGAATCGCTATTATGCGGGCGACTACATCTATCGCGATTATATCCGGATAAACGATCCCTATCGGTATGGGCTGCGCCGGGACGGTTATTACGTCCGGGCCGGAGATTATGTCTACAGCGTCGACCGCGATACACACAAGGTGCTGAACCTCATCGGCGCGGTCGCCGATATCCTGAACTGATCCTATCGGTAAGGATTGCCGGGCGAGCGGTCTCCTGACAGGCTGGCTTGTCTGTCCCGCACCAGTTCCTCGATCGCATCCGCCAGGTGAATGCGATCTATGTTGTAGTCGCCCCTGTCGACCCTCAACCGATGCGCCCGGATGAGTACATCGGCATAAGTGCAGCCGACGGGCGGTTCGAAGCGATAGCTCGCCAGTTCGATCAGCAACCCGAGCGGATCCTTGAAATAGATCGAATCCATGAACCCCCGGTCCTTGGGGCCGGAATGGCCGATCCCGCGCTCATCCAGCCGCTCTACCGCTTGCCAGAACGTCGCCTGCGACACGTTGAACGCCAGATGGTGCACGCAACCCGGATCGGTCGGGGTGCGGGCTCGGTTCCCTTCGCGGGTTTCATTGGTGAAAACCGTGATCAACCGCCCATCGCCGGGATCGAAGTACAGATGCCCTTCATCCGGATTGTCCAGATTGGGTTGGTCGAACACAAAGGGCATGCCCAGTACGCCTTCCCAGAAATCGATGGTGCTTTGCCGGTCGGTCCCGGTCAGCGTGATGTGGTGAACGCCCTGGGTCTGCAGTTTTCGCATGATCCTTCCTCCGCAAGTGGAATTTGCCACAGCAGAGCAGCTCTGTGCAGTTCATTTCCATGCCTCTGAGGAACTTTTTCACCGCAACACTGCAGCGCTAGGCTTAACTCCCAATTTTTGACGCAATTTGGCGTCACCGTATTTTCGAATTATTGTGAGAATTGCATAATGAATAATGATGGCGTGATATTTCAGTTCCACGGCCCCTGGGGCGTACCAGTACAAATCAATCAAAGCTTAATTTTTCTGATTTTCATCATTGTGGGCTTCAACTTTGATCCCGCCAGCCTGCTCTATGCTTTGGCTTTTGTGGCGATCCTGCTTGGGTCGATCCTGCTGCATGAACTGGGGCACGCCTGGGGTTGCCTGATCCAGGGCATTCCCGTCAACCGGGTGGTGCTATACTGCGGCGGCGGCTTCTGCGAGCATCGCCGTTCGACCTCGCATTATGAGGATGAACTGATCGTCGCCATGGGTCCGATCGTGAACCTGACGCTATGGGCGGTGTGTTCCTTGCTGGAACCGCTTGTTGTTTCTCCGGATCTTGCATGGATCGTCGGGCGAACCGCAGATCTGAACCTTTGGCTGGCCCTGTTCAATCTGCTGCCGCTGATGCCGCTGGATGGCGGGCGGCTGTTCCATGCACTGATGGCACGATTCCTGCCGCCCAGAGCCGCCACCCGCCTGGCCGGCGCAGTGGGGCTGGTCGGCGTGATTCTATGGATTCCGCTGATGCTCTTTGCCTATGTCAGCTTTGGGTTTGTCTTTCTGTTTTTCCCGCCGCTGGCACGCCACTGGAATATGTTGCGGCACGCCCATTACTGAGCCTGCGCCACGGCGGATGTCATTCCGCCGCGACTCGTTCGGGATTCAACATCGCTTTCAGATAGCGCCCGGTATGGCTGCGCTCGCAGTCGGCCACCTCTTCCGGCGTGCCCTTGGCGACGATCCGGCCGCCGCCATCGCCGCCCTCGGGACCGATATCGATGATGTGATCGGCGGTTTTCACCACATCCAGATTGTGTTCGATCACCACCACCGTATTGCCCTGTTCGACCAGTTCATGCAGCACTTCCAGTAGTTTGCGCACGTCTTCGAAATGCAACCCCGTGGTTGGCTCATCAAGGATATAGAGCGTGCGTCCGGTCGAGCGCTTGCTGAGTTCCTTCGACAGCTTCACCCGCTGTGCCTCGCCGCCCGAAAGCGTCGTCGCCTGCTGACCGACCTTGATATAGCCAAGACCCACGCGCGCCAGCGCGTCCATTTTTTCCCGGATCGAGGGCACTGCCTTGAAGAACTCCTGCGCATCCTCGACGGTCATGTCCAGTACGTCGGCGATGGATTTGCCCTTGAATTTGATCTCCAGCGTCTCGCGGTTGTAGCGCGCGCCCTTGCAGGTCTCGCAGGTCACGTAGACGTCGGGTAGAAAGTGCATCTCGATCTTGATGACACCATCACCCTGACAGGCCTCGCACCGCCCGCCCTTGACGTTGAAGCTGAAGCGGCCCGGCTTGTAGCCGCGCGCCTTGGCTTCGGGCAGACCGGCGAACCAATCGCGGATCGGAGTAAAGGCCCCGGTATAAGTGGCTGGATTCGAACGCGGAGTCCGCCCAATCGGTCGCTGATCGATGTCGATGACTTTGTCCAGATGCTCGAGCCCCTTGATGGTCTCGCAGGGCGCCGGCGTCTGCCGCGCACCGTTCAGACGCATTGAAGCGGTCTTGAACAGCGTCTCGATGGTCAGCGTCGACTTGCCCCCGCCGGACACACCCGTCACGCAGACGAACTTGCCCAACGGGAAATCGGCGGTCACCTTCTTGAGGTTGTTGCCTGTGGCCTTGACCACCGAAACGTTCTTGCCATTCCCCTTTCGCCGAACAGCTGGCACCGCAATCTCACGCGTCCCGGACAGGTATTGCCCGGTGATCGAGGCGGCATCTGACGCGATGTGCTCGGGCGTGCCGTGGCTGACCACCTGCCCGCCATGCACCCCGGCGCCGGGGCCGATATCGAACACGTAATCCGCCTCGCGGATCGCTTCTTCGTCATGTTCGACCACGATCACCGTATTGCCCTGATCGCGCAGGTTCTTGAGCGTGCCCAGCAATCTGTCGTTGTCGCGCTGATGCAACCCGATCGAGGGTTCGTCGAGCACATACAGCACGCCTGTCAGGCCCGAGCCGATCTGGCTGGCCAGACGGATGCGCTGGCTCTCGCCGCCCGAGAGCGTTCCACTTGAACGTGACAGCGTAAGGTATTCCAATCCCACGTTATTCAGGAAACCCAAACGCTCACGGATTTCCTTTATAATGGCCCGCGCGATCTCGTTCTTCTGATCGCTCATATGGTTCGGCGCATCCTCGATCCAGGCCAGCGCCTCGCGGATCGACATCTGCACCACATTGCCCACATGCAGGCCCGCAATCTTCACCGCCAGCGCCTCTTCGCGCAGGCGATGCCCCCGGCAGGTGCCGCAGGGGCGGTTATTCTGGTAGCGCTCGAACTCCTCGCGAATCCAATTTGAATCCGTCTCGCGATAGCGGCGTTCCATGTTGGGGATCACGCCTTCGAAGGTGCGGGTGACCTGATAGACCCGCCCGCCCTCGTCATAGCGGAACGGGATTTCCTCGTCGCCCGAACCGTACAGGAACACCTGCTGCACGTGTTTCGGCAGATCCTTCCACGGGATGTTCTTGTCGAACTCGAAATGGCGCGCGATGGCCTCGATGGTCTGCAGGAAATAGGGCGACTTGCCTTTGCGCCACGGCGCCAGCGCGCCGTCATAGACCTTGAGCGTCTGGTCCGGCACCACGAGACGTTCGTCAAAGAATAACTCGACCCCCAGACCGTCGCAATCCGGACAAGCTCCAAAGGGTGCGTTGAACGAGAATAGGCGCGGTTCGATCTCGGGGATGGTGAAGCCGCTGACGGGGCAGGCAAAATTTTCGCTGAACGTGATGCGCTCCGGGTCGCCTTCACGCGGGGCGGTTTCCAGAATGGCGATGCCGTCGGCCAGATCCAGCGCGGTGCGCAAACTGTCGGCCAGACGGGTCTCCATCCCCTCGCGCACCACCAGACGGTCCACCACCACGTCGATATCGTGGCGGAATTTCTTGTCCAATGTCGGCGGTTCGTCCAGCTCATAGAAAGCGCCATCTACCTTGACCCGCTGAAACCCCTGCTTGCGCAGTTCCAGGAACTCCTTACGGTACTCACCCTTGCGGTCCCGCACGATGGGCGCCAGCAGATAGCCGCGCGTGCCCTCCTCCATCATCATGATACGGTCGACCATGTCCTGCACCTGCTGCGCCTCGATGGGCAGGCCGGTGGCGGGGCTGTAGGGTGTTCCGGCGCGGGCGAAGAGCAGGCGCATGTAGTCATAAATCTCGGTCACGGTACCGACGGTCGAGCGCGGGTTCTTCGAGGTCGTCTTCTGCTCGATGGAGATTGCAGGGCTCAGGCCGCTGATGTGATCCACATCCGGCTTTTCCATCATGTCGAGGAACTGCCGCGCATAGGCAGACAGGCTTTCAACGTAGCGCCGCTGCCCCTCGGCATAGATCGTGTCGAAGGCCAGCGAGGACTTGCCCGAGCCCGACAGCCCGGTGATCACCACCAGCCGGTCGCGTGGGATATCCACGTCGATTCCCTTGAGATTGTGCTCGCGCGCGCCACGCACTTCGATATTCTTCAGTTCCGCCATGACCTACCTCGGCAACAATTCCTAATAGATAGTTGAGACAGCCTGAGTCTCCAACCAAAAAATAAGAACATACAAAGAACATTCATGCGGCGCCATGGATAGACCAGCTGGGGCTCTGCCCCAGACCCCGGGATATTTGAGGCCAGATGAAGTAACGGATCCTTAACCCGTTTTCGGCAGAGTTGACCCCGCGGTGCAGGCGGGGACGCCGATGACCGCGCCAGGTGAAGCGCCCCGACCGGTTCGGGGCGCGGATCCCGTGTTCATCTGGCCTCAAATATCCCCGCCGGAGGCACCGGCTTTCGCCAGAAAGCCCAACAAAAAAGCCGCGCCAGAGGCGCGACCTTTTGAGAACCAATTGTTTTTCGGGATCACATGTGGATCACCCGCCCGTAAGCGTCCAGCACGCTTTCATGCATCATTTCGCTGAGCGTGGGATGCGGGAAGACCGTGTTCATCAAATCTTCTTCCGTGGTCTCCAATTGGCGGCCCACCACATAACCCTGTATCATTTCAGTGACCTCGGCACCGATCATGTGCGCGCCCAGCAATTCGCCGGTCTTGGCGTCGAACACAGTCTTGACCAGTCCCTCGGGTTCTCCCAGGGCGATTGCCTTGCCGTTGCCGATAAAGGGGAAGCGGCCGACCTTGACGTCATAGCCCAGTTCCTTCGCCTTGGCCTCGGAATAACCCACCGACGCCACCTGCGGATGACAATAAGTACAGCCCGCAATGCTCTCTGGTTTCACCGGATGCGCATGCTTGCCCGCGATCAGGTCGGCGACCATGACGCCTTCGTGGGACGCCTTGTGCGCCAGCCAGGGCGCGCCGGCGATATCGCCGATGGCATAGAGCCCTTCGACCCCGGTGCGGCAGAATTCATCAGTCACTACATGGGTCCGGTCAATCTTGACGCCCAGAGCCTCCAGACCAAGATTCTCTACGTTGCCCACGATGCCCACGGCAGAGATGACCGTGTCAAATTCGTGCTTTTCGACCTTGCCCTTGACCTCGATGTGGGCGGTGACCTTGCCCTTGCCGCGATCCAACTGCTTGACCATCGCCTTTTCCATGATGGTCATGCCCTGTTTGGTGAACGCCTTTTTGGCAAAGGCGCTGATCTCGGCATCTTCAACCGGCAGGACGCGATCCAGCACCTCGACCACGGTCGTATCGGCCCCCAACGTATTATAGAAGCTGGCAAATTCAATCCCGATTGCGCCCGAGCCAATTACCAGCAGCTTTTTCGGCATACGGGGTGGTTGCAGCGCGTGCTTGTACGTCCAGACCAAATCGCCATCCGCCTCCAGCCCCGGCAGTTCGCGCGCCCGCGCACCGGTGGCGAGGATGATATTCTTGGCCGTCAGCTCTTCGGCCCCCTTGTCGGTCTTGACGCTGACCTTGCCCTTGGCCGGGATCGTCGCCTCGCCCATCACCACGGTCACCTTGTTCTTTTTCAACAGGTGACCGATGCCGCCCGAAAGCTGCGCGGCAACTCCCCGGGACCGTTTCACGACCGCATCCAGATCGTAACCGATCTTGTCCGCCTTCAGCCCGAAGTCCTTGGCGCGCTCCATCAGGTGAAACACTTCCGAAGACCGCAGCAGCGCCTTGGTCGGAATACAGCCCCAGTTCAGACAGATCCCGCCCAGATGCTCTCGCTCGACCACAGCCGTCTTGAGGCCCAGCTGCGCCGCGCGGATGGCGGCAACATAGCCGCCGGGGCCAGCGCCGATTACGATAAGATCAAAGGATTGTGCAGCCATGGGTCCCTCTCGGCGCAGGTCGTTTCAAAACTAGTTTACCATTAAACTACTTTTCCCAACACATCAATAACCCTGTCCCGCGACAAATGCAACGCAAGGTCAAACACCGTATAACAAGCGGTTTCCAACCTATACGCGGTCAAGCTATTTGGCTAGAAAAGATGACGAGTTCATTGAAGCAGCCAAATTTAACGACTGAAATCAGAGGGATCGAAAATGGTCAGGATACTCAAAGATCTGTTGCTCGCGATGCTTAACGCGACCTTGATCCTTTTGGCAATCTGCCTGTTCCTGGGTTGGAAGCTGTTTTCAACGCTTGACGGCTTTAAAGATGACTTCACCCAAAAAATGGAACTGCTGCAACCGCTGCGCATTCAGGCGCAGGACGTCGCGGGCGAGTTGAAAGGCCTCAGAAACGATATGAAGGAACTCGGCCAGAATAACGGAGAAATCTCGCCGGCCGTCGCCCAGCGAATTCTGGGAGTGCTGGCCAGCACCAACGCCATCGAACAGAAACTCGAAAAAACACAAGCCCAGTTGGCGGATCTGGCGGATTCACCTGAAAAGTTATTTGACCATGCCATCGAAACATCCGCCGCAGCCATCGCCAACAGCATCAACGAAATTCGTGGCTGCCGCCCGGCGTCCTAGATGGCCGCCTGCAACTCGCGGATCGTCTGACCGTATCCGCCACTGCTGACATAATCCGCTTCCTGCGGTGTCATCTCACGATGCAGGGCCTCGTTGCGATACGGGAAACGGCCGAATTTGCGAATGACCTCACGATGAGCCTGCGCGTGCAGCAGGTTTCCGGCGTCCGACTGCGGCATGCGCTGATGCATCAGGCGAACGCAACGCTCCTGATCGCACAGGTTTTCCGAATGCATCAGCGGCATATAGAAAAACTGCCGGGCCGGTTCGTCGATCCTCAGATCCCAACCCTTGTCGATCGCACATTTCGCCGCCGACAGCGCCGCGCGGTCCGAAGCAAACGCCCGGCCTTCGCCGCGGAACATGTTCCTAGGAAACTGGTCCATCAGGATGGTGTACGCCAATGTTCCGCTGGGATATGTCAGCCAAAGCGAAAATTTGCCCTGACATGCGCCATTCCAGGTTTCGAGAAACGTGTCGCGAATAAGCGCATCCAGCGCTTCATCCTGCTTATACCACCCTTCGGGCCCTACTTCATCTAACCAGAAACTCAATACTTCTTCAGGACGTACCATTGCCCTTACTCCACTAATGTTCCCCCCCAGGGGCACTGACTATAATAAAATGACTTTTACAAACGTGTTACAATAAAATATTGCAACATTGGCGACATAAATCCAACCATTATGCGCCATCTTGCGTTTCGCTGCTTACCTGTTCGGCTTCGATCGCCACCACCTGGGCGACCTCCAGGGCCACGGGCGACGCTGTCGGATAAAGTGCCGTCATAGTACCGGTCTCGTCGATCGGGGTCGCGGCACGCTGAGTCATCCGGTAGAGTGCATAAAACGCCATCATGAACAGAAGTACCGAGAAATACAGGAAAAATCCCGACGGTCCGAATGATCCCTCTCCCATCATCCCCCCCACGATCACCGGCCCGGCAATCGCTCCAAGCCCGTTGATGAAGACCAGCCCGCCAGATGCGGCCGCCATGTCTTCGTGAAGCAGATAGTCGTTTGTATAGGCGATCAGCAGAGAATAGAGCGGGTTCGTCATTCCGCCGATGGCAAAGGCCGTACCCAGAAGAACCGGGAAACTGTTGCCGAAAATCATCGCTATTATTGCGCTTCCGCCACCGACCGCGGCCACCATCATGATCAGAAACCGGCGGTCCATACGGTCCGAAATCCACCCCAACGGATATTGCAGGACCACCGCACCGACGTAAAACATCGCCACGAAGGTCGAGATTTCCACCAGGCTCAACCCGGCCTCCGCACCATATACGGCGGACATACCGAACTGCGCCGAAAAGACGCCGCCCAGCAAAAACATCCCGACACAGCCAAGCGGAGAAATTTTCATCAACTGCTTCAACGTCATCGGTTTCGTCGTGTCGAATGCCGGTGTCGGCGAAATCGACAACAGGATCGGGCCGAAGGAGATCGAAACCAGTATCGACGCGATGACAAAGATTTCGTACCCGGCCGGGTCTCCGATGAGAAGCAACCCCTGCGCGACGATGATCCCGCTCACCTGAACAATCATGTACAGCGACAGGGCCTGTCCCCGGTTCTCATTGCTGGCCGCGTTGTTCAGCCAGCTCTCGGCGGTGACATACACGCCCGAAAAGCAAAATCCGATGACCACACGCCCCAAAGACCATGCTACCGTATTGGCCAGCATCGGATACATGATCATGACGGCAGAAATGAATGAGGCCAGCGCAGCGAACACCCGCACATGCCCGACTCGCCGGATCATTTCCGGCGCCAAACGGGAGCCGCCCAGAAAACCCACGAAATAGGCAGACATGACAAAGGACATCTCTAAGGTGGAAAACCCTTCGATTCCGCCGCGCACGCCAAGCAACGTGCCCTGCAGGCCGTTGCCCACCATCAACAGGCCCATACCAAGCAAAAGCGCCCATGCGCTGGAGAGAACCTGTAACATTGGGTTTTCCGCCTCTTAACGTCTCGTGTTGCGGGGTATTCTCCCCGCAAATATCATTTCTGAGTGTTTCTCGACAACAATCGGCGCATAAGCGCCCAAAAACGCGCCTTTCAGGGTATCAAAAGCGACGCATCGCCATAGGAAAAGAAACGATAGTTCCCGGCAATTGCGTGGGCATAGACCGTGCGCATCCGCTCTTGCCCCATCAGGGCGGACACCAGCATCAGCAAGGTCGATTTCGGCAGATGGAAATTGGTCATCAGCGCGTCCGTGACATGAAACTCGAAACCGGGATAGATGAAGATGTCCGTCTCTCCTTCCCATGGCGCGATCCGGCCGCTTCGCGCTGCGCTTTCGATCAGCCGCAGCGCGGTCGTCCCGACGGGAATGACCCGGCCGCCCGCCGCCTTTGTCGCACGGATCTCTTCGGCTGCCTGCGCGCTGACACGCCCCCATTCCGCGTGCATTTTGTGGGTCGTCACATCCTCGACCTTCACCGGCAGAAAAGTGCCCGCCCCCACGTGCAGCGTCACATGGGTGAAATCAACCCCCTTGTCGCGCAGCGCCTGCATCAGCGCCTCATCGAAATGCAGCGAGGCGGTCGGGGCAGCCACCGCCCCGGAATGACGGGCCCAGATGGTCTGATAGTCCATCTTGTCCTGATCGTCCGCTGGCCGCCTGGCCGCGATATAGGGCGGCAGGGGCATAGCGCCCGCATCCTCCAGCGCGCGGTCAAAATGGTCTCCCGCAAGATTGAACCGCAGGAATGCCTGCCCGTCCTCCACCCGTTCAAGGGTCGCACTGAGCCGGTTGGAAAAGGCGATTTCTTCGCCGATCTTCACTTTTTTCAGCGGCTTGATCAGTGCAGCCCAGGTGCCGTCCGCCTGCGGGTCAAGCAAAGTTGCCCCGATCACGGCCGTAACCGGGCCCTGCGCGCTCTGGCGATGCCGGCGCCCGCTCAGCCGCGCCGGAATCACACGGGTATCATTCAGAACCAGCCGATCACCGGCGCGCAGCCAGTCGGGCAGATGAATGGCCGAGGAGTCCGCGATCTGATCCCCTTCCGCAACCAGCATCCTCGCCGAAGAGCGTGGGCTGGCCGGACGGGTTGCG
The DNA here is from genome assembly GCF_056541825.1 of Ruegeria sp. AF8. Taxonomy (NCBI): domain Bacteria; kingdom Pseudomonadati; phylum Pseudomonadota; class Alphaproteobacteria; order Rhodobacterales; family Roseobacteraceae; genus Ruegeria; species Ruegeria sp. AF8. The sequence continues at coordinate 842,728 of NZ_JBQFYW010000001.1, read as the reverse complement.
ATCAACTCTTCGGGCAAATGGAAATCAAAGTCGCTCAGTTTCATGCGCGCGCCTTACCTTGCCCGCAAAGATTCGGCCACTGCATCCTTCAACGGTCGCTGCCCTGCAAACTTTTTGGGGTTTCCTTCGGCGCATTGTCATCAGGAAACAGTAATTTGGTGGCATCGTCCGGTATGGCGGGGCGCGGCTTTCGCAACAGATCGCGGAGAAAGACGGGGGCCAGCCCCGACAGGGGATTCACACCGACTTTGGGGTCGGAAATCGGGCCGTTCAGAGTATAGTTGAACGCAAACACCCCTTCTCCCTTGCGGGTCAGGACACTGCCGATCGCATTCAACAGATATACCGGAGTGACCGCCCCCCGCAGATCAAGCCAGCGCCGCTCGGTATTCACCTTACCGTCGAACGAAAGTCCGATGGACGGGCCGACGGCACTGCCGCTCAATACCGTGACCTCTGTCGGAGAGATCCGCATCCGGCTGTCAATGCCGGTGAAATAGATCCCCTGCCCCGACATTTCATCCAGCAGACCGACCAGGCTGATGGCGTTCAGCAAGGCCGCCATTGCCGGAGCGTCCTTGACCCGCGTGTTGGCAATTCTCAAAACTGCATCGTAATACCCGGATGCCTGTACCGGTTCGAGGGTAAGCCGGAAACTTCCTCCGTGCGCCTGTGTGAGAATACCTGACGATCGCAACACACCGCCGGCATCCGCCGATTGCAGCACGATGCCGCTGCGGTTGCCGCGTGGCGCCACTTGCCCGGAAACCGCCGTCCCGCCGTTGACGCGGGCCGTGAAGGTCCCGCCGAGCCCGCCCAATGTGCGAAATCCCCCCTGAAACCCGGTCAGGGCGATTGTATCCGTGATCTGCAACCGGTCGAGCCGCACCTCCAGATCGGGGCTGTCGCCGCCTGCAGCGGACGTTCCACCCGAACCGCCGGACCCGAAAGTTGCGGTTCGCATATCCATGCGACCACCAAGAATTCGGATATCGGGCGCGCGGTTGCCCCGGCTGACCAACTCTACCGGAACTGAGAGCCAGCTACCCAGTTCAAAGGACGAAAGCCGCACGCGATCCATCTGCGCACCGTCCGAGAACGAAATGCTGCCGGTCGTCCGCAACCCCGCTGCGTCGACCTTGATCTCGTCAACATTCATCCCCGCGCCCAGTTCCGCTGCCATCGTCAGCAACCCCGAACTCGCCGCGGCCTTGCGCCATCCCAGTTCCGGTATCGCCAGCCCCACACCAACCAGATCGGATTGTGCCGTCAGGTACGGTGGCTTTCCGCCACCCAGATCGACGGTCACATCCGCTGTCCCTACGCCGGTCAGCATTCCGTCCGGAAGGCCTGCGTGGATTTCCGTCATCAGCCGGGGCGACAATTCGATCTGACCCACCAACCGGCTGCGTTCCGGCTTTGCTCCGCCAATGGGTTGCGTCCAGCGTCCCTGCATGGGAACCGCCCCGAAATATCCCTGCCCGGCTATGGAAACCTGTGTCTGATCCCCGGACAGGTCCAGACGATCGGCGCTTACCTCCATGCCCGGAACGAGTTTATCGCTTTTTACGTTCCCCACATCGCCGGCATAGTGAAACTCCATATCCGCAAGCCTGACCTCGTCCCGCAGCGGCAGCGCCAGCGTGCCTTCCAGACTTACCAGCCCCTGCGCCAGATCAACCGGCAACCCGGCTTTGGTCATTACCTGCAGCGGCGGACGGTCCAGCAGGGACAGCGCCGCGGTGGCGCTGCCGCGCGCGCGAATCCGGGCAATGCCCGGCGCGGCCTTTTTGATGCCTATGTCCGGAATGATGAACGATGTGCCCGCCGCATCGATCGCGCCCCCCTGATCGGGGATAACCCGGCCTCGCTGAGCCGTGACCGTGAACCGGCTCCCCACAAGACTGGCCTGCCCCTGTGCGTCGACAACCGGCGGCAGGGTCTTGGCGAATTTGATTTTGGCGTTTTTGTAGTCGAAATCGGCATAGAACTGCGGGCGCGCGCCGGGCCTAAGCCTGACCGCGAGGTCAAGATCCTCCAGCCGCCCCTCCAGCAGGTTTTCCGAAACCCATTTCCGGGGCTTTCTGGCCGCCTTTTCCGGCCAGTAATGCAGCAGTTGCGCAGGCGTCAGGTGATCCAGTTGCGCATCCAGATCGACGCCCCAGCCTTGGGACAACTCTTTCAGGCTGCCGAAAACCCGCAAGCGGCGGTCCTTGTCCTCGACCACCAACTGCCCGATCCGCAAGCGGAATGGCGCGAATTTCAGCTGGAATTCAGCCGCCGCGCCCGACAGCTCCAATGCCTCGGCATACATTCCGGCCGGATTCGCCTTGATGCCCGAAGATCGGAATTGCGCGGTCAGGCTTTTCAATTGACCGCCTTCCACGCCTTCAAGGTCCGCGCGCCCGTCAATCACGGCGGATCCCCATGGCGAAGCAATCGAAATCTCGCTGAAATCAAGAAATTGCCGCTTGGGATCATACGAGAAATACGTGCGCGCCGTATCGAACGGAATAGGGCGCACTTCGGGGTTGGGCTGAACCACACCTTTGGCAATCTGCAATGTTGCAAAAACCGGGTCCAAACTGCCATCCGCCCCGACGCTGCCACGCAACGCCCCCGACAGTGGTGCGCGCAAAACCTGCAGCCAGGCCAGAACCGGGCTTTGCAGCGCGATGTCCTCGGCCGGCAAGTCGGTGACACTGACGCCAAAACTCGCTTCAGGTGATCCGAGCTTGCTGGTATAATTCATTTCGACCGCACTGGCATAGTCACGCCCACCCAAAAGCGAAAACCCGGTCGCAATGCGGATTTCGTCGGTGCCGCGTGTAATCTGAATATGCCCTCCGTCGAGCGTCCATGACCGGTTCTGCCGCAAGTCGCTGTAAAACAGTGTGATCGCATCCAGTTCGAAAGAGGTCAGCGCCGACAAGGCCGGGGCCATAAAAAGGGTGTCGGCCTCCTCGATCAATTCCCTGACATTGGGCGCCTGCTCCACCGGTTCACTGTCTTGACCGACGACCAGAGAAAACTGGCCGTTCTTGTCGCGTTGCAGGGCAATATGCGCCCCGCTCATCATGATGCGCTTTGGGCGAATCTCTCCGCGCAGCAGCGGGCGCATGGCAAGGCTTGCGCGCATATCGGACAACTGCGCGATCTGCCGACCTTCGCTGTCGCTGAGCGTCACGTCGCGCAATCTCAGACGGGGCCGCCAACCTTCGTGAATGATGAAACTGACATCCCCAAACTTGATCTGCAGCCCCCCGGTGGCCTGTTCAATCCGGTGTTCCACGCGGTCCCGCAACCATTGCGGCGCATGCATCCTCTGACCGACGACCATAAGCGCCGAGATCGCAGCCAGAAAAATCAGGATGAAGGTGCCGCGCATGGCCCACAACGCCGCCCTGCGCCTGCGCGACCGACGGCGAACGGGTTTTTGAGCCTGACCTTCCGGCTTATCCGATCTGTCCTTGTGTGTCTCGGCGTCTTTCAACTTGCCCGTCCCGGCTTATTGTGTTGAGCAACATGCATCGAATTCCGCCGGAGTAAGCCCATGCCTGAAATATCCGATCCCGCTCCCGACTTCACCCTGCCCCGCGACGGCGGCGGTGAAGTTACGTTGTCCGCCCTGCGCGGCAACGCCGTGGTCCTGTTTTTCTATCCCCGTGATGATACTCCGGGCTGCACCAAGGAATCCATCGAATTTTCCGAACTATTGCAGGAGTTTGCCGAAGCTGGCGCAAATGTGTTCGGGATATCCCGCGACAGCGTGGCCAAACACGACAAGTTCGTCGCCAAACATGGCCTGACCACTCCGTTGCTGTCGGACGAGGGATCGGCCGTATGCGAAGACTATGGTGTCTGGGTCGAGAAGAACATGTATGGCAAAAAATCCATGGGGATTGAACGGACGACCTTCCTGATCGACGCCGAAGGTCAGATTGCGCGCGTCTGGCGCAAGGTGAAAGTGCCCGGTCACGTCGAAGAGGTTCTGCAAGCCGTCCGCAGCCTGGCCTGACCCAACCCCATATGAACGGAGCAAGCGCATGCCCTTGACCCTGACCGAAATGGCGACTGAGGTTCTGACCACGGCAGACGGACATGCCAAGACCGCGCTGTCGCAGCAACATGCTGCGGCATGGTTTGCTTCCCGCACCGGAGACGCGCCGCCAATCGAAATCGGCACGGCATCGCCACCGCTTAATCCGGCCCGGCCCGACCGGCCTGAGTTGCTGTCGCCGCGCGACGTCCCGAAACGGCGCCCCGGGTCCGAGGCCGGCAGGATCGCCCTGCTCCACGCGGTTGCCCATATCGAACTGAACGCGGTGGACCTGCACTGGGACATCATCGCGCGGTTCGGACATGTGCCGATGCCCGTCGGATTCTATGACGACTGGGTGAAATGCGCCGCCGAAGAATCACGTCACTTCGAGCTCGTCTGCGATTGCCTGGATTCGATGCAAAGCCACTATGGCGCCCTGCCCGCCCATGCCGGAATGTGGCGCGCCGCCGAGGATACGGCAGAGGATCTTATGGGGCGGCTGGCCGTGGTTCCGATGGTACTCGAAGCACGCGGGCTGGATGTAACCCCCGGAATGATAGATATTTTCCGCAAGGCCAATGCGCAAAAAGCCGTTGATGCGCTGAATGTGATCTATGCCGAAGAGGTCGGTCATGTCGCCTATGGATCGAAATGGTTTCACTTCCTGTGCGGACGTGAGAATTCCGATCCCAAAGAGGTTTTCCACCGGCTCGTGCGCCGTTATTTCCATGGGGCGCTAAAACCCCCGTTCAACGAAGAAAAACGGGCCAAAGCAGGACTGCCGCCGGATTTCTATTGGCCTCTGGCGGACGAATTGCCACCCTCCGGAAAAGTGATCGTCTGATACAAGCGAATACCAGGCGTCGGCAAAAACCCGCTCATCTCAAGCGCGATTATCCCCCGAAATTCGACCGGATGGTTAACAAACTTGCCCCGAACGTTCCGCGCCGCTATGCAAGCGCCCCAAGGGACGGTCGCAGCCACTCTCGATGCGTCTCTATACAGGGGATGAAAAAGAGGAAAGACGCGTGCGGACACGTCTGACGATCAGAATTCACGCTCTGCTGGAGAAACATTTTCCCGAGCGCAGGGTGTTCCTCAAATCGGACAACGACACGCGTTTCATCCGGCTTCGGCCGGAGACTCAGATCATCGCCTTTTCCGGGGTCGCCCTGACGCTTGCATGGACCATCGTGGCGACGGCGATCATTCTGATGGACAGTATCGGATCGGGCAATTTCCGCGAGCAGGCAAAAAGAGACCAGGCGACATATCAGGAAAGGCTCAACATCCTGTCACAAGAACGGGATATGCGAGCCGAAGAAGCCCTGGCAGCGCACCAACGGTTCAACAAAGCCCTCGAACAGGTTTCGGCTATGCAATCGGAACTGCTGAAATCGGAAAACCGGCGGCGTGAGTTGGAAACCGGGGTCGAAGTGATCCAGACCACTTTGCGCGAAACGATGAAACAGCGCGAAGCGGCCCGTATGGCGCTGGCAAATCTCGAGCAGAATACAGGCGAAGACGCGGCCAGCCACGAGTTGGCCGCGTCGGCTCCGGTGCAGATGGGGTTCATGTCCGAGGCCCTGTTGCGGACCGCGCAGGAACGCGACCTGATCCAAGCCAATGCGCAAGAAGCGCTGGTTCAGCGTGATGACCTGGAGCTGGAAATCCAGCTGATGCGCGAACGCAGCGACCAGATCTTCCGCCAACTGGAAGAGGCGATGGCAATCTCGATCGAACCGCTTGACAAGATGTTCCGTCAGGCGGGCATGCCCACCGACCGGATCATCGAGGAGGTCCGGCGTGGCTATAGCGGTATGGGCGGTCCGCTGACCCCTTTATCCTTCAGCACACGCGGTGAAGAGATTTCCGCCGAGGAAATCCGCGCGAACAACCTGCTTCAGCAGATGGATCAGCTTAATCTGTACCGCATCGCGGCCGAGAAAGCCCCGTTCGCCAGCCCGGTCAACGCGGCGGTGCGATATACCAGCGGTTTCGGCCACCGGCGCGATCCGAAAACCGGCGGGCGACGCATGCATAACGGTTCGGATTTCGCGGGCGCGCACGGCACTGATATCTTTGCCACCGCGGACGGCGTGGTCACGCATGCCGGCTGGCAATCCGGTTTCGGGCGGCTCGTAAAAATCAAGCACGCCTTCGGGATTGAGACACTTTACGCTCATAACACCACTATCCGCGTCAAGGTCGGACAAAGGGTCTCGCGCGGGGATCATATAGCTGATATGGGTAGCACCGGACGGTCGACCGGCACACATTTGCACTATGAGGTGCGTGTGAACGGGGAACCCGTGAATCCAATGACTTACATCAAGGCTGCGAGAAATGTTTTCTAAGAGCAAAATCAACGAGCCGGCATCCAAGGCACCCGAAGCGGCCAAGCCCGCCGCCCCGTCGACCCCGGCAAGCCCGGCCCCGGCTGAAACCAAGGCCAGCGCGCCCAAACCCAAGCCGCCCGCATCGGTGCTGTCGTCGGATCTGCACATCACCGGTAACATCAAGACCAGTGGCGACATTCAGGTCGAAGGCACTGTCGAGGGGGACATTCGCGCCCATCTTCTGACCATCGGCGAGACCGCCACCATCAAAGGCGAAGTGACCGCCGATGATGTGGTGGTCAATGGCCGCATCGTGGGCCGCGTCCGTGGTTTGAAAGTGCGCCTGACCTCGACCGCCCGGGTCGAGGGTGACATCATTCACAAGACCATCGCGATCGAAAGCGGCGCCCATTTCGAAGGCTCGGTTCAGCGTCAGGACGACCCGCTCAACCCGGGACGTTCGGGCAACAAATCTTCCGGCAACCCGGCCGCAGCAACTGCGGAAGTCAGCCAGTAAGACCACTCAACCATCCCGTTGGGTGGTCCCATTTCCAGGCGCTCCGGAGAAATCCGGGGCGCTTTTTGTTGCCGCTTGCCGGTCCCCAGGAATTTCAGAGTTTCGCTTTTTTCTTCCAAATTGAAGAGTTTGACGCCTAATATCGATCATTCAACTTTGGGAGGTACGTTGGATGTCTTCAAAGCTTTTAGCTGAATTTTTCGGTACATTCTGGTTGGTGCTTGGCGGTTGCGGCAGTGCAGTTCTGGCAGCGGGCGTTGCGGATGTCGGCATTGGCTGGCTGGGCGTCGCACTGGCCTTTGGCCTGACCGTGCTGACCATGGCCTTTGCCGTCGGCCACATATCGGGCGGGCATTTCAATCCCGCCGTCAGCCTCGGCCTCATGATCGCCGGACGGTTCGAGGCCAAGGATCTGATCCCTTACTGGATTGCGCAGGTCGTCGGAGCGATTGTCGCGGCGGTCGTGCTTTACGTGATTGTTTCGGGCGCGCCCGATTTCACCGGTGTCGGTGGGTTCGCCTCGAACGGGTATGGCAGCGCGTCACCCGGCGGTTATTCGATGACAGCCGGCTTTGTGACCGAAGTCGTGATGACCGCCTTTTTCCTGTTCATCATTCTGGGAGCCACGTCGAACGGCGCCCCAGTCGGGTTTGCGCCCATCGCCATCGGTCTCGGCCTGACGCTGATTCATCTGGTTTCAATTCCCGTCACCAACACATCGGTTAACCCGGCGCGCTCGACCGGTGTGGCGCTGTTCGCCGATGGCCCGGCTTTGGCGCAGCTCTGGATGTTCTGGGTGGCGCCACTGATTGGCGGCGCGATCGGCGGCCTGATCTGGAAAGCGGTCTCAACCGACGACTGAAAGATTGCGCGACATCTGACAAACGCCGCCTCATCGGGCGGCGTTTTTCATGAACGTCTCCGGCCCGCCTCTGGAATATGGGTCAGTCCCGTACGCCGAGTTCACGAACACATTTCTGATTCAGGCGCCCGCATGATATCATGCCCGGGTTTCAGCTTTGTATTTAGGGGAAAAATCATGATGACACCGGAATTGCGCGCCACCTATTCCCTGGCACGGCAGACTCATTACTTCGCAATCATGCAGACGACCATATTCTCGTTCATTGCGTTGGCGGCGATCATCCATTTCGGGCCACAGGGCTTTTCACCTGCGCTGGCTATGCTGGTTATCGTAACAACGGCTTACGGCATCCTCGCCGGCGGCACCGCGCTGGACGATATCATCAACCTGATCGCCGATCTCAGCCCGGACATGGCCGAGACGAATATGGGCCAGGGCATCAAAGCCCGGAATATGCCCATGCTCAAAATGATTTCGGCCGTCCTCATCGGTCTGACCGGGTTGGCGGAACTGATCGCGCTTGCGGCGTGAACGCTGCGCCGTTCAGCGCCCCAACATCCATTGCCCTCCGGGCCAGAAGGCATGAAACGCAAAGGCGAACATGACGTCATGGGCCACGTCCCGGCCCTGCCCGTCGCGGACGCGGATCGAACCCACGTCACGCCCCTTGCGGATGGAACCGGTATCCAGCGCCGAGGCCTGGCCCGCGGCCCAAGTGATCCGCACGCCGCCCTCGTGCACTTCGCCCATCTCGCTCAGCCGCGTCATAGGCCAGGCCCTGTCACCCACCCGCACCACGCGTTCAAGCGGATGGATGCCGTGCGGCGGCATTTCACCGGAATAGAGAAACGGTCTGCGCGATGTGTCATAGCCGCGATAAGGATTGCGCCCGTATGAGCGGTTGTATCCCGGTTCTGCCATGACCAGACCGTCGGGGTTGCGGGCCTTATAGTCCTGCCAGCTTTCCATCCAGGACGGCAAGGTCTTCAACTGGGTACCGGCCAGGCGTCCCACAATCGCCTCTCCAACCGCCTGCTGCCACCAGCTTTCAGTCTGACGGTCATACATCACCATGTCGGAATGGCGCAGCTTGCCGCTGACGCCAAAGCTCAGCTCGCCGCGCGGCGTCCTGCGGTCAAAGGTGATGGCCGAGTTGCAAAGCGGACAATAGGTAACCGCCACGGGCACGCCGCCGATCCGGTCATTCACGATCTCATGCCAGATCAGATAGCGGATCGGATAGGCCCGGGGCCGCTGCCCGTCGATCTCAACCGTGACTACCGGCTCGCGCGCGCCAATGCGGGTTTTCTGGCTGACGGACAGGAAAGTGGGATTGTCAATCGCCGGTATCCCGTCTTTCGGCGGCCCGCCTGACTGGATCTCGGACCAGTTGGAAATACGCGATTTGCTGAAATCAGTCTCGGGCCATTCGTGCCGCCAGAATTCAGGACTGGCCCAGGTCTGAGTGGCAAGGACGACGGCGATTGCGATCGAAAGAAGACGCATAGGGCTGCTCCTGTCGGATGCGCAATTCTGCGCAACACGCGCCCGCGAAGCCAGCCCACTGCACACAGACGTGATGCAATGTGCGCCGAACCCGGCGCGGAGCAAACCGCGCCGGGTTGCCGGTCAGTCCGTGACGGTGACCTTTTTCATGACATCCGGCTGGCCGATCACGGCTCCGTTCGGGCCGGCGCCACGCTTGATGGCATCGACCACGTCCATGCCACCGGTCACCTTGCCCACGACGGTGTATTGACCGTCAAGAAACGGACCCGGCGCGAACATGATGAAGAATTGCGAATTGGCACTGTTCGGGTCTTGCGCCCGCGCCATTCCAACAATGCCCCGGTCATAGGTGACGTCCGAAAACTCTGCCGCAAGGTCCGGACGGTCCGACCCGCCAGTGCCGGCGCGGCGCATGTCACCGCCCAGTTTGCCGTGCTGGACATCGCCGGTCTGAGCCATGAAGCCGTCGATCACGCGGTGAAACACCACCCCGTCATACTGACCTTCGGCGGCCAGCGCTGAAATCTGCTCGACATGCTTCGGCGCCACATCCTCGAACAGATCGACGGTAATCGTGCCATTGGCCCCCTCGCCCTCAACCTCGATCTCAAGCCCGGTCGCCAGCGCCGGGCTGGCCAGAAGGGCGAATGCAACTGCCAGTTTATGCATCAGCGGCCACCTTGACGCTGATCATCCGGTCAGGGCTTGCGGGCGGTTCGCCCCGCACGATCGCGTCCACATGCTCCATCCCGTCGATGACACGGCCATAGACGGTGTACTGGCCATTCAGGAAATGGTTGTCCTTGAAGTTGATGAAGAACTGCGAATTTGCCGAATTCGGGTTCTGTGACCGTGCCGCGCCCAGGGTTCCGCGATCATGCGGCAGCTTGGAGAATTCCGCCGGCAAATCCGGCAGCGACGAACCGCCCGTGCCCGCCATGCGGATGTTGAACCCGTCTTCCATGTCGCCATGCTGAACGTCGCCGGTCTGCGCCATGAAACCGTCGATCACCCGGTGAAAGCATACGTTGTCATATTCGCCCGAGCGCGCCAGTTCTTTCATGCGCGCGCTGTGCTGCGGGGCGACATCCGGTAGCAGCTCGATAACCACGTTACCGCCCTTCAGTTCGATGATGATGGTGTTTTCGGGATCCTTGATCTCGGCCATTGGGCCCTCCTGTCGATGGTATTGCGCGAATACCTAAGCCCCATGCGCGCGAATGCCAAGTGACGCATTGACCTTGGCGCGAAATGCGGGAAAAGAACCGCTCAAACAGGATGCGAACTGCGGAGCGGAAAATGGGCTGGAAAACACTCGACGACATGGATCTGAACGGCAAGCGCGTGCTGGTGCGCGTCGATATCAACGTGCCGATCGTCGACGGCGTCGTCACCGACTCCACCCGCATCCGCCGTATTGCCCCCACCGTGCGCGATATTCTGGCCGCCGGTGGCCGCCCGATCCTGCTGGCTCATTTCGGTCGCCCCGGCGGCGAGCGGCGTAAGAACCTGTCGCTGAACCAATTGGTGCCCACTCTGGAGCGCGCGTTCGAGACCAGGGTCCTGTTTGCCGCCGACTGCGTCGGCCCCGCCGCCGAACTTGCAGCGGAATCCCTGCAACCGGGCGAGGTACTGCTGCTGGAAAACACCCGCTTTCACGCAACCGAAACCAAGAACGACCCGGATCTGGCCGCAGGTATGGCGCGGCTGGGCGACGTCTATTGCAACGACGCGTTTTCAGCCGCCCACCGCGCCCATTCCTCGACCGAGGCCATCGCCCGCCTGCTGCCCGCCTGCGCCGGTCGCCTGATGCAAGCGGAACTGGAGGCGTTGGAAAGCGCGCTGGGCGCTCCCAGACGTCCGGTCACGGCGGTTGTGGGCGGTGCCAAGGTCTCGACCAAGCTGGAACTGCTGGGCAACCTGATCGAAAAGGTCGATTTCCTGGTGATCGGCGGCGGCATGGCCAACACCTTCCTTGTCGCCAAGGGACATCACGTCGGCAAATCTCTGGCCGAGCGGATCATGAAGGACACCGCCGCCGAAATCCTTGCCAAGGCGGAAGCGGAGGGGTGCAGGATCATCCTGCCCAGCGATATCGTCGTGGCGAAAAAGTTCGAATCCCACGCGCCGCATGAAATTCTGCCTGCCGACCAATGCCCCGAAGACGGGCTGATCCTGGACGCAGGCCCCGACAGCGTCGCCACCATCATCGATATCTTCAACCAAAGCCAGACACTGATCTGGAACGGCCCGCTGGGCGCCTTCGAACTGGAGCCGTTCGACGCCGCCACCAACGCCGCCGCGCTCAAGGCCGCGGCACTGACCCGCGCGGGCCAGCTGACCTCGGTTGCCGGCGGTGGCGATACGGTTGCCGCGCTGAACGCATCAGGGGCCGCAGGCGATTTCTCGTACATCTCCACCGCCGGCGGCGCATTTCTTGAGTGGATGGAAGGCAAGATCCTGCCCGGCGTCGCCGCCCTGAACGGCAGCTGACGCCGGATGCGGTCAGCGCCGGGTCACCTGGCGCATTCTCACGCTTTCGGGGCGTTTCGGCCTTGATATTTGCTCGGCCGCACCGCCGCCATCCGGCCCATCATCGTCATCGACAATGGCTTCGCGCATATCGTCGATATCCAGGCTGTGCATCCAGCGCAGCCCCGTGGTGCGGTAGGCGAATTCGAACATGTCTGCTCCTCTCTTCTGAAGTGTCAGCCCGATCCGGCGACCTGTGCGCGCGGCGCCATTGCGTCGAGCGTTCGCAGGATGCCTTCATGCCTTGCCAGATCGTCCTTGATGCGTACTTTGCGCCGCTTGAGATGCTGCAGGGTCATGCTGCAGGGCGACGGGCGTTTAAGCTCTTCGAGAATCCGGGCCTTCAGCTCTGCCTGACGCTGGCGCAGCCGTGCCATACGGGCCTTCAACGAGAATTTCTTAATGCGTGGACTGTTTTTCATGGGACCTCCGAAGTTCCGAGATGCTGATTTCCAGTGTTCACAACGCAGATATGGAGATTGCGTATCTTTAAACGAGACAATTCAATGATAATTTAAGATAGGAAAAACCTATCATGATTGAGGCACCCAACCCTTGAACTCCGATGTTACCCTGCGCCAGATCCGCTATTTCGACACGCTGGTCCGGGTCGGTCAATTCCGGCGGGCCGCGCAGCAACTGGGCATCAGCCAGCCATCGCTAAGTTTACAAATCAGCGCGTTCGAGGATGCGTTGGGTGTTCGGTTGCTGGAACGCCACCGCAGCGGGCTGATCCTGACACCGGACGGGCGCGAAGTGGCCGATCTTGCCGAAAAGGTGTTGCACCAGGTCGAAACCCTGACCAGTTACGCCACCCCATTGCGCGAAGGATTACGCGGCACGCTGCGGCTGGGCGCCACCCCGACGATCGGCCCTTACCTGCTGCCGCGCGTGCTGCAACGCCTGCATGCCGCGCATCCCGATCTGCGGCTTATGGTGCGGGACGGCGCGCCGCGTGAACTGGCCGAGGATTTGACCGCCGGACAGCACGACATGATCCTGACCCAGCTTCCTGTGCGGGGCGCGGCCTTTCGGACCCGCCCCCTGTTCCGCGAACCACTGCATCTGGCGGTTGCGCCGGAACACGAACTTGCGGGGCGAACACGGGTCGACCGTGCCGAACTTGCCGGCCAGACCCTGCTGACCCTCGGCCGTTCCTACCTGTTGCATCGCCAGATTGCCGATCTGTGCGAAGACACCGGCGCGGTGCTGCGCAGCGACTTCGAAGGCACCAGCCTCGACGCGTTGCGCCAGATGGTTTCCATGAACATGGGCGTCACTCTATTGCCCGCGCTCTATGCCCATTCCGAGGTACAGGCGCGCGGCGGGGACGTGTCCGCCAGCCATCTGCGCGGCATGTATCGAAGCGTCGGCCTGGTATGGCGCGCCGCCAGCGGAATGCCCCGCGCCTTCACCGATTTCGCCGACCTGATCGATGCCGTCATTCGCGAGGATTTCGCCGGTGTCGTCACACCGCAGGGGTGAGGACCTTCACAACCGCAAATTATTATTGCCCTGGTGCAGAACGGGGATTCACAAGCCGAATCACCTGTGACATAGTGCCGGAAGACGCCCGGAAAGGGCGCGTTTCCTGAGGCAGAAATCATACGGCAAAGCAGAGTGTCCCGTTCCAGTCGACCCAGTTTAGGTGCAGTTTTGTTTTTCGCAGTGGCGTTCGCGTTGGGTGTGTATTTCACCTTTGCGGCGGTGCAGGGCGATTACGGGCTGTTCCGGCGGGTCGAAATTGCGGCGGAACGGGACGCCCTGTCACGCGACATGACGGCACTTGAGGACCAGATCACAGAAATGGAAAACCTGACCCTGCGCCTGTCGGATACCTATCTTGACCTCGACCTGCTGGATCAGCAGGCGCGTTCGGTGCTGGGTTTGCTGCGCGCGGATGAAGTCGTCATTCACTAATCCCTCGCGTTCTTTTGTTGCGTGAGCCTCCTCGCCCATCAAAGCCTCAATAAGTTTGTCATCATAGTAGAATCTGGATTGTCTTCTTCATTCTCGGCCTGATCCCAAGCGTGCGCCGCAACGGCCCACCGTCCTCCTGTTTTCACTAGGAGGTATCCACTGCCTTGTCCCAACACATTGCATCGAAATGATTGCCGATGAGCGCTCGGATTTCTCGGTATCGGTCATGTTCTCCCATTGCGAAACTCGATCTCCAGTCCAACACAGATCATTTCCCTGTTGGCTCAAGCATTGGAAACACGCCGAAATTAGGCAATTTGCGGCCTTCGGGAACGCTGCGTCACATTTCCTCTCGCCAGAGGGAGAGAAATGCTTTATGAGATAGTTTAACGCTAAACTATCTTGCCGAAGACGGGAGATCGCCACGATGGCCGCGCGAAAAACTACTAAGAAACCAAACGTTTCTGCGGAAGAACTCAAGACCTACTACCGTGAAATGCTACTGATCCGCCGATTCGAAGAAAAGGCCGGTCAGCTTTATGGAATGGGCCTGATCGGTGGGTTCTGCCACCTTTACATCGGGCAGGAAGCCGTTGTTGTCGGGCTGGAAGCCGCCGCCGAGGAGGGCGACAAACGCATCACCTCCTATCGCGATCACGGCCACATGCTGGCCTGCGGCATGGACCCGGGCGGCGTGATGGCCGAATTGACCGGGCGCGAGGGCGGCCTGTCCAAGGGCAAGGGCGGTTCGATGCACATGTTCTCGAAAGAGAAGCACTTCTACGGCGGTCACGGCATCGTCGGTGCGCAGGTTCCACTGGGCGCGGGGCTGGCTTTTGCCGACAAGTACAAAGAGAACGGCCGCGTAACCTTTACCTATTTTGGTGACGGTGCTGCCAACCAAGGTCAGGTTTACGAGACCTTCAACATGGCCGCCTTGTGGAACCTTCCGGTCGTCTTCGTGATCGAGAACAACCAATACGCCATGGGCACCGCTCAGGCCCGGTCGACCTCGACGCAGGATATCTATGTTCGCGGCGAGGCCTTCGGCATCCCCGGTGAAATCGTCAACGGTATGGACGTGCTGGCTGTCAAGGAGGCCGGCGAAAAGGCAGTCGCTCACTGCCGCGCCGGAAAGGGTCCCTATATTCTTGAGGTCAAAACCTACCGCTATCGCGGCCACTCGATGTCGGACCCGGCCAAGTACCGCACCCGCGAAGAGGTGCAGAAGGTTCGCGAACAAAGCGACCCGATCGAACATGTGCGCGAGTTGCTGTTGACCGGTAAACACGCGAGTGAGGATGACCTGAAGGCGATCGACAAGGAAATCAAGGAGATCGTCAACCAGGCCGCCGAATTCTCGAAAGAAAGCCCCGAGCCGTCCGTGGACGAGCTCTGGACCGACATTTACGCCTGAGAGGACGATTAAGACATGGCAACCGAAATTCTCATGCCCGCCCTTTCGCCCACGATGGAAGAGGGCACCCTTGCCAAATGGCTGGTCAAGGAAGGCGACACCGTCAGTTCCGGCGACATCCTTGCCGAGATCGAAACCGACAAGGCCACGATGGAATTCGAGGCGGTCGATGAAGGCATCGTCGGTAAGATACTGATCGAAGAAGGCACCGAAGGGGTCAAGGTCAACACCCTCATTGCGGTGCTGGTCGAAGAGGGCGAAGACGCCTCCGCCCTGCCCTCGGCTGCACCCGCAGCCGAAGCGGTGGCCGAGGCCGCCCCGGCGGCGGTTGAGGCCCCCGCTCCCGCCGCTACCCCCGCCGCACCGGTCGTTGATCTGTCGCCGGATTGGCCTGCGGATGCGGAAATGAAATCCGTCACCGTTCGCGAAGCTCTGCGCGACGCCATGGCCGAAGAAATGCGCGGCGACGAAGACGTCTACCTGATGGGTGAGGAAGTCGCTGAATATCAGGGCGCCTACAAGATCAGCCAAGGCTTGCTGGACGAATTCGGATCCAAGCGCGTGATCGACACCCCGATCACCGAGCATGGATTTGCCGGTATCGCAGTGGGTTCGGCCTTTGGCGGTCTGAAGCCGATTGTCGAATTCATGACCTTCAACTTCGCCATGCAGGCAATTGACCAGATCATCAACTCTGCCGCCAAGACGCTCTATATGTCCGGCGGTCAGATGGGCTGCCCCATCGTGTTCCGTGGCCCCAACGGTGCCGCCGCTCGTGTGGCCGCGCAACACAGCCAGGACTACGCCGCGTGGTACATGCAGGTCCCGGGCCTGAAAGTTGTGATGCCCTATTCGGCAGCCGACGCAAAGGGCCTGCTGAAATCGGCGATCCGCGACCCAAATCCGGTGATCTTCCTGGAAAACGAAATCCTCTACGGCCGCTCTTTCGACGTGCCGCAGGTGGATGACCTGACCGTGCCGCTGGGCAAGGCGCGCATCTGGCGCGAAGGCTCGGATGTGACCATCGTCAGCTTCGGCATCGGCATGCAGTACGCGCTGGAAGCCGCCGACAAACTGGCCGAGGAAGGTATCAGCGCCGAAGTGATCGACCTGCGCACCATCCGTCCGATGGATACAGGCGCGATCATCAACTCGGTGATGAAAACCAATCGTCTGGTGACGGTCGAAGAAGGCTGGCCTCAAGGCTCGGTCGGCAGCTACATCTCTTCCGTGGTGATGCAGGAGGCGTTCGATTATCTCGACGCGCCTGTCATCAACTGCACCGGCAAGGATGTCCCGATGCCTTACGCCGCAAACCTCGAAAAGCTGGCCCTGATCACCACCGATGAGGTGATCGCAGCGGTCAAACAAGTGACGTACCGGTAAGGAGCGACAGACAGATGCCCACCGAAATTCTGATGCCTGCCCTTTCCCCGACAATGGAGGAAGGCACGCTTGCCAAATGGCTGGTCAAGGAAGGCGATACCGTCTCTTCCGGCGACCTGCTGGCAGAGATCGAAACCGACAAGGCCACGATGGAGTTCGAAGCCGTCGACGAAGGCACCATCGGCAAGATCCTGATCCCCGAGGGCACCGAGGGGGTCAAGGTCAACACCGCAATTGCGGTGCTGCTGGAAGAAGGCGAAAGCGCCGATGATATCGCGGCCGCTCCGGCCGCAGCACCCGCGGCAGCACCAGTAGTCGCAGCGGGTAACCAGGCTGCCGCGCCCGCGGCACCCGAGGCGCCCGCCCCTGCCCCGGCGGCTTCGGTCAAAGCCGATGGCGGCCGTATCTTCGCCTCGCCTCTGGCCCGTCGGATCGCGTCACAGAAAGGTCTCGACCTGGCGCAGATCGCCGGCTCCGGCCCGCATGGCCGCATCGTCAAGGCCGACGTTGAAGGTGCAACCGCCACGGCCCCGGCACCTGCTCCGGCGGCAACCGCCGCCGCACCTGCTGCCGCCCCGGCGGCTCCGGCTGGTCCGTCGGCGGATATGGTCGCGCGGATGTATGAAGGCCGCGCGTACGAAGAGATCAAACTTGACGGGATGCGCAAAACCATCGCGGCACGCCTGGGTGAGGCCAAACAGACCATCCCGCATTTCTATCTGCGCCGCGATATCAGGCTGGATGCGCTGCTGAAATTCCGCAGCCAGTTGAACAAGCAACTGGAGTCGCGCGGCGTGAAGCTGAGCGTCAACGATTTCATCATCAAGGCTGTCGCCAATGCGCTGCAGCAGGTTCCCGAGTGCAACGCCGTGTGGGCGGGCGACCGGGTGCTGCAACTGAAACCTTCGGACGTGGCCGTCGCGGTCGCCATCGAGGGCGGTCTGTTTACCCCGGTTCTGCAGGATGCCGACACCAAATCGTTGTCGGCGCTGTCGACCGAGATGAAAGATCTGGCCGCCCGCGCCCGCGACCGCAAACTGGCACCTCATGAATATCAGGGCGGCACTTTCGCGGTCTCGAACCTCGGCATGTTCGGCATCGACAATTTCGACGCTATCGTGAACCCGCCGCACGCAGGCATTCTGGCGGTCGGCACCGGGTTGAAGAAACCTGTTGTGGGCGACGACGGAGAGCTCACCGTTGCCACCGTGATGTCCGTCACCATGTCGGTCGATCACCGGGTCATCGACGGCGCCCTCGGCGCACAACTGCTGCAGGCCATCGTGGACAACCTTGAAAACCCGATGGTCATGCTGGCCTGAGCATCGTCTTCTCCAAACGAAAAAGCCGCCCCGTTTTTCGAGGCGGCTTTTTTGTCCATCAGATGTGTTTACTGGTCCTTGCCAAGCATGTGATCCATATTGACTGAAGGCTGATCGCAACCTGCCTCGCCCATGATCTTGGCGGGAATACCCGCAACCGTCTTGCAAGGCGGAACTTCCTGCAGCACAACCGAACCCGCTGCGATACGGCTGCAATTGCCGACCCTGATGTTGCCCAGAATCTTGGCCCCGGCCCCGATCAGCACTCCATCGCCGATCTTGGGATGGCGGTCTTCTTCTTCCTTGCCGGTTCCGCCCAGCGTCACCGAATGCAGCATCGAGACATTGTCGCCCACAACAGCAGTTTCACCGATCACGATGGAATGCGCGTGGTCGATCATGATGCCCTTTCCGATCCGCGCGGCAGGGTGGATGTCGATCCCGAAAATCTCGGACGAGCGCATCTGGAAGAAATATGCCAGGTCAAACCGCCCCTTCCGCCACAACCAATGCGCGACGCGATAGGCCTGCATCGCCTGATATCCCTTGAAATACAGGATCGGCTGCAGCAACCGGTGGCAGGCCGGGTCGCGTTCGAACACCGCCATCAGATCGGCACGCGCGGCCTCAAGCAGACCGGAATCGTCCGCATAAGCCTCCTCCACGATTTCACGCAGAACCATCATCGACATCTCGTTCGAGCAGAGCTTGGCGGAAATGCGATAGGACAGCGCACGCTCGAGGCTCTTGTGATGCAGGATACAGGCATGAACCAGCCCGCCCATCAACGGTTCCTTCTCAACCGCTGCCTGGGCTTCAGTGGTGATCCGGCTCCAGACCGGATCGATGGGCGTCAGTTTTCTGCGTGTCTCGACCATGGCTTTACGTCCTCTGCTTCGACTAGAATACCCATCTAAGGCGGAAAAGGCCAAACGCAAACCCTTGAAGTGCGACATAACGGAAATGAATGAGACCGAGCTGGAACAATTCGAACGTTTGATCCATGAAAAACTGGACGAGTTGGATCAGGGTTCCGTTGCCGGGCGCGATGCGCAGGCCGTGGTGGAACTGGATCAACAATCGGTTGGGCGCCTCAGCCGCATGGACGCGCTGCAAAATCAGGCGATGGCCAAGGCGCAACAAGCCCGGCGCGATATCGAAACCAGACGCCTTATGGCCGCCCTGCAGCGCATCGAACACGGCGAATTCGGCTGTTGCGAGGATTGTGGCGACGAAATCGCGCCACAGCGGCTCAAGCTTGATCCCGCCGCATGCAAATGCGTCAGCTGCGCTTCCGGCTGAGCCTGCGTCGAACCAGATGGCGCAGCACCATCTCGAAACAACTGCAATAGTCCGTATCGTCGAAACCCGGCTCATCCGCCAATATGCGTTTGCGCGCCGCCGACATCAGCGATCCGTTGCCAAATACCGGATGGAGACGACCGGTCTTGCGAACATGCCGGTCCGCCAGTTCAGCCTCTCGGATCATCCGGCGGCACAGATGCTCCCGCAAGGCGGGGGCGGTCCGCAACAGCACCCGCGCCGCCGAACTGACATCGCCATGCAGGACCGCGCGCAACCGCGCTACTCCACCCGCAACCCGGCAAACGGGCCGGGACCATAAACCGCCGAAACCTGCGCCACTTCGACATCAAAGGGTTCGCCGACCCCGTCCGCCCCTCGGGCGGCCGCGCCATATACCCAGCCCGGCGAATGAGTCACCGCCTCTCGGACGATGGCTCCGTCCTTGCGCACCCGAACGAAATAGGTTTCGCTCTCCTCCGCCAGCGGAACCTCCAGCCCGTCCCAGCCGTCACCGTCAATCCGGGTGCGCCTGATCCAGGACACCACCAGGTCTCCACTCGCCCCGTCGGCACGCAAATGCGCCGGCGAATAGGGGCGCAAACCGTTGCCGTCGAACGCCTCGACCAGATGCGTGTAGGATGGATCGTCATATCCCCGGCGGGCCGTTCCGATCCGATAGTGCCTGGCAAGCCTGCGCTCCGACCGTTTCAGCCCGATCTGGGAAACCGCACCGTTCATCAGCACGAATCGCGATCCGGCGGGCCAGAACTCGGGCATCAGCGCGTCACTGCCCAACTGGCCGCGCAAACGCCCGCTCAACAGGTATGTTCCTTCGGCGATCAGTTGGGCCTCGCGGAACTGGAACAGCTCCCAAGCCCCGCTGCTGCCATCCCCGATCGCGGCCAGATTGGCGCCGTCAAGCACCGCCGAAGCAGGGCGCGACTCCAAAGCCCCGGTCGCCAGTTTCACCTGTAACGCCGCGCCTTCGTCCCACAATCCGGCAGAGCTGCGCGGCAACCCGTTTTCCGTGACCCCGACCACCGCCCGGCTGGCGATGATGTCGGACAGGGCATAATCCTCGTCTTGTGCGGACGCGTAAACCGCGACCGTCCCCGGCCAGGGTTTCGCAGTGACCGCCAGATGCGGAGCATGCTCGACCTCGTCGCCGGTGATCAGCGGTAAGTCCATGAATATCGGCAGCACCGGCAAAGGCGGTACAAAGGCTGAGGCATTCGGCAACACATCCACGATATCGCCGGGGAGATATACATTCGGCTCGATCCGCACCGCCTCGATCAGCTGCAACCCCACCTGTTCCACCCTATCGATCCTGAACAGGGCGCCAGCCTCACCATCCCCGCCCGGCAACCGCACGACATCCCCTGCCCCCAATCCGATCAGCGACGGCGGCACCGCGAACTTGATCGTTTCCCGCGATGCCCGCGCCTCGACCAGCCATCGTTCGGCCGTTTGCCGCCCCTCCGAGCGGGTCATGGACAGCGGCATCTCGCTGGCGGACACGGCATGTGTCGCCTCATCCGGCAGAACCGCCTCTTCCGAGACAATGTCGTGATCCGCATCCGATTGCACGAATCTCAGCCGCACTCGGCCCGACATTTCCGCATCCGCCTCACGGCGATGCTCGAACGTGCCGTCCACTTCCGGCGACATGGCCAACTGATCTTCGGTCAGATCAAACGGGCGCAACCCGTCCCGCATCCGGAACTTCAGAACCCCGTCCCGCTCGATCGCATCAAAGCCAAAGCGCAGCATCAGGGGCTGCAACAGAGCGCGCGCATCGCTTACCTCTTCGGCCACATAACCGCGCACGACCCCCCACAACTCCGAGACATCGATCTCTGTTACACCCGACCGGTGACAGATCTCGGCCACCACCGAGGCCAGCGTGCGGCTACCGGACCGCCCGTTCAGCCAGTGACCGCGCGGATAGTTCTCGCCGTCGCTCCACAGGCTCAGCCGGTTGGGAAAGGCCGGAAACGGCCGCAGATCCCAGGCCCAGACATAGGCGTTCGCCATGTCGATCATCTGGTCTTCGTAGATCGGCGAGACCGGGTTGTTCTCGGCCTTGCCCCAATACCCCAGAACCGCCTTGAGGTATTGAAGCTGAATCAGATCATCCCTCGCGCCGCCGGAATATTTGGGCAACTGAGATTCCGACGATTTGGGATCCAGAAACTTGTTCGGCTGATTGGTGCCTTTGTCGATCGCCGCACACCCCAATTCGGTGAACCAGATCGGCTTTGAACGCGGCTCCCACGCGGTCGGCGTGGCAATACGCTCTCCGCCGATACGCTCGTGATGCGGTCTGGCCCACCAATTGCGCAAATCCTTGTAGCGCCAGATCCACGGCTCGTCATGCTCCCCGTCGGTGATCGGCGTGCGGATCTGCGCCTGTTCGGCCTCGGGTGAATGGTAATACCAGTCGTACCCCTCGCCCCCCTCGATATTGCCCTGAAGGTAGTCAAGCTCATAGATCGATCGCGCCCCGCCCAGCGCGTCCAGATGCTCTTGCCCGTCGCGCCAGTCCGAGATCGGCATATAGTTGTCGATGCCGATGAAATCGATGTTGTCGTCGGCCCAAAGCGGATCAAGGTGAAAATACCGGTCGCCACTGCCATCCTGCGGCTGATAGCCGAAATATTCCGACCAGTCGGCGGCATAGCCGATCCGCGTTTCGGCCCCCAGCAGCGTGCGCACCTCGGCGGCAAGCTGTTTCAGCTCCGACACTGCCGGAAACCCGGACGCGCCGCGAATATGCGTCAGCCCGCGCATTTCCGAGCCGATGCAGAACGCATGCACCCCGCCTGCCGCCGCACACAGGGCGGCGTTGTGCAGGATGAATCGCCGCAGCCCCCACTCATCCGGACCGGTATAGGACACGGTGCCGTTTCCGACCACGAAATCCGATGCCGACGCCGCACCGAAAAACTGCGCGACCTCGGCCTCTGCCGCACTGGACCGGTCCGGCGAACCCGGCTGTCCCGGCGCGGCGCTCAGAGTGATCCGCCCCCGCCACGGCAGATGCGGTTGATCGGCGTTTCCGGTCCAGGGATCGGGCAAGCCGTTTCCGGACAATTGCTCCATCAGAATGAAAGGATAAAACATCACCCGCTTGCCGCTGTCATTCAGGTGTCGGATCGCCTCGATCACCGATGCATCCGCCGGGGTACCGCCATAAACCGGCTCGCCTTCCACGCGCGGCACTTCCTGCGCGGCGGCCCGCGACAAACCGGATACCCGCCACGGCATGTTCGCCCCGTCATATTTCCGACGCTCCACCTTTGGCCGGATCTCGCATTCTCCGCAGCGCAGGTCGCTGCCGAACCACGACACGATCAGCGACGCCGCATCACATCCCGGCAACTCCGCCTCCAACGCGTCCAGCGAAGTCAGAATGTCCGCCTGGCCCGAGGGCGAGTTCGCATTGGCCGCCCAATAGCTGCCCGGCCCGTCAGTATAGTTTACCTGCCGCGTCGCCAGCGCGTATTCACCGGTTCCCGGCATCAGGGCGACGCCGCGCACGAGCCCGGCAAGCCGGTCTTCATGCCCCGGCAGATCCGGCTGTTCCTGACGTACCACCTCGAACGAGAATTGCGGCACCCGATTGCCATAGGGCGCCAGTTGCAGGTCCTCAAACACTACATAGGCTGTGCCGCGATACGCGGGCACCTGCCCCGCCCCTTCGATTGCCTCCAGCAGAGGGTCGGGCAGTTGATCGCGCGTACCCCGATAAACGCGCATGTTCAGATCGGTATGCGCGACCTCTTCGCCATCGGCCCAGATACGGGCGATCCCGGCAATCTCGCCAGCCCCGACCGACACCGCCAGCGACACCGAATAACTGTACTCGGTCGTCGTCACCTCGGGCTGTGACGGGCCCCCCTTGCCGCCACCGGATGTATGGGTTCGTGTCGTGGACAGGAAATCCGACGCCCAGATGACCTGACCGCCGACCCGCATCCGGCCAAAGACCGAGGCGACGGGCGCCCCCTCGCCGGACCCTGTCAGACGAAAACGGTCGATCCTGCCGGTTTCCACCGACTCGCTGCCGCCCCCCAGCAACCGCTGGTCGATCAGTTTGCCCAATGTCGCGCCGACGGCGCGCCCGATAACAGCGGTGGACAGGCCTGCAACCGTGCCGCCGATTGACCCGCCAATGGCCGCGCCTGCGGCCGAAAGAAGTATGGTCGCCATTTACTGCTCCTTCAGCGGAAATTGAAACCGGGCCGCGATCCGTTTTCGCCACGGCTCGCTCAGGGGGTTTTCGACAACGCCGCGCCCCGAATAGGCATGAATGAATTTGGGATGCGGGCCAATATCGCTCACCAGCCCCACATGTTTGGCCACCGAGGCGCCGCGCATCCGAAACAGGATCACGTCGCCCAG
The DNA here is from genome assembly GCF_056541825.1 of Ruegeria sp. AF8. Taxonomy (NCBI): domain Bacteria; kingdom Pseudomonadati; phylum Pseudomonadota; class Alphaproteobacteria; order Rhodobacterales; family Roseobacteraceae; genus Ruegeria; species Ruegeria sp. AF8. The sequence goes on along the minus strand of NZ_JBQFYW010000001.1, from coordinate 819,167 downwards.
ATCGAGCGCCGGCAGGGGGCGTTCGACCAAATGGCGACGGGCCGCCTGCCAGAGACGCTCCTCACCCTGCGGCTCGGACCAGTCCATGCTGTATGCGGGAACCGCTTCGGGCTCGGCCCCGTAAAGCTCCCGCCACACTCCGCGCAGCAGGCCCAGACAATCGGTTCCCGCACCGCGCCGCGACGCCTGATGCCGATAGGGCGTTCCCACCCAGCGCCGGGCGGCCTCGACCACATCCTGCCTGCCACCCGTCATCTCAGGCTGCCCCCGGTATTGGTTGCGCTCGACTTCGGCACCGCCATCATCCAATCCTCGCTCGGCAGGTCCGGAAATCCTTGAAAGTTCAGCAGGTTGTTGAATTTCAACCGGCAACTGTCAAAGCGCTTGTCACAGCCCGCGAGCAACCGCACCCGATCCCCGGTGTTCAGACCCGCGCGAACCGACTCCCACAGTTCGACGACCCTCTGGCCGTCCTCGACCCCGTCGCGCTTGATCGTTCCCCACAAGCCTGCCGCCGGCCCGTCCAGCACCGTCAACCTTCCCCGCTGGAACCATCCCGGCTCGAACCCGCTCAGATCGGCCCAACGGCACACCCTTGCATCCTCGATGAATTCGACGGCCACATCGGTCGAATATCCCGGCAGCGAAAGATCGAACCCGCAATCGCCATCCCCCAGCACCGCCGTGCATGGTTTCTGATAGATACGACCCAACGAACGGTTCAGCGCATCGGTCAGCCCGCGCAGCTCGGCATGAAACGCACCGCCCGCACGGCGGATCTCGCCGATCGAGCCGCGAAACTGCAGCCAGCGGTCTTGCGGGTTGGCCCAGTTCACCAGCCACACCCGCACCTCGGCCCCGTCAAACCGCCCGGCCTCGATATCCTCGTCCCGCACCGCGGCGTCCGACAGCACCCCCATCGCCTCGCTGTTGTCGATGGATAAACCGGTCGACTGCTCCAGCGACGCCGCTGTCAGGCCGCTGTCGGACCTGAACGCGACCCCTTCGAATTCCAGACCGCGATCGTGATCGGTGAACCCGTATTCCACACCGTCGCTCCGGGTTACCGCCCAGCACCGGCACAGGGTTGTCAGCCCGCCCGCGACATGCGCCTGAAAGCTCTCGGAAACACCCGCCATCAGACCCGCACCTCCACCACCGGCACGTTGGGCACATCTCCCGCCTGAAAACTCGCCACGCTGGTCTGGATACGGTCGGTGTCAAAACGCACGGGAACGTCGAATTCGAACCCCGCTGTCACCTGCGTCTGTTCCGAGGGCGGCACCGCGAATGTCACAAGCCCGGTCGCGGGATCGGCCTCGAAATCAACCCCTTCCTTCATCTCATCCTGCTCAACCCCGATCCGCACCGTGCCCAGAACCGGCTTGACGATCGGTCGCGCATAATCGAACCCGCCCGAGCGATAGGTCTTGACCAGTTGAAACACTGTGGTCTCTCCATCGCCCTGCGCGATCACCTGATCCCCGATCGAGGTCTCGGCCGAGGCCATCCCGGACTTGAAATCCGACCAGTCCTTCCAGCGAAACCCGAACATCTGCCCGCGCCGCGCCTCGAAGAACGCGATCAGCGTCTCGACATCGTCCAGCGAACGCATGCCCAGACCGGCATCATAGCGCCGCCGCGAATGTGCCCAGGGCGTGTTACGCTCCTCGAACCCGTTGGCCAGCGTCACGATATCCGTGCGCCGCTCGGGGCCACCGACCGAGCCAAAGCTCAGATTGGCGGGAAATCTCACCTCGTGGAAATTCATCACCTGCTCCCTGATCTACCTGTTGCGGTTGCCACGGCCCAGCGCGCGGCTCATCTGCGACGCGATCTGGCCCTGGCTGCGGCGGAAGCCCTGCACATCCGGCGTCGTGATGTTCATCACCACATTCACTGCACGCGCGCCGCCCGAGCTGCGAACCCCCAGCTTGCCGTCGAGGCCGCGCGCCAGCGGCATGATCGCCTCGGGCCCGGCCTCGCCCATCAACCCGGTGCCGCCACGCATCGGGAACAAGGTCGGGCCGCTGACCACGCCGCCATTGGCAAAGGGCATCACCCGACCATGGGCAAAACTGCCACCATCGGCGAAAGGCAGAATGCCCTGCACCAGCCCACCGACGGTACTAGCCAGCAACCCGCCGAAATGATCCGTCACCGGCTTGATCGCGGCGGAATAAGTAGTCTGGATCATCGACTGCGCCACAGTTTCCAGCGCGTCCGACAGCTTCATCCCGTCGAACACCACCCCGTCGAACGCCCGTCGCAGCCCCTTGGACAGCCCGCGCTCCAGCGTCGCCACGTCCTTACCCGTCTCCGCCAGCGCCGAGCGCACACGCTGCAATTCGCTGTCGAATCCGGCCGCCATGACCGCCGCGTCGCCCAGTGCATCGCCCAGCGCCTCGCTGCGCGTTTCCAGATCGTCGAATCCGTCACTCTCCGCCATCGCTCACTCCTTGTGTCCTGTCCGGATAGGCCGCCAACAGCGCGTCCAGCCCGGCACGGTTCATCGCCGGCACACCCGCGCCCTGCCCCAGCATCAGCCGCAGCTCGGCCGGGGTCAGACGCCAGAACTGATCCGGCGCCAGCCGCAGGCCGAGGAACCCTGCACGCATCAGCGCGGGCCAGTCGAACCCGCTCACTCCGGCACCATGAAGGCGCGCGCCAGCAACTCTGCCGCCGCTTTGGCGCCCATCATTGGCCCGCCTTCGATCCCGGCATGCATCAGGTCGGCACGCGTCACATCCGCTCCGCCACCACGCAGCCCGGCCACGATCAGCGCCAGCACGTCACCGCTGGAATAGGCCCCGCCCTCAAATCGCTGCACCAACTCAACCAGAGACCCCGCCTCCAGCGCCTGCTCCAATTCCGCCAAAGCACCCAAAGTCAGTTTGAGCACCCGCCGCTCCCCATCGATGGTCAATGCCACCTCGCCCGTCCACGGATTGGCCATCAGAGCGCCGTAAAGCTCAGCGCACCGGCGCTTGCCATGCTCATCTCATAGGTCGCCTCACCGTTATGCGAGCCCGCATATTCGATGCCGGTCACCTGAAACGGGCCTTCGACAATGCCGAAATCCGGGATGATCACCTGAAACGCGGGCGTCTCGCCATCAAAGAACAGCTGCCGCGCACGCTCGTCCGTGCCCGCGTCCTTGAACACGCCCGAGCCCGAGATCGAGGCAGACTTGACCCCCGCCCCCGACAACAGTTCGCGCCAGCCGCCCTGGCTCTCCAGGCTGGTCACATCCACGCTTTCCGCGTTGAAACTCACCCGCGTGGCGCGCAGCCCCGCGATGGTCTCGAACAGGCCCGTGCCATTCATATCCACTTTGACCAGCAGGTCCTTACCGTTCTGGGCACCCATATGCTCTCTCCAAAGATTGGTTGCTTAGTCGTCTTCCACGCGGGCGCGGAATCTCAGATCGATCTGGCGGATCGCCCCGCCGGTTCCGGTACGCCGGGCCGAGGCCCGCTCGAACCACAGCCCCACCACGCGCCCCCGGGCCAGCGTCAGCGACGCCGCCTCCAGCGCGTCGCACACGGCGCCCGCCAGCGTCTTGGCCGCGCCAAACCCGGCTGCCTCGGAGACCACCGAGACGGTAAAGCGATGCACCGCCCCGGCGCCGGTCCCGTCGGACGCCTCGCGCACCTCCTCGGGCCCGAGCGTCACATAGGTCTGCGGCACAGATCCCGACGGCACGGCGTCGTAAATCGCCCCTCCAGCCAGCGCGCTGACCTCCGCATCCGCAACAAGCTGCTGATAGACCGCGGCCTGAAGCGCCGCCGACACTGCATAGCTCATGCCGCCACCTCCTCATCCGCGAAACAGGTCAGGTACCGGCCCGCCGGATCGCGCCCGGCCACCGCCCGGATCACGAACCGGCGCGCACCATCGCGAAACCGCTGATCCGGCGCCGGACGCATGCTCGACCCTTCCGGAGCCCCCCGCACCACGATGCGATAGCTCACTCGTGACACCGGCACCCCGGCAATCGATCTCTCAGACCCGCTGCGCGCACTCACCTCGGCCCAAAGCGTGCCCAGCACCGCCCAGCTCTCGGTGTAACCGCCCGCACCATCGGCACTGCGTACCGGCGCCTCCAGCACCAGACGCCGGTTCAGATGCGGCGCCTTCATTGCACCACCCCGGCACCAAACCGCACCATCCGATAACGCTGGATCAGGCTGGTGACTCCAAAGGGCATGCAGCCATCGCCCAACGCAGTCTCGTTGCGATATTCGTGGTAATGCGCCGCCAGCAGCAGCACCGCCTGGCCCAGATCGGCCGGCAACCCGCCCCAATCCGCCGCCATCCCGGCGGTAAAGGCGATCTTCACCGACCCACCGGTCGCAATCGCAGGCAACAAAGCACCAGCAGGACGCAAACGCGGGCGCTGGCTGTCGGGCTCCAGCCGGTACGCACCGGCGCCCACCACGGCCTCGACTCCTTTGGCATCCACCAGCGTCACCGCGTCGATCCCGGTCACCGGCGCCACCGGCAGCACCTCGCCCCCGCGATCGCGCCAGCTGTTCAGGCTCCAGGAAAACGCCCGCACGATCAGCACCTTGCCCGTCCGCGCCTCGATCGCCGCAATCGCCGCCCGCAGAAAGCTCTTCAGCACCTCGTCCTGCACATTGTCCTCGGCAAACCCGGTGCCCAGCCGCAAATGCGCCTTGAACTGGTCCACCGGCAGCGCGGCATCCGGAACCGAGGTCTCTTCGATCAACATCATCAATTCACTCCGCAAGCTCGGACCCCTGTCGGGCCCTAATCTTCAGGAAAAAGCGGGCACGCGCCGCCCCACGTTGCTCGGACGGAGGGGAGCAGCTAGACAACGCAGGGTTCACCCCGACCCGTACCCGCCCGAGGGGCCCTGGGCCCCCCGGATTCAGCCCGCGTTACGCGATGCCGAATTTCACCAGCTTGATCGCGGCAAAGTCGCTCACGTCACCGCCCACGCGCTTGGTGGCATAGAACAGCACATGCGGCTTGGCGCTGAACGGATCGCGCAGCACGCGCAGATCGGGACGCTCGGCGATGGTGTAACCGGCGGAAAAGTCACCGAAGGCAATCGAGAAACTGTCGGTGCCCGCATCCGGCATGTCCTCTGCGATCAGCACCGGATAGCCCATCAGACGCGCGGGCTCACCGGCGGCCAGACCGTCCGACCACAGGAAGCGGCCATCGCTGTCCTTGAGCTTGCGGATCACCCCGGCGGTTTTCGAATTCATCACGAAAGTGCCGTTGACGCGGTACTGCGCCCCCAGCGCATAAACCACATCCACGATGGCATCCGCATCGACACCTCCATCGATCCCGGTCGGCACGTAACCGATATTGCCCCAGGCCCAGACATCATTGTCGATCTTGGCGTGATGCAGGATACCCTTCGGCTTGTCCGCACCATCCCCATTGATGAACGCCGCCGCCTCGGCGCGGGCGAACTTGTCGGCGATGCGGCCGGCCAGCCAGCCCTCGACATCGAACGCGCTGTCATCCAGCAGGCGCTGCGACGCCTTGGGCAACGCGCTCAGCTCGTGCAGCCCAATCGAGATCCGGTCGATCAATGGCGTTGCCGTCTCGGTCGAGCCCGAGGTTTCGTCCGCCCAGCCCGCGCCCACATCGGTATGGTCGATCAGCACATCGAACGAGTTCGCCTCGACATTCACCACCGACGCAATCGAACGGATCGAGGCAGTGGATTTCAACACCGATTTGATGATCTCGGCGGTCTGCGGATCGACCAGATAGCCGCCATCGCTGTTGACGGCGCTCGACAGCGACTTGGCCTCCATCTCCAGCCCGCGCAAGCCATCGTCGTCGCCCGAACGCACATAGGCGTCAAAGGCCTTCTGATGCGGCGCGCCCTCGTCGGTAAAGGCCGCCAGGTGCGGACGCGCCGCGATGGTTGATTTACGATCCAGCATTGTCAGTCGCTCTTCTGTCTGTTGCAGTTTGGTTTGAACTTCAGCCTTCAGGCCCTTGAACTCATTCACGAAGCCAGTCATCGCCTGCTTCACCTCCTGAGCCAGGGGCACACCCTCTCCGGCCAAGGCCGGCATTTCGGTCTTGCTCATCAGCACTTCCTTCTTGGGGGTGAGTTTTCGGCGCGCTAGTTTCGCGCCAGCTCCAGCCGGGCGTCTCTGAACACCTCGGCAATCTCGCGCCAGATATCCCCGGCCTCGGGGGTTGCCCCCTTGGCCGCCACCCGCGCACTGGGCAGCATCGGAAAGGTCACCAGCGACACCTCCCACAGCTCCAGTTCCGTCAAGAGCCTCTGGCCCTTCTCGTTCTTCACGGCCCGCCTGGTGCGATAGCCGATCGACAAACCGTCGATCGCGCCCGCCTTGATCAGCGCCGCCGCCTCGCGCCCTTTCTGGGTGCTCTCCAGCAGCCGCCCCTTGACCCACAGGCCGGTGTCGTCCTCGCGCACCTCGTCCCAGACGCCGATGGGCTGCGCCGGATCGTGCTGCCACAGCATCTTGACGCGCTGACCGGCGGCCTCCAGCCCTTTGAGTGACGCGCGATACGCGCCCTTCTGTACATTGTCGCCGCCCTGATCGGTCTGGCCGAACAGGCTGGCATAGCCCTCGATCACCGCATCGTTCGTCACCGTCAGCCCGTCGCCGAACCGCGCGAACTTGTGTTCAAGCCCGGTGTCCATGTTCATGAAACACTCCTTGTAACCCTTTGAAATCCTAAGGCGCCGCCACCAGAACCGATTGAAACGCCTGCGCCAGAATCACCGCCACAACCCCGTAGACGGTCAGCCACAACCGCTTTTCCAGCCGCTCCATCATCTCTTCGATCTGATCCAGCCTGCGGCACAGATGCTCATGCTGGATCGCGGCCACCCGCTCATGGGCGGCCAGTTGCAACCCCGGAGCACACTCGAACGGCGGATATCCCGGCCCATCAGCCATCGGCAGTCTCCGTCAGCACCGGCAGCCCCAACAACGCGCGCTTCTCGGCATCGCTCAGAAACTCGGCCCCACACACCCGCGTCCATTGCGCATCGCGTTCCGCCGACAGCGCCGGCACCTGATCCAGATCGGGCTTCAGCATCAGATCCTCGCCAGTAAAGCCCGAGAGCCATTCCGACACCGCCGCCGCCACCCGCGTCACCAGGGGCAGCACGGTCAGGCGATAGAACGCCCGGTTGGCCTCCTGATAGTTCGAATAGGTCGCGTCGCCCTGAATCCCCAGCAGCATCGGCGGGACTCCAAAGGCCAGCGCGATCTCGCGGGCGGCGGCTTCCTTGGTCTTCTGAAACTCCATGTCGGAAGGCGAGAACCCCATCGGCTTCCAATCCAGCCCCCCTTCCAGAACCATCGGTCGCCCGGCATTGCGCGCCCCGCGATAGTTCTGCTCGATCTCATCCGAGAGGCGGCGGAACTGATCCTCGGCCATCACCCCATGCCCGTCACCGCCCTTCCACACCAGCGCCCCCGAAGGCCGCGCGGCATTGTCCAGCAACGATTTCGACCACCGCGACGCACTGTTATGCACATCAATCGCCATCGCCGCCGCCTGCATGGGCGAGAACCCATAGTGATCGTCCTGCGGGTGGAAGGATTTGATATGACAGATATTTTCCGCCACGAACCGGTGCGTCTTGCCGCCCACCGCGTAATCATACGCCTTGGGCCACCCATCGGCCCCCGGCACCACGCTCATCCGGTCCGAGCGCAAGACGTGCAGCTCAACCGGCAAGCCTTCCTCGGCCTGCACCGCCTCGACATAGGCGTTCCCCGACAGCAGCAACTGCCCGAACAAAGCCTCCATCAACTCCGCCCGCCCCTGCGCCGCATTCGGACGGCGCATGAGGCTGAGGATCGGATGCACATCAAACCGCTGCGCCTGATCCTGTAACACCAAAGGCAACGCCGCCGCCGCCTCGGCAATCAACTTGACCGAGCGAAACCCTACCGGGTTCCCCGAAAACCCCGTGCGTGTCAGCGACACCGTGTCCCGAGGGCTCCACGCCACGCGCCCGCCCGTCTGCCACGCCACCACAGGCCCCGCCGCGCTCGCCTTTGCCTCGGGCGCCTCGCCAGCCGATCCACGACGCAAGAAATCGAATACCATCTGTGCTCCTTTCTGCCGCCGCTCTGCCCGGCTTGTTGAAAGGAGTTATGAGGGAAAGAAGTTTAAGCCTTGGGAATGGGGCGCACGGGGGATGGGCAACGGCAGTCTCCACCTTCTGTTGTGTTTCAATACGGCGGCAGCCTCAAAATGTAACTTTGTTGATAAATCAGCCATCTATTTTGAACTACAGGGCTTCACCATTTGAGCACAATATAGCGTATTCAACGTCTTTGTCTGACAACGTTGGGTTGCTTTCAACGTAGTCCCTCACAAGTTCTTTGGTGTCTGGATGATATACGTGGTTCAATCCGTGCAAGGCAGCGAACTGGCAGTGTTTGGTATCCAGCCACAGTATCTTAGATAGTGTTTCGAACATCGCGTTCTGAATTCGCTTGTGTTCTGGATTGTTCCTGGGGTCAGCTCTCTTCATTGGATTAATGTCGTATGCCAAACCATCCCACCACATTTCGCAAGTCAGGCCCAAGGGATCGGAGGCAAACAAATCGCGATACAAGTAATACATAGAGTGGATCAGGGTTTCTTTTGTTTCTATTGGAAGCGCACTATCCCAGATCAAGGTTTCGAGGCTGCCATCAAAACCCGCGCTGAACAAAGCCCAGCAACTCTGCTCCAGTTTTGCCCGCGTATACTTGGTGAGCAAGCTGCGCGCTCCGATAAACATTTCGATCATGCACTTTGCGCTGTTTTCGGCATCGTATTGAATATCTAAATCAAACTGGTCATACCAAACATCGGAGCTCCCGATGTTGTGCACATCGTGCTCAAACACGAATTCTTCGAAATCACTTAAAGTAGCCTGCCTTAAATCTATGATTCTTCTGGTCATACAGCTTTGTCGCACCAAAATTGTAGAATCGAAATATCAAATGGCGGCCTGATTAAAGATCAAAGCCGTCATGGGCCGAATGTGTTTGTTCGGTTTCTGTGAACAACGTAGACAAAGCCCGCACCCTCGGCCGCCGACACCCCCCCGCAGGCCCAACCGCCAACCCATTCTGCGCGCGGAACGGCGCATCACCTGCCGGGCACTTTTAATGCCCCGCCTCAATCCGACCGCAACGACCGCCCGGTTACAAAATTGTAACTCTCCAGCACCAACTGGAACACGACATCCAGTTCCTCGGCGGTCATTGGGGTGTAGATCATCACGAACCCCTCCCATCCCGGTCGCTGATCGGCCCATGGATGTGGCACGGCCCAGCCCTTAGCGACCGCCAGACGCGCCGTTTCCGGATTCAACGAGGCGTGGAGAGAGCCGTCTGGATGAACATGTGCGAACTCCCGCCCGCCAACAATGACCTCCGGGCGCTCCAGCGGCAAACTGTCCGCCAGCCAGAACCCTTTTGCTCCGGGCAGCGAGACTACGGTTTCGCGAATTTCAACATCAGGAATTTCATCGACCCGTCTCAACAGGTCTTCCGTCAAAGCCGGAACAGGGGAAACTCCAATTTGGACATGTGGCACTCCGCTGGTCGTGTCCGGCCGTGGCGAAGTTCTCTCAGGCAATCTGGTACTCTGCGCAGCGGCGCACATGGCCGTGCCGCAAATGATCCCTGCAAAAAGGGTGCCTCGCAATATACTTTGGACTCTCATGACTTTGCCTCCGTCATGAAATGGTCGCACCAAGCATGTTATCAGGCAACTCTTCTCAATCCCGGCGTGACGTTCACCTTCACGGCAAAACCAGTCGTTGGTCTCAATCTAACGGCTCAATATCCTGATAGCCATCACTCACAAAGCCCGCACCCTCGGCCGCCGATACGCCCCCGCTGGTCCCACAACCAGCTCATGCAGCGCCCAGACCAGCGCGTCGACCCGGTCGGGCGAGCCCTGCCCCTCGAACCCGCGCGCGGTCATCTGGCACATCTGCTCCTCGAGCGCGTCCAGCCCGGCCACATGCAACACCCGCCCCTGCTCGTACAAGGCCGCCACAGGCTCCGCCCGCGCCACCTTGCCGCGCGAGGCCCGCACCGCCCGGAACGGGACCAGAGGGTCTACCTGCCGCACGACCTCTTCCACCAGTTGCCCGCCCTGATTGACCTCGGCCACCAACCGCTCGGCCCCGAATTCATCCATCGCGTCAATCGCCGCCTGCGCCCAGCCCGCCGGGCCGACGCCCTGCACCGTGCGGTCGGCCAGCACATAGGCGCGCCAGTCCTCGGGCGGGCCCTGCAATTGCGCGCCCACGACCATGATCCCGCAGGCATCCGCATCCGAACCAGCCGTCACCGCCGGGTCCAGCGCCACCACGATGCGGTCCAGTTCCGGCACACGCGCGCAACGCGCCGCCTCCAGCATCGATCCGGTCCACAGCGCGCCTTCCGCATCCGACAGCAACACCCCGTCCAGTTCCTGCCGCCCCAGCCGCGTCCCCGCATAGCGTGCGCGCACCTCCTCCAAGAAGGACTCCGCCAGATTGGCCCGGTTCGCCTCGGTTGGCGCATGGGTGACCACCGTGGACGGCGACGCCAGCAACTCCTTCAAAACCTTCACATTCCGCGGCGTGGTCGTCACGCAGACCCGAGGCCGCTCGCCCAACCGCAATGCAAATTGCAACATGTCCCAGGTCTCGCCCGCCTTCTTCCACTTGGCCAGTTCATCCACCCAGGCGGCATCGAACTGCGGCCCCCTCAACCCCTCCGGATCATGCGCCGAAAACGCCTGCGCCTCGGCGCCGTTGGGCCAGACCAGCCTCCGCTCCGACGCCTTCCACACCGGGCGGCGATCCGGCGGCGAACACTGCAGGATCCCGCTATCGCCAAAGATCATCACGTCCCGCACCTGATCGAAGGTCTCACCCACCAGCGCCACACGCTTCGCCACGCCCTCATCCAGCGGCTTGCCCCCCTCGACCATCGACCGAACCCATTCGGCCCCGGCCCGCGTCTTGCCCGCGCCGCGCCCGCCCATGATCACCCACGTGCGCCAGTCGCCCCCGGGCGGCAACTGATGCGGCAACGCCCAGAACTCGAACAGGAAAGGGAGGGCACACAGCCCTCCCTCCCCGATCTCACTCAGAAACCTCTCCCGCACCGCAGCATCGGCGGAGGCGAGCCAGCCTGCACCCGATCTCAGATCGGGCCTGCTCAAGGTCGAGCGCATAGCTCCCTCGGGCAATTCCTTGTTGTCTGTGATGGTGTTCGACAAGGCTCGTCTCCACTTTCTGACAGCTCCGGATCAGGCCCTCGACCTGACCAAGCTGCTTGCCGGTGCCGGCAAGATCTGCATCCTCCCCGGTCACGATCTGCTTGCGCAGGTCTTCCGCCGCTTGCCGCAGACCGCGAATGGACGTTTCCAGCGACTGCAACAATTCAGCCGTCCGGGCGATCCTCTCTTCCGGGGTAATCATCGTCATGTGTGCGTTTGACCTCATGCGTGAGTTATTCCGCACGAGAGAAATGAAAAACGGCCACCGGATCGCACCCGGAGACCGTCACTCACTTCTTCTAGCATGACACAACCTATACGAGAATGCGTGCGGCAAGTCAAGATTTCCCGCAACAGGCGCGCAACACCCAACGTACCGGGATCACGCACCCATGCAACGATCACGGGCCATCACAGCCCATGCTACGGCGTGTCAAACACGAAAGACAACGGTTTGCAAAGCGCGATCAACCAATCCAGAAACAACTGCACAGGCCCCGCAAGCGGGCCTTTGCGGCAGATAGCATAATACACACCCGTCATATTCAGCGGCGCATCCACCTGTACCAGTGACCCTTCGCGCAGCTGCTTTCTGACCGTCAGTTCAGGACTGACATGAAGCCCATATCCCATCAATGCGGCCTCCAACTCGAATTTCGCGCCGCCGGGATCGACAAGCTGAATGGTATCCGGATCGAATCCGGCCTGCCGAACAACGCGCTGAAATACGTTCCAACCTATACTGTGATCTTCAATCCAGGGCACTGACGCCAGACCAATTTCCGCCGAACTGACAAGATCGGGCGTACCGCAAATGATGATTGGCGTTTCAAGCAGCGGCATTTCGAAATATCCGTCCCAGCTATGTCCCGGAGGGCCCGCGCGGACAACAATATCGAATTCGTCCAGGTTGATGGGCTGCGAGTTTCCTTCAGGCGTGAACGACACCTGCAACCCCGGATGCATCTGCCAAAGCGCACCCAGTTGCGGCAGTATGACAGCATCGACAAAACGGTCCGTGGTGGACACCCGAACGCCGCGTGTTGCCTCGCGCAATAGCAGATCGTCGAACCCGGTTGCGATTGTTGAAAAGGCGTCGCTCAAAGTACCGCCCAGCTGACGGCCAGCGTCCGTCAGGGCCAAGCCGCGCCCGTCCTTGCGTACCAGGGTTACTCCAATATCAGCTTCAAGTCTGCGCACCTGCTGAGCTATCGCAGCAGGCGTCACATTAAGGGCGCGTGCGGCCGCAGAATATCCATTTAGCCGCGCGGTGGCTTCAAAGGCCCGCAGCGTGGTCAGGGGAGGTAGTTTGTGCCAATCCACATCCGCCATTTATTACTTTTCCTAAAAGATCAGGAAATATTCCTGACTCTAAAAATAAATTTTTTCAAGTTATTGTTCAGAGCACAGCAAGTCTGAACCGATAACAATCTTGTGGTTTTTCTACCAAAAACAAAAACCACGATCCCGGTCGGGTCGAACAGTTTCATGGGTTTCTTGCACCCGGCATCAACGGCCCGAAACCGATCCATCGGCCAATTAAAGGAAGCAACCATGATCAGGATAACCGGCGCATTCGCGGCCGCCACAATTGGTATGGCCCTGACCAGCCCCGCCCTTTCCGAAACCAGCAGACACCCGGCCTTCAAGGCACATGACGCCTATCTTGACGCAATGAACGCGAACGACCTTGAGCTTTTCCTGAATGCCGTCACCGACGACATCGTATTCATAGCACCGAATTCTCCGGCAATAGTCGGCAAGACCGAAGTCAGGAACTGGGCAGACGTCTATTTTGAAGAGTTCAAAACGTCGTGGCGGAAAACCCCGATAGAACGTGTCATCGCATCTGACTGGGCATTCGAACGATACGCCTACACCGCAGTCGCCACACCGTATTCAGGTGGCACGACCCGGATTGAGTACGGAAATGGCCTTAACATCTATCGGATGGGAGAGGACGGGATCTGGCGTGTCGCCCGGGACGTCTGGACCGCAAGCCACCAGTCGCAGAGAAACTCGGACAGCGGCGCATTGGCTTCTTGCGCCACCGACCACGCCCCCTGCTAGCTGTGATCCGTCAATGGTGCGTTAACCGTTTTTGTCTCATGAAATCACAACTCAAAGGGCCGCTCTGGGCGGCCCTTTTCATCTTTGCCTCCGAACAGCCCCGGCGCCATGTACAAAATGCACACCGGCTCCCCGGAACTCAGTACAAATCGCACAATTCAGCGGATTGGCTCAGTTATTCGAATTTTGCCGCTGCGCTTCGATCTCGCGCCATTTGGCGACGTTGCGGTTGTGCTCCTGCAGCGTCTTCGCAAAGGCGTGACCGCCCGTGCCGTCCGCCACGAAGAATACGTATTCCGTATCCTCCGGCGCCACTGCCGCCTCAAGGCTTGCCAGCCCCGGATTGGCGATCGGCGTCGGCGGAAGGCCATCGATCAAATATGTATTCCAAGGCGTTACACGGCGAAGCTCACTTCGACGCAATCCACGCCCCAAGCTGCCCTGGCCCTTGGTAATGCCATAGATCACGGTCGGGTCCGTCTGCAGCTTCATGCCCTGTTCCAAACGGTTGACGAACACGCTCGCCACCTGTCCTCGCTCATCCGGAATCCCGGTTTCCTTTTCAATGATCGAAGCGAGAATCAACATCTCTTCAGGTGTCGTGATCGGCAATCCATCCTGCCGATCCTCCCAAATGGCATTCACCCTAAGTTGCTGTTTTTCTTTCATTTTCGCAAGGACGTCAGCGCGCGGCATCCCCGGTGTCACCTCATAGCTGTCGGGGGCCAGCATCCCTTCGGCCGGCAACTCTCCGACTTCTCCCTCCAGCACGTCCATTACCTTGAGCGCCTCTGCGACCTGCCACGTGGTCACACCTTCGGCCATCGCAATTCGATAGCGCGTATCCCGTTCAGAGCGTTTTTCCGAATATATTTCAGGCACTTGCCCCTCGGCTGGGTCGAACTCGGCAATCTCCACAAACTCCAGTGTCGCGGGGTCCAGTTCCCGCACCTCGGTCTGATTGCGCGTCACTCCGATCCGATAGACGATCTCGGTTCCGCAGGTGCTGGCGCCGCTGCGCGTGATTTCATCGACAATCTGATCCATCGAGGCACCTTCCCGGATCAGAAAACTCCCTGCTTTCAATTGCTTGGATTTATCGGAATAGTCCGCCCCCAGCCGAAAGATCGTGCTGCTGGTGACCGCACCCTGTTGTTCCAGATCTCGGCTGACCCGGGTCATGTTCGACCCGCTGGCGACCCGCAGGCAGATGGCCGTATCCAGCGGTCCCTCGGCGGTGTATTGCGACTTGCCCCACAGAACGATCCCGGCGGCCAGAAACATGCCAACCGCCAGAACAGTCAGCATGTTCGAAGCCAGACTACGCCACATCTAGTTGGCCTTTCCGAAAATCACACTCGCGTTGGTGCCGCCAAACCCAAACGAGTTCGACAGGGCAACATCAATCTTGCGCTCGCGTTTGGCGTTCGGAGCCAGATCGAGCGATGTCTCGATCGCAGGGTTGTCAAGGTTGATCGTCGGCGGGGCAACCTGGTCACGGATCGCGAGGATCGAAAAAATCGCCTCGATCGCGCCGGCGGCGCCCAGCAGGTGGCCCGTAGCCGATTTGGTAGACGACATCGTGGCATTGGCGGCATGATCACCCAGCAGTCGCTCCACCGCGCCAAGTTCGATCGTATCCGCCATAGTCGAAGTGCCATGCGCGTTGATATAGTCAATGGCCGAAGGCTCCAGCCCGGCGCTTTTCAGCGCGGCACGCATCGAGCGTTCGGCGCCGTCGCCATCCTCGCTGGGCGCTGTGATGTGATAAGCGTCGCCCGACATGCCATAGCCAAGCACTTCGGCATAGATCTTGGCGCCACGAGCCTTAGCGTGCTCGTATTCTTCCAGCACGACAACGCCCGCGCCCTCGCCCATCACAAAGCCGTCGCGGTCAACATCATAAGGACGGCTCGCGGCCTTGGGATTGTCCGCATATTTCGTCGACAAAGCCTTGCATGCATTGAAACCCGCAATGCCGATTTCGCAGACACAGCCTTCGCCGCCACCGGCGACCATCACATCCGCATCGCCCAGCCTGATCAGCCGGCTGGCGTCGCCGATGGCATGCGCCCCGGTCGAACAGGCCGTCACAACCGAATGGTTCGGCCCCTTGAAGCCGAACCGGATCGACACTTGTCCGGATGCCAGATTGATCAGTGCCCCGGGAATAAAGAACGGGGACACGCGGCGCGGGCCGCGATCCTTGATCAGGTTTGCGGTTTCCGCGATCGAGCCAAGCCCGCCGATACCCGATCCGATCATCACGCCGGTGCGCAGAAGCGCATCTTCATCCTCGGGCAACCAGTCGGCATCCTTGCAGGCCATCTCGGCCGCAGCGATCGAATAAAGTATGAAGTCCTCGATCTTGCGCTGTTCTTTTGGCGGCATCCAGTCATCGGGATTGAATGTCCCGTCGGTTCCGTCACCGCGCGGTACCTCGCAGGCATAGGTTGTTGTGACGCCACTTGCCTCGGCGTCAAACAAGGTGATCGGTCCTGCACCCGACTCGCCGGCCAGCAGCCGCGACCAAGTTTCCTCGACTCCGCTGGCCAATGGAGTGACCAAACCAAGACCGGTTACAACGACTCTGCGCATGAACTATGCCTCTTGCCTGCTTCCTGTTTGAAACCCGCTCATACCCCGGTCAAGGGGACGGGGGCAAGAGCGAGCATGGTTTCCCGATCAGCGTTTTTCAGCCGTTTGACGGTCACGTCATTTTGGCGCATCCGCCAAAAACGGGCAAGAGTCCGGGGTGCCCTGACCATTGCCGTACTCAACGAGCCGGCGGACGATCGGGCCTTCGGACATTATCGTCAAATCTGCCCTGTCTGCATTTGAATACAGTCGCGCCGCCTCTCCTCCGGCGATTTACCAGGCGGATCACAGGCAGCGCTGTAGTTTTCTATTGGAAATCCGCGACCGGCTCGTGTGCTTTTTTCGCGACCTCAAGAACGTCTTCCAGTTTCAAAGTCTTGCGGAACAAGGCCCGGCTGACAAAGGCGCCCGAAATGTTGTGGAGATAGGCTAGCCGGGAAATATCATCGACCGAACGCACGACACCACTGGCGATCACAGGTGTTTTGGCGTCAGCCGCCAATCCTGAAATCAACCCGAGCTGCGCTTCCACATCCACCATCTCGCTGTCGATGTCGGTGATCACGATCGCAGCAAACGGCGTATCTGCGAAGGCTTCGATATAAGCTTCGGGCGTCCAGGCGCTTTGACTGCGCCATCCTTCGGTCATAACCTGCCCCTGCCATACGTCGACGGCCAGGACGATCTGGTCGGGATGCAGCTTGGCAAGCTCTTTGGCGGTGTGCGGATCGCGCGCCGCATAAGTTCCCAGAACCACGCGCCCGGCCCCTTTGTCGATCCAGTGTTCAACGGTTTCACGGGTGCGCATGCCACCACCCAACTGCACCGATACACCGGCTGTCCGAATGATTTCTTCGATCAGTTCGGCATTTTCGCGGCTGCCTTCGATGGCATCGAAATCTGTAATATGGATCCACTCCGCCCCTGCATGTGCCCAGGCGCGCGCCGTCTCGACAGGGTCGACATGCCAGATCATCGCCGAATCCAGCCGGCCCTTTTCCAGCGTCACACACCGACCGTGCTGCAGTTCCATTGTGGGATAAATTATCATGAGCCTGTTCCTCCGCTCAATCGCAGTGAAATTTGAGTTTAGCATATCGCACAGAGAATCAGAGTCATCTCACGGGATCGGCATCGTTTGTCTCATTTGCGGCGCGCAATTGACCGATTCATTTCATGGTCTGGCCGGTGGGCCATTTCTGCGAAACAGGTTGACCGGTGTCCCCCGATACTCGGCCTCGCGCAGCGGCTTGTAACCCAGCTTGTCCACGAGGTTTCGGGACACTTCATTGGCGGCATCCACCAAGGCCACCAGCGGGCCGGGGATCACCCGGTCGAACCAGTCATGCGCGGCCTGAGCAGCCTCAAATCCCAGCCCCTGCCCCTGCGCCTCGGGCGACAGAACCCAACCCGCTTCGGGAAACCGGTCGAAATCCTCGCCAAGGCAGCGGTTGCTGTAGAAAAAGCCGGTCTGACCGATCATCCTGCGGGTCGCCTGCGACACCACCGCCCACTGCCCGAAACCCGTCATCTGCCAGTGACCGGCATTGCGCAGAAACGCATCCCAGGACTCGCCGCGCGTGCGCACCTCGCCCCCAATAAAGCGGACAACCTCAGGGTCGCTCCAGATTTCCGCGAACCGCTGAAAATCCTCGGGGCGCATCGCGCACAGCGTCAGACGCGCCGTGTTTATCATCGGGATGGATCGTTTCATGCCCTGCCCGCTCTGCTTTTTTGCCTCAGGGATGAAAATTGCGTGGGGCTTGGGTGTTGCGCAAGGCGGAATTCATCCTGACAAAGAAAAACGGCGCCTCCGTTGCACGGAAGCGCCGCTTGTCAGTTCACACGAAAGGCTCAGGAAGCTTCGGTGATGAATTTCACAGCGTCGCCGAAGGTCTGGATAGTTTCGGCTGCATCATCCGGGATTTCGATGCCGAATTCTTCTTCGAAGGCCATCACCAGCTCCACGGTGTCCAGGCTGTCTGCGCCCAGATCGTCGATGAAGGACGCGTTTTCGACAACTTTGTCCTCTTCAACACCCAGGTGTTCAACAACGATCTTTTTCACGCGATCTGCGACGTCGCTCATGTCTATTCCTCATTCCTTCAGGGCGCTCTGCCCGGTTCTGCCCTTGCCCGATCGGGAGGCTTTGATATGCCCGATCCGGGCGGTTTGTTTCCCGGATTTCCGGGGATTTCAGAGCCGACCACCGGACCGGCCCCAACAGATATGCGCCGCCTATAGCACAGACAACGCAGGAGGCAAACGCTTTCCGCCTGCCTCCAGCTGCGCCTACAACATGGCCATACCGCCGTTCACATGCAAGGTGCTTCCGGTGACATAGCCCGCTTCGGGGCTGGCAAGATAGAGAACCGCGGCCGCGATTTCGCCGGCCTCCCCCATTCGTCCCATCGGAACCTGTTGCAGCAGGCCCGATTTTTGGTCACCGGACAGTTTGTCGGTCATCGCCGTGGTGATAAAGCCGGGCGCGACGGAGTTCACCGTGATCCCCCGTGTCGCAACTTCGTAGGCCAGCGATTTGGACAGACCGACCATACCCGCCTTCGAGGCCGCATAGTTGGCCTGCCCGGGATTCCCGGTTGCCCCGACGATGGACGAGATGTTGATGATCCGCCCCCAGCGCGCCTTCATCATGCCGCGCAGGACGCCCTTGCACAGGATCATGGTCGCGGTCAGATTGACGTCCAGCACGCTTTGCCATTCGTCATCCGACATGCGCATGAAAATGTTGTCACGCGTGATCCCAGCGTTGTTGACCAGGATATCGACCGATCCCATCGCCTCGGCAGCCTGCTTGGGCAGCGCGGCCACAGCCTCGGCATCGCTCAGGTTGCAGGGCAGGACGTGCGCATGCTCGCCCAGGTCATCCGCCAGAGCCTGCAAGGGCTCGACCCGGGTGCCCGACAGCGCCACCGTTGCTCCGGCCTTGTGCAATGCCCGCGCGATCTCGCCGCCAATGCCGCCGGATGCACCGGTGATCAGTGCATTCTTGCCTGTCAAATCAAACATATTCGTCCCCTTTGTTTGGGTATGGGCATCCTACCCAGAACCCTTAACGTTCCCAGAACAGTCAGGCCGCGCCTGCCGCAACCTTTGCCACATCTTCCGGCGTGCCGACCGCGTGGCTTGAAATCGCGCGGTCGATCTTGCGGATCATACCGGACAGGGCTTTGCCCGCCCCGATTTCCCAGGCCTCGGTCACGCCCTGTGCCGCCATGTATTGTACGCTTTCGCGCCAGCGGACCGAACCGGTGACCTGCTCTACCAGCAATTGGCGGATCAGCGCCGGGTCCGTCACCCCCTCGGCGCGCACATTGGCCACCAGCGGGACGGCGGGCGCCTTGATTTCGACTGCGGCCAGAGCTTCGGCCATGGCGTCCGCCGCAGGCTGCATCAGCGCGCAATGGAACGGGGCGCTGACAGGCAGCATGACCGCGCGCTTTGCGCCCTTTTCCTTGGCAATTCCCGCCGCGCGTTCCACGGCAGCCTTGGTCCCGGACACCACGACCTGCGTCGGATCGTTGTCGTTGGCAGCCTGACAGACCTCGCCCTGCGCCGCCTCTTCGGCAACCGCGCGCACCGCGTCCAGATCCAGCCCCAGAATGGCGGCCATCGCGCCCTGGCCAACCGGCACGGCGCTTTGCATGGCCAGCCCGCGCGTGCGCAGAAGACGGGCGGTGTCGGATACGCTCAGGGCACCCGCGGCGGCCAGCGCCGAATATTCACCCAGCGAGTGGCCGGCGACAAAAGACGCTGTCGACACCGGTATCCCTTCGGCCTCCAGCGCACGCATGGCCGCCATCGACGTCGCCATAAGCGCAGGTTGGGCATTCTGCGTCAGCGTCAGCTCGCCAATGTCACCTTCCCAGATCAGCGCGCTCAGCTTTTCCTCCAGAGCCTCGTCAACTTCCTCAAAGACAGCCCTGGCAGCCGGATAGGCATCAGCCAGGGCCTTGCCCATTCCGATCGTTTGGGCGCCCTGCCCCGGAAAAACGAATGCGATTGTCATTGCGACCTCTTACCTGACGTTGGGTTGCCGCGCGGTGTAAACCGCGCAAGCGCGCGGCACAAGCTCTGCATCCAGACACCGGCCCTGTGCGCCGCAACCAGTTGCGCTTTGCGATCCGTCACATAGGTTCTGTCGAAATTCAATCATGAGATCGGGAGAGCCGCAAAGTGCCCTTGTCGAACACGTCGCGCCAATACGGAAGCGTTGCCAAAACATTTCACTGGCTGACCGCACTGATGATATTGACCGCAATACCACTGGGCTGGATCGCCAGTGACATGGCGCATGATATCAACGATCCGGCGGTTCCAACAACGATCGAAGATATCAGCCGCACCTTCACCTTGTTCTCCATACACAAAACTCTGGGCGTCACGATATTTTTCGTGGCCCTAGCGCGAATCCTCTGGACCATAACCCAAACCAGACCCGGTCTCCTCAACGCCGAAAACAAGCCCGAGGCTTTCGCTGCGGAAATCGTGCACTGGCTGCTTTACGGAGCATTGATTCTGGTGCCGTTGACCGGATGGATGCACCACGCCGCGACCGAAGGGTTTGCGCCGATTGCCTGGCCATTTGGGCAGAACCTGCCATTTGTGCCCAAATCCGAGTGGTTCGCCGAGTTTTTCGGCGGTTTGCATTGGGTGTTTCAATGGGTTCTGGTTGCCGCTTTGACATTGCATGTAGTGGGTGCCCTCAAACACCACGTGATCGATCGGGACGCCACGTTGCGGCGTATGCTGCCTGGTTCCCACATGGCCCCGCAACCGCCGAAACAGCCGCACAGCCCGCTGCCCGCGATCACCGCCATAGTTCTGTGGGGCGCGGCATTGGCGTATGGCGTCTGGATCGGGAGCAATTCAGAAAAAACCACACCCGTCCCCAATCTGGGTTTGGCCCAGGTGCAGTCGGACTGGCACGTCGAAAGCGGAAATCTTGGGATCACGGTCACACAGGCGGGAAACCCGGTCAAAGGCGCGTTTGCCGACTGGACTGCGGCCATATCCTTTGAAGACCCGGCGCGACCCGGTCCGGCAGGAACTGTCGATGTGACGGTCTCGATCGCCTCCCTGACCATCGGTTCAGTCACGGATCAGGCGAAAGGTCCGGACTTCTTCGACGCCATGGAATACCCCACCGCGACATTCAAGGCCGAGCTTCTCAAGACCGAAACCGGCTATGAGGCTCGTGGCCCCCTGACGATCCGCGACCAGACGCACGAGGTCGTTCTGCCATTCACGCTTGACCTGCAGGAAGGCACGGCAGTTATGGTCGGCGATCTGGCTCTCAACCGTTTGGATTTCGGGGTCGGCTCGAACGTCAAGGACGAGGCATCGCTCAATTTCGCGGTCGACGTGAATATCGAACTGACGGCCAAACGCTCAGAATAACCCCCAAGGCCCAACGACGGGCAAAAAAAAGCGGCGGCCCTTTATGGGCCGCCGCATCCTCAAAGTAGAAACCGACCGATTATTCGGCTTTCTGTGCTTCGATCGAAATCAAAATCTCAACCTCGTCGCTCACATACGGCGCGAACATGCCCAGGTTGAAGTCCGAACGCACAACCTTGGTCGTTGCATCAAAGCCGGCCCAGGGTTTGCCGACCACCGGGTGTTCACCCAGCTGGTTCAGCTTTGCATCCAGCTCAACGGGTTTCGTGACGCCGTTCATGGTCAGGTCACCGGTGATTTTCGCCGTATTCTCACCGGTAATTTCGATTCCGGTCGAGTTGAAAGCGATCAAGTCACCTTCCTCGGCACCGAAAAAATCGCCGGACATGAAATGCTCTTCACGCTTTTCCCATCCAGTGAACATGGACAGGACCGGCATCGAAACCGAAACGCTTGAAGTTTCCGGGTTTTCAGGATCGAACAGAATCTCGCCTTCAAACCCCGAGAACATACCGGTGGTGGTCGAGAACCCGAGATGGTTGTAGGTGAATACCACCTGGCTGTGGCTTGCATCCAGGATGTATTTTTCAGCGCTGGCCAAAGCCGATGTCGCTGTCATCGCCAGTGCGGCGGCAAGAAGGGTCGATTTCATTAAGTCTGCTCCACAATAGTGTCGATGCGGCCGGTTCGGGCCGCTCAACGAAAGAATATGTGTCGCCCATGGGCGACACTCAACCTTCGAAAATTCACAGAATCTGTGAGCGAATAAACAGAGGCGGATTCACGCCTTAATTGCGATGGAGCCGCTCAACTGTCCTTTGAGCGCATGCGTGATCTCTTGCGACGCCAGCGGCAGTTTCATCAGAAGGCTGCCATCCAGATCGAACAGTTCCACCTGCTTGTCCGAAAACCGTGCGCCACCCAGCGTGTCATAGCTGCGACGAAGAACAGTGTGCGGGCGGCCTTTTTCATTTTTCTGCAGAACCCGTACTTCGCGACGGATCGGGTCGAAATAAGCGTCAGGGCGGTCGTTCACGTGCTTCAAAGTCAACATCGCGATTCCGGTTGCCAGAACCAGCATGGATGGAACCGCCTTGAACAGCAGCACATCGGCGTCAAATGTCGATCCCGGTACGAACCACAGGGCCAGAACGCTGAGGATCATCAGCAGACCGATCGCCTTGATCAGTACAATGCGCGCGGGCCAGTTCGGGGCAAACGTGATCTTGACCGGAACGGATTTTTCAAAGGCCGATGCGACGATCGGCTGCGGAAACGTGTTGGTCTGGGTCGCGGTCATCGGTCTCAGGGTCCTTACAGTGCAGTTACTCTTATGCGGTTCAACTCGCGGTAGACAAGACTTCGACCGGAAAAGCGTCAGCAATTGGGCACATGCGGGGTATTTGGGCGGCGTGGCCATGACTTTATTCAGGACTTGCCCTTGGCGCTGCAACGTGTATACGGGGCCATCCTTTCGCAAAGCTATGTGAACCGCGCAGCCTCTCGTGGCAGGGTCGCGAAAGGGAAATGGCCCCGCCTATGAAATGCGCCTTGATACAAACAGGAGTACACATGCCGTTTTATGAGCATGTTATGATCGCGCGCCAGGACTTGTCCAACGCGCAGGCAGAAAGCCTCGTCGAACATTTCGGCACCGTCCTCGCGGACAACGGCGGCAAGATCGTCGACAGCGAGTACTGGGGCGTCAAGACGATGGCCTACAAAATCAACAAGAACCGCAAGGGCCACTATGCCTTCCTGAAAACCGATGCCCCTGCTGGCGCGGTCCAGGAAATGGAACGCCTGATACGCTTGCATGACGACGTCATGCGCGTTCTGACCATCAAGGTCGAGGGCCATGAAGAAGGCCCCTCGATCCAGATGCAGAAACGTGACGACCGCGACGGTCGCCGTGAACGCCGTTCGTAACCTCAAGGAAGGAGATTAAACCATGGCTGCAAAACCATTTTTCCGCCGCCGCAAGGTCTGCCCTTTCTCGGGTGAGAACGCGCCGAAGATCGACTATAAGGACACTCGCCTGCTGCAGCGCTACATTTCCGAGCGCGGCAAGATCGTACCTTCGCGCATCACCGCCGTTTCGGCAAAAAAGCAGCGTGAACTGGCCCGCGCCATCAAGCGCGCCCGCTTCCTCGCCCTGCTGCCCTACGCCGTGAAGTAAGGAGAAACTGACATGCAAGTTATCCTTCTGGAACGCGTTGCGAAACTGGGTCAGATGGGCGACGTCGTTGACGTCAAACCCGGCTACGCCCGCAACTTCCTGCTGCCCCAAGGCAAGGCGCTGAGCGCGTCCGAGTCGAACATCGCCTCGTTCGAAGCCCAGAAAGCGCAGCTTGAGGCCCGCAACCTGGAATCCAAGAAAGAAGCTGAAGCCCTGGCTGAAAAGCTGGACGGTCAGCAGTTCATCGTGATTCGTTCGGCATCGGATGCTGGCGCGCTTTATGGTTCGGTCACACCGCGTGACGCCGCCGATGCCGCCACCGAATCCGGTTTCTCGCTCGACAAGAAACAGGTCGCCCTGGTCGCTCCGATCAAGGAACTGGGCCTGCACACCGTCGCCGTGATCCTGCATCCCGAGGTTGAAGTCGCAATCAAGCTCAACGTCGCCCGTTCGACGGAAGAAGCCGAACTTCAGGCTTCGGGCAAATCGATTCAGGAACTGGCAGCCGAAGAAGAAGCTGCTGCTGAATTCGAGATCTCGGAACTGTTCGACGATATCGGCTCGGCCGCGTCCGAAGACGAAGACATCGCCGCAGCCGGCGCTGAAGCCTCGGGCGACGACGCCAACGCCTGAGATGTCTCACTAAACCGAATGAAAGGCCGCGCACTGATTGCGCGGCCTTTTTTGTTTCCCGATAGGCGAGAAATGGCGGACAGCCTGCCGGAGGTTTGCAGCTCAGAACCGTGCCAATTATACAATTCGCACAACTGAGGTGCCCGATGACCAACCTGACCCGCCGGACAATCCTGTTCGCGCTTTGCTCAACCGCCCTGACCGCCTGTTCTGGCGCGAATGACCGGCTGAGCAGCCGAAACCAACAATTCGACCCCCCGCTCTATCCCAATGAAACGCCCGAATTGCGGGAATTGATCAATGAGTGGGCCGACCACTATGAATTGCCGCGCGAGTTGGTCCACAAACTTGCGATCCGCGAAAGCACCCATCGCCCGTGGGCTGTCAATCGGCCTTATTACGGGTTGCTGCAAATTCTCCCGGCGACAGCTCGTTCGATGGGATATCAGGGGTCGCCCGACGAGCTTTTGGATGCCGATACCAACCTGAAATACGCGGGAAAATACCTGCGCGGCGCCTGGCTGTTGGCGGATGGCGATCAACAGCGGGCAATTCATCTTTATGCCAAGGGCTACTACTACGAGGCGAAGAAACGCGGGATGCTAGTCGAAACGGGATTGGTCAAACCAAAGACCTGATGGGCTGCCAATGCCATTTCACCCAATTTGAACCGGCTCAGAATGGCGAAATGTTTTCAAAGTTTAAGGATCTGGGGCATTTGGGACACAAAATCGCCAAAGTGTTGCCAATCGAACGCGCTTATTGTTCGATTATGCTCAACTTACTTGCGTATATCGCGCCATTTGACGCAACGTTCGAGCGTGGATATGGTAAAAGCCGCAACTTAAACGGACAGGTTCACCGTCTGCAGCCGAGGTGTGTGAGGTGAAGTTAATAGACTTAGCAGCGGTCGATCAGAAAGAGACGTCCGCCAGCGAGATCATAGATTCCATCTGTGATCTTCTCGGCTTTGACTTTGCGTCTTATGCAACGATGAATCCGATTCATGGTGATGTGCAGGGATATGCGAACTATCCCGAAGAATGGAAGCATCACTATGCCCGGCAAGGCTTTCACCATTTGGATCCCACACTCTCTCAAGCGGCATTGAGCGTGGCACCCGTGGATTGGGGGCGTTTCAATCACGACAACAAATTCAATACGGTTTTCCGCGACGCGAGTGATTTCGGCATTACCGATCGCGGTCTGACCGTTCCAATTCGCGGTCCCTACGGAGAATGCGGATTGCTCAGCGTCACGCGCGACTGTTCTGACAGAGAGTGGGAATCCCAGATCAAGGATGTGATGGGAGAACTGCAGATGGCCGCCGTACATATTCATGACACCGTGATGCGCTCGGGACTTCTGGCGAAGGCATTGTATCTTCCCCCCCTGTCATCGCGGGAAAAGGAAATTCTGCAATGGGTGGCCGAGGGCAAATCCCAGCAGGATATTGGCGATATTCTCAGCATCTCCCACCGCACGGTCGAGGTCCATATGCGCTCGGGCCGCGACAAACTTGGCGCTTTGACCACAGCACAGGCCGTCGGGCGCGCGATAAGCCTGGGATTAATCTACCCAGGCTAAGAAAAAGGCCAATATACGGGAATCCCCCAATAGATTTGAACCTCAAGTCTCTCTTAACGTTAATGGTACGGACAATAGAGAACTGAGGGGGATGACATGATCATTGTCATTGACGGGCTGAACGCACAGAAGTTCAGCAGTGTTTTGGACGAAATGTTCAAATTGCGCGCACGCGTCTTCCAGGATCGCCTGGGTTGGGACGTTAACGTCGTGGACGGGAAAGAACGGGACGAATTCGATAACCTGCATCCCGCACATGTTGTAAGCATCAACGATGATGGGGACGTCGTTGGGTGCATGAGATTGCTTCAGACCACTGGCCCGCACATGCTGGCCGATGTCTTCAGTGACATTCTGGACGGAGAACCCCCGCTGCGCAGCGCGCAGATCTGGGAAGCGACCCGCTTTTGCGTCGATACTAACAAACTGGGACATGGCCGGGGCAAGAACACCGTCTCATACGTTACCAGCGAAGTGATGATCGGATCTTTCGAATACGCACAAAAAGCGGGTGTTCTGGATGCCGTCGCGGTGATTGACCCGGTAATCAACCGCGTTCTGAAACGCTCTGGAAACGCGCCTTGCGACTATCTCGGAACGCCAAAACCCATGGGCAAGGTCACGGCGATGGCGGCCTTGATGGATTGCTCTGATGAACGGATCAGCAGCATTCGGGAATATGCCGGAATAGATCACAACGTGTTCCTGGAGGAGAACGAAGCGCTGGACTTGTTCAACGGAGTGACCGCGAAACAACCCGCCGAACAAAATCCGGCGAACCGGGATCACCAGCCGCTCAGCTCTCTGGAACGGTATTTCGTCGAACAGATGAACTCGGCCAGAACTGAAAGCGAAATGCAGGCGGTTCTGAGGCTCATTGAAGAGCTTTCGGACAAGTTCACACCCGCGCAAAGAGAGGCACTGCGACACACAACACCTCGCGCTTTTGCTCAAGAGGCCTGACCCCCTCACCTCCTGAGCATGAAGCCAATCTGGCAGAGTTGCCGTCCACACACCCGGCGACTCTGCCAAGAGACCCCCCGTGCTTTTGCTAGCAAGACCTGACCCCCTCATCTTGCATATCAGAAGCCACCCAAGCGGAGCCGCTGAATTACCGGCGGTTCCGCCCAATTTCCCCGGTGCTTTTGCCTGCGGGGCTCCCCCCTCGCCTTGCAGGATCAGAAGCCACTCACGCGGAGCCGTCGCACATCCGGCGGCTCCGCCCCAATTTTCTGCGCTTCTACCGACGAGGGTCGACCCCCCTCACCTCGTTCGGCGGACGCAAAAAAAACGGAGCTGCAAGTTTCCCTGCAGCTCCGTTTTTTTTGCGTTTTATCCAGCGCAGGTCGGGAAGAGGATTATTCCTCTTCCAGCGCTTCAACCGCCTTTTGCAAGTCGTCCTTGCCAACTTCCTTGTCGTCGATGCTGGCCAGTTCAAAGACATAGTCCACAACTTTGTCTTCGTAGATCGGCGCGCGCAGCTGTTGCTGCATCTGGGCGTTCTTCTGGATGAATTCGAAGAACTGGCGTTCCTGTCCCGGATACTGACGTGCCTGGCTCATGATCGCCTGGGTCATTTCGGCGTCGGTCACCTCGACTTCGGCCTTCTGGCCCAGCTCGGCCAGCAGCAGGCCCAGACGCACCCGACGCTCGGCCAGCTTGTTGTGCTCGTCGGTGGGCTCGATCTCGCCGTGGTCGTGGCCTTCCACTTCCGGGTTTTCTTCGTGCCACAGCTGATGCGCGATCTGCTTGGCCTCGGCATCAACCAGCGACGGCGGCAGGTCGAATGAAACCTTGGTGTCCAGCGCATCCAGCAGGGCGCGCTTCATGACCGCGCGCGACGCACCGGCATATTCCGCTTCCAGACGCTCACCGATCTGGGTTTTCAGCGCGGCCAGATCCTCGGCACCGAATTTGGTGGCCAATTCGTCGTTGATCTCGGCGGCGACCGGCTCTTTCACCTCTTTGATGGTGCAGGTGAAGACAGCGTCCTTACCGGCCAGATGTTCGGCGCCGTACTCCTCGGGGAAGGTCACGTTGACCTCTTTTTCCTCTTCGGCCTTCACGCCGACCAGCTGCTCTTCGAAGCCGGGGATGAAGCTGTTGGAGCCCAGAACCAGCGGATAATCTTCGGCCGAGCCACCGTCGAAGGCTTCGCCATCGACCTTGCCGACGAAATCAATGATCACCTGGTCGCCATCCTTGGCCTTCGACCCCTTGCGGCGGCTTTTGAAATCCTTGGCGGTATCCGCCAGGTTGCTCAGCGCTTCCTCGACCGCCGCATCGTCGGCCTTGACCACCAGTTTCTCCAGCGAGATCGATTTCAGATCAACCTCGGGGATTTCGGGCAGCGCCTCATAGGACATCGCAACATGCACGTCGTCGCCTTCTTTCCAGTCCTCGTTGGTCATCTTGACCTCGGGCTGCAGGGCCGGGCGGTCGCCGCTGTCCTCGAAATGCTTGCTCATGGCGCCGTCGATGGTTTCCTGCATCGCCTCGCCCAAAAGACGCTGGCCGAACTGCTTTTTCAACAGTGCCATCGGTACTTTGCCCTTGCGGAATCCCTTCATTTCGACTTCCGGCTGTGCTTCGGTCAGCTTTTCGTTGACCTTGTCGTCCAGCTCGGCTGCGGTGACAACAATGTTGTAGCCGCGTTTCAGACCTTCGTTCAGCGTCTCGGTAACCTGCATTCTGGTAGTCCCCATAGGATTCGGGGCGCGCAAAACCGCGCGCCGGGAAAATTTGTTGCCTTCTATTTTGCCCACCGCCCGCGTGCAAGAGGCATATACCGCAACAGCCCGGTTTCGGCACAATTTCCCCAACAAAAAACGCCCCGGCGTGAACCGAGGCGTTATTCGATCCTGTTCAGTCGGAACTCAGAACTTCCAGCGGGCACCCAGTACCCAGGTTGTCAGGTCCTGATAGTCTGCGGTTGCATCCTGATACTCGTAGCTCTGATAGGTCAGATAGACGTCGGTTTTGTAGCTGTCGAGCCTCTGAACCGCGCCGATCCCCCAGCCCTTGGTGGACGATCCATCCACATTGAAATCGGACCCGTCATAATAGTGCACACCGATGCCGGTCTTGCCTATCGCGAACCACTCGGCGTCATAGGCCACCTTGGCATAGTAATAGCTCGGGTCGCTGCCGGCATCATTGTCGCGGCTCCCTCCAGCCACGGTAAAGCTGATCCCGTTTTCAAGCAGCACCGAGGCCGAGCCGATCACGTCTTCCCGCTTGGTCCCGCTGTCGTCGCGAACCTGATAGCCGACGCCCGCCGCAACCTCGGCCCCGCCAAAGTCGCCGCCATAACGCAGAGCTACGTCATAGTAGTCGGCGTCATCGCTGGAAGAGAGGATATTCTGCCCCCAGGCCGCCGAAGCGGTAAAGCCCGAAAACTCCGGCGTGTCATACCGCAACCGGCCCCGGCGCGAGCCGTCAAAGTTGTCGGTCGTGTCCCCAACGATCGGCCCGGTCAAAGCTCCCGCAGGATCGCGGAACAGAAAGCTGAAGTTTGAATCCGCCGTATAGGAATAAAGCGCGGTCCCGACATAGGACAGATCCACTTCGGCAATTCCGTCGGTGCTCATGCTGCCCTGACCGGCCGAGGCCTTGCCCCAATCACCTTCCAGCCAGAAATCGACGTGCCGGATATCCGTGCGGGTCCATCCGCTGTAGAAGGATCCGAACTGGTTCACTTCGGTCGAATTCGGCAAGCCCAGAGCCGCCTCGAAACGGAACCCGAAGTTATTCGCGCCATAGGGCTGCATCAAAAGCAAGCCGACCCGGCTGTTGGACAGATCGTTGTCCAGCAGGTTGGTTTCCGTCTGCTCACCATCGTCAACCGAGATAATGGCGGGGTTGAGCTGCCCGTAAAGCAGGACATAACCGCCGGAATTGTTTTCGTACTTCAATTCGGCCAGGGCCGGAATGGCTGACGAGGACGCAAGAAGCGCTGCCAGTGAGAGAATTTTTTTTGCGTTAGGTTTCATCACAGTCCCCATGAACAGTTCGGTTTTTGGCTTGTTCGCTCCCACTCACTTGTGCACGCCAGATGATTATTCCAGAACCGGGCATCCAATCTCGCAGGACTATGGCAAAATCATCACAGCCGGAATCATTCAAAGCTAAAAAAGCCATTTTTTTCCAACTCTTAACTGAAACCTCAGCTCCTCAGGAAAGGTCGCCAAGACATTTGAAATGCCAGTTCTATGTCCAACGCACATGCCGCCTGTGTATTTTGGCACATGCTGCGAAAAATGTACCGCGCAACCGATTGATTCGGGCGGTAATTCGCCGATCTCCTGGAACGGTTGTTTGACACGTATTGAATGGTTTGGTGCGGGTGAAGGGACTTGAACCCCCACGCCTTGCGGCGCCAGAACCTAAATCTGGTGCGTCTACCAATTCCGCCACACCCGCACGATCAGGGCCCTGCCCTGCTGTGAGGCGCTCAATAGCAAAGCTTGCAACCGAGTGCGAGGGGGAATCTTGTCCTGTTCACAAAGAAAGCCTGCGGAACACTTCCGGCAGTTCTTCCGGCAGATCCTCGGCGATCAAGCCGGGTCCGAACGCCCGCGCGCATTCCACATGCATCCAAGCGGCCGTCTCCGCCGCTCGCTTCGGCCCAAAGCCGCGTGCCAGAAGACCGGTGATGAATCCGGCCAGCACATCGCCCGAGCCCGCGGTCGCCAACCAAGGGGCCGCGCGTTCATAAAGCGCTGCATTGATCGAACACTGCCCGTCGGGTGCGGCGATCACCGTATCCGGCCCTTTGAACAGCACGACACAGCCTGCCCGTTTCGCCGCTTCGCGGGTGGCATCGACTTTGGAATAGGCCGGGCCTTTGGTTGGTATTGCCGCCAGCTTCTTGGCAATGTCCGGGAACAACCGCGAGAATTCTCCGCCATGTGGCGTCAGAACACAGTTTTCATGGAGTTGTGAAAGCAACGCTGCCGGCTCATCCGCAAACGCCGTCAACGCGTCGGCGTCCAGAACCGTTGCACGTTGGGCCGCAAGGGCAACCGTCACCAACTCTCGTGCGCGTTCTATGCCCAATCCCGGACCGAGACACAGAGCATTCAGCCGCTCGTCCTTCAGCAGGTCGGTCATGCCATCCGCGCCTTCGACCCGCTGCAACATGATGGCCGTCACCTGTGCCGCAACCTCCATCTGAGCGGCTGGAGGCACCGCCAGCGTCACCAACCCCGCCCCAATGCGCAAAGCCCCCCGCGCCGCCAGCCGCGCGGCCCCGGTTTTCGCGGCGCCGCCGGAGAGGATGAGGGCGTGACCGTGCGCGTATTTGTGAGTCTGAGGAAGTTTTTTTAAACGTTTTGGTACGCCTTCAACCAAACCTAAGATCGCCCCGTCTGCCTTCTCATTCCAAACTTCATTTATGCCAATTGATTTCACGACCAGCTGACCCGATTGATTTGATCCGCGATCTAAATAATGACCCCGCTTAGCCCGGTGAAACGCGACTGTCAGATCAGCGACCGCGAACACACCAAGCGACTTGCCACTATCTGAGCAAAGCCCAGACGGAGCATCGATGGCGACAACTTTGATCCCCCTTGCTTCGATCAAGGCGTCGAAAGACTGCAAAACTTGCGCAAGCTCCCCTTCAATACGGCGAGCTAGCCCGGTTCCAAAAACAGCGTCAATGATTAGGTCTGGTTCCTTAGTTTTTGAAAGTGGACTCTTGCTTCGAAGATCGCCGACAGCGCCCAACTCGCGCCAGCGCTCGTAGTTGGCTCGCGCATCTTCAGGAAGCTTCTCAGGGTTGCCATACAGAAAGACTTCGACCTCCCAACCCTGATCGCGCAACATACGCGCTACAACAAAGCCGTCGCCGCCATTGTTCCCCGGCCCGCACAGAACCACAGCCCGGCCAGGCGATTTTGCCAGTTCCGGCCACTCTTCAAAAATCGCCTCGACAACGCCCCTCCCTGCCCGCTCCATCAGCTCAAGCCCGGTCACCTCGCCAGACTCGATCGCAGCCTTTTCAATCGCCCGCATCTGCGCCGCCGTCAGCAGTTCCGTCATCGCGATCCTCCTCCTCGATTCAGTTTTGCAAATTTTTTGTGCGCTTCGGTCAAAATTTAATCGCGCCCCCGGTTTGACCGCACCGGACCCGGCGCATTTCCACAAACACATTGCCGCCCGATCTTAGACGTGATCTGAGCCGACCTGACAAGATTGCGAGGGGACTCGGATGAAGAAGATCGAAGCCATCATCAAGCCATTCAAGCTGGACGAGGTCAAAGAAGCACTGCAGGACGTGGGCGTTCAGGGCCTGAGCGTAATCGAGGTCAAGGGCTTTGGCCGCCAGAAGGGCCATACCGAGCTGTATCGCGGCGCCGAGTATGTCGTCGATTTTCTGCCCAAGGTGAAGATCGAGGTCGTGCTCGACGACGACCAGGTCGACTCCGCCGTCGAGGCAATCATTGGGGCCGCGAAGACCAACAAGATCGGGGATGGCAAGATCTTTGTCTCGCCCGTCGAACAAGCCATCCGCATCCGCACCGGCGAATCCGGCTCGGACGCGCTGTAAAAAATACCGAGATCTCAAACAGAGGACAAATAGAATGAGCAAGGACGCAGTTCTTCAGCTGATCAAGGATGAGGGTGCCGAATATGTCGACATCCGCTTCACCGACCCGCGCGGCAAACTCCAGCACGTAACCATCGTGTCCGATCTGGTGGACGAAGACTTTCTGGATGAAGGTTTCATGTTCGACGGCTCGTCCATCGCCGGCTGGAAGTCGATCGAAGCATCCGACATGAAGCTGATGCCCGACACGGACAGCGCGTACGTCGATCCGTTTTATGCCGAAAAAACCGTCAGCATCCACTGCACCGTGGTGGAACCCGACACCGGCGAGCCCTACGAGCGTGACCCGCGCGGCACCGCGCAAAAGGCCGAGGCCTATCTGAAGGCATCGGGCATCGGCGATGTGGCCTATATGGGCCCCGAGGCCGAATTTTTCCTGTTTGACGACGTGCGCTTCTCGAACTCGATCAACAAGGTGTCCTACGAAGTGGACGCGACCGACGCGTCCTGGAACACCGACACCGAATACGAGATGGGCAACATGGGGCACCGCCCCGGGCTTAAGGGCGGGTATTTTCCTGTCAACCCGACCGACGAGGCACAGGACCTGCGCTCGGAAATGCTCTCGACGATGAAACGTCTGGGCATGAAGGTCGACAAGCATCACCACGAGGTTGCATCCTGCCAGCACGAGCTGGGTCTGATTTTCGGCACGCTGACCAAACAGGCGGATGAACTGCAAAAGTACAAATACGTCATTCACAACGTGGCCCATGCCTACGGCAAGTCCGCCACGTTCATGCCCAAACCGATCTATGGTGACAACGGCTCGGGCATGCATGTGAACATGTCGATCTGGAAAGACGGCAAACCGCTTTTTGCCGGCGACAAATATGCCGACCTGTCGGACGAGGCGCTGTGGTTCATCGGTGGCATTCTCAAGCACGCAAAGACGCTGAACGCCTTCACCAACCCCGGCACCAACTCGTACAAGCGCCTGATCCCCGGTTTCGAAGCGCCGGTTCTGCGCGCCTATTCGGCCCGCAACCGTTCGGGTTGTGTCCGTATTCCGTGGACCGAAAGCCCGAAAGCCAAGCGCGTCGAGGCCCGCTTCCCCGATCCGTCGGCGAACCCATACTTGTGCTTTGCCGC
This sequence comes from Ruegeria sp. AF8, assembly GCF_056541825.1. NCBI lineage: Bacteria > Pseudomonadati > Pseudomonadota > Alphaproteobacteria > Rhodobacterales > Roseobacteraceae > Ruegeria > Ruegeria sp. AF8. The sequence goes on along the minus strand of NZ_JBQFYW010000001.1, from coordinate 785,712 downwards.
GCTGCTAATGGCCGGTCTGGACGGTATCAAGAACAAGATCGATCCGGGCGAAGCCATGGACAAGAACCTGTACGACCTGCCGGCGGAAGAGCTGGAAGGCATCCCGACCGTGTGCGGCAGCCTGCGCGAAGCGCTGGACTGTCTGGCGGCGGATCATGACTTCCTGCTGCAGGGCGACGTGTTCACCAAGGACCAGATCGACGGCTATATCGCGCTGAAGATGGAAGAGGTTCACCAGTACGAACACACCCCGCACCCGGTCGAATTCGGCATGTATTACAGCTGCTGATCCGGCAACCGGCTTTGATCCAAAGGGCGTCCGCAGGGGCGCCCTTTTTCATTTGACCTTTGCGGGCGCGCCGATACGCTTGATCACGGATTCAAGCTATGGAACTGTTTCATGACATTGCCTTGCCTGCCTGGTGCCTACCCGAAAATTTCTCCTGCGCGGAGCCGAGCTGTTCGAATTGTACCGGCTTTGCAGGCACTGTTGTCCATTTTGTACAACCCGGTCCGCACTCCGCCGCTCACCCGGGCCGAAGGATTTTCCATGCGCCCGGCGACACTCGCCGCCCTGTTCGCGGTGAGCCTGCTTCCGGCGGCAGCGCAGGCCGCGCCCTGCGGCAATACCGGATCAGGGTTCGAGGCCTGGAAAAAGGATTTCGCCGCAGAGGCGAAACGCGCGGGCGTGCGCAAGAAAGGGCTGAACGCCCTGGCGCAGACCCGCTATGCCACCCGCACCATCGCGGCGGACCGGAACCAGAAAAGTTTCAGGTATTCGCTCGACAAGTTCATGCAGGTGCGCGGCGCGGATGTCATAGTGGCGCAGGGCCGCAAACGGAAGGCGGCGAACGTGGAATATTACGCGGTGCTGGAACAGCAATACGGCGTGCCGGCGGGTATTCTGATCGCCATTCACGGCATGGAAACCGGATTTGGAAGGTTTATGGGCGACAGTCCCGTTGTTTCCGCAATCACAACACTGGCCTATGATTGCAGACGCTCGGATTTTTTCATCCCGCATGCAATCGGCGCATTGAAACTGGTCGATCAGGGGTCGATCTCGGTGGCGACAAAAGGCGCAAAACATGGCGAACTTGGGCATACGCAATTTCTACCCGGCAACGCGCTGACCTATGGCGTGGACGCGACCGGCGACGGCCAGGTCGATTTCTACAACATGACCGATGCGCTGGCATCGACCGCAAATTTCCTGCGCCAGAAGGGCTGGAAGCCCGGACGCGGATACCAGCCGGGTGAGCCGAACTTTGCGGTGATCGAACAGTGGAACGGTGCCACCGTCTACCAGAAGGCGATTGCCATAATGGCGGCGCGAATCGATGGATGACGAATCTGTGCGCTTGAGCCACGCCACACATTCGCCACATTGAATCTGAAAATTCTCCCGAAACCCCTAAGTCTTGTGGTTTCCAATCCGTGATCAATCCAGAAGTTCCATTTCGAAAGTTGAAATTCGGTCTAACTTTCCCCCACATCGTGCAGTAGTCTTGATTCTGGCGATGCACGCATAGGAGGATTCTGTCCTTGACACAGAACGGCAAGTATCACGGTGGCCTTATATTCGAAGGTGGCATCGAAGGAGCGCTGGATGAGTTTAGCCGCATCGCCGCCACGACACTGAAGGATTACGGGCACACCATCGAGCGACGCTCGCTGATGGGACCCCATGATGCGCGTATCGTATCGGGTCAATACCTGATCCGTATGCACCTGGAATCCGACGTCTCGGCCCAGGAACCCAGGTACCGGCGTCTTGACCGGATCGCGGGACTAAAAAGCGCATTGGCGCTTGCGGCTCCGGCGCCGCAAAACAGGTTGGTGATTTCGATGTCTCCGGTTTCGGACCTGCTGGACGACCGGGAACTTTCGGAAATGATGCTGGTGGTGATCTTGTACCGGCTGGTCGCTGTACAACCTTCGGCGCTGATCGAATGGCTGTCGCCGAACGCGATCCTGACGGTCGACCAGTTCATGAGCGCCTTCGCCAACCTTGCCCCGCAGAGTTCGCGCAGCCGCCGACAGATGTTTGGCGCGGTCTGCGGTCCGTTCTCGCCGGGAATGCCGGACAATGACAATGCCGAGATTATCTCGATGCGGGGCCGGACAGGCGATGGCCACAAGACCGCCGGGAAACACCAAGACATTACCAAACCATTCGATGATCAAGTTCTGGCCCTGACCTTTCGAGCAGTCCCGGATCATGAGGCAAAGGACGACACAAGCCCGAAAGAGGCCCTTTCCAATGATCTACAAAGGTTGACCAGTTGGTGCATGACCGGAGTTGTTGCGTATTTGGCAACTCCGGTCGCGGTTTCTCTGGCCGCCGTCAACCTGATCAGGGGCGAGGATTTTCGTCTGAATACGCAGGTTCTGTCCTATACCTCGGCCATCGTGACGTTGAAGGCGACCGGATCTTTCACAGAATTGGCGTCCGCCCTCGGAATCTGAGGTCAGGACGGCCGCTGAAGTCTTTCGGCCGCCACTACGTAAGTGTGGATTGAAAACACCACGGCCCGGCTTTGCGGCAGACGCAGCAGGCATTGACGCTCGCTGCGCAGAAAATTCGCATGCGAGCGGTTGCGCGCCAGGCGCGGCGCATTGGCGCGGCGGGGTTGGTAAAGCTCGGCGTCGTCATACCAAAGAGCGTTGTGGCGCCAGAGCGGCCTGCCAGGCTGGATGCCGTCAAACAGGCGCTGCACACGTTTGGCGATGCCGTCATCGTATTGCGCCACCGGGTCGTGAATCGCAATCAGCGGGCGCATGAATTTTTCCGACAAGGTCCAGCTTGCGGGGAAACACAGGATGGCACCGGTCAGGATGTGTTCGCCGCCGCATTTCTGGAGGATACAGAAATCCTCCTGAACCAGTCTGCACAGGGTTCCCAGCGGATCGGCCCGGTCGATACCGACCCGCACCCCATCCGGCCGCAAGGCGTGGTCGCAAGCGTCCGGATAGGCCTGCGCCAGCACCAGATCGAGCAATTCCCGCGCCGCCGGAAGAGCACTTTCGTCAAGTGCCAGAACCCGGGACCGGCGATCCGACAAAAGCGCCTCGCGCCGGGCCATCTGGGCGGCAAAGACATCGTCCCGGTGCAGCCAGTCCTGAATCTGCAACGGCTGAATTCCCGGAAGCGGTCTTTTGACCAGCGGATCATAGGGAATCGTTTTCTGAAGTATTTCCATCATTTTTTCGGCCTAACATTCAAATTGCCGCCTGTCGGTCGAAAAACGACGATTTGCCGGTCGCAAACCTTGGCGACCCCGCAACCTGGAACACGCAGGCTGCACCGGCAAACCGGGAGATACGCATTGAACACGCATTACCGCGACACCCGCAAGATCGACCCCACCAGAGGCGCAGCCCTGGGGGACGGCACACCCAACGACAATGACCGGGTCGAGATCGGCCCGACCCAGCTTGCCTTTGCGGAATGGGCGGCGGCGGGGCTGGAACTGCCCAATCTCGAACGGATGCGCGAGCATCGCTGGAAGCGGCTGACACAGGCCATCGTCGATCGCGGTTATGGCGGGCTGCTGATGTTCGACCCGCTCAACATCCGCTACGCCACCGACAGCACCAACATGCAGCTCTGGAACACGCATAACCCGTTCCGGGCTTTGCTGCTGTGCGCCGATGGCTACATGGTGATCTGGGACTATAAACAGTCGCCATTTCTTTCCACCTTCAACCCGCTTGTGCGCGAGCAGCGCTCGGGCGCCGACCTGTTCTATTTCGACCGGGGCGACAAGGTGGATGTGGCCGCCGACAAGCTGTCGAACGAAATCCGCATCCTGATCGAGGAGCATGGCGGCGGCAACATGCGGCTCGCCGTGGACAAGATCATGCTGCACGGCCTGCGCGCGCTTGAGGCGCAGGGCTTCGAAATCATGGAAGGCGAAGAGGTCACCGAAAAGACCCGTGCCGTCAAGGGCGCCGACGAGATCCTGGCCATGCGCTGCGCCCACCACGCCTGCGAAACATCCGTGCGTGCGATGGAAGAATTCGCCCGCGCCAATGTCGGCAACGGCAAGACCTGCGAAGACGATATCTGGGCCGTGCTGCACGCCGAGAACATCAAGCGCGGCGGCGAGTGGATCGAGACCCGCCTGCTGGCCTCGGGGCCGCGCACCAACCCGTGGTTTCAGGAATGCGGGCCGCGCATCACCCAGAAGAACGAGATCATCTCCTTCGATACCGACCTCATCGGCTCATACGGCATCTGCATCGACATCTCGCGCAGCTGGTGGATCGGGGACGAAAAGCCGCGCCCCGACATGATCTATGCCATGCAGCACGCGCAAGAGCACATCATGACCAATATGGAGATGCTGAAGCCCGGCGTGACCATCCCGGAACTGACCGCCAATGCGCATCGGCTGGATGACAAGTTCCAGGCCCAGAAATACGGCTGTCTGATGCATGGCGTGGGCCTGTGCGATGAGTGGCCTCTGGTCGCCTATCCCGATCAGGCGGTCGAGGGCGCCTATGACTATCCGCTGCAGCCGGGCATGGTGTTGTGTGTCGAGGCCTGCGTCGGCGAAGTCGGCGGGGATTTCACGATCAAGCTGGAGGATCAGGTGCTGATCACCGAGGACGGGTATGAAAACCTGACGACCTATCCGTTCGATCCGGCCCTGATGGGCGCGTCGTAACGAACGAACGCAACATGTCACCTCCGCGTGAGGCGGGTGTCAAACGGGTTGTGGCGTGGCGTGGTCGCGCCCACTCTGTGACCGACGAGTCAGGAGAATACCCATGCCCACCGAACGCATTACCTTTGCTGGCCATGACGGCAGCCAACTGGCCGCGCGCCTGGATCTGCCCGATGGCCCGGTATTGTCGACCGCCGTGTTTGCCCATTGCTTTACCTGTTCCAAGGACATTCCGGCGGCGCGGCGTATCTCGGCGCGGCTGTCGGCGATGGGCATCGCGGTGTTCCGTTTTGACTTTACCGGGCTGGGCCATTCGGGGGGCGAGTTTGCCAACACAACCTTTACCTCGAATGTCGAGGATCTGATTGCCGCCGCGCAGTATCTGGCCGGGCGCCACATGGCCCCCGCCCTGCTGATCGGCCATTCGCTTGGCGGTGCTGCCGTGTTGCGCGCACGGGCAGGCATCCCGTCGGTCAAGGCGGTGGTGACGCTGGGCGCGCCCGCCGATCCGGGCCACGTCGCCCACCATTTCGAGGCCGCACTGCCGGAAATCCGGCGGCAGGGCGCCGCCGAGGTGTCGCTGGGCGGACGTCCCTTCCGCATCGGCAAGGCCTTTGTGGACGATATCTCGGAAACCGCGCTGACCCCGGCCATTGCCGGGCTGAACGCAGCCCTTCTGGTCCTGCACGCGCCGCGGGATGAAACGGTCAGCATCGACAATGCTGGCACGATTTTCCTGGCCGCGAAACATCCCAAGAGCTTTGTCACGCTGGACGATGCCGATCACCTGATCACCCGCCCTGCCGATGCCGAATACGCGGCCGATGTCATCGCGGCCTGGGTGTCGCGCTATATCACCCTGAAACCGCCCGCCCCGCCGCCGGGTGCGCCCGAGGGGATTGTGCGCGTGACCGAGGCCGATGCAAACGGCTTTCTGCAGGATGTGCAGTCGGGCCCGGAGCACCACACACTGGCGGACGAGCCGGTTGCCTATGGTGGAACCGACAAAGGCATGTCGCCCTATGGGTATCTGGCCGCCGGGTTGGGGGCCTGTACCTCGATGACGATCCGGATGTATGCGCGGCGCAAGCAATGGCCGCTGAAGGGCATCAGCGTCGATGTCAGCCACAACAAAGTGCATGCTCAGGATGCCGGTCTGAAAACGGCCAACAAAATCGACCATTTCGACCGGAGAATCCGCCTTGACGGTCCGCTGGACGCGGAACAACGACAGAAGCTGTTGGAAATTGCCGACAAATGCCCGGTGCACCGGACACTGGAGGGCTCATCGCATGTGACCACGGTACTGGAGGACCACCCTCCTACCCGCGCAAAGACGGGCACCCTCGGCACCTGACACGCGATCCGGCGTCATCGTGGGCGCGCGGGAAGCGGTCGGGCTGTCGGAGGTCTGTGAATCGGCGGCTTGGCAACCGGCGGGCGGGCGATCGGATGCTCGGGTTTGGGCCGATCCGGGCGCGGCGGGCGGGGATAACCGTAGTAATAGTCGTTCCACAGCATCGAATCGTAGTAAATCCCCCCACCGACCGAGACGTTGGCGTTAGGATCACATGCCGCCAGGGTGATCGCCGCAACACCGCCTCCGACCAGCAGCGTTAGTCTTTTGATCAACGTCGCCATTTATCCCTCCTTCAGCGCATCGAGCGAAACGAGCCATAAATGGCGTTGATATCCGAAACGAGTTCGGGATTTGCGCCAGCCTCAATGACCGCCAGCGAAATCGCGACCCGGTCGCCGGGCAGGTCGATCAGCAAGGCCGTGAAATTGACGGTCCGGCCATCCCGTTCACCGGTTCCGGCAAATTTCTCTGCAGGCAATCCACCGATGCGTAGGCGGGATTCAGTCTGAACCTCGGGATTGGTGACCACCGATTTGCCGATATTTGAAAGATAGGCGCGGGCCTGTTCAAAGTTGGCGACGCCATTCGGAGACATGAACCCGACCCAGACACCTGTTTCGGCCACCGGCTCAAACCCGATTACCCGGTTTATCAGGCGCTCCTCGTCCGAGTCCGGAGGCGATATTGTGCGGGGGCCACCCGCCCGGACCTGCCAGAAATCCGGAGCGCTGATCCGAAACAGGGATTGGCCGTCGGATTTATAGGTCACAGGCATGTCCGCCTTTGCGGCCAGCGGGACCAGCATCGCCGAAACGGCGCAGGCCCGGACGACATTCGCAATCTCAAACATCTCTCTCACTTTCGCTACATTGGGTATGACATTCATAAGCCGGATGAGTTTTGTAAAGAGAAAGGCGCACAAGGGCGGCGGGGAATAATTTGGGTTGTTGCGCCCACAAATTTCCGGTCAACCCACACGAGTCGCCGGAAAACCGCGAAAAAGCAGATCAAACGACAAAGGCCCGGAACGTCGTTCCGGGCCTTTCGATCAGATTGCAAAAGGGCTTAGCCGCGGGCGTCGCCCACCAGTTTCCACAGCGCGGGGATCAGCAGGGCCGCCAATACCAGCTTGATCGCGTCACCCACCAGGAACGGCGTCAGGCCCCATTCCAGGATCGGCTTGTCCCAGCCATAAAGCTGGCCCAGCCACAGCAGGCCGGGAACGTAGATCAGCACATTTGCCAGAACCAGCGCCAGCGCCATCCTGCCAAACGAGCGGTCCCAGCCGCGCGCGGCCAGCGCGCCCAGAAGAACCGTGGCCAGCAGGTAGCCCACCAGATAGCCGCCAGTGCCGCCCATCATGTAAGTCAGGCCGTATTTCTCGGCTGAAGAGCCGGCAAACACATCAAAGCCCAACGCGCCGACCAGCAGATAGCCCAGCATGGTCACAAGGCCCAGACGCGCGCCATATGCGGTGCCGATCGAGAGAACGGCGAAGGTTCCCATGGTGATCGGAACCGGCCACATAGGCACCTTGATCTTGGCGGCAATTGCCAGGGCAACGATGCCCAGCGCCACCAGAACCACTTGTTTGACCCGCAGGGCCGTTCCTTCGCGCGGGCCGATTGCGTCGGCCAGAACACTCATGTTCATATTATGGTCTCCCATATCAATCCGTTATTGGCATACAGCAATGCCCATTCAGGCCGCCTGCTGCAAGAAGTTTACGCTATCGGCGCGAGAATTCTGTTCTCATTTCATAGGATTTGCGCGGCCCCGAAACCGTCCAGCAAACGTTCCAGCGGGGCCAGCGGGAGAAATCATAGGCCGCGTCATAGCTGTCGGGCGGGCAATCGTGGTGGTCGGCCGGGTTTACCTGACCAAGCGTCAAGCCATGGAAATAACGGCCATCTTCGAAATGAACCGCAATTTGGGCGGCTGTGCCCCGCCACAGGTAGCGGCGCGTGCCGCGCATGGGCTGCTGGCCGGGAATGCGCAGCGTAACCTCTTCATCATAAACATATCCGTCTGCGCTGCGACGCAGCGTCGCGACCCCGTCGGCATGCAGGGTCTGGCCTGAAACGCGGTCGTCGATCACCCGTTCCAGACGCCATTCGCCCGCGAAATCCTCGATGCGTTCCGGTCCGGTCACTGCATGTACTCTCCGTCCGTGAGATCCCCGCCCTGCCCGATAAAGCGGATTCTGTCCCCGTCCCTTTCAACATCGTAGCACGCCCACAGGTCCGAGGGCGGCCAGGCCGAACAATACTGGCCGTCGCGCACCGCCCACCTGCCGGTGCTGGGCCCGTTCGAGACATAGAGCGTGGACATCGACGGGTCGAAACTCTGCGTGGCGCCGCCGTCATAGATCAGCTTGCGGCCCGAGAGCGCCTCGAGAATTTCATCACCGTCCAGCCGCCGGAACTCTTCGGCGGCCAGTGCCGCGGGCAACAGCGTCAAAATCAGGGCAAACCGTCTCATTCCCGCTCTCCTGCCTTGTCGACATGCGCGCGCGGGTTTATGACCCGCGCCAACGCCCCATGCCAATCACAAAAAGGTGCCGCTGCCAATGATCCCACGCTATTCCCGCCCCGAAATGGTCGCCATCTGGTCGCCCGAGACCAAGTTCCGCATCTGGTACGAGATCGAGGCCCATGCCTGTGACGCGCAGGCCGAGTTGGGTGTGATCCCGAAGGAAAACGCGCAGGCCGTGTGGAAAGCCAGGGACGTGGAATTCGACGTGGCGCGGATCGACGAGATCGAGGCCGTCACCAAGCATGACGTGATCGCGTTTCTGACCCATCTTGCCGAACATATCGGATCGGAGGATGCGCGTTTCGTGCACCAGGGCATGACCTCGTCGGACGTGCTGGACACCACGCTGAACATCCAGCTGGTGCGCGCCGCCGACATCCTGCTGGCGGATATGGACAAGGTGCTGGCGGCGCTGAAAAAGCGCGCGCATGAACACAAGGACACCGTCCGCATCGGCCGCAGCCACGGCATCCATGCCGAGCCGACGACGATGGGGCTGACCTTTGCCCGCTTCTATGCCGAGATGGACCGCAACAAGAACCGGCTGGAAAAGGCGCGGTGGGAAGTGGCGACCGGCGCCATTTCGGGCGCGGTGGGCACATTCGCCAATATCGACCCGGCGGTCGAGGAGCATGTCTGTGACAAGCTGGGTCTGCGGCCCGAGCCGATTTCAACTCAGGTGATCCCGCGCGACCGGCACGCGATGTTCTTTGCGACGCTGGGGGTCATTGCCAGCTCGATCGAGAATATTGCCGTGGAGATCCGCCACATGCAGCGGACCGAGGTTCTGGAGGCGGAAGAGTTTTTCTCCAAGGGCCAGAAGGGCTCGTCGGCGATGCCACACAAGCGCAACCCGGTTCTGACCGAGAACCTGACCGGCCTCGCCCGCCTGGTGCGCATGGCGGTGATCCCGGCGATGGAGAATGTGGCGCTGTGGCACGAGCGCGATATCTCGCACTCGTCGGTGGAACGCGGCATCGGTCCGGACGCCACCGTGACTCTGGATTTCGCGCTGAACCGTCTGGCCGGCGTGATCGAAAATCTTGTCATCTACCCCGACAATATGCTGGCCAACATGAACAAGTTCCGGGGCCTGGTGATGAGCCAGCGGGTCTTGCTGGCGCTGACGCAGGCGGGCGTGAGCCGCGAGGACGCCTATCGTCTGGTGCAGCGCAACGCGATGAAGGTCTGGGAACAGGGCAAGGATTTCAAGACCGAGTTGCTGGGTGATCCCGAGGTGACCGCCGCGCTGAGCCCTGCTGAGATCGAGGAAAAATTCGATCTGGGCTATCACACCAAGCACGTGGATACGATTTTCGCCCGCGTTTTCCGTGACTAACCGATCAACGCTCGGATGTTAAAGACCAAGGCCCGGATCGCAGGCGTGATCCGGGCCTTGTTGTTTTGCCAGAACGGCCAAAACCGGGTATGATGGCGGGGCAAGTCAAGACAGGAGAAACGCGATGACGTTCAAGACGCTAGCTTGCGCCGTGGTTTTCGGGCTGTCGGCATCGGTCGTTCTGGCCTGCGACAAACACCAGCAGCAGACACAGTCCTGTGTTCCCGGAACGGTCTGGGACAGCGAAAGCCAGAGCTGCGTGAAAGAGGTCACCAGTTGAACTGCGCCTCACCGAAGTTTGAAAGAAAGCGGGCCATCGGTGGCTCGCTTTTTTTGCCTTTGGGCTATTTGATCTGAGAACGGATTATTGACCGGAGATTTCTGATGCGCCTGCTGATCGTGACTGCCGTTGCCCTTTCGGGATTTGCCTTTGCCCCCGACATGGCCCTTGCCGCCAGCGGTGGCAGCGGCAGCCCGCCAAAGACGACGAAGACTACCAAGAAGTGCCTGTTCGGACGGGTCTGGGACGTGGACCGGCAGAAATGCGTCAAACCCAGCCAGACCAACTTTACCGATGACGAGCTTTACGAGGCCGCGCGCGAGCTTGCCTATGACGGGCAGCTGGAGCATGCGCAGAACGTCCTGCGGGTGATGAGCGATCAGAACGACGACCGGGTTCTGACATATTGGGGCTTTACCTATCGCAAGATGGGCCGGGCGGACCTGGCCAATACCTATTATCAAAGGGCCATCGCCACCAATCCCGACAACCTTCTGGCCCGCAGCTATATGGGGCAAGGGTTCGTTGCCGAAGGAAACACCGAGCTGGCCATCGAACAGTGGAAAGAGATCACGGCGCGGGGCGGAGAAGGCACCTGGCCCGAAACCTCGCTGCGCGAGGCGATCCGGTCGGGGTTCACTTACAGCTATTGAGGTTCAGCCTTTCTTTACCCGTGTTCGGCTAGCCTGACTGCGGAAGTCGACTATTGGGTGACGCAGACGATGCAGAACAGCAGCGCATTGGCACGGGTGGCCGCCGGCGGGCAGCGCGCGCCGGCCACGGAACCGGAGGGAATAGCGGAACGCCGGGTTCCGAGGAAGCTTTCCAATATCCAGAAAGCGGCCGTGGTGGTGCGGCTTTTGCTCAGCCAGGGCGCCGAAATCCCGCTGGAGGACTTGCCGGACGAATTGCAGGACCGGCTGACGCAGCAGATGGGGCGCATGGGGCTGGTGGATCGGGTGACTCTTGACGCCGTCGCGCATGAGTTCGCTGAAGCGCTGGAGGGGATCGGTCTGTCCTTTCCGCACGGGCTGGCCGGGGCGCTGGACGCGATGACCGGCAAGATCGGCGCAAGTACGGCGGCGCGTCTGCGCAAGCAGGCCGGGGTGCGCCAGATCGGCGACCCCTGGCAACGACTGCGGGCGCTTGAGGCGGCGGAACTGGCCAAAATGGCGCAGGCGGAAAGCACCGAGGTGGCGGCGGTCATGCTGTCCAAGCTCGACACGCCCAAGGCCGCCGCCCTGCTGGGATGCCTGCCGGGTCCGGTGGCGCGACGCATCACCTATGCGGTGTCGCAGACCGGAAATGTAACGCCCGAGGCCGTCGATCGGATCGGCTGGTCGCTGGCCACGCAACTGGACCAAAGGCCGGTCCCCGCGTTCAAGGACGGACCCGAGGCGCGGGTCGGCGCAATTCTCAACCAGTCGGCGGCCAGCACTCGCGACGGGCTGTTGAGCGCGCTGGACGAGGAGGATGCGGAATTCGCCACCAATGTGCGCCGGGAGATCTTTACGTTCGCCCATATTCCGAACCGAATCGTACCGCGCGATGTCGCCACCGTGGTACGGGGGGCCGAACAGCCGGTTCTGGTCACCGCCCTGGCCGGGGCGGAAACCGAAGGTGACCGGGCGGCGGCGGAGTTTCTGCTGGCGAACATGTCCGGCCGGCTGGCGGACAACCTGCGCGAGGAAATCGGTGAGCGCGGCATGGTCAGGCAGGTCGAGGCGGAACAGGCCATGGCCGAGATCGTGGGCGCGATCCGGGCCCTGACCGAGGACGGCGCAATCACGCTGATCGTCCCCGAGACGGAAGAGGCAGCCTGACCCCGCGTCAGGAACGCTGCGGCATTTTCGGAACGGATGGATGGACCAGCCGCTCGCACCGGCCTATCAAGCGCCATGCCATCCGCCCTTCCTCTGCCCCGAATCGGAGACCCGGCTTGAGCGCCGGAGCGGGCCGCGCCATCCTGTTCATGGTGCTGGCGATCCTGTGCTTTTCGCTGATGGATGCCTCGGTCAAGGCGCTGGCCCCGCAAATCGGAGTGCTGTCGGCGCTTTGGGTGCGCTATGCCGGGCAGATGCTGGTGGTGCTGTTGCTGGTGCTGCCGCGCCTGCGATGGATCGTGCGTACCCGCTATCCGGTTCTGCAACTGCTGCGCTCGCTGCTGCTGATGGGGGCGACCGGATTTTTCTTTGTCGGACTCAGCCGCATTCCCCTGACCGATGCGGCGGCGTTGATGTCGATAAACCCGGTGCTGATCACACTGGGCGCGGCGCTTTTTCTGCGCGAGCCGCTGGGGCCACGCCGGATCACCGGGATTGCGGTCGCCGTGCTGGGCGCGGCGCTGGTGATCCGCCCCGGTTCGTCGGTGTTCCAGCCGGCCGCGCTCTTTCCCATCGGCGCGGCCATCTGTTATTCGGCCTATGCCCTGCTGACCCGGCGCGTCGGCCCTGACGAGGACCCGTGGACCTCGCTGTTCTATACCGGGCTGGTGGGCACCGTGTTGCTGAGCCTGATTGCACCGGGGCAATGGCGGATGCCCGAAGCATCGGGCTGGGCCCTGGTCGTGCTGGTCGCGGGGTTCGGCACGCTGGGGCAGATGTTCCTGATCCGCGCCTTCAGCCGGGGCGAAGCGGCGATGCTGGCGCCCTATGCCTATTCCGGCCTGGGCTTTGCCGCCGTGTGGAGCGTGCTGTTCTTTGCGGAATATCCAGATCTGTGGACAGTTCTTGGCACGCTTGTGATCGCGGGGGCGGGTCTGTATGTCTGGCATCGCGAAACGCAACAGCGGTGAGACCCCTAAATGCCCGTCGAAAAATCGGAACTCGGCCGAGTTGAGCTTGGCAAATACTATGCCGCCAATCTGTTTCTGAAGGGCGTGATCGGCGCCATGCATCTGTTGCCCTATGAGCGCCGGCTGGCAACGATGGGTGCGATGGTGCGCCGCCTTTCGCCGCTGATCGGGTTCCGAAAACGGGTGGAAAAGAACCTGAAACTCACTTGTCCCGACCTGCCGCCCGCCGAGGTCGACCGGATCTGCCGGCAGGTGCCGGACAATGCCGGGCGCGCAATCATGGAGCATTTTTCGCCCGAGGATTTCACCGATCGCCAAAGGAATGCCAAGGTGTCGGGTTCGGGCGTCGCGGCCTTTGAACAGGCGGTGGCCGAAGGGCGGCCGCTGATGATGATCACCGCCCATTTCGGGCATTATCTTGCCGCCCGCATCGCGTTGCAGGCCCGCAGCGGCAAACCCATCGGATGCCTGTATCGCCGCATGGCAAACCCTTATTTCAACGAGATGTATGTGGATGCCTTTCACCGCACCGGTGAGCCGATGTTCGAACAGGGCCGGCGCGGGATGATGGAAATGGTGCGGTCATTGAAACAGGGCGGCATCATCGCGATCGTATCGGACCTGCATGCGCATGGCGGCGAAGAGCTGACGTTTTTTGGCAAACCCGCGGTCACCTCGGTTCTCAACGCCGAACTGGCGATCAAATACGATGCGGTGATGATTCCCTGCTATGCCGTTCGCCAGCCCAACGGTGCCGATTTCGAAATCGTTCTGCATGACCCGGTGCCGCATTCCGACGCAAAGACCATGACGCAGTTCATCAATGACGATCTCGAAGCGATGGTGCGTCAGCATATGGGTCAGTGGTTCTGGATACACCGGCGCTGGAAAGCATGGAACGGTCTGGGCGTGCAGCCCGAGGACATGCCCTGATCACTCGGCCCGGGCGGAGGCGATGATCGGCCCGTGATCGGCGTGCTGCACCAGGACGATGGCTGGATGATCGGAGTCGAGCGCCGCCGAAAATGTCGCGTCCGCCGCGCCGTCCCATTGCCCCGCAACGCGCCAGCTTTCCACCACATTGGCATAGTCCAGATCATGGCCCGCAAGCTCTCCGCGCGTGATCGATACCTGGCGCAGCGGTGAATACTGGACGACCTGGATATCGTAACTTGCGCCCGCCGGCAGGTTCAGCGGCGTGACATCGATGGTCAGATTGCCGCCGGTGCGCGTCACCGACACGCTGGCCACATCCGGCCGCGCGCCGTGGGCTTCGATCAGCCGGTCCAGTTCGCGGCCCTTGGCCCCCACCACGTCATGCTGGCCGTTGACCACCATCTGCGGCGTATAGATCATCGAGCGGCCGCCTTCGCGGGCATAGGCCTTTTGGCGCAGGGTATGCGCGGGATCGGCATATTCATCCTTCCAGCCGATATAATCCCAATAGTCCACATGCAGGGCCAGACCGATCACATCGTCGCGTTTGGCCAGATCATGCATGATCCTGTCCGCCGGCGGGCAGGACGAGCACCCTTGCGAGGTGAACAGTTCGACCACGACCGGATTATCCCCGGCCCAGGCGGGCGAGATGGCGGAAAGGTAGAACAGCACGGCAGCGGCGGATGGTTTGAGCATGGTCGGTCCCGATGTGATGGGGTGTTTCTCAAGGTTTAAAACGCTTGCCGTTCAATCACCAATCAAGGTTTCTTGAGACGAATTTCAAGCCTGCCTCAAAAAATGTGTGCAATGGTATACAAAAATTGCCGCACCCGGCGTCTTGGACCTTGAACCAATCGTCCGGGTGATGCAGATACCCTTCAGCGAATCCCAAATTCCACGTCATTTGAGAGGGAGGCCACCCGATGCCCATCAAAGTCGGACAGGATACCGCCAAGACACGCCGCAGCCTGAGCGTGAATGGTAAATCCGTTTCTTATTACTCGATCCCCGCCGCGCAAGAGGCCGGTCTGGGGGATTTCTCGAAACTGCCTGCAGCGCTGAAAGTGGTGCTGGAAAACATGCTGCGGTTCGAGGATGACGGTTTTTCTGTCTCGGTCGATGACATCAAGGCGTTTGCCGAATGGGGTGCCAACGGCGGCAAGAACCCGCGCGAGATCGCCTATCGCCCGGCTCGGGTTCTGATGCAGGACTTCACCGGCGTTCCAGCGGTCGTCGACCTGGCCGCGATGCGCGACGGTATCAAAGGCCTGGGTGGCGACGCCCAAAAGATCAACCCGCTGAACCCCGTTGATCTGGTCATCGACCACTCGGTCATGATTGATGAGTTCGGCAATCCGCGCGCGTTCCAGATGAACGTGGACCGGGAATACGAACGCAACATGGAGCGGTACCAGTTCCTGAAATGGGGCCAGTCGGCCTTTAACAACTTCCGCGTTGTGCCCCCCGGAACCGGCATCTGCCATCAGGTGAACCTGGAATATCTGGCCCAGACCGTCTGGACCGACACCGACCAGAGCGGTGAAGAAGTCGCCTATCCCGACACGCTGGTCGGCACCGACAGCCACACCACCATGGTCAACGGCATGGCCGTTCTGGGCTGGGGCGTCGGCGGCATCGAGGCCGAGGCCGCGATGCTGGGTCAGCCGATCTCGATGCTGATCCCGGAAGTGATCGGTTTTGAGCTGACCGGTGATCTGGTCGAAGGCACTACTGGCACCGACCTGGTTCTGAAGGTCGTCGAAATGCTGCGCGAAAAAGGCGTTGTGGGCAAATTCGTCGAGTTCTACGGCGAAGGTCTGGACCGTCTGCCGCTGGCCGACCGCGCCACCATCGCCAACATGGCACCGGAATACGGCGCGACCTGTGGTTTCTTCCCGATCGACGGCGAAACCCTGCGCTATCTGCGCAACACCGGCCGTGACGAAGACCGAATCGCATTGGTCGAGGCCTATGCCAAGGAAAACGGTTTCTGGCGGGATGCGGACTATGCACCGATCTATACCGACACCCTGAGCCTCGACATGGGCACCATCGTTCCCGCGATCTCGGGCCCCAAGCGCCCGCAGGATTATGTTGCGCTGACCGATGCCAAGGCCGCCTTCACCAAGGAAATGGAGCAGACCTTCAAGCGTCCCATGGGCAAGGAAGTCGCCGTCAAGGGCGAAGACTACACCATGGAATCGGGTAAGGTCGTGATTGCTTCGATCACCTCGTGCACCAACACCTCGAACCCCTATGTGATGATCGGTGCGGGTCTGGTGGCGCGCAAGGCGGCTGCGTTGGGTCTGAACCGCAAGCCGTGGGTCAAAACCTCGCTTGCACCGGGAAGCCAGGTTGTTTCCGCCTACCTTGAGGCCGCTGGCCTGCAGGAAGATCTGGACAAGGTCGGATTCAACCTCGTCGGCTACGGCTGCACCACCTGTATCGGCAACTCGGGTCCGATCCAGAAGGAACTGTCCGAGGCGATTGCCGAGGGCGATCTGGTCGCCACCTCGGTGCTGTCGGGCAACCGCAACTTCGAAGGCCGTATCTCGCCCGACGTGCGCGCCAACTATCTGGCCTCGCCGCCGCTGGTTGTCGTTTACGCGTTGGCCGGTACCATGGATATCGACCTGACGTCCGAACCGATCGGTCAGGACAAGGACGGCAATGACGTCTTTATGAAAGACATCTGGCCGACCCAGGCCGAAGTGGCCGAACTGGTCGAACAGACCGTCACGCGCGAGGCGTTCCAGTCCAAATATGCCGACGTCTTCAAGGGCGACGAGAAATGGCAGGGGGTCGAGACCACCGACGCGGAAACCTATGACTGGCCGCCGACCTCGACCTATATCCAGAACCCGCCTTATTTCCAGGGTATGGGGCATGAGCCGGGCACCATTTCGAATATCGAAGGGGCCAAGGTTCTGGCGGTTCTGGGCGATATGGTCACCACCGACCACATCTCGCCCGCCGGGTCCTTCGCAACCAACACGCCTGCGGGCAAATACCTGACCGACCGTCAGGTGCAGCCGCGCGAGTTCAACTCGTACGGGTCGCGCCGGGGCAACCATGAGGTCATGATGCGCGGCACCTTCGCCAATATCCGCATCAAGAACGAGATGCTGGAAGGCGTCGAGGGCGGTTACACCAATGGCCCCGATGGCGAACAGACCTCGATCTACGACGCCTCGATGGCCTATCAGGAACAGGGTACGCCGCTGGTGGTGTTCGGTGGCGAGCAGTATGGCGCGGGATCTTCGCGCGACTGGGCGGCCAAGGGCACGGCCCTGCTGGGCGTCAAGGCCGTGATCGCCGAAAGCTTTGAGCGTATCCACCGCTCGAACCTGGTCGGAATGGGCGTCATCCCGTTCGAATTCACCGGCGGCGACAACCGCAAAACGCTGGGCCTGAAGGGTGATGAAACCGTCTCGATCCACGGTCTGGACACCATCCAGCCGCTGCAAGAGGTGCCCTGCACCATCACCTATGGCGACGGTTCGGAAAAAACCATCACCCTGAAGTGCCGCATCGATACCGCGCCCGAGATCGAGTACATCGAAAACGGCGGCGTGCTGCACTATGTGCTGCGCAACCTGGCCAAGGCTGGCTAAGCCGCAGGGTTCATATCAAAAACAAGGACCACCAGCGCCATGCTGGTGGTCTTTTTCATTCGGGATTCAGGCCTCGACAATATCGCCTTTCAGGCCGCCCACGAAATCGGCGATCTGCCCCTGCAGATCAGCCGGAATCGACAGCGCATTCATGGTATCCACGGCATGGCCCAGAAAGCGGTTCCAGTCATCCTCGCTGATCCGCATTCCCACATGCGTCACCTTCATGTCGCGCCCGGTATAGAGCAGTGATCCGCCCGTCTTTTCGACAAGATAGTCGACCAACAACTGGTGTTCGCGAGCGATACCGTCCTGCCCACGATGAGCCCAGAACCGGCCCAGAACCTCATCCCCCATCAGTTTCGGCATCAATGTCGCTACGAAGGCCGCGATGGCGTCATAGCCGCCCAGCTGGCTGTAAAGGCTTGGTTGATCTGTCATGTCATCTCCATCTGGCTGAAAAGTAATCCCGTATTGATAAGCCCCGCACTGCCCGTGCGCTTGACATCGGTCAAATGCGCGGATCACCTTTGCTTGAAGACCAAGAGCATGGGCAGTGGAACGGATGACCAAAGTCGCATTGGTGACAGGCGGCGCGCGCGGGATCGGGCGCGCGATTGTCGAGGATCTGCGGCGGGATCATCAGATTGCCTTCACCTGGCATGCAACCGAACCGGCCGAGGCGCTGTCAGGCAATGACGCCCTGCCCCTGCGGTCCGATCTGACATGCCCCGGCCAGCCCGAGGCCGTGATCGCGCAAGTGCTGGCGCGTTTCGGGCGGCTCGACGTGATCGTGAACAACGCGGGGCTGGTGGCGACAACACCCAAAGAGCGGTTCAACCCCGAGGGTCACCGCGCGATCCTTGATCTGAACCTGCTGGCCCCCGCCGCGCTGCTGGCCGCTGCGCTGCCGCATCTGCAACCGGGGGCCGCGATTGTCAGCATCTCGTCGATCAACGCCGAAGTGCCGCCACGCGACGCGGTGACTTATGGGGCCAGCAAGGCGGCGCTGAACCTGTGGACCCGCGCGATGGCCAAGGAACTGGGGCCGAATGGCATTCGCGTGAATGCCGTGGCCCCGGGGGCGATCAACATCGCCGATGCGCCACGCTCTGACGACCTGACAGAGGCGTTTGTCAGGGACACGGCGCTTGGCAGGATCGGCGTTCCGGAGGACGTGGCCCGCGCGGTCAGGTTCCTGGCATCGGACGCGGCGGCCTTCATCACCGGAGAAGTCTTGACCGTGTCAGGCGGGTACAGGTTGTAGAACGGAACTAGGACCCGCCCATCGCCTTTTCCATCGCCGGGCGCAGGCGGCTGGTCAGTTCGCGTTCCGTGATCGGACCGGCGACGCGCAGGATGATGCGACCCTCGCCATCGATCAGAAAGGTCTCGGGAACGCCATAGATGCCCCAGTTGATGTTCATGGACTGCTCGGCCGCGCCGCCGGCGGTATAGGGATCACCCAGTTCCTCCATGAAGGCGAGCGCGTTTTCGGGGTCGTCCTTGTAATTCGCGCCGAGGACGGTGATGCCCTCCTGTTTCAGCGCCTCAAGGTTGGGATGCTCGGCCCGGCAGGGCGCGCACCAGCTGGCCCAGAAATTCACCAGCTTGATCTTGCCGTCCCGCAGGGTTTCGTCGGACCACAGTTCCTTGTCCCCCAGTTGCGTCAGTTCGACCGCCGGAGACTGCTTGCCCGCCAGTGCCGTCGGCAGCTCGTCCTTGTTGTCGCTGCGGAACATCTGCATCATCGCCAGCAGAACGAAAGCGCCGAAAATCAGCGGCGGTGCCATCATCAGGGGCGAAACCTTAGCCATTCCGGGTCATCCTTTGTTCGACCTGTTCCATCTCGGCCCGCACCTTGCGTCCGCGCAGCACCGAAAACACCACCAGAGCGATCAGCAGCAGCAACGAGGCGGCATAGGCCGACAGAACGGTATCTGCGTATTTCCCCAGATCCGGTATCATGCGTTCACCCTTTCACGTGCCAGCAGCGCCTTGATGCGCCGTGCCCGGATCTCGGTTCCGGTGCGATAGAAAACCAGCGCGATGAACAGCAGCACAAATCCGATGATGCACATCAGCAGCGGGTAGAAGAAGATGTTGCTGACCTTTTCCTCGGTATCCGCGCCGGTGACGGCGGCGGCACGCATCACCGAGGCGCCCTGATGCAGGCCTTGGTTCCAGAAGTTCACCGCATAGCGGCTGAGCAGCGCGAAAACCGACCCCACCAGGCACAGGACCGAGGTCAGATCGGCGGCGGTGTCGGGATCTTCGATCGCCTCCCACAACGCCATATAGCCAAGATAGAACAGGAACAGGATCAGGAACGAGGTCAGGCGCGGGTCCCATTCCCACCAGGTGCCCCACATCGGCTGGCCCCAGATCGCGCCGGTGACCAGCGCGATCAGCGTCATCACGATGCCGATGGGCGCTGCGGCGCGGGCGGCAAGCGCGCTGACATGGTGACGGCGCACCAGCCATACAAGCGAGGTCGCCAGCATCATCAGCCAGCAATTGATCGCCATCAGCGCCGAGGGCACGTGCAGATAGATGATCTTGACGGTCGAGCCCTGCTTGTAGTCATCGGGCGTGAAGAAAAAGCCCCAAACGAGGCCCACCACCAGAAACAGTGCGGAGGTCACCCAGAAGAATGGCAGCACGCGTTCGGTCGTGGCCAGAAATTTCTTGGGGTTGGCATATTCCCAGAGGGCGTTGGCTTTGGTTGCGATTGACATGGGGCTTATCTAGTCCGAGTCGGGGTCATTCTCAATTGACATTGATCAACGGGGCGCCGGTTATCGCAGATTGACGCGCAATACAGCGGCGCTGGCGAAGGGCAGCAGGGCGATGGTGGCGGCGGTGATCCCGGCCAGCATCATCAGCGGGGTGGCCGTATCCATGCCGGTGGCGCCACGCCGGGCGACTTCGGCCCCAAAGATCAGCGTCGGCACATAAAGCGGCAGCACCAGCAGCGACAGGAGCAGCCCGCCGCGTTTCAGCCCGACGGTCAGGGCGGCGCCAAAGGTGCCGATAACGCTGAGCGCGGGCGTTCCGACGCCCAGCGACACCACCAGCCAGAAAAACCCCGGTACCGGCAAGTTCAGCAACACGCCCAGAACCGGGGCCACCAGCACCAGCGGCAGGCCGGTTGTGATCCAGTGCGCCAGCGCCTTGATGGTGACGACCGATTCCAGCGGCAGCGGTGCAGTGGCCAGTAGGTCGAGCGAGCCGTCCTCCCAATCCAGCGCCAGCAGGCGGTCCAGCGACAACAGGCAGGCCAGCAGCGCGCCCAGCCACAGCACCCCCGGCGCGATGGTTGACAACAGCGAAGATTGCGGGCCGACCGCAAAGGGCACCATCACGGTCACGATCAGGAAAAACGCCAGACCAAGGCCAAACCCTCCGCCCGCGCGGAAGGCCAGTTTCAGGTCGCGCAGCAGCAGGGCGATCACAGGAAGCCTCCGTCGAAATCGTCGATGGGTTTGGGTTTGGCCTTGTTGGGGCCGACATCCAGAACCTCTCCGTCCAGGCCGAGGTCGATATGGGTGGCGATCAGGGCCGAACCGCCCTGCCCCAGATGCGCGCGTATCGCGTCGGCAAACATCTGAACCGCGTTCCGGTCCAGCGAGACCGTAGGTTCGTCCAGCATCCAGATCGGCCGCCCGGTGACCAGCATCCGTGCCAGCCCCAGCCGCCGCTTCTGCCCCGCCGACAGGTTGCCTGCGTGCCGGTCGGACAGTTCGTTCAGGTCAAAGGCGTCCAGCGCGGGCTGTATGTCCGGCGTGCCAAAGACCGAGGCCCAGAAGGTCAGGTTCTCGGTCACCGTCAGTGTCGGTTTCAGCCCGTCGGAATGGGCGGCATAGGCGATCCGGTCTTCGGCGCCTTCGATCCGGCCGGTCAACGGCGGCTGCAACCCGGCCAGCGTCCGCAGCAGTGTCGTCTTGCCGATGCCGTTGGGGCCGCGCAGGATCAGTGCCTTGCCAGAGGCAAGGGTGAAGCTCAGACCTTCGAGGACGGGAACGCCGCCACGGGTGACGGCCAGATCGGTAACGGTCAATGTCATGGGTTTCGCTTATCTCATTGCCGTCAGGGGCAAAAGGCAAGATTTGCCGCAGGGGTTCGATGAGCGTGCATGTGAGCATTGTCGGAGCCCGGGGCCAGGCCGCCGCCATTGGCGCTCCCCGCGGTATTTCGGGTCAGATGAAGATTGGAACCCGCTAAACCGGGATCAGGGCCAGCGCGATACGGCGGCCCTCGGCAAGGAGGACGTTATAGGTGCGGCAGGCGGCCGGGGAGTTCATGATCTCGATGCCGATACCGGCATCTTCGAGGGTGCGGCGCAGACCGGCGGGAATGTGTGCCATGTCCCTGCCGGTGCCGATCAACAGAACGTCCACCTGCTCCGACAGAGCCAGCAGCGGCTGGTCGTCGGTATAACCGCCCCAGGCGGCTGTTCCCGCCGGGCCGGTCAGGACGGCCCCCTGATACAGCGCACCGCCGATGCGGAAAAAGCCGGGGCCATAGCCATCGACCGGTTTCGCATCCGTAAAGGAGATTTCGTTGAGGCGCATTTTGATGCCTTTCAGTCCAAAATCGGCAGCCCGGTAATCACGGCCACCGCAATGACCGCATAGGACACCGTGCGGTAAATCTTTTCCAGCGACGGGTCGAACAGCGATTTGCCGATCAGCGTGGTCACAAGATAGGGAATCGAAAACAGGAACGCCATCCACAACACGCCGAGGCCCGCAAGCCCGCCGATCAGGATATTGGCCGCGATCACGATATCGAGAATGGCAAGGAAGATGATCGTGTTTGCCCGCACCTTGCGCACGTCGCGCGCGTTGGCAAGATAAAAGACGATTATGACCGGCCCGGTCAGCCCCGTCATGCCGCCCACCACCCCGGCACCGCCGCCGATGGCGAACCGCCCCGGCCAGCCCAGTTGCCCGTGCCAGCGCCAGCCGGTGACGACCGCCAGCAGGGTCAGCCCGATCACGCCGCTTGCCAGCCAGCGCAGCGTCACCGGATCGAGGCTGGTCATGATCCACAACCCAGCCGGGACCATCACGGCGGCGGCCAGCGCCAGCGAACTGACCTCGGCCCGGTCGCATTCCCGCCAGGCCTGCGGCGCCAGAGCAAGGATCGAGGCAAACCCGGTCGCGGCCATCACGAAGACGACATTGGCCGTGGGCAGGAACTGGGTCGCCACCGGCACGAAGATCATCGCCGTTCCGAAACCGGTAAAGCCGCGGACTAGCCCCGCGACCCCGATCGCGACCAACATCCAGACAAGCCCCGGCGCGGCCAGGGCCTGAAGCAGTTCGTCAGGCATCGATATTGGCGAACTGATTGCCTGCGGTGTTGGATGGCTTGGACCAGTCGCGTTTGACGCCCAGCCACAACAGCACTGTCGAAGCCACGAAGATCGACGAATAGGTGCCCACGATCACGCCCCAGATCATCGCAAAGACAAAACCACGGATCACGTCCCCGCCCAGCACATAAAGCGAGATCAGCGCCAGCAACGTGGTGACCGAGGTCATCACCGTCCGGGAAAGCGTTTCGTTGATCGACACGTTCAGCACCTCTTTGAGGTCTTTCTTTTTGTACTTCCGCAGGTTTTCACGCACCCGGTCGAACACCACCACGGTATCGTTCAGCGAATAGCCGACAATGGTCAGCAGCGCCGCGATGATCGCCAGATCGAACCGGATCTGAAGTTCCGAGAAAATGCCGATGGTCAGAATCACGTCATGCACCAGCGCGGCCACCGCCCCCAGCGCGAACTGCCATTCGAAGCGCAGCCAGATATAGACGAGGACGGCGGCAATCGCGAGCACGACGGCGATCACGGCGGTCTGGATCAACTCGCCCGAGACTTTTGGACCGACGGATTCGACGGACACGAACTCGATATCCGGAATCACACCACGCAGCGCGTCTTGTACCTGGTTGATCACGGTCGCGCTTACCGCCTCGGCGTCCTCCTGCGCCTGAATGCGGATCATCGCGACGTTTTCGTCCGGGCCGAAAGTGGGGTCGAAGATTTCGGTGATGGTCACGTCACCCAGTTCCAACGGCGAGATCGCGTCGCGATAGGCACCGACGTCGATAACCTGCGCGCTTTCGGTGCGGATGGTGGTACCGCCGCGGAAGTCGATGCCAAAGTTCAGCCCCTGAAGCAGGAACGAGGCAAAGCCCACTACCATCAGCAGCGCCGAGATGCCCAGCCACAGCTTCCACCGGCTAAAGAAATCGAAGGAGGTTTCCTTGGGAACAAGTCTCAGTCGCATGTCAAACCTCGATCGTTTTCGGGCGGCGGCTTTCGAACCACATCACGATCATCAACCGTGTCACGAAGATCGCGGTGAAGACCGAGGTGAGGATGCCCAGACCCAGTGTGATGGCAAAGCCGCGAACCGGGCCGCTGCCCATGGCAAACAGGATCGTTGCGGTGATGAAGGTGGTGATGTTGGCGTCCAGAATGGCCGACAGAGCCTTTTCATAGCCCAGTTCGATGGCGCGCGAAGGACCTTTGGCGGTTTTCAACTCCTCCCGGATACGCTCGAAGATCAGCACATTGGCGTCCACCGCCATGCCGACCGTCAGCACGATCCCGGCGATGCCCGGCAGGGTCAGCGTGGCCCCGATCAGCGACAGCAGGCCAAAGATCAGCCCGACATTGATGATCAGCGCGACATTGGCGAAGACGCCGAACAGGCCATAGCTGAGCGCCATGAAAGCCAGCACCGCGACAAAGGCCACGATGGTCGCCACCTTGCCCGCGTCGATGCTGTCCTGGCCCAGTTCGGGGCCGATGGTTCGTTCTTCGAGGAATTCCAGACCGGCGGGCAATGCACCCGCGCGCAAGAGCACGGCCAGATGGGTGCTTTCCTCGACGGTGAAGCGGCCGGTGATGATGCCCGAGCCGCCGGGGATATGGCTTTGGATCACCGGGGCCGAGATCACCTCGTCATCCAGAACGATGGCGAAAGGCGCGCCGATATTGTCGCGGGTATAGTCGCCGAACTTGCGCGCGCCCGAGGTGTTGAACCGGAAATTCACCGCAGGCCGCCCGTTCTGATCGAACGAGGGCTGTGCGTCCACCAGTTCTTCGCCGGTAACGACCGGGGCGGACTCGATGATGTAATAGACACCCCCTTCGTCGATGGACGGTACGAGCTTTTCGCCAACACCCGGCTGGGCATCGGGATCGGTTCCGCGTGAAACCACCGGGTTGAAGGTCAGTTGCGCGGTGGTGCCGATGATCTCTTTCAACTCGCCGGCGCTGCCGATACCCGGCACCTGAATCAGGATGCGGTCGGCGCCCTGCCGTTGGATCGTGGGTTCGCGAGTGCCGACCTCGTCGATCCGGCGACGTACGATTTCCAGCGCCTGCCGCACGGTGCGATCGTCCGAGGCCAGTTTTTCCGCATCCGACAGTTGCACGACAACCATATCGCCGTCGGCCCGCACCTCGATATCCGTGGCCCCGGCTCCGGTCAGGCTTTGGATCGGGCGAGCAAGACCGCGTACCACTTCGAGGGCGCGGGACATGCCTTCGGGCTGGCTGATACGTACGCGAATCTCATCGGGGGCCGAAGGCTGTTTGCGGATCGTGCCCACCGTCGCGCGTTCGCCGCGCAACGCGTCGCGGATTTCGGGCCACATCGCCTCCATCCGGGATTCGTAGACATCGGCCACCCGAACTTCGGCCAGCAGGTGCGCGCCGCCGCGCAGATCAAGGCCCAGATTGACCAGAGACGAAGGCATCCAGCTGGGCCATTGAGCCGCTTCCGCCTGCATCTGGGGCGTGTCGTTGCCCAATTCGATGGCGGCGCGCGCGTCGTTCGACTGTTCGACGCGCGTGTAGAACGCATTTGGCAGGGCCATCAGCAGGCCGGCCACGCAGACCAGACAGATCAGAACCCGCTTCCAGGTATCAATTTGCAGCATTACCCTGCCTTTTCAAGGAATTGCGGAACGAAATCAGTTCGCCGGTTCAGTCTTGTTCAGAACCTGCGCGATGGTCGCCTTGACCACCCGCACCTTGACGCCCTCTGCGATCTCGACCTCGACCTCGCCGTCTTCCTTGACCTTGGCGACCTTGCCGATGAGGCCGCCCTGGGTGACCACCTGGTCGCCACGGCGCAGCGCGTCGACCATGGCCTGATGGGCCTTCATCTTCTTTTGCTGAGGACGGATCAGCAGAAAATACATGATCCCGAAGATCAGGATCAGCGGGAGAAATTGGGCGATTGCGCCACCATCCATAGGATATTCCTTTGTCCAGAAAAGCGGGCCGGACCCGCGAATTTGGCGCGAACCTATGCGTTGGGACAGGTGTTTGCAAGACGGCATGATTGCGCGGTTTTGTGCATTTTGTACCGCTCCCCCGACCCCGATCGTGCAATTTGTACGCTTCGGAGTTTTCGGTTGCGCCCGCTGGTCCGGTGATCGCTGACGCGCCCCACCGATCCCGAACGGGTCGCGACAAAAAGCCGGGCGGGTCAAGGCGGCACGAACCTAACCGGCAAAGGCAGGCCCGCGGTTGACCTGCCCGCTGTCGCGGCCCTAGGCTTTGGAGAGGCGGTGACTGACAGTCTAGAACAGCTCGGGTGGACAGCGGCAGATGAGTGACGATCCCTATGACATCCTCGGCGTTGCGAAAACGGCGACGCAGGAGCAGATCAAGAAAGCCTATCGCAAGCTTGCGAAATCCCTGCATCCCGATCTTCACCCCGACGACCCGGACAAGATGGCGCAATTTCAGGCGGTGTCGGCCGCCTATGACCTGTTGGGCGATCCGGACAAGCGCAGGCGGTTCGACGCCGGGGAGATCGACGCCAGCGGTCAGGAACGGCCCGAGCGGCAGTATTATCACCACTATGCCGGACAGGATGCAGGCCGCCGGTATGATCCGGGCGGTGGCGAGTACGACGATATGTCGGACCTGTTCTCGGAACTTTTCGGTCAGCGCGCGCGTGGCGGCGGGGGTGGTTTCCAACAGGAGTTTCATGCGCGCGGACCTGATGCGCGCTATCACCTCGACGTGGATTTTCTGGACGCCGCGCGAGGCGCGAAAAGCAGCGTCACCATGCCGGACGGAAAGAAGATCGAGATTTCCATCCCCGCCGGGGTAAAGGATGGCCAGACCTTGCGCCTGCGCGGCAAGGGCGGGCTGGGCCATGGCCGGGGTCCGGCGGGCGACGCGCTTGTGACCATCGGCATCCGGCCCCATCCGGTATTTTCGCGAGAGGGCAACGATATCGAGATGGAACTGCCGATTTCATTTGATGAGGCGGTGTTGGGGGCAAAGGTCGATGTGCCGACCATTTCCGGCACGGTTTCGATGACGGTTCCCAAGGGCGTGTCATCCGGGCACAGGCTGCGGCTGAAGGGAAAGGGGGTTGCTTTGCCCACCGGAGAGGCGGGAGATCAGTATGTGCGCCTCAGGATCATGATGCCGGACAGGATCGACGCCGAGATGGAGGAACTGGCCAAACGCTGGCGGGATCACGCGGGGTTCGACCCGCGCAAGGATTTACGGAGACGGGTATGAAACTGGATGAACGGGCCGTTGTGCAGCGCGTCGAACGCCTGAGCCTGCGGGAATTGCGGGTCTGGGTCAGGGAAGGCTGGGTGCGCCCCGCGCAAAGCCCCTCGGGCCCGGTTTTCGACGAGGTCGACATCGCGCGCCTGCGCCTGTTGTGCGACCTGAGAAAGGAAATGTCGGTTCCGGCGGATACGGTCCCCGTCGTGCTGACGCTCATCGACCAGCTGCATCAGACGCGTCGCGAATTGCGATGTCTGGCGGACGCGCTGGAGGCACAGCCCGACGAGGTGCGCACCGCCGTGATCGCAAGGTTTCGCGCAATGCAGGGCGATCCGGGGGGCTGATGCCCTTATGATCCCCGGCGGTTCTGTCGCAGCCAACCGGTTCAATTGCTTTTTACAATTCAGGGCGGGTGTCGAACAGCTACGCGGCCATGCCGGTGTTTTGACTGACGAGATGGTGATGCAGCCTTCACCACCGGGTGGGACGGACGGGAAAGTATTGTTCCCAATGACAATCGGGCCGGTCCGCAACGCCGGGACTTTTCTTTGCGCAATGCTGTCCACCAGTGCTACACCCTGCCTTTCATATGGTGCATAACCGGGCGAGTGAATCACCGTTCAAGGACCTGAAACATGCACGACATCCGCGCCATTCGCGAAAATCCCGCCGCCTTCGACGCCGCTCTTGCGCGCCGTGGGGACGCGCCGGTGTCGTCGGACCTGCTGCGCCTCGACGAGGAGCGGCGCGCCAAGATCCTGGCGGCCGAGACCGCGCAGGCCGAGCAGAACAAGGCCAGCAAGGAGGTCGGCGCCGCCAAGGCACGCGGCGATGAAGCCGAGTTCGCGCGGCTGCGCGCGCTGGTGGCCGAGAAAAAGGCCGAAATCGCGCGGATGCAGAACGAGGCCAAGGACCTGGATGCTCTGCTGAGCGATCAGATGTCGCGTATCGCCAACCTGCCGGCCGAGGACGTGCCGCAGGGGGCGGACGAAGACGACAATGTCGAAGTGAACCGCTGGGGCACCCCGCGCGAGATGGATTTTGCGCCCAAAGAGCATTTCGAGATCGCCAGCGTCCAGAACGGCATGGATTTCGAAACCGCCGCCAAGCTGTCCGGCTCGCGCTTTGTGCTGCTGTCCGGCGGCGTCGCGCGCATCCACCGGGCGCTGGCGCAGTTCATGCTTGACACGCATATCAATGAAAACGGCCTGACCGAAGTCAACGGCCCGGTATTGGTGCTGTCCGAGATGATGCAGGGCACCGGCCAGTTGCCGAAATTCGGCGAAGACAGCTATCAGACCCGCGAGGGGTGGTGGCTGATCCCGACTTCCGAGGTGTCGCTGACCAATATCGTCAATGATACGATGATCGAGGAAAGCTATTTGCCGCGCCGCTACACCGCGCATTCGTTGTGCTTCCGGTCCGAGGCCGGGTCGGCGGGCAAGGACACGCGCGGCATGCTGCGCCAGCACCAGTTCGAAAAGGTCGAGATGGTGTCGGTCACCCATCCCGACAAATCGGAAGAGGAACAAAAGCGCATGCTGCGCTGCGCCGAGGGGATTCTGGAAAAGCTGGGCATCCCCTATCGCACCGTGGTTCTGTGCACCGGCGACATGGGGTTCGGCGCGCGCCGTACTTATGACATCGAAGCGTGGCTGCCCGGGCAGGACACTTATCGCGAGATCAGCTCGGTCTCGACCTGCGGCGATTTCCAGGCCCGCCGGATGAATGCCCGGTTCCGTCCCGAAGGCGGCGGCAAGCCCGAATTCGTGCATACGCTGAACGGCTCGGGACTGGCGGTGGGGCGCTGCCTGATCGCGGTGCTGGAGAACGGGCAGAACGAGGACGGCACCGTCACCCTGCCCGAGGTGCTGGCGCCCTATCTGGGCGGCAAGCTGACGCTGCAAATGGACGGCACGCTGGCATAAGAAAACCGGCGCCGCAGATCGCGGGGCCGGTTTCGCCGGGACAAGGGGGAAGGCGTTACTTCTTCGCCTTTTTCTTGTCCTTCTTTTCTTTCTTGTCTTTCTTCTTCTTGTCTTTTTTCTTTTTGTCTTTCTTGGCCTTGATCTTGTCCTTGGCCTTTTTGATCTTGGCCTCCATCTCGGCCTTTTGTCTGGCGGCCTTTTCGGCCTTGGCCTTTGCCTTGGCTTTCTTGCGCGCCTTGGCCTCGATCTTTTCAAGCTCGGCCGCCTCCTGCGCTGCCTTGCGGTCGGCTTCGGCCTTTTGAACCTCGGTCAGGACCGCGACGGCGGCTGGTGCCGCGCGGCGGTTCTTGGCCTTGCTTGCCGACGGCTTGCGCCCGCGTGTGGCGCGCGCCGGAGGTTTGGTCGCGGGTTCGGATACGGCGAGTTCGCGGGCCGCGGCGATCAGGACGGGCGCGCGCGCCTTGCCGATGCCGGGCACCTTGACCAGTTGCTCGGGCGTTGCCTTGGCGAGCGCCGAGACGTTTTCGATACCGTGGTCCTTGAGGGCTTTGGCCAGTGCCGTGCCAATGCCGCGTACGAGTGTGACCGGGCTCATTTCTGCTCCTTGTATTGTGTCAGGCGCGTTTCAACATGTGTCTAGCAGATTATCCGGCCGACGCCACGGGATCGGCCGACGAGCTGTTGGGGAACGGCACCAGGCGTTTTTGGTCTTCGTCCCACAGCTTGAGGTTCAGCGCCATCACCGCCTCGATGAACCCGATGCGGCGCGGGGTGTATTCGGCGGGCAGGTTGTAGTGGCAGGCGCGCAGCCGGTATGACGGGATGCGGGCGTTGAAATGGTGGATGTCATGCAGCGTGATGCAGGCCACCGACGCGTCGAACCACCAGCCGAAATCCAGAGCCGACGAGCCTTGCAGCGCCGCCAGTTGCGGATCGAGATCCGGGCGGCGGTCCCAATAGGTGTCCTCGAAATTGTGCTGAAGGTAGACGAGGAACACCCCAAGCATGCCGCCGAGGAAGGAAAAGACCAGCCAGACCAGAACACCGGTCGCGCCGGCGGCGAGATACAGCAGGCCCAGCATCACCGCGATCGACAGGTTGTGTAGCAACACGCCGCCAACCCCGAAACGGGTGGTGTTCTTGGGCCAGCGGTAGCGGATGAAATAGGTGAACAGCGCCCCGATCGGAACCAGGAAGAACGGGTTGCGGTAGAGCCGGTAGAACAGCCGCGTCTTCCAGTCCGCCGCGTTCCATTCCCGCAGGGTCATGGTGTGAATCTCGCCGGTTTCGCGATGCTCCAGATTGCCGACGCCCGCATGATGCAGGTTGTGGTTCTGCTTCATCACTTCGAATGGCGCAAAGGTGAACGGCGACAGCACATGGCCCGCCAGTTCGTTCTGACCGCGTGTTTCAAACAGCGAGTGATGGCCGCAATCGTGTTGCAGTACATAAAGGCGCACGGCGCAGAAAGCGAATACGATCCCCGCCGGGAGCAGGATGAACCACTGGTCCACATACCGGATCGCCAGCCACAGCGCGGTGAAATAGACCGCGAAAGTGCCGAAATAGCTGAACGCAGCGCGCCGGTTGTCCTGCACCGCGTACTGGCGTGTGTAACTTCTCAGATCCATGCCCTACGCTCCCGACGCTGGCTGGCCCAAACCGAGTTCAAAAATGGTTGCGGCCTGCAGGGAGCAAGCCGCGCGCAGAATCTTGTGCGCGCATTCATGCTAACGCCAGGTTCGGGGCGTTGTCACGTGTCTGAGGTGAAAATGCTGCGAATTGGCGCAGTTACGCTGTTCTTCTCATTGATTTGCCGGGAACGTCTTTAAACAGAAACACGGCAGAAGCGGGCCATTACCTGGTCGCGGCTGCCTGTACATCGCGCATGACGCGCAAGACGTTGAGCCCCCAAAGTTTCGCGATATCCTCTTCGGAATATCCCCTTTCCATCAAAGCGGCCGTGACATTGGGCGAATCCGCGGCGTTGTCCCACCCGGCGACGCCGCCGCCGCCATCAAAATCGCCGGACAATCCGACATGATCGATTCCGGCAACTTTGACAGCGTGATCCACGTGATCAAGAAACTGGGCAAGGGTCACGTCATCAAACCTTTTGCGTATTCGCTTCTGCTCGCGCAGAA
Source organism: Ruegeria sp. AF8 (assembly GCF_056541825.1). Lineage (NCBI taxonomy): Bacteria > Pseudomonadati > Pseudomonadota > Alphaproteobacteria > Rhodobacterales > Roseobacteraceae > Ruegeria > Ruegeria sp. AF8. Next base: position 754,544 of record NZ_JBQFYW010000001.1, on the reverse strand, counting down.
ATTCCCTAATCGTCTCTGGCGAGGCGGCCACGTAATCCGCAAACGAGGTCAGACCCAGTCTGGTTCTGAGAACGCCAAGCGCGGCGTCGATCCGGGGATCGATATCGGCGATGTACGAACGATATGCAGTAATCTGTGCAACGCCGCCTGTGTCGCGAATTGCCAAAAGCTGTTCGTCGGTCAGGCCACGCGGATTGTCATGGACCGACGCCACCGTCGAGTGGGTGGCAATAACCGGCGCCCGCGACAGCGCGATGACGTCAGAGACGGTTTGTTTGCCGACATGGCTGACATCCACCATTATCCCGTGGTCATTCAGCGCCGCCACCAACACCTGACCAAGATCGGTCAGCCCGGCATCGGGCCCTTCTTCGCGGCTGGGGGATGGGTTGGATGACCCGCCGAACTGGTTATGTCCAAAATGCGTAATCGACGCATAAAGCGCGCCGCGCCGGTCCCAAAGGGCGACGGCATCGGTGATTTGCTGCGGCGTGGCCCCCAGTGGATAACTGTTTTCAATGCCAATAAGTGCTGCGAGTTTGCCTTGTGCATTCAGAGCCTCGACGTCATCGGCGGAGCGCGCGAGTTCGATCCGATCCGAATTGGCGCGGAGCATCCGCAGAATTCCCCGATATCCTTCGTCGGCGATTTCCTTGGCCTGCCCATAGCCGCCTTCGTTCAGGTTGCCTTGCGGAGTGAAAACGACGAAGAACCCGGCATCCAGCCCGCCGATGCGCATCGAAGGCAAATCGACCTGTGCATGGTTGAGCACTCCCGGATCAAGCGCCGCGGTTCCATAACCGGGACCGATGTCGATATGCGTGTCAATTGTCAGAATCCGGTCATGCAGTGCGATTGCATCGGGATTTGAAAGGGCGGATTGGGTAAGCCCCGGCGTCGCGGCAAGCCAAAGACCAATGGCCGAGAAGACAAGGAATTCTGAACGCATAGCCAACACTCTCAAAAAAATTCGTCACAGCCTGAAACCGCGCGGGCTCCCGGGGCGAGAAATCTTGAAAGCCGGGCGCATGCGGTTTCCAATCAAGGATATTCCGACCAGAAAACCTGTTCCGATTCCAAAAATCCAATGAAAATTTCGGAACTGGGTGTTTGAAACGATCGCGCGGGATGTTTCCATGAGTGTCGGCGCAGAATTTGAAAGCACCGGCGATATGGTATGAAAGAAGAAAGGGCGGTCAGGACCGCCCCTTGAGATGCTTGGCCAGCGCACCGGCGTTTTTCTTGCGCCGTCCCTTATAGGGGTTCTTGTCCCCCTGCCCGCGCAGGGTCAGACGGATCGGGGTGCCGGGCATGTCGAAATCGGCGCGCAACCCGTTGACCAGATAACGCGTATAGCTGGCGGGCATCTTGTCGGGATGCGAGCACATCACCACGAAGCCCGGCGGGCGGGTCTTGGCCTGGGTCATGTAACGCAGCTTGATCCGTTTGCCCTGCGGCGCGGGCGGCGGGTGCTGTTCCAGCATGCCGGTCAGCCAGCGGTTCAGCGCCGCCGTCGGAACCCGGCGGTTCCAGACGTCATAGGCGCGCAGGATCGCATCATGCAGGCGGTCGAGCCCCCTGCCCGTTTTGGCCGAAACCGTGATAAGCGGTGCGCCGCGCAGTTGCGGCAAAAGGCGTTCGAACGCTTCTTTCAGTTCGCGCAGCTTGTCCTGTCTGCTTTCCTCGACATCCCATTTGTTGACTGCGACCACCACGGCCCGGCCTTCACGCTCGGCCAGGTCGGCGATGCGCAGGTCCTGCTGTTCGAAGGGAATGGCCGCATCCAGCAGGACCACGACGACCTCGGCGAATTTCACCGCGCGCAGGCCATCGGAAACAGAGAGCTTTTCCAGCTTTTCCTGCACCTTCGCCTTCTTCCGCATGCCGGCGGTGTCGAAGATGCGCATCGGCGTACCACCCCAGTCGGTGCGCAGGGAAATGGCGTCGCGGGTAATGCCGGCCTCGGGACCGGTCAGCAGGCGGTCTTCGCCGAGAATCTTGTTGATCAGCGTTGACTTGCCCGCGTTGGGGCGGCCGACGACGGCAACCTGCAACGGTTTTTGCGGTGTGATCCGGGGCAGCTCATCCTCCGGATCGGCGTCTTCGCTGTCATCCAGGTCGACATCGGTCTCGGGCGCATCTTCGGTCGCTTGCGCATCCATGGCGTCGGCAAGCGGCATGAGCTGCGCATAGAGGTCGGTCATGCCTTCGCCATGCTCGCCCGACAGACGGATCGGCTCGCCCAGTCCCAGGCCGTAGGCTTCGAGCACGCCCGCATCCGCCGCCGACCCCTCGGCCTTGTTGGCCGCGAGGATCACGTGGTCGCAGCGCTTGCGCAGGATGTCCGCAAAGATCTCGTCCACCGGCGTCACCCCGGCGCGGGCGTCGATCAGGAACAGGCAGACATCGGCCATGTCCACTGCACGCTCGGTCAGGCGCCGCATCCGGCCCTGCAGGCTGTCGTCGGTGGCGTCCTCAAGCCCTGCCGTGTCGATCACGGTAAAGCGCAGATCGCCCAGGCGCCCTTCGCCTTCGCGCAGGTCGCGGGTCACCCCGGGCTGGTCGTCGACCAGGGCCAGACGTTTGCCCACGAGGCGGTTGAACAGGGTGGATTTGCCCACATTCGGGCGCCCCACGATGGCGAGGGTCAGAGACATGTCACTCAACTTTCAAGACTCAGACGCGCCCTATAACGCGTCCGGGCGTCAACGGAAAGCGTGCAATTGGCCCTTGGACGAGACGACATAAAGCGTCTGGCCTGCCACGACGGGCGCGGTGGTGGCGCCGCCGGGAACCTCGATCCGGTTGGTCATGGTGCCGTCGACCGGATCGTAGAAACGCAAGAAGCCGTCGCCCGAGGCCACGATCACCTTGCCGCCAGCCATGATCGGGCCGTAATGGGCATAGACCGCGCCGCGTTTGCGGGGCTTGTCCTTGACGAAGCCGGGCAGATCACGCGCCCAGATGACCGACCCGTCCGAGGCGTTCACCCGGAGCAGTTGATTGCGGTCGCTGACCAGAAAGACGCTGTCCGCCACCGGCCAGACCGGGCCGAGCGCGCCTTCGTCGGCGGTCCAGATCCGCTCACCCGAGTCGGCGCGGAACGCCACGGTGCGTCCGGAATGATTGCCGACATAGATCGCATTGCCCGACACCACCGGCCCGCCGGTCACGTCACCGATCTGGGCAACCGCGCGGCCCTTGCGGCCGCCGGCGATAGAAGCGTTCCAGCGCACGATCCCGCCCTTGCGGAAGCTCGACGTGATATCGCCGGAGCCAAAGGCAAAGACAACCAGATCCGAGGTCATTGCCGGGGCCGGAGCGCCCAGAACGTTTCCGACGCTGGGCGTGGCGTCGATCTGCCAGGCGATGCGGCCATCCTTGGTCCGGATCGCCCAGCCGGTGTCGTCCCCTGCCACCAGATAGAGCAGCCCGTCGCGAATCGTGGGCGTGCCGCTGCCGGTTGCGTTCAGTTTCTGCTGCCAGCGGATCGCTCCCGTCTTGGCATCCAGCGCTGTCAGACGGCCAAAGCCCGACGACACGTAAAGCACGCCGCCGTCATAGGCCAGCCCGCCGCCGGTGGCCTGCGCCTCGCTTTCCCCCGCCGGGATCAGGTCGGTGCTCCAGACGGTCCCGCCCTGGGGCGTAACCGCGGTGACGGTTGCCGCCGAATCGAGCGTATAGACCAGACCGCCCGCAACAACCGGGTCGGCGGTGATCCTTTGACGGCGGGAATCGCCGCTGCCGATCGGAACCGACCAGACCGGTTGTGGCACCGCCCGCAGCGCCGGGTTGGCTGTGCGATAGGCCGCGGTTCCCGGGCTTTGCGCCCAGCTTGCATTAGCCTTTTGAGACGGCAGGCGAATGGGCCGAGAACCCACGGCCTTGCTTACCGCGTCCTCGGTGGGGCGAATATCTTCGCGTTCGCCCGACAGGATCGCCTCGGGTGGCTGGCACGCTGCCAGCGTCATGATCGCCAGCCCCATCAGTGTAACCCCGAGGCGGGGGAAGGTCGTGTTAGCCATCGTATTCTGAACTCGCCTGTGTTTCGCCATAGCCCTGGGACCGGGTCAGATCCGTTTCAACCCTGCTGTCCGGGAATGGGTTCGGGCGTACCGCCCAGCGCCACAATCAACTGTGTTGCACGCTGTTGCAAGTCCACGCTGACCTCGGCGTCCTGGCGCAGTGCCTCGAGCCGCGACAGGGCCGCGTTCCCATCACCCTCGGAGATGTCGATCAGGGCAAGCTGCTCTTCGGCCAGCAGGCGCAGCGGAGCGCCGGGTTGGGCCAGGGCCTCGAACTGTTGCCGGCGGTCGGCGACAGGCAGAGCGTCGCCCTGAATCAGCAGCGCCTTGAAGGCGGCGATCTGGCGGTAGATTTCCGGCACCTCGCCGTCGGAAGCCACCTGGTTCAGACCCTGGGCGGCACTTTCCGCCGAACCGGAATTGGCCTGCGCAGCGGCGATCATCATTTGCAGCACCGCTTCGCCACCGGCGGATTCGGCCTCGATCCGCTCAAGCCCGGCGGCGCGATCCGCCGCGTCGTTTTCGGCCAGAGCGGCGATGATCTCATCGCCCAGCTTCTCGGCTGCCGCCGTCGTCTGGGCCTTGCGGTATTCATTGAACGCGGCGCCGCCAACGATGGCGACGACGGCCAGCGCCCCAATCCATCCCCACCTCTTCAACAGCAGGAACAGGCGGTCGCGGCGCACCTCTTCGGTCACCTCATCGATGAAACTGTCAACGTCACTCATCCCTGCCCCCGGGTGTTGTTTCAGGCTGTGTCGCGCCTGTCATACCCCGCCGCAACCGGCAAGCCAAGTACCCCGGATCGACCAATTCGATCAGCCTTGCGTTGCAGGAGCAAAAAAAATAAACTGAACTAATCCGTTCAGTATGGACAAGTCGTCTGTGCGTCCCCATCTGAAGTCAAATGCCGAAGAATCCGGCAATCGGGACAGATTTGAGAAGGGCATAAAATGCGATTGATCCCCGTCCTCACCGCAATTTTGGTGATCACTGCGCTTTATCTGCTTGTTTTTGAAAGACCGGCCCTGCTGGCCTTTGCCGGTTACGATGCGGCCGCGGCGCAGCCGCAGGACAGTCAGGGCACCGAAGACGCGGCGGAAACCGGCCAGGAAGACATCGCCCCGAACGCCGTTGCCGTCGTTGCGTTGCGGTCAGTGGCACGCGAAATCGACAGTGCGGTGTTTCTGCGCGGCCAGACCAAGGCGAACCGTCAGGTCGAAGTGCGCGCAGAAACCACTTCAACCGTGATTTCGGAGCCCCGTCGCAAAGGCGCATTTGTGAAAGCCGGCGATCTTTTGTGTGAACTCGACCCCGGCACACGCTTTGCCAGCCTGGCCGAAGCCAAGGCCAGAAAGATCGAGGCGGAAAGCCGGCAACCTGAGGCAGAGGCCCTGCTTGACGAGGCCCGCGCCCGGCTGGCCGAAGCGAGAATAAATCACACCGCAGCCCAGAAGCTGTCGGAAACCGGATACGCATCGGAAACGCGGCGCGTTTCGACCGAAGCGGCGATGCGCGCCGCCGAAGCGGGGATCAAGACCGCCGAGGCCGGGCTGGAGGCGACACGGGCAGGGATCGAAGCGGCAGCCGCCGCCGTTGCCGCAGCCCAGCGGGAAATCGACCGCCTGACGATCGAAGCACCGTTCGACGGTCTGCTGGAAAGCGATGCCGCCGAGTTGGGCAGCCTGATGCAGCGCGAAGCCGGCAGTCTGTGCGCGACGGTGATCCAGCTTGATCCGATCAAACTGGTGGGATTCGTTCCCGAAACCGAGGTGAACCGGATCACGGTCGGCGCCGAAGCCGGCGCCACGCTGGCCACGGGCCGGCAGGTTCAGGGCCGCGTCACGTTCCTGAGCCGGTCTGCCGACGAGACCACCCGCACCTTCGAAGTGGAAATCACCGTTCCCAACCCGGATCTGACCATTCGCGACGGTCAGACCGCCTCGATCGCGATCTCGTCCGAGGGGGCCAAGGCGCATCTGTTGCCGCAATCGGCGCTGACGCTGAACAATGACGGGCAGTTGGGGGTCCGCGCCGTCGCGTCGGGCAATGTCGTGGATTTTCTGCCGGTCCGCCTGTTGCGCGATACCACCGAAGGCGTGTGGCTGGGCGGGCTGCCCGAAACCGCTGACGTGATCGTCGTCGGTCAGGAATTCGTGACCAAGGGTGTCGCCGTCGCGCCGACCTATCGGGAGGCGTCGGAATGATCGGCATCGTCGACTGGGCCGCCGCACGGGCGCGGATGGTTCTTGCCTTTATCGCGATTTCACTGGTTGTCGGCGGGTTCGCCTATGTCAGCCTGCCCAAGGAAGGCGAACCGGATATCGAAATCCCCGCCCTGTTCGTTTCGGTTCAGTTCCCCGGCATTTCAGCGGAAGACAGCGAGAACCTGCTGGTCAAACCGATGGAAACCGAACTGGCCGATCTCGACGGGCTCAAGAAGATGAGTTCGACCGCCGCCGAGAACTATGCCGGTGTGGCGCTGGAGTTTGAATTCGGCTGGGACAAGACCGCGATCACCGCTGATGTGCGCGACGCCATGAACACGGCGCAGGCCGAGTTCCCTGACGGGGCCGAGCAATATACGCTGAACGAAATCAATTTCTCGGAATTCCCGATCGTCATCGTCAACCTGACCGGCGCCGTTCCGGAACGGACGATGGCGCGCATTGCCAAGGATCTGCAGGACGATCTGGAAGCGCTGGATTCGGTGCTGGAGGCCGGCATCGCGGGCAACCGCGACGAATTGCTGGAAGTGATCATCGATCCGCTGCGACTGGAGGCCTATAACGTCACTGCCGCAGAACTGATCAATGTGGTGCGGAACAACAACCAGCTTATTGCCGCCGGCGAGGTCGAGACCGAACAGGGCACCTTCTCGGTCAAGATCCCCGCCTCATTCACGACGGCGCAGGATGTCTATGGCCTGCCGGTCAAGGTCAACGGCGACCGGGTGGTGACACTGGGCGAGCTGGCCGAGATCAACTATACCTTCGAAGACCGCGAGGGCACCGCCCGTTTCGACGGAGAGCCCACGGTCGCGCTGCAAGTGGTCAAGCGCAAGGGTTTCAACCTCATCGATACCGTCGAAGCGGTGAAACAGACGGTTGCGACATCGCGTGAGAAATGGCCCGACGAGTTGAAGGCGGCGGTCGAGGTCGGCACTTCGAACGACCAGAGCCGCGTCGTGGGGTCGATGGTCAGCCAGCTTGAAGGGTCCGTGCTGACCGCCATCGCGCTGGTGATGATCGTGGTTCTGGCCTCGCTCGGCTCGCGCGCAGCGCTGCTGGTGGGGTTCGCGATCCCGACCTCGTTCCTGCTGTGTTTCGCCTTCCTCGCAGTGATGGGGGTCAGCATTTCGAATATCGTGATGTTCGGCCTGATCCTGGCGGTGGGGATGCTGGTCGATGGCGCCATCGTGGTGGTGGAATATGCCGACAAGCGCATCAAGGAAGGCGTCGGCCCGATGCACGCCTATGTCGAGGCGGCGCAGCGGATGTTCTGGCCCATCGTGTCCTCGACCGCGACGACCTTGTGCGCGTTCCTGCCGATGCTGTTCTGGCCCGGCATTCCCGGCGAGTTCATGGGGATGCTGCCGGTCACGCTGATCTTTGTTTTGTCGGCCTCGCTGGTGGTGGCACTGATCTATCTGCCGGTGATGGGTGGTGTCTCGGGGCGGTTGAGCCGGGTGTTCGGCCACATCTCGGACTGGCTGCGGGAACGCACGCCCTGGGTGGTGCGGGCGGCGCTGGTGCCCCCTGCCCTTTACCTGATCTTCCTGGGCGCGATGCAGCTTCTGAATCCGTATTACCTGTTGCCCGAAGGCGCTTCGGGGGGGACGGCCCTGGGCGTGTTCCTGTTTTTGTTCGGCGCATTCGCCGGATCGGTCACGCTGGGCGCGGCGCGGATCGAACGCAGTGAAGATCACGTGCATTCCGCCGAAGAGCACACGGCGTTCGGGCATTTCATCAAATTCCTCGTCGGCAACCCGGTCATGCCGATCGTTTCGATCGCGGCAGTGGCGTTTGCGGTTTTCAGCGTGATGTCCGCCTATGGCGAAAACAACCGCGGCGTCGAATTCTTTGTCGACAGCGAGCCGGAACAGGCCACCGCCTATGTGCGGGCACGAGGCAACCTGTCGCTGACCGAAAAGGACGCGATGGTGCAGGTGACCGAAGCGGTGATCGAGGCGCATCCGGCGATTACAAATGTCTTTGCTTTTGCCGGTGAAGGCGGGCTGAACCAGAACACCGGCGGCTCGCAGGCGCCCGCCGATACGGTCGGGCGGGTGCAGTTCGAAATCATCCCGTGGGAGGACCGCCCGAAAGTGGAGGAACCGTTCGTGGGCGGCCTGATCTCGCGCGAGGTGGTGGCGCCCGACTATGCCGGCAACACGGTGATCGAACAGCTTAACGCGGAACTGGCGAAGCTGCCCGGGTTCGAGGTTGAGATTGAGGTTCTTGGGCGCGGCCCGGCCTCGGCCAAGCCGGTGCATCTGCGCATCAAGGGCGACGGTTGGAGCGCGCTGACTGCCGCCACAGAGGCCGCCCGGGAGAAGTTCGAGACCACACCGGGCCTGATCCGGATCGAAGACAACCTGCCCCTGCCCGGCATCGACTGGCAGATCGACGTGGATGTAGCCAAGGCAGGCCGGTTCGGTGCGGATGTGGCCACCGTCGGCGCGATGGTGCAACTGGTGACGCGCGGCATCCTGCTGGGCGAGATGCGGCCCGAAAGCAACGACGAGGAAATCGAGATCCGCGTGCGCCTGCCCGAAGAGGACCGGGTGCTGTCCACGCTGGACACGCTCAAGGTACGCACGCCGGACGGGCTGGTACCGCTGTCGAACTTCATCACCCGCCAGCCGGTCAAGAAGCTGGCGCAGATCAACCGGGTCGATCAGGAACGCTATTATGACGTCAAGGCGGATGTCGAAAGCGGGCTGACCAAGATCGTGGGCACCGGCGCGGACGGGACGGATCAGACCCTGGCCATCGTGCGGGAAGTCGAAGAAGGGACATCCCCGCAAGAGGCAACGGTGGAAAAGAGCGACGGCAAGATTTATGAACTGATCAGCCTGTTTGAAGTTGAAAGTGCCGGCGGTCTGCAGGACCGGATCACCGGCGGAGAGGCGCGGTTCGCGCCGATCAACCCCAATGAGCGTATCGTGGCGCTGACCGAGTGGTTGAACACCAGCCCCTTCCCGAACAGCATAAGCTGGGAATGGACCGGCGATCAGGAGGATCAGGCGGAAAGTCAGGAATTCCTGTCCAGCGCGTTCCTTGCGGCATTGGGGCTGATGTTCGTGATCCTGCTGGCGCAGTTCAACAGTTTCTACAATTCGGTGCTGGTGCTGCTGGCGGTGGTGCTGTCCACCACAGGCGTTCTGGTCGGTATGATGGTGATGGATCAGCCGTTCTCGATCATCATGACCGGTACCGGTATCGTGGCGCTGGCCGGGATCGTGGTGAACAATAATATCGTGCTGATCGACACCTATCAGGAATACAGCCGCTACATGCCCAAGATCGAGGCCATCGTGCGCACCGCCGAGGCGCGCATCCGCCCCGTTTTGCTGACCACGCTGACCACGATGGCGGGTCTGACGCCGATGATGTTCGGCCTGTCGCTGGATTTCATCAATGGCGGCTATTCAATCGACAGCCCGACGGCGCTGTGGTGGAAACAGCTGGCCACGGCGGTGGTGTTCGGGCTGGGTATCGCGACGGTGCTGACGCTGATCGTGACGCCATCGTTCCTGGCGCTGCGGGTGTGGGTAACGACCTATATCATCTGGCTGGGCCGGGCACTCGCACGATTGACCGCAGGCCGGTCCAGCCGCATCGCGCAGGACATGGCGCTGGGCCGCGCGGCGATCGGCGCGCAGGCAACCGAGGTTATCTGGGAAGATGGCGACCGGCCGCGCCCGGACAACAACGATGACAAGGACAGCAGCCCGCCTTCAGCATCACCGCTGAAAGCGGCGGAATAGACATCAAGGGGCCGGGTCGATCCGGCCCTTTTCCATTGGCAATGGCCTGCATACCGGGTCGTCAGCCTGCAGGATTTACAGCCACCTCAAAGCCGTGACCAGGACTGGTGACCGCAGATGTGGTGGGCACAGCCCTTGACCTTCAGCGTGTCTCCATTCAGCGTCATCTGGGGTACCGCCTGAACGTTGACCAACGGCACCCAGAATTCGCCGCCCCCGTATTTTCCACCCCCCTCGTTCGCAACGTCCCAGAACAGCCGTTTGCCGATATTCGGGGTCTGGACCTGTTTCCCCGACGAGTCATAGGCCGACAGGATCTTGCCACAGAACTTGCTGCCGCAAGCGGAAATCTGGATGTGCGAAATCAGGTTTTTGCGGTCCGGTTCTGTTTTCCAGACGCCGACGATCGGATCGGCATGGGCCACGGCGGAAAGGAAGGACGGGCTTGCAATCAGAATTGTCAAAAATAGAGTCAGTCGCAGGTTTCGATGCATGATGAGACCTCCTGAAACAGTCTCCATCATAACACTCGCAAGCAAACTCTCAAAGCGGCCGCGCAATCAGGCATCTGCCCGCCAGCGCTTCTTCCCGCGCAGACCGAGACAGCCATTGTGGAGCGGGTTGCCCCGCTTTCCGAAAAAAGCGAGGCCCTACCCGGTGCTGAGCCCGCCACAATCAGTCTGTGAAGGTGTAGCCGCCCAGATCGCACAGATCGAGATCGAAATCCTCGACCGAGGTGCCATCCGCGAACCCGCCGCGCAGGTCGTATATGCAGGTTGTCAGGCCGTCCGCGATCAGGACTTCCGTTTCGTAGCCGGGGGCGAGATAACCACCCGCAAGCAAGTTTTCTTCCCAATCATCCGACGATGCCGGCGACAGGTTGAATTCCACCAGATCGGCACTGCTTTCATTGGTCAGCAGAAATTGCAGATCTTCAGCGTGGGCGGGGAGCATAGAGACCAGCACGGCCAGAACCGACGCGCCAAAAATATTCTTCATTCGAGTGTTCCACATAATTCGATTTTACCGAACCGAAGAACTCGCCGCCACACACGGCGAGGCCCACGATTGAGAGGTACGTAGAAAAAATTCAGTCCTGCGGTCAATCGTGAAAGTTGAATCGAGCTAGGCAAGATCGCGCTGGGTGGTCCGTGCGCCACCTGGCCGCCCAAGCGGCGATTGATCAGGCGACCTCGGCATCGGCTTGTTGCCTGCTCCAGAGCTGGGCGTAGCGGCCCTCGCGCAGCAGCAACTCGTCATGCCTGCCCTGTTCGACGATCTCGCCCCGCTCCAGCACCACGATACGGTCGGCCTCGGCGATGGTGGACAGGCGATGGGCGATAGTGATCACCGTGCGCCCTTCGCCCGCGCGCGCCAGAGCGCCCTTGATTTCCTGCTCGGTCTCGGTGTCGAGCGCCGATGTGGCCTCGTCGAGCAACAGGATCGGCGGATTCTTGAGCAGGGTACGGGCGATGCCCACGCGCTGCTTTTCGCCGCCCGACAGTTTCAGGCCGCGTTCGCCCACCCTGGTGTCATAGCCTTCGGGCAAAGTGACGATGAAGTCGTGGATCTGCGCGGCGCGCGCGGCCTCTTCCACCTCGGTCTGGCTGGCGCCTTCGCGGCCATAGGCGATGTTGTAGCGGATCGTGTCGTTGAAGAGCACGGTATCCTGCGGCACCACGCCGATGGCCGCGTGCAGGCTGGTCTGCGTCACGTCCCGCACGTCCTGCCCGTCGATTGTCAGCGCGCCGCCGGTGACGTCGTAAAAGCGGAACAACAGCCGTCCGATGGTCGATTTGCCGGAACCGGTGGCACCGACGATGGCCACCGTCTGCCCGGCCGGGACGGTCAGGGAAATCCCCTTGAGGATCTCGCGGTCGGGATCATAGCCGAAATGGACCCTGTCCAGCACCACCTCGCCGCCATTGACTGCAAGTGGCGGGGCGTCGCGCTTGTCGGTGACCTCCGATGGTTGCCCGAGCAGTTGGAACATCTGGCCCATGTCCACCAGCGCCTGCCGGATCTCGCGATAGACGGTGCCGAGAAAGTTGAGCGGCACGGTGATCTGGATCATATAGGCGTTGACCATGACGAAATCGCCCACCGTCAGCGTGCCATTCTGCACGCCGTGGGCGGCCAGAACCATCACCGCGATCAGCCCGCAGGTGATCAGCAAACTCTGACCGAAATTCAGGAAAGCCAGAGAATAGGCGGTTTTCAGGGCCGCCTGCGCATAGGCTTTCATCGATACGTCATAGCGCTGCGCTTCGCGCTCTTCCGCGTTGAAATATTTGACGGTTTCGAAATTCAGCAGGCTGTCGATGGCGCGCTGGTTGGCCTCGGTATCCTGATCGTTCATTTCGCGGCGCAGTTTCACCCGCCATTCTGTCACCGCGAAGGTGAACCAGATATAGAGCGCGATGGTCACGGCCACGACGACCAGATACCAGACATCAAACAGCCACATCAGAATGATGGCGACCAAAAGCAGTTCCAGGATCAGCGGCCCGATGGAGAACAGCAGAAAGCGCAACAGGAATTCAACGCCTTTCACCCCGCGTTCGATGATTCGGCTGAGACCGCCGGTACGGCGGGTGATATGATAGCGCATCGACAGGCGGTGGATGTGCTGAAAGGTCTCCAGTGCCAGCGCCCGCAGCGCCCGCTGCCCGACCGGCGCGAACAGGGCGTCGCGCAACTGCTGGAATCCGACGGTCAGCATCCGCGCCACGCCATAGGCGACGGTCAGGCCAACCGCCCCCAGCAGCATCGGCGGCGCGCCGTCCTGGGCCAGGCTGTCCACCGCGCCCTTGTAGAGGATCGGCGTATAGACCGCGATCAGTTTGGCCAGCACCAGCATCGCCATGGCCAGCACAACCCGTTTCTTGACCCAGGGCTGATCCTCGGGCCACAGATACGGAGCCACCTTGCGGATCGTGCGCCAGCCCGAGGCGCGCTCGTCCTCGGGTGGCAGGTCGTCGGAATGCAAAGGGGCCAGTCGTCTCATCACGTACCTTGACTGCGGTCAGAGATAGCCCTGGCCCCGGCGGGGCCAGAGTCGGGGGTCATTCGGGGATGGTAAAGACCTGTCCCGGATAGATCAGATCGGGGTCACGGATCGACTCGCGGTTGGCGTCGAACACCCGGACATACAGAAACCCGTCGCCATAGCGCTCGCGCGAAATGGCCCAGAGCGTGTCGCCCTTCTGAACGGTCACCGCGCGGATCGCCGGTGCGGGGGCGGGTTGCGATGCAGCGGCCGCCGTTTCGGCTCCTGCCGTGGCCACGGGCGCTTCCTCGACGGGTGTGGTCCCGGTGGATGCCTCGGTGGACGCGCCTGCGGTGGGCGCCTCGGCAGTGACGACCGGCGCGGCGGGTTGGAGGACCTCAAGCGATTCCCGTTTGAACGGGGTTTCCAGGCGGCTCAGAACGGCACCGTCGCCGCCGATTTCGTCCAGACGCAGGGTATAGATTCCGGGTTCGATCCCTTCGATTTCGCCCCGCCATTTGCCCTGATCACTGGCCGACATATCGGTGATCGCGCGGTTATTGAGATACAGGCGGATCACCGCGCCCGGCTGCGCGCGGCCCGAAAGCTGCACATCGCCGCTGTCGGAATACCCGATCGTGTCGAGCGTCACCTGCGCGGCGGGCACGTCCTCCCGTTTCGCCGGAGGCTGCACCAGTTCGACGCCTTCCTCGCCAGAGCGGAGAATGGCGACCTGACCCGAGGCTTCGGGGGCCGGTGCATCGGCAGCCTCAGACTGGGCGGGCTGTTCGGCACCGGCGGTTTTGGGGGGGTCGGCCGCTTCGGTTGCTTCGGCAGTGTCCGGGCTTTCCGCCGGTTCGATGGCTTGCGCCACTTCCGCGGCGCCGGCTGTTGTGGTGTCCTGCGTCCCGGGCGCTTCGGTGCTTTGCGCCTGCGTCTTCGGGCCTGTCTCGGCCTGGGCCGGTTGAGCCGCAGGTTCCTGAGCCGCGCTTTCGCCGGTTTCGGTATCCGCGCTTGCAATCTGTTCGGGCTGCGCTTCCGGCTCTGGCAGCGCGGCGATCAGATAGTCGTCGGATCGTTGTACCTGCCCGTCAACCTCGCTTTCCAGAACCAGCCCGCGCGCGGCCTTGCTGAAGGGAAGCGACAGGAATTCGGCGAATTCACCGCTGCCGTCAACGGTGAACCCGTGCACCTTGGCCCCATCGACCAGAATCGCGATGGAGCTGCCCGGAACCGCGCTGCCGGACAACAACGCGCTGCCGTCCCTTTCGACAAAAATCTGGTCGAGAACGGGGGCCGGAATGGCGGCTGACTCGGGGGTTTCCTCAGCCGTGTGCTGTTCGGCCGGTTCGGAAACGGATTGCTGTCGCGCCGATTCTTCCTCAGCCCCGACCGCGCTCTCTTGCTGAAGTTCTTGTTCCGGCTCCGCCGCCGTCTGAGTCTGTGTCTCGGGCAGCGCCGCCTGCTCGACCGGTTCCGGCGCGGGTTCGGGCGATGTCCCGAAAACCCCTGCATAGTACAGAACTCCCGCCCCGATCAGGGCAACCCCTCCGGCGAGCAGTCCCCAGACGAAACTCCCGCTTCCCGACTTCGCAGCCATTTCAGTCCTTTCAATCCGTGGCGTGTGCCCATCCCCAGGCTCGCATCCGCGCCACGCAGTTGAGCCAGCTTATCAATCCCGCTATCAGGGGTCAAAAGCTCTGACACAAGCCCGGAAAGGCCCTTTCATGTCCCAGAAATCCGTCTGTGTGTATTGCGGGTCACGCAATGGCGCAATTCCGGCCTATACCGAAGCCGCGAGAGAGTTTGGCCGGTTGCTTGCCGAGGCGGATTGGCGACTGGTCTATGGCGCCGGGGATGTGGGGCTGATGGGCGAGGTTGCACGCGCGGCTCAGGCGGCAGGCGGTGTCACCTTTGGCGTGATCCCGGTGCATCTGGTGCGCCGCGAGGTCGGCAAGACCGACCTGACCCACTACGTGATCACCGAAACCATGCATGAACGCAAGAAGGTGATGATCATGAACGCCGACGCTGTGGTGGTGCTGCCGGGCGGCCCGGGTTCGCTGGACGAGCTGTTCGAGGCGCTGACCTGGCGGCAGCTGGGCCTGCATGACAAACCGATCCTGATCCTGAACGCCGAAGGCTATTGGGACAAGCTGCGCGAGTTACTGGATCATGTGATTGCTCAGGGATTTGCCGACCCGTCGCTTGGCGAGTTCCTGATATGGGCGGAAACGCCAAGCGCGGCCATGGACGCCCTGCGCGTGGCCCTGTCCTGAGCCAGAGCTGAAATCGAAAAGATCGCAACCGCCGCCCAGATGAGGGCAAAGGCGACCCGGTGCCAGAAGGTAAACGGCTCGCCAAAAACAAAGACGGCGCAGCAGAATTGCAGCGTCGGGTTGATGTATTGCAGCACACCGACGGTCGACAGGCGCACGCGGCGGGCGGCATAGCTGAACAGGATCAGCGGCACCGCCGTCATGGGGCCGGACAGCATCAGCAGCAGACTGGTCTGCCAGCCACCGGCGAAATGCCCCTGCCCCGTGCCGTGATACCAGGCCAGCACCGCCAGCCAGAACGGCGTGAAGACCAGAATTTCGCAGGTCACCGATACGACCGGCCCCAGTTCCAGCCCCTTTTTCAGAACGCCATAGATGGCGAAGGACGTGGCCAGAAACAGGGATATCCAGGGCGCGACACCAAGACCGACGGTCAGGACCAGAACCGCCAGCGCGGCCAGCCCGATCGCGCCCCATTGCGCCGCGCCCAGCTGTTCGCCGAACCACAGGCGGCCCAGCAGAACCGCCATCAGGGGAAAGGTGTAATAGCCCAGCGACGCCTCGGTCGCCTTGTCGATCTGGATCGACACGATGAAGACGAACCAGTTGGCCGAGATCATCGCGGCGGCCAGGGCGATGAGCGCTGCCTGCCTGCGCTGCGAAAAGGCCAGGGAAACTTCCCGCAGCCGCCCCTGCATCGCCAGAAGTGCGGCAAAGAAAAAGACGGACCAGAGTGTGCGATGCGCCAGCACTTCGGGCGGCGGGACATGGGTCAGAAGTTTGTAGAACAGCGGCGACAGGCCCCAGACCGTGCAGGCCACGATCATGGCCAGGATGCCTTTGGTTGCTTCGCTCATGACCGCCCTCCGCTGCCAGCGGAACCACGGCGGCGTGGCAAGGTCAAGCGCTGATCTCGATCACGGTGATTTCGGGCACCACGCCGAACCGGACAGGCAGGATCGAACACCCGATACCGCCGGAGACAACCAGATCGCGCCCCTCTTCGCGTACATGGCCATAGGCAAACCGGTTGCCGAACCGTGAGGGGACGACCGGGGAGTAACCAAACAGGCGCACCTGCCCGCCATGCGTATGCCCGGAAAGGGTCAGGGCCACGCGGGCAGGAACCTGCGGAAAGATATCGGGCTCGTGTGCCAGCAGGATGACGGGATCGTCGTCGGTGATCTGTGCCAGCGTTCCGGGCAGATCGTCCAGCCCGTCGAACCTGCCCCTGCCCCGGGCCAAGGCCAGTTGATCCTCCAGCCCGGCCAGCCAGACACCGGATCGGGCCAGTTTAATGGCCGTGTTGGACAGAACGGGAATGCCCTCGGCGTTGAGCGCGTCGGCGTAAAGGTTCGGGCCACCACCACGGGCCTGCGCCGCCAGATCGTCCCACCAGTCGTGATTGCCCAGAATCGCAAAGACGCCGTCGGGGGCTGAAAGTTGCGCCAGAACCGGGGCCAGATCCACAATCTTGACCGGTTCGGTCACAAATCGGTGCCCCGCGGCGAAATCGCCCAGCAACACGATGACATCCGCCCCTAAAGCGTTGGTGCGGCGCACCAGGCGCTCGACGCGGTTCAACCCGACAAACGGTTCGCCGACATGCAAATCGGCAATCACCGCGATTCTCAGCGGTGGCGCCGTCCATTCGTCGCGCCGGATGATCCAGCGCCGCACCCGCAGGCGCAGAGCCGGTTCGATGAAGAAGCCGTAGAGGGACGAAAAAAGGGCTGCCAGCGTCACCGCCAGCAACCCCTTGATGAACCCGCGTCGGGTCAATGATTACATCCGCGAAGCGACGTTTTCCCAGTTCACCAGGTTGTCGAGGAAGTTCGACAGGTAGGCGGGGCGCTTGTTGCGGAAGTCGATGTAGTACGAATGCTCCCACACGTCACAACCCAGCAGCGCGGTCTGACCAAAGCACAGCGGGTTTACGCCGTTCTCGGTCTTGGTCACGGCCAGCGAACCGTCCGCATTCTTGACCAGCCACGCCCAGCCCGAACCAAACTGACCGGCGCCGGCGGCGCTGAACTGCGACTTGAACTCGTCGACCGAGCCGAAGCTCTCGGTCAAGGCTTTTTCCAGCTCGCCGGGCATGGCGTTGTCGCCGGGACCCATCATTTCCCAGAACTGGTTGTGGTTCCACAGCTGGCTGATGTTGTTGAAGATGCCATTCTGCGCGACGGCGTTTGCGTCATAGGTGCCGGTGATGATCTCTTCCAGCGACTTGCCGTCCCACTCGGTGCCCGCGATCAGCTTGTTGCCGTTGTCGACATAGGCCTTGTGGTGCAGGTCGTGGTGATATTCCAGCGTTTCCGCGGACATACCCTTGGCTGCCAGCGCGTCATGTGCATAAGGAAGATCAGGAAGTTCAAAAGCCATCTCGGCCCCCTGTTGAAATATGAGTTGCGTTCCCAAGTTTTAATGCTTTGGCATCGCCACAAGGTCAAGGGCCGAGACAACAAAACCCGGAGGCAGGGGATGCTGACCAAAGCGCGCAAGATGTTCTATCGCGCCCGTGGATACTATGCGGGGAACCTGAATGGCGAGCCGTTCCGCATGGACCCGTACCATTCCAAATTCTGGCGCAAGGCATCGGAGGGAAAGTGGGAGCCCGAGACCTTCGCGGTGCTTGATGAATATCTTTCGCCGGACCGGGACTATCTGGATATCGGTGCATGGATCGGCCCGACGGTTCTGTATGGCGCGCGCAGGGCACGGCATGTCTGGTGTTTCGAGCCAGACCCGACGGCCTATCGCCATCTGGCATGGAATCTGGAATTGAACGATATCCGCAATGTCTCTGCCTTTGGGGTGGCGTTGTCGGACGGGTTCGGGGTGGCGCGCATGGCCTCGGTCCGGGGAGAGCCGGGGGATTCCACCACGTCGCTGCTGAGCGATGCTGACCACGGAACCGATGCGCTGACCATTGGATGGGACCAGTTTGTTGCCACCACGGATCTGTCGCGGGTGTCCCTGGTCAAGATGGATATCGAAGGAGCCGAATACGCGGTCCTGCCGACACTGCTCAATTGGCTGACTGAGAACCGCCCTGCCCTGTTTCTTTCGACGCACGCACCGTATCTGTCGGGCGATGAGCGCGAAAGCAGAACACGGGACCTGTTTGCAGCTTTGTCTTTCTATCGCAACTGTTCGAACGAAAAGGGACTCTCAGTCGATATCGAAGCCGCGATCAACGGCGCGGCGCTTGAGCGGTTCGGAACATATCTGTTCACAAACTGAAACGACCCCCGAAGGGGCCGTTTGAAAGCACCTTAGTAAACGCCCACCTCACTGCCAGGCTGCGCGGCAACCTTGAGCAGTTTGAACGCATAGTCCGCGGCCGAGCGGAAGCAGACAACGCGGAAAGTGTCGTCGCCATCCATCCAGAAGGCGCCGGCCACCTGGGCCAGTCGCGAGCGGCGGATTTGGCCGGGTTGGAACGCCTCAGCCGACAGGTCGACAGGCGCGACCTTGGCCATCACCTCGCGGGCATAGGCCCCCGAGACGCGGAACACCGCGCGGGCATCCGAGACATTGACCGCCAGCGCATGCGTTCCGCTAAGCGCGTTGGTCATTGCGGCCAGTTTGGCCTCGACCTCGGCATAAGGCACCAGCACCAGCAATTCGTCGGGGGACATCCAGCAGACGCCGGTGTCACCGTCGACCAATGCCTCGCACTGGCCGGGCACTTTCTGCCCGGTGGCGTCCTTGACGGCCTTGGCCAGAACCTTGTCAGACAGGTCGCCGCGCAAGGTGATCATACCCTGCAGGCCGGTTTCCTCGACCCTGGCGATGCCATCATAGCTGGCGTGGTTCAGTGCGCTGATGGGTTCAGACATTCTGCTTCTCCCCGTCCTTGTCGAAGAAGATCGGGTCCACGATCTTTGCTTTGTAGGTTTTGCCGTCCGTGCCCGGGAACTCGACAATCTCGCCCATCCGGTCGGGGCCGTGCTTGATCAGCCCCATGGCGATGCCCTTGCCAAGGTTGGCCGAGTAATAGGTCGAGGTCACACGACCGATCATGTTGCGCTGACCGTTGGCGTTGACGCCCTCGCCAACCGCGTAAGCTCCGTCGGGGATGACAGAACCATCCACAGTCTCGAGACCGACCAGTTTCCAGCGCTCGGGATCGGCCATGTGGGTGCGCGAATGGGCACGTTTGCCGAGGTAGTCTTCCTTCTTTTTCGAGAGCGCCCAGTGCAGCCCCAGATCCTGCGGGATCACGGTGCCATCCGTCTCGTCGCCGATCATGATAAAGCCCTTCTCGGCCCGAAGGATGTGCAGACATTCGGTGCCATAAGGCATAACTCCGAATTCTTTACCTGCCTCCATCAGCGCATCCCAGAAAGCCTGACCCTGCGATGCAGGAACCGCGATCTCATAGGACAGCTCACCGGAGAACGAGATGCGGTAAGCGCGGCAATCGAACTCACCGATCTTGCCATCACGCCATTCCATGAACGGCAGCGCCTCTTTGCTGACATCCATGCCGCCCAGTTTCTCCAGCACCTTGCGGGCATTGGGGCCGACCACGGCGACCTGCGCAAATTGCTCGGTCACGTTGGCGACATAGACTTTCCAGTCCCACCATTCAGTCTGCAGCCATTCCTCCATGTGACCATGGATGCGCTCGGCGCCGCCGGTGGTGGTGTGGCACAGCCAGGTGTCCTCGTCGATGCGGGCGACAACGCCGTCATCGATCAGAAAGCCGTTTTCCGAGCACATCAGACCATAGCGGCATTTGCCGACCTTCAGCGTGGACATCATGTTGGTGTAGAGCATGTCCAGGAACTTGCCCGCGTCCGGGCCTTTGACGATCAGTTTGCCAAGCGTCGAGGCATCCAGCAGGCCAAGATTCTCGCGCGTGTTCCTGACCTCGCGGTTCACCGCGTCATGCACGGATTCGCCGGGACGGACATAGGCATAGGTCCGGCGCCAGTGGCCCACAGGCTCCCAATCGGCGCCGTTGCGGTCGTGCCAGTTATGCATCGGTGTCTGACGGATCGGCTGGAACACCTCGCCACGTGCCTCGCCGCCGATCGCGCCCATCGAGATGGGGGTATAAGGCGGGCGGAAAGTGGTGGTGCCGACCTGCGGGATTTCCGAGTTCAGCGCATCAGCAAGGATCGCCAGTCCATTGATATTACTCAACTTCCCCTGATCGGTCGCCATGCCCAACGTGGTATAACGCTTGGTGTGTTCGACGCTTTCATAACCTTCGCGCGCGGCAAGCTGCACGTCGGACACTTTCACGTCGTTCTGGAAATCCAGCCAGGATTTGGCGCGCAACTGCACCTCGGCATTGGCGGGCATCAGCCAGACTGCCTCCATCGCCGCTTCCTCGGTGCTTTCGCCTAAAGGGGCCTTGGTGTTCTTGGGTTTGAAGCCCGCGCCCTTGGCCGCTGCCTTGCCTGCCGCATGGGCATCGGCCATCACGTCGGCCAGCGACTGCGATCCGTTTGCCGATCCGGCGGCCACGACGAAACCTTCGCCATTCGCACCCAGCGGCGGGCGATCAGGATCGGGGCGGAAGTGGGCGTTGGCATCATCCCAGATCAACTTGCCGCCGCAATGGGACCACAGATGCACCACCGGCGACCAGCCGCCAGACATAGCGACCGCGTCGCATTCGATGTCTTCGCGCGCGCCGCCGACGCCATCCTGATTGCACAGGGCCACCTTTTTGACACGCTTGCCGCCCTTGACCTTGGCGATGGCCCGGCCGGGATCGACGCGGATACCCAAAGCGCGCGCCTCATCGGCCAGAGCACCGGCGGTAGAGCGGGCGTCAACGATGCGCAGTACATCGACACCGGCCTGTTTCAGAGTGATCGCGGTGCGATAGGCGTCGTCGTTGTTGGTCGCGACGATCACCCGTTCGCCGGCGATCACTCCCCAGTTCACGGCATAGTCACGCATGGCCGAGGCCAGCATCACACCCGGGACATCGTTGCCCGCGAAAGACAGCGGCCGCTCGATCGCGCCGGTGGCGGTCACGATCTGTTTGGTACGAATGCGCCACAGGCGGTGGCGTGGCCCTTGCGTGCCTGGTTTGTGGTCAGTCAGACGTTCATAACCCAGCACATAACCATGGTCGTAGACACCCGCGCCCATGCAACGGGACCGCATTGTCACGTTGCTCATTGTTTCGAGTTCGGAAACGATTTGTTCCACGAACTTATCCACAGGCTCGCCATCGACAGAGCCGCCATCGACCGGCGCGCGGCCGCCCCAATGCGCGGTCTGTTCGATCAGCATGACTTTGGCACCCGATTGCGCTGCCGCTTTGGCCGCTTGCAGACCGGCGACGCCGCCGCCAATCACCAGTACATCGGCGAAGGCATAGAAATGCTCATAGGTATCGGCGTCGCGGGTCTCTTTGTCGGGCGCTTTGCCCAGACCCGCCGATTGGCGGATGATCGGTTCGTAGACGTGTTTCCAAAACGGTTTCGGATGGATGAACGTCTTGTAGTAGAAGCCCGACGGCAGAAAGCGCGCCAGCTTGTTGTTCACCGCCAGGATGTCAAAATCCAGGTTCGGCCAGTGGTTCTGCGAAGCGGCGGAGAGCCCCTCGAACAGCTCGGTGGTGGTGGCGCGCTGGTTCGGCTCGAACCGGCCGCCCTGCCCCAGACCCATCAGGGCGTTGGGTTCCTCGGCGCCCGAGGCCACCACGCCGCGCGGGCGGTGGTATTTGAACGAACGGCCCATCATCATCTGATCGTTGGCCAGCAGGGCCGAGGCGAGCGTGTCGCCCTCGTAGCCCTGCATCGAGGTGCCGTTGAAAGTGAATGTGATCTGCTTCGACCGGTCGATCAGCCGGCCCTGATTTGCGAGACGGGTGCTCATGTCATGCGGACCTTTCGCAGGAGGAGGCGTCAGAGCCTCCGGCGGGAGTATTTCGGAAAAGATGAAGCATCAGGAGAAGTCTCTCCACGCCCAGCCCGGGCGTTTGGCGGTGATGGCGTCCTTGATCGCCTGCGGCGGCTCGGTAGTCTGGGCCGGGTAGGTGCCGAACACCTCGAGCGTCTGGGTGCAGCGGGCGGCATGGAACCACTTGCCGCAGCCGTTGCTGTGGCGCCAGCGTTCGAAATGAACGCCTTTGGGGTTCTCGCGCATGAACAGGTAGTCGTGGAACTCGTCATCCGACGAACCCGGGCCGAAACGCTTCAGATGCGCTTCGCCACCGGCGGCCAGTTCGGTTTCCTCGGCGTCGACGCCGCAATAGGGGCAATTCAGGATCAGCATGGGCTAAACCTCCAGCTTGCATTTTCAAAACCGCTACCCATCTGGATTCCATGATTATTTGGATTCTCGCGGCGGGTGCGGCAGTAGTTTTGCTCTGCCTTGTCGTCGACTGGCGCCGAAGCGAACGCATTAATCCGGCTGGCAAATACCGAGGTCCGGCGCCCGTCAGATTCTTGAAACATTGTGCAGTTCTTGTGCTTGACGGGATTATTGGCGGAGTTTTCGGAGCTTTTTAACCAGTAGAGCAGCATCAGTGCGCCACCCCGGCGGCGACGCTTTCGTCGATGAAACGGCCTTCTTTGAATCGATCCAGCGAAAACGCCTCGGTCAGCGGTGAATGGCCGGTGGCCATCAGCTGCGCCATGCCCCAGCCGGAACCGGGGATCGACTTGAAGCCGCCCGTGCCCCAGCCGCAGTTGATGAAGCAGCCGCCCAGCGGCGTTTTCGACAGGATCGGCGAGCGGTCGCCGGTCATGTCCACGATGCCGCCCCACTGGCGCAGCATCTTGAGCCGGGAAATCATCGGGAAGGTTTCGTTGAGCGCCCGCACGGTTTCCTCGATGTGATGGAACGAGCCGCGCTGGGTGTAGTTGTTGAACCCGTCGGTGCCGCCGCCGATCACCATTTCGCCCTTGTCGGATTGCGACATGTAGCCATGCACGGTGTTGGCCATCACGACCACGTCCATGCAGGGTTTGATCGGTTCGGACACCAGCGCCTGTAGCGCAATGGCCTCAAGCGGCAGGCGGAAGCCCCCCATCTCGGCCAGCTGGCCCGAATGGCCGGCGACCACGATGCCCAGTTTGTCGCATTCGATGGCGCCCTTGGTGGTCTCGACCCCGGTGACGCGGCCGTTTTCCTGCCGCACGCCAGTGACCTCGCATTTCTGGATGATGTCCATGCCCATGTTCGAGCAGGCGCGCGCATAGCCCCAGGCCACCGCATCGTGGCGGGCGGTGCCGCCGCGTTCCTGCCAGAGTGCACCCAGAACCGGGTAGCGGGGGCCGTGAATGTTGATGATCGGTACCAGTTCCTTGACACGCTCGGGGGTGATCCATTCGGTCTTGACCCCTTGCAGCGCGTTGGCGTGGGCGGTGCGCTGATAGCCGCGGATCTCATGCTGGGTCTGGGCCAGCATCATCACGCCGCGCGGGCTGAACATGACGTTGTAGTTCAGATCCTGGCTCAGATCCTCATAGAGGCTGCGCGCCTTTTCATAGATCGCCGCTGAGGGGTCCTGCAGGTAGTTCGAGCGGATGATGGTGGTATTGCGGCCGGTGTTGCCGCCGCCCAGCCAGCCCTTTTCGATCACGGCAACATTCTGGATGCCGTAATTCTTGCCCAGGTAATAGGCGGTCGCCAATCCGTGACCACCTGCGCCGACGATGATGACGTCATAGCGTTTCTTGGGTTCGGGCGAACGCCAGGCGCGTTCCCATCCGGTGTGATAGCGCAGCGCCTCGCGCGCCACTGCAAAAGCTGAATAGTGTCTCATGAGCGAATCCGATCCGGTTCGTGATTGGCCGCAGATATGCCGTGCGCCCGGAGTTTACCCCTGCCGTACTGCGTCGCAATAGAGCATTATTGCGACATGCATCCCGTATCGCGGCCATTTGCCTCTTTTTTCGGCCCGCGGGCGGGTCTAGATGAGGGC
This sequence comes from Ruegeria sp. AF8, assembly GCF_056541825.1. NCBI lineage: Bacteria > Pseudomonadati > Pseudomonadota > Alphaproteobacteria > Rhodobacterales > Roseobacteraceae > Ruegeria > Ruegeria sp. AF8. Next base: position 730,354 of record NZ_JBQFYW010000001.1, on the reverse strand, counting down.
AACACTCTCGGAGAGAACATGACCTTCTGGATTCTGATTTCACTCATGGCGCTGATGATCGCGGCGCTGCTTGGTCTGACCATGTTGCGTGGACGGCGCAATGGCGAGCCGGCGGCGGCCTATGATCTGCGCGTCTATCGCGAACAACTGGCCGGTGTGGACCGGGATCTGGCGCGCGGCGTGATTGCCGAAACCGATGCCGATCGGGTGCGCACCGAGATCTCGCGCCGCATTCTGGCCGCCGACGCTCAGGTGCGGCAGGAACGCGATGGCGGCGGACCGGCGCGCCGGGTGACGCTTGGTGTCGCCGTTCTGTCGGGCGTGGTTCTGATCGGCGGCGGCGTTCTGCTGTACGACAGGCTGGGTGCGCCCGGATATGGCGATCAGCCGCTGGAGCTGCGGATCGAGATGGCCGAAGAGTTTCGGGCCGACCGCCCGGATCAGCTGACGGCCGAAGAAAAGCTGCCGGTCCCGCCCAGCCCCGAGATCGACGCCAGCTATGCCGAGTTGCTGAAGAAGCTGCGTGAAACCGTCGCCGGACGGCCAGAAGATGTGCAAGGGCACAAACTGCTGGCGCAGCACGAGGCGAATGTCGGCAACTTCAAGGCCGCCTATGCAGCCAAGGGCCGGGCCATCGAATTGATGGGCGACGCGGCCACGGCGGATGATTTCAGTGATCAGGCAGAGATGTTGATCCAGGCCGCAGGCGGCTATGTGTCGCCCGAGGCCGAGGCGGTCTTGCTGCGCGCGCTTGAACTTGATCCGGCGAACGGGCCCGCCCGGTATTACTGGGGTCAGATGCTGACGCAGATCGGACGGCCCGATCTGGCCTTCAGCCTGTGGGAGGAAACCTTGCGCATGTCCTCGCCGCACGCCCCCTGGTCGCAGGCCATTCGCGCGCAGATCGAGGATCTGGCCTATCGCGCCGGCGTCAACTACCAGCCACCGGCCAGCCCGGCCCCGATGTCGGGACCGTCGGGCGATGACGTCGCCGCAGCCGAAGACATGACGGCCGAGGAGCGGCAGGACATGATCCGGGGTATGGTCGAGAACCTGTCCGACCGGCTGGCGACCGAAGGCGGCGCGCCCGAGGAATGGGCGCGGCTGATCACCGCCCTGAGCGTTCTGGGAGAGACCGACCGCGCCACCGCCGTCCGGGATGAGGCGTTGGGCGTGTTTGCCGAAAATGCGGCGGCCCTGGAAATGATCAGGGGCGCGGCAAGCCAGGCGGGGCTTGGCGAATGATCCAGGATGCGTTCGAGGATTTCGCCGCCGCCCTGTCGCCGATGTCCGCCCTGATGGGGCTGGATCTGGGGGACAAGACCATCGGTGTCGCGGTATCCGACCGGATGCGCGGGGTGGCGAGCCCGCTGGAAACGGTTCGGCGAAAGAAATTCGGCGTCGATGCCGCGCGCCTGCTGGAGATCACCACCGACCGCGAGATTGGCGGCATCCTGCTGGGGCTGCCCAAAAACATGGACGGAACCGAAGGGCCGAGGTGCCAGTCCACCCGCGCATTCGCCCGAAACCTGTCGCGTCTGACCGACCTGCCCATCGGATTCTGGGACGAACGGCTGAGCACGGTCGCCGCGGAAAAAGCGCTTCTTGAGGCGGATACGACACGAAAACGTCGCGGACAGGTCATTGATCATGTCGCGGCAGGGTATATCTTGCAAGGTGCGCTGGATCGTCTGCGCTTTCTCTGACGGGTTGGAGCCTGCCGATGTCGAACATGGTCTGGAAACGGAATGAGGTCGAAAGCCCCTGCGTCCAGATCTGTGTCGTGCACCCGACCGAACGGATCTGCACCGGCTGCTACCGCACCATCGACGAGATCAGCCGCTGGTCCAAGATGGACAATGCCGAGCGCGCCGAGATCATGGAAGAACTGCCCGCCCGCAAACCGCGCCTTGCCAAACGGCGCGGCGGGCGCGCGGCCCGGCTTGAGCGGTAGGCGCACAGGCCCGGTCCCGATCAGGCGACCCAGGCGCTAGGCTGGCGCATATTCAGCGGATAAACTGGACTTCTTTGGCTTCTGTTTTGAAGGAGATGCATAGATGTCCGGTTTGACCATGGACGCACAAAGGCTTTTTGACAGGTATCTCGACTGCTGGAACAAACGCGATCTGGAGGGCGTGGCCGCCTGTTTCGACGAACCCGCGATGTTTATCCTTCCCACCGGCGCCGTTTCGCTTCCTGATCGGGCAGCGGTGGTATCGTTGCTGAAAACCGTATTTGCCGGGCTGGAAGCCGCCGGGTTCAGCCACACAACCATCGGGGCAATCAGCGCAACGTCCTGCGGTGAGGGAATGGCGGTTCTGGATGCAACGGACGTCACCCGACTGAAACAGGATGGTTCGGTTCTGGAAACCATCGATGGTCACTATGTACTGCGCAAATGCGATGACGCATGGCGACTGACCGTAGCGGTCTCTTGCGCGAATGGATGGCGCTCGGCCTGAGCCCATCCTTTACTGAAGCACTACTGCCAGTCGATGCGGCTCTGATCCCGTTCAGGCTGCACATCAGGGCCGGACTACTGGTTGGGGCCGATATCGTTTCCGCGACAGGGCGTTCGAAAAGGACTATTCCGCCCCCCATACCGCCAAGGCCGCGCGGGCAACTTCTGCCCCATGTGTTTCCTGTACGAAATGCCCTGCATCGGGCAGAAACAACGGCGGACGTGAAATTCCCAGTATCTCGTGCATTCGCTGCATCAGCCTTGGCGGGATCAGAATATCCTGCGCGCCGATGGCCATGAAGCTGTCCCCGCTCCAGTCCTTGTTCCACCACGAGGCGGCGCGGCGGGACACGTCGACACCCTCCATATCGGGTTCGGTCATGACCAGGAACGGAAACCGCCGCGTTCCGGCACGAAATCGGGCATCGGGAAACGGGGCCGCATACGCGGCAGCGACCGCGTCGCTCATCCCCGGAACATAGCGCTGAAACAGGGCCGAAACGTCGTAGTCCGGGTGCGTGCGGTGAAATTCACGCCACGCATCAAACCCATCGCTACTGCCGCCGCCCAGACCCAGAACCGTGTTCATGACCAACAGCCGGTTGAACCGGTCCGGCATATCGAGGGGAATGGTCAGGCCAAGCAGCCCGCCCCAATCCTGAACGACCAGAGTGATGTTTCGCAAATCCAGCGCTTCGATCAGTGCGATCAAACTCTGCCGGTGAAACGAAAACGTGTAATCCGCATCGCGCGTCGGTTTATCCGATCTTCCAAATCCAAAGAGGTCAGGTGCAACAACGCGGGCGCCGGTTTCCAGAAAAACCGGGATCATGTGCCGATACAGGAAACTCCATGAAGGCTGTCCATGGAGACACAGAAAGACGCGATCCGCATCTTCCGGGCCTTCGTCGATTCTGGCCATGCGGAGCGATTCATATCCGGCAAGCTGATCGTGATAGCGAGGTGACCAACGGAAATCCGGCAGGTCCGCAAATCGGGCCTCCGGAGTACGAACTGCTTCGAATTGCGTCATGACATGCTCCGTTGGTTCTGCAAATCAAAACAGGTGCGGTATTTCCTGCCTGTCCTTCCGGAACATGTCCGCACCCGGCCTAATGTGTTCCCCCAGAGGCTGGAATTTCAACCTCGTTCAGGCTGCACATCCGGATCAGCCAGGCCCCGTCCGGCTGACGTTCGCAGACATTGAGCGAAACGCCTTCTTCGGCCAGCGCCTCTTCGGAGAAACGCGCAACGCACCATGCCAGATCACCGTTTTGCCCGGACTGAACAACGTCGATTGATTTACTTTCGCCCCCCTCCGCGACCCATTCGGAATGGGTTGCCTCTATGGCCGAGCGTCCCTTTGCAGGCGGGCCGTAGGGCGAGAACAGTTCCGCGTTCTCGGAAAAACACGCGGCACACCCGGCGGCGTCGCCACGGCGATAGGCGGCGACGTAGCGGTCATAGAGCGATTGCAGCTCTGCGTGGATATCCATACCCGGCCCCTTTCGGTCAGCCTGCAGCGAGCCACGCCTTGGCGGCTTCCAGTTCGTCGGCGGGGAAGAACTGTGCCTTGGCGTTCACGATATGGCGCCCTACCCGTTCAGCCATACGCTGCCAGGTCTTGTCGCCGACTATGGCCGCGCGGTCGAGCAGACCCACATGGTTGCCCGCAAGGCGGAAATGCGCGGCCAGTCCCGACAGGCCCTGCCAGCCATCGAATTCCGTCAGGTTGATCAAAAGGCGGAACCCGTCCTTGGCGCGGATCAGCGCGTCCAGATCGCCCTCGGCATCTTCATAGGCTTCGGGGTCGAGCTTGCCCATCAGCTTGATCTGAATGCACGGCCCGCCCAGATCGGTGACATGGATCGTCCCCAGCGACTCGCGAATCCAGCGGCGGGCGGTTTCCACCTCGGCCAGATCAAAAACCTGCACAGGACAGGGCAGGATCGGTGCGGCCAGCCGGACGCCATTCTGTACCCATTTCTGGTCCGATACGACCGCGATCCGGTCAAAACCGCGCCAATGACTGAGGCCCAGCATCGTATCGGCCCAGGCCGCGCTCAGGTCGTAACCCCGGAACTCCTGCCCCATGATGACCAGCAGGCGAATGCGGTCGTGATCGGCCAGCGCCGCCTCGACAGCCGGAACCAGAGTGTCTGCGTAATCGGCGCTGGTGATTTCGCCCGACAGTTCCGCCTCGATCAAGGCGCCGTCCAATTGGGTCGTGATGCTGATCATGGTCTCAAATCCCCTCAACTTCGAAAAAAATTTCCGGAAGGTTACGGGGTTTCGATCCATTCGGCTACTCCCCCGGGCAGTTCGGGGCGGAAATATGCGATCATCCGGCCATCCGGCCCGGCGAATGCGGTGTCGGCCCAGGGCGCGACCCCGTGCAGGGTGTGGCGGTGCAACAGATACGCCTCGCCCGGGCGCGCCGGCAATTCGATGCGCGGGCAGGTGTCGAACACGACACGCCGGGCGTTCTGGTAGATGTCGGTGACATCAACCTGATGGAGACTGTCGCCGGGCAAACCTTTGAGCGCTTTTGCAAACGCTTCCCCCAAAATCCGGTGACTGCCATCCCAGACCACCATCGGGGCGGCGTCGGCGCTGGTTTCAGTGAGGGGAATGCCCATAATCCAGGCGTGCGGCTCGTCAACCTTGCGGCGGCGTTCGGGGCCGCAGGGTTTCAGACCGTCCACATGCGCCGCATCGCGTTTGGCCCGGTATCGCGCCGCCGCCTCGCTTTCTCCCCGGCGCGGACGGGGATAGCCCGGATAGATCACCGACACCTGGCCTTTGTGCAGCGGGTGAAAACCCAATTGCCGGGAAATGAACTCCACCGCCTTGCCGGACAAGCGGCCCGAACCTCCCACCCTGCCCTGCGGATCATTATCGAGCGCGTCGACGCCGATGAACCACGTCCCGTCGCAATCGTGCCACTGGACGTGGGCCGGGTCGCAGACGGATGCCCTTGCGGCGGGCAAGGCGTGGCCGACCCAATCCGCCAGAACCGGATCGAAGGGAAAACGGAGCCACCCGCGTTCGAAAAACGCGTCTACCATCCCAGTGCCTTGCGCAGCATGTTGAGCGCGACCAGCGTCAGAAACACGGCAAAGACACGTTTCAGCGGCTTCGGATCCATCGCGTGGGCCAGCCTGACCCCCCAAGGTGTCGTGATCAGGGTCATTGCAATGACGATGCCAAAAGCGATCAGGTTGACCGCACCAAACGTCAGCGGCGGACGGTGTTCGGGCGCGATTTCGAGAAACAGAAAGCCCAGAACGCCCGGAACCGCAATGATGACGCCAAATCCTGCAGCGGTCGCCACGGCCCTGTGGATCGGCGTGTTGTAAAGGCTCATCAGCGGCACGCCGAAACTGCCTCCGCCAATTCCCATCAGCACCGACAGAAACCCTACCATCGGCGATAGGGTGATCCGCCGCAGCCCCTTTGGCATTGCATCGCCTAATCGCCATTCGGATTTGCCAAGGCCCAGATAGGCGCCGATCACCATCCCCAGAACACCGAAAAGCGCCTGCAACGCTTCGGACCGCAGCGCCGAAGCCACCAGCACGCCGATGACGGCCCCCAAGGCGATACCCGGCCCCCAACTGCGCAGGATCGACCAGTCGACCGCGCCCTTCTTGTTGTGACTCAGAACCGAGCGGACCGAGGTGACGATGATCGTTGCCAGAGAGGTCGCCAGGCACATCTGCATCAGTTGTGGGCCGCCATAGCCAAGTGTCTGGAACGCATAGAAAAACGCGGGGACCAGAACGATGCCGCCGCCGACGCCCAGCAACCCCGCCAGCACGCCCGCAAAGGCGCCGATCGCCAGCAACAGGCCCAGCATCTGGACCAACAGCATCGTCTCCGGCATCGTCCCCTCCCGATCAGTTCCGGCCTTGTTACACCGCCTCTGCGGCCTCGACCAGTGGCGCGATCCGGGTCAGGGCCGCCTCGACCACTTCCGGCCCAGCGCCTTCGCGCACCGCGCCTTCGGACAGCGCCCGCCGCCAGCCGCGCGCGCCCGGACGGCCCGCGAACAGGCCCAGCATATGCCGGGTGATTTGGTGCAGACGCCCACCGTGGCTGAGATGGTGCTCGATATAGGGCAGCATCCGGCCCACTGCATCCAACGGGTTCGTGATCTGGCCCGTGCCGAAAATCTGCGTATCCGCCTCGCAAAGAATATCGGCCGGCTGGTGATAGGCGGCGCGGCCGATCATCACACCGTCGAGCCCGGCATCAAGATGCCTCCGCGCCTCGGCCAGCGAGGCGATACCGCCGTTGATCGAGATGTGAAGCTGCGGGAATTCGCGCTTCATCCGGTGCACAAGATCATAGTCCAAGGGCGGGATATCGCGGTTTTCCTTGGGGCTGAGACCCTGCAGCCACGCCTTGCGCGCATGGATCGTGACCCGCCTGCATCCGGCTTGCGAGATTTTGTCCAGAAACTCGGGCAGGACCTGTTCGGGGTCCTGATCATCCACGCCGATGCGGCATTTGACGGTGATATCCACATCCACCGCCTCGCGCATGGCTGTGACACACGCCGCAACACGATCCGGCTCTTTCATCAGCACGGCACCGAAAGTGCCCGATTGAACCCGGTCCGAGGGGCAGCCGCAATTGAGGTTGATCTCGTCATAACCGGCCTGCGCCCCAAGCCGCGCAGCCTGCGCCAGTTCCCTGGCGTCGGAACCTCCGAGTTGCAACGCCACCGGGTGTTCTTCGGGATTGAAGCCAAGCAGATGCAGCGCCCCGCCCCGCACCAGCGCAGGTGCCGTGACCATTTCCGTATAGAGCAAGGCGTTGCGGCTTAGGAGGCGGTGCAGATAACGACAGTGACGGTCGGTCCAGTCCATCATCGGTGCCACGCTTAAACGCGCCGCTTTTTGTGCGTTATTTTTCAAAGCGTTAACTCCGTACAACCTTGACGGCCCCTTTGGCACTATTTCCCCTGATTTCGTCGTATTCCTGCGGATTTCCGGGGTTCTCGATTCGAGCGTGCTACGGTGTAGCACATCCGAAGCGTACAAACAGCGGCCCGAATGCAGTTGGTTCCTGGCCCGGGAATCCCCGGTTCCATCTTCCGTGTTTCCCTTGGCATCCGGAGATCAAAACCTTGTTGCCGCATATAAATCTGCCAAAATTTGAAAAATGGACGTGTCGCGCCACAAACAAAACATGCCATCCCCGGCGACACCGGAAACGCGGGCATCGAGGGGAATGTAAATCTTTTTCACATTTCCTCTTGCAATCCCTCAATCCCTCACCATCTTGTTCAATGTGAAAGGTGTTTACATCAACCAGGAGAGTCCAGATGTCCACATTGTCAGACCCCGCCACCCCTGCCCAACCAGGATGGCTTTACCGTACCGAAGCCTGGCTTGACAGCAAAGGCAAGGGCGCATGGATCGCAGCGATGGTCCTTGGCTTTGTCTTCTTCTGGCCCATCGGCCTGGCCCTTCTTGCCTATCTGATCTGGAGCAAACGCATGTTCAGCAAATCCTGCAGCCGCCGCAAAACCTGGCACAGCCACATGAGCGCGATGAAACCTTCGGGCAACAGCGCATTCGATGCCTACAAGGCCGACACTCTGGCACGGCTGGAGCGTGAGCAGCAGGACTTCGAGGATTTCCTCAGACGCCTGCGTGAAGCCAAGGACAAGGCCGAATTCGATCAGTTCATGGACGAGCGCGCCCGCGCCAACCGGGACGACATGGACGAACCAAAAGACGACGCCTGACCCCAGACCGCCCTGCCCGGACATCCGGGCGGGGCGTATTGCCCCTGCCCTTTTCTGGACGAACCCCATGAACCACCTGCCCGATCCGGACCGTCAACCTCAGTTCTATCAGACCGTGGCAGTCAAACGCTTTGCCGCCTGGCTGATCGACGTGGCCATCATTTCGGTCTTCAGCATGATCGCAGTGCTGCTGACCGTGGGGCTGGGCCTGTTCTTTCTGGCCCTGATCTATATGGTGATCAGTTTCGTATACCGTGTCGCCACCATCACAAACGGCTCGGCCACCTGGGGTATGCGGTTCATGGGGATCGAGTTGCGCGACGCATTCGGGGCACGCATGGATGCGGGCAAGGCGCTCGCGCACACTGCCGGCTATTTCGTCAGCATGGCGTTTCCGGTGATACAGGTGGTCTCGGTCATCATGATGCTGACCAGCGCACGCTGTCAGGGACTGACCGATGCTTTCCTCGGAACGGTTGCCCTGAACCGGCGGGCAATCGCCTGAAAGCGCTTCATTGAATCCTTGGCGGGTTCCGAAACGGTTGCTATCATCAACCAAACAAACACGGAACCCGCATGCGCCACACGCTGCCGATAGCGCCACAATTCTATGTGACGGCACCTCAGCCGTGTCCTTATCTTGAGGACCGGATGGAACGGAAATTGTTCACCGCCCTGCAAGGCGAAGGCGCGAACCGGCTGAACGATTCCCTGTCGAAACAGGGTTTTCGCCGATCCCAGAACGTGTTGTACCGACCCTCCTGCACGGAATGTTCCGCCTGTCTTTCCGCCAGGATCGACGTGTCCGCCTTCAGCCCCGGGAAAAGCCAGAAACGAACCGCCAAGCGCAACGAGCATCTTGAGCGCCGCGCCATGTCTCCCTGGGCCACGGACGACCAGTTCGAGTTGTTCCGGCGCTATCTGGACGCCCGGCATGCCGACGGCGGCATGGCCGACATGGACGTGTTCGAATTCGCGGCGATGATCGAGGAAACTCCGATCCGCAGCCGGGTTGTCGAGTATTCCGACAGGCGCACCGGCGACCTGATGGCCGTCAGCCTGACGGACGTTCTCGAAGACGGGCTGAGCATGGTCTATTCCTTTTACGACCCCTATCAGCCGCAGAACTCGCTGGGCACCTTTATGATCCTCGATCATATCGACATCGCCCGCGAGGCCGGATTGCCGTATGTCTATCTGGGCTATTGGGTGCCGGGCAGTTCCAAGATGGGATACAAGGCCAAGTTCTCGGGCCTGGAAATCTATCTCGGGGGACGCTGGGAAAGGGTGAAGAACCCTCGCGCATACGAAGATATCACGCACCACCCCCTGGCCACCGATCCGATTGCCGAGCAGGTCGCGAATATCCAACTGCCCGACCGGCACCCGACCAAGGGCTGAGACCGGATATATCAACCGCCGCTGACAGTCGCGCCAAAGCGGCCTTTTTTCCTGCAACAAACGTAAAAGGGAGCCCGAAGGCTCCCTTTTCTATTATTGCCGCCAGCCTCGATCAATTCGGAATCAGTGCCGGTACGATCGTCACGATGGCCGGGAAGAACCACAGTATTCCGATCCCCACCACCTGAATGATCACGAACGGAATGATGCCCCGATAGATATGGCCTGTCGTGACCTCCTTGGGCGCCACACCGCGCAGGTAGAATAGCGCGAAGCCGAAGGGCGGTGTCAGGAACGAGGTTTGCAGGTTCACCGCCACCATGATCGTGACCCATTTCGGATCGAACGACCCGCCATAGATCACCGGCCCCACGATGGGGATCACGATGTAGATGATTTCGAGGAAGTCCAGAACAAAGCCCAGAATGAACAGCACCAGCATCACGATCAGGAAGACCGTGAACTCGTTGTCAAAGCTTTTCAGGAATTGCTGGATATAGTGTTCGCCGCCGAACGAGATCACCACCAGGTTCAGCAATTGCGATCCGATCAGGATGGTGAACACCATCGACGTCACCTTGGCCGTCTCGCGCACAACCGGTGTAAGAACGCCACTGGTAAACAGCACCCAGCAGCCAAACAGCAGACCGAACAGAGCATAAAGATAGGTGGCATAGGCCAGAATGAAGGCGACCCACGACTCGAAGTTGACATTGCCCTGATTGATGCGCAGATCGAAGTTCACACCGATCAGCAGACAGATGATGATCGCGAAGGTCGACCAGATGATGACCCGGCCGGACCGGCCCTGATCCTGAAGCTTGCGATAGGCCGCCAGCATGATAGCGCCGCCCGCCCCCAGCGCCGCCGCCGGCGTCGGGTTGGTGATGCCGCCCAGGATCGACCCGAGAACCGCGATGATCAGAACCAGTGGCGGGAAAACCACTCGGATCAGATCATTGCTCGCACAGCGTATCGCCGCTTCCTTGCAGCCATAGATAGCCAAAAAGAAGGGCAGTGCCAGCATGACAAACGTAGTCCCGGACGAGGTCGTCGGTGCGACTGCAAGAATGTCGACCAGCACCACGCCCAGCAGACCCAGAGAGCCCAATATCAGGGGCATCGCCGGGCGCGAGGGCGCAATGCCGCGCGCCAGAATCAGCGTCAGGCCGAGCAGGACAACGACCAGGGCAACGCCGGTGCCGATCGGGGCCGCGGCCGCGATCTTGGCCGCTCGGGCCGCTTCAAATTCCTCGTCGCTCAGCTTTTGCGATTCAGTTGAGCCGCCCGCTTCGTCGATCTGCGCCTGCTCGGCCACGGCCTGATCCCAGGCCGACTGACCATGCAGTTCGATCATCGACGCCTTGCATTCGGCCGAAACATTGGTGCGCAGCGACGCGCCCTCGGAAATGTCCGAGAACGCCGAAACGGTAACGTCCTGATTGCCGATCAGCCCGACACTGCCCATCAGAACGGCACCCGCAATCAGCCCGAGCGGCGCCGCCAGCAACCAGGTCAGACCTTCGGCGCGGGTGATCGGCTCACCGCTGCCGCCCGACATCGGAACTGCAGGCGCGTGTTCCGGATTCAGCAGCGCATAGCCGAATGCATATAGCGCATAAAGGAAGGCCAGCATTATCCCGGGCAGCAACGCGGCCTGGAACAGCGTGCCAACCGAAACCACCGCCGGTTCGCCCAGATACGTCAGGGCGTCGGAACAGCCTGCCGTGGTGGCACGGGTCTCCTGCGCGGCGGAATAGAGGTCGCCGGCAAGAGTGCCCAGCAGCACGATCACGATCGAAGGCGGAATGATCTGCCCCAACGTCCCGGAAGCCGCGATCACCCCGGTTGCCAGTTCCGGCGAATAGTTGTTGCGCAACATGGTGGGCAGCGCCAGCAGCCCCATCGTCACCACGGTTGCGCCGACAATCCCGGTCGAAGCGGCCAGAAATGCCCCCACCACCACGATCGACACCGCCAGGCCACCCGGCAGCGGGCCAAAGACGCGCGCCATCGTGGTCAGCAGATCGTTGGCGATCTTGGAACGTTCCAGCGTGATGCCCATCAGCACGAACATCAGCACGGCCAGCAGCGTTTCGATGGATTGCCCCGCCAGTACCCGCTCGTTCATGCGGTTAACGATGAACGAGATGTTGCGGTCCATCGCGGTTTCCCAGCCGCCGACAAAAACGTTCTCGGCGACGCGTGGCAAATCCGGGTATCGGAAGACCGAAATCGTGTCCGGCTTCACACCTGAAGCGATCAGATCGGAATACAGTTGCGACCCGGTGTCGATCGCCTGGTGCACCAGCAACCCTGCGCTATCGAGCGCGGCGATGATGCCGAATGAGATGATCCCGGCGCCGCCAATGGCGAAGGCCACCGGAAAGCCGCTCAGGATGCCTCCGAAAAGGCAAAGAAACACGATAATGAGGCCAATTTCGACGCCATCAAGACCGAATAGCATATTCCCTAGTCCCCGTACTTAATGAGCGCCTTCATAGGCTTCTTCACCTTCGCCAAGCGTATCCTTGTCGAGGTATTTGCCTGCACTTTCCGGCCCTTCCACGAACTCCAGATACGAGCGGTAGAAGAACGCGATGGCGTGCAGGAAGACCATTGCAGCGAATGACACCAGCAGGATCTTGAACAGGAAATACCCGTTGAATCCGTTGGGGCTGAAGCCGATGGTTTCCACGTTCCAGCGCAGGGCGCGGGATTTCATGAGCAGACGGTCCAGCGCGTCAGAGGCCGAGGGTTTCGGCACGATCAGGTGCCGCCACATGAAATACCAGCCATACATCCAGGTCAGCACCGCCATCGGCATCATGAACATCAGCGACCCCAGCATGTCCACGACACGTTTGCCGCGATGGCTGAGCCCGGCATAGATCAGGTCGACGCGCACGTGGCCGCCCTGCACGAATGTGTAGGTGGCACACATGCAAACCACCATCGCGTTGTAAAGTTTCAGCTCTTCGGCATACCAGCTGATGTCCAGCTGAACCGGGATGCCGAAACCAAACACCATGTCGGGGCGCGCAAATACCCGCTGCATGAAGACAATGACGATCTGCTGGATCACCATCAGCAGGCCCGCCCAGGCAAAGAAGCGTCCGGTCGTGTTGGCAAACCCTTCCAGCCCGCGCACCATACCCCACATGAAGCCGCGCCTGTACACTCCGATGGCGGTCAGCACCAGAAACAGGGTGAACACGACAAAGAAGAATTCGACCGAGCCGCCGTAATAGACAAAGCGCATGATCGCCTCTTTGTCCGACCAGTTCAGCCAGAGCTGCGGATGCGTGACGGCGTATCCGAGGTTATAGAAGGCTTCGGCGATGTTCTGAAGGAACCAGATAAGTCCATTCCACAATGCGCCGAAAAACGAGATGCCGTTTTCGTCCTGCATGTTGTCCCCAGGGTCTCGTCAGTTGCCGGCTATGGCTGCGAACCCCACCTGTTCGCGCCCGGGCAACGGGAAAAGTTCCCCCGCCTTGCGCGGAGGAACCGGTTTTTTGCGGATAACAGCCTAGCCCAGAACGCGGTCGCGCTGAGCGGTGTAGATCCGCGAGGACTTGCTGTCCCAGGCCGCCGAGGCTTTCATCGACTCCATGGCACTGTCGTGGATCTTCTTGAACAGCTCGTCGCCCATGTTTTCCTGCATCACTTCTGCCGAAGCTTTGCCGAAGGCGTCCCAAACGCTGTCGGGGAATTCCACGGCCTTCACGCCCGAAGACTGCAGACGCTGCAGCGAGGAACCGTTGTTGGCAAGGAACTGTGCCAAGTTCCACTGGTGGCATTCGGCGGCCGCGATTTCGATGATCTTCTGCTGGGCCGGGCTCAGGCCTTCGAAGACTTCGCGGTTGGTTGCCACGGACAGGCCCGCGCCCGGTTCATGGAAGCCTGCGGTATAATAGGTCTTGGTGACCTCCTGGAAACCGGCCTTTTCGTCTGCCCATGGTCCGATCCATTCGGTGCCGTCGATCGCGCCGGACGCCAGCGCCTGATACACCTCGCCACCCGGCAGGTTCTGCACCGATGCGCCAAGCTTGCCCAGCGCCTTGCCGCCAAGGCCGGGCATCCGGAACTTGAGACCGTTGAAATCCTCGGGGCCATTGATCTCTTTCGCGAACCAGCCACCCGCCTGAGCACCGGTGTTGCCCGCCAGGAAGGATTTCAGACCAAAGATCTGGCCCAGCTCGTCATGCAGTTCGGCGCCGCCGGCATGATAATACCAGTTCACCAGTTCCTGTGCGGTCATGCCGAACGGCACGGCGGTAAAGAATGCATAGCCCGGATGCTGGCCGACGAAATAGTAGTCGGCGCCGTGATACATATCCGCCTGGCCTGCGGTCACCGCGTCGAACACCTCGAACGCACCGACAAGTTCGCCTGCGGCCTTGAGATCCACCGTAAGCTGGCCATCGCTCATCGCGGTGATGTTGTCGGCGACACGCTGCGCGGCGTCGTGCACGCCTGCAAATCCGCGCGGCCAGGTCGTGACCATGGTCAGCGTACGCTTGTCCTGCGCATAGGCCGGGGCCGCCAGGGTGGTGGCCGCCGCGGCCGAGCCGCCCAGAGCGGAAGTTTTCAGAAATGAACGACGATCCATATGAGTGATCCTCCCCTATTTTAGTAATGCCCGAAGCGCGGGCTCCGGACGGATCGTTTCAGGTGGCGCCAGCCTAGCGAAGCAGAAATCTATGTGAATACCTAGTACTGCGTAGAGGCCGGATTTTTTCCTTCAAACTCAGGGATTCGCGCAGAAAAATGATACCCGACCCCTCTGCCGGGACTTCACACCCTTTTGTGATGCATACCAATCCTTTTGATTTTCCGGCCACGCTTGCGTAACGATTCGGACATGCGGTCAATTCGTGATCTGATCAAATTGAGCTATGCGCAGAAACTCGCGCTGGTGGCGGCCATCCCTCTGGTGGTCGCAGTGGCGGCAATTGCGGTGATGGTGACATTCGAGGCCCGCGCAACCGCAGAACGCGAGATCAAGGCGCTGGAAAAGCGGTTGATCGAAACCAAGAAAGATGAGCTTAGAAATTATGTGACGCAGGCGCGGAACGGGTTCGGCTATATCTACGGCCCCGCCGCGCCGGACGACGAAAAGGCCAAGACCCGGGTCGCGCAGGTTCTGGCGGCAATGATCTATGGCTCCGACGGGTTCTTTTTCGTCTATGACTATGACGGAACCAATCTGGTCAGCCCCCGGCAGACCGAGTTCATCAACCGAAACTGGGAAGGGCTGACCGACAGTAACGGGATACCGGTGGTGAATGAATTCATCCGTCTGGCCCGCGAGGGGGCGGGCTGGCACAGTTTCATGTGGGAAAAGCCGTCGACCGGGGAAGAGGCGATGATGATCGCCTATGTCGTGGGCCTGCAGGATTGGCAATGGGCGGTCGGAACCGGCGTTTTCATCGACGACATTCTTGCGACGGTCGCCAATGCGCGGGCCGAGGTCGAGGCGCGGGTGCAGCGCACATTCTACTATATTGGCGCCATCGTGCTGGCGGCGCTGTTGATCGTGTTCCTGTCGGGTATGCTTTTGAACATCCGAGAACGGCGGCTGGCCGATGCCAAGCTCAAGGAACTGACCCAGCGCGTATTCGATGCGCAGGAAGAAGAACGGGGCCGCGTTGCACGCGAGTTGCATGACAGTATCAGTCAGATCCTCGTCGGTGTGCGCTTTGCGCTGGACAACGCCCGGCGGCGTCTGGGGCGTGGCGACGGCGAAGGCGCAAGCGCGCCGCTGGAGAAAGGTATCGAAAACCTGGGCACTGCCATCACCGAGGTGCGCCGGATCAGCCGCGACCTGCGCCCAGGCGTACTGGACGATCTGGGGCTCGGCCCTGCGGTCAAAGCACTGACCGACGATTTTCGCGAGCGCACCGGCATCGAGACGGAATTCACCACAGTGGTTTTTCGCAACCGGCTGGATCAGGACAGCAAGATCGCCCTCTACCGTATCGCGCAGGAAGCCCTGACGAATATCGAGCGCCATTCCGGCGCCACGCATGTCTCAATCGATCTGCGCGGGCACAAGAAGGGCGCGACCATGCGCATTGCGGATAACGGTCGCGGGCTGCGGTCTCAGCCGGGTCAGGTCACTCAGGGTATTGGCCTGCGCAACATGCAGGAACGGATCGAACAGCTTGACGGCACCCTGCGCATCCTGTCATCACGCGGCGCACAAAGCGGCACGGTGATCGAAGTCAGCCTGCCGCTCAGCCACCTGTTGTCTCCCGGCGAGGAGGCGACGCCGAAAAGAAAGGCCGGAACATGAGCGTCGATCCTGTTCGCGTCCTGATCGTCGACGATCACCCGATGGTCGCCGAAGGCATTCAATCCATCCTTGAAAGCTATGAGGACATTCTGGTCGTCGGAACGCTCGGCAACGGGCAGGAAGCCGTTGACAATGCCGCCACCTTGGCGCCCGACGTGGTGCTGATGGACCTTAACATGCCCGGTCTGGGCGGGTTGAGCGCAACCGAGATGATTCTGGAACGCCTGCCCCGAACACGCATTCTGATCCTCTCGATGCATGACAGCCCCGAATATATCTCGACCGCCCTCAGTCACGGCGCGGTGGGCTATGTGCTCAAGGATGTCCCGACCGACGAGATCAAACAGGCAATCGACGCCGTCATGCGCGGTGAACGGTATCTGTGCACGGGCGCAATCGGTTCGCTGGAACCGAAGGCGGGTGAAACGCGCGAGGCGCTTACCGGGCGCGAGCAGACGATCCTTTTGCAACTGGCACAGGGCAAATCGAACAAGGAAGTCGCGATCGCGCTCGACATATCGGTACGCACCGTTGAAACGCATCGCAAGAACATCAAGCGCAAGCTTGGCATTTCGTCGACCGCAGGGCTGACCCGCTATGCGATGGAGCATGGAATGCTCCAAGGCACCGGCGTCGGTTTCTGATCCCGCCGCATTCCGGCATTGGCGCGCATGACGATCCGGCGGGCTGCTGCCGTATCTTGAAAGGTTTCAGTCCAGCAGCCGGTCCGAACGGCGCCCCTCGCGTTCGTAATGATGCGGCAGCACACGACCATAGAGTTGCCGGGTCCGTTCGACCCCGCCGCACATGCCTTCGGTTTCGACAAAGGAAAAGATGCCGACATAGCGTTTTCTGTCCCCCCGGACCGGTGCGACGCGGTGCAACGAGTAACGTCCCTTGAAAATCTGCAGGTCTCCGGGCCGAAGTTCCAAACGACTCACTTGGGTCATGTCTCCGTCAAGTATTTGGGCCACGCCCTCGAAGTTTTCGTCGTCGGATGTGCGCAGGTTCGGCGCATATTCGAACTCTCCGCCCGACTCTCCGTTCTGTATCGCCAGCGTCACCGTGTAGTTGTTTGTGTCGAAATGCCAGGGAAACCCCTGCCCTTCCTCGACCACATTGATGATGACATCCGCAAGTGGATCGTCGTAGCGGAAAAAACGGTCCTCGGTTTCATTCAAACTTTCGCGTATGAACGGCATGAAGCCCGGATATTCGTAGATTTGCCGCAATGGCCCCGTCGCCGGAAAGTTGTCTGCGGGAACAAAAGAATTCGACCGATCGTAGAAACGCCGCGCCGGATGATTTGGGCTGAGGCCTGGATTGTCCTTGCTGAAATAGGCGTTGGTTCGGTTGAAGGAACGATGCGCCATGGGTGCCACTGCGTCGGCTTCGCGGACGAGCAGTTCGACGCCCTGCTCATGAACGAAACCTGGCAGTACCGCACATCCGTCCTCATCCAGATCGCGCCGGAGATCGCTGACCATGCGCCTGTAGGCAGGCGAGCCTGGCCTGTCGATCGGATACCGGCCCAAATCCACCAAATCGTAAAGCATCATGCGAATGGTCCCCGCAACTGAGTTTTTTGAATGGCTTTCCACCAGCGTGGCAGGTCAATCGGAGCCGTTCAGGTCTGTTTCGGACATGAGGTTGACGGTTTTTGCCCTCATCGGCGATACGATGTGGTTTTCCGCCGGGTCAGTTTGACGGAAGTTCCCCGCATGCGGCAATCTGCGCAACAAAATGTCGCGAATACAGGGGCCCGGATCATGTTTTGGACAGATTGGCTGTTGACGCTTCTGGCGCCCGACCATAATGTCCCCGCCAGCAAGAAGGAGCCAGTGGCAATGACCACTCTAGTCGTAGTCGTAGGAACAAAGCGCATGGGCCGGTAACGGAATACCATAATCGAACCCATGCGCCTCCGAATGATCGGGGGCTTTTTTTATGCTGAACGGACGCATGTCGCCAATGGAGCAAAGCAGATGACACGTGAGATGACCGGTGCAAAGATGGTGGTTCAGGCCCTCAAGGATCAGGGCGTGGACACGGTATTCGGATATCCCGGTGGCGCGGTACTGCCGATCTATGACGAGATTTTTCTGCAAAACGATATCCGCCACATTCTGGTGCGGCACGAACAGGGCGCGGTGCACGCCGCCGAAGGTTATGCCCGCTCGACCGGTAGGCCCGGCGTGGCGCTGGTGACTTCCGGCCCCGGTGCGACCAACGCGGTGACCGGCCTGACCGACGCGCTGATGGATTCGATCCCGATCATCGTACTGACCGGGCAGGTTCCGACCTTCATGATCGGCTCGGACGCCTTTCAGGAGGCCGACACCGTGGGCATCACGCGCCCCTGTACCAAGCATAACTGGCTGGTGAAGGACACAGACACGCTCGCCGCCACTCTGCACGAGGCGTTCCATGTCGCCACCGCGGGCCGCCCCGGCCCGGTGCTGATCGACATTCCCAAGGACGTGCAGTTTGCAAGCGGTGAATATCAGCCACCCAGACCGTCGACCTCGCATTATCAGCCGGTGCTCAAGGGCGATCTGGATGAGATCACCGAACTGGTTGCCGCGATGGAGACCGCGAAAAAGCCGGTGTTTTATACCGGAGGTGGCGTCATCAATTCGGGCGCGGCCGCAAGCCAGCTGCTGCGCGAGCTGGTCGATGCGACCGGGTTTCCGATCACCTCGACCTTGATGGGCCTGGGCGCCTATCCGGCATCCGGCCCGAACTGGCTGGGTATGCTGGGCATGCACGGGCTTTACGAGGCCAACATGGCGATGCACGACTGTGACCTGATGATCAATGTCGGGGCGCGTTTCGATGACCGCATCACCGGACGCATCGATGCCTTCAGCCCGCATTCGAAAAAGGCGCATATCGACATCGACCCATCCTCGATCAACAAGGTGATCCGGGTCGATATCCCCATCGTGGGGGACGTGGCGCATGTGCTGGAGGACATCCTGAAGGTCTGGAAATCGCGGGGCCGCAAGACCGACGCGGCCAACGTGGCGCAATGGCAGGCGCAGATTGCGGATTGGCGCAAGGTGAACTGTCTTGCCTTCACCAACAGCGAAAAGACGATCAAACCGCAATATGCGCTTCAGCGCCTCGAGGAACTGACCAAGGGGCATGACCGTTATGTCTGTACCGAGGTCGGTCAGCACCAGATGTGGGCGGCGCAGTTCATGGGTTTCGAAGATCCGCATCGCTGGATGACCTCGGGCGGGCTGGGAACCATGGGATACGGATTTCCAGCCTCCATCGGTGTGCAGATGGCGCACCCCGAGGCGCTGGTGATCAACGTCGCCGGTGAGGCATCGTGGCTGATGAACATGCAGGAGATGGGCACCGCCGCCCAGTACCGCCTGCCGGTGAAACAGTTCATCCTCAACAACGAGCGCCTGGGCATGGTGCGCCAGTGGCAGGAACTGCTGCATGGCGAGCGCTATTCGCATTCGTGGTCCGAGGCGCTGCCCGATTTCGTGAAGCTGGCCGAAGCCTTCGGCGCCAAGGGAATCTGCGTGAGCGATCCCGCCGACCTGGATGACGCGATCATGGAAATGATCAACTATGACGGCCCGGTGATCTTTGACTGTCTGGTCGAAAAGCACGAGAACTGCTTTCCGATGATCCCGTCGGGCAAGGCGCATAACGAAATGCTGCTGGGCGAAGCCGAGACGCAGGGCGTGATTCAGTCCGGCGGCGCGGTGCTGGTGTAACACGATTCAACGAATTTTGCCGGATCTCTCGCAGTCTGGCACAAATTGAATGAGGAAAGGGACGTAAATGTCTGCCCTACATATCAAACAAGGTTCCACCCGCCATTCCGCCTATAACCTGCGCCCGACCTTTTCGGACGTGCAGGAAAAGCACACGATCGCGGTTCTGGTGGAAAACGAACCCGGCGTTCTGGCTCGCGTCATTGGGTTGTTCTCGGGCCGTGGCTACAACATCGAAAGCCTCACGGTGGCCGAGGTGGACCATACCGGGCATCTGAGCCGCATCACCATCGTCACCACCGGTACGCCGCAGGTGATCGAACAGATCAAGGCCCAGCTTGGACGCATCGTATCGGTACGCGACGTGCATGACCTGACCGTCGAAGGTGCGTCCGTCGAAAGGGAGCTGGCGATGCTCAAGGTGGTCGGCCAGGGCGACAAACGGGTCGAAGCCCTGCGGCTCGCCGATATCTTTCGCGCCAATGTGGTCGACAGCACCTTGAACTCGTTCATCTTCGAGATCACCGGAGCGCCGGACAAGATCGACGCGTTTGCCGATCTGATGCGGCCGCTTGGGCTGGTCGAAATCGCCCGGACCGGCGTCGCGGCCCTGTTGCGGGGCGACTGACGCATTTGCCGGCGCGCCCGCGGCACCATGCGGCGGGCGCTGAATGACCGGGCCTGCCGGGATCACGTATCGGAAAATCAGGACCGCGGGATGTGAGCTCTGACAATTATGTCTAGTTATTTCCACATACTCGCGAACAAAATGCACAAATTTGCCAATTGTTTTGTTGCTTTTGCGCGTTGACCGTTTAGGTTTCCAGACAATATCGCGCGTGTCAGTATACACAGTCTTCTTCACGGCACCTGTTTCCCGCGATCGGCCGGACCTGTCCCGAAGTTGTTGTGTCTGTCGCTTGGGAACAACACATCTGGATCCTCAATGACTGAAGCCAAGCGGTCTCCTGCCGAATTGCGCGGCGTTTTTGGAGCAAATCTTCGCCAACTTTCCAAACGGTTTTCTTCTGTCACCGAACTAACCCGGCAATTGGGTGTTAACCGCACGCAGTTCAACCGGTATCTCTCGGGTGAAAGCTTCCCCCGCCCCGAGGTTCTGGATCAGATATGCCGATTTTTTGATGTCGACGCCCGAATTCTGTTGGCGCCCATCGAAGAAATCGATCCTCGTGGCGCGATGCAGAACACTCCGTTTCTGACGGGGTTTTCTGCAGCCAGCGCGGTTGAACCGCACATAGACGACTTCCCTGGCGGATTTTACAGGATATCGAAACGGCACCGCGAAGCTACGGACAAATATTCGCTGGGGATCATCTTTGGGTTCAGGTCCACGTCCGGCACATTCTTTCGCGGCTTCACGCCTGAACACACAGCCCGGCAAGACCGCAGATCGCGGGAATTTCGCGGCTATGTGGTGAAATCGGGAAGCGGCATCGCCTTGGTCGCGTCTCATCGCGGCACGACCGCTTGTTCATATGCGCTTTTGACACCGATGGGGCAAGCAACGGATGCATTCTGGCAAGGGTTTGTGATGCAGTCGATTTCCGATGACGACGACAGGGTCATAGCCAAACCATTGGCACTCGACTATCTCGGACCCGGATGGCAGTCGGCCCGGGACGCGGTGAAGACCTCGGGAATTGTCGAGATTGCCCGACTGCCCGCCAGCCACCGCCAACTGCATGGATCGCGGCCCGACCAGCGCTGAACCGGGCAGGTTGCCAGGCACGGGAAACTTTGGCTGTCGCCGAATCAAAAGCGCGGACAGAGGCATGTTCCGCCATTCCCGGAGCCGCCAAAAAAAGGCCCGCTGGCGAAAGGGAGATTTTCGGATTGACCGTGTGCTCCCGCCCATTGTCGCCGCCCCTTCGGGGCCTCTCCTCTGGTTGGGTCGGGCGCGGAGCAGGCAAGCCTGCACCGCGCGGTTGCATCAGGCCGTTTCCCCAACCGCACTCTGATCGGGCTTCGCATCGTCGGCGATGGCGATCTGGCGGTAAAGATGCCAACTGGCATGGCCAAGCCAGGGCAATACGACAAGCAGGCCCAGAAACCACGGCAACAGCGCCAGAAAGGTCACTACGGCGACGAGCAGAGCCCAGCCAAGCATCACGACGGCATTGGTTTTGACATAGGAGAAGCTTGCGATCATGGCGGTGACGAAATCAAGCTCGCGGTCGAGCAGCATCGGAATAGACAAAACCGAAATCATATAGAGCAGCAAGGCGAACACCGCCCCCACCGCCGTCCCGACCGTCAGCATCATCAGACCGTTCAGCGTCGTGAAAACTTCGAATGAGGAAGAGACATTCGTCATCGTCGACAGGCCCAGAAACAGCGCAAAGACCATGTGGCCAAGAAAGAACCAGAACAGGAAAACAACCACGATGATCGCGCAGATCGACGGCAGTTGCCGGCGGCTTTGCTGAACCACCACGCCAAAGATCGCCCCATAATCAAGTGGTTCGTTCTGATCGAGACGGTGCGATACCTCATAGAGGCCCACCGCCGCGAAGGGGCCAATCAGCGGAAAGCCGATTGCCGCCAGCACCAGCCAGAACGTGGTCCCCGTCTGGATCGTGACCCATGCCATTGCCCAGCCGGCCAGCACGTAAAAGCCCGCGAATAACAGCCCGAACACCGGCGCGCGCATGAAATCGCGCCAGCCCCGGCGTAGCGCCACGCGCAGCATGGCGGTATTGGCTGGCTTCAGACGCGGAACGCCAAATGGTTTCTCCATGAATTCCTCCCCTGTCGGATCCGGCTCTACATTGCCGGTCTTTCTTGCGGCCACCCGGTTTCCGCGTGATAGGCCGCCCCCAATCCCAAAAGTCGCGCATCGCTGCCGCGCCGGCCGAAGATCTGCAGGCCCATCGGCAGCCCCTTGGCCCCGAACCCAGCCGGAACGGTGAGGCAAGGCAGGCCCGAAAGGCTGACCGGAGCGAAAACCTGCATCCAGCGGTGATACGTGTCCATGCCAAGGCCCGCAATTTGGGCCGGGTAAGGCAGATTGACATCGAACGGCCAGACCTGCGCGGCAGGCAGCACCAGGGCGTCATATTCCTCGAACAGCGCGGCAGCACGGCGAAACCAGGCGGAACGGATGACGCTGGCGCGGTGGACCTCCATCGCGCTCAACGCAAGACCACGATCCAGTTCCCATCGGGCGCTGTCCTTGAGCATCGCCTTGTCCGCGTTCAGCGGCGCGAGGCGGGCCGCTACGCTCCATGACCGCAAGGTGATACAGCTTTCCCAGATCTGTTCGGCGTCGAAAGGCGGCGGCACGGGTTGGACCGTACAGCCCAGAGACCGGAAGACCTCCAATGCGCCTTCGCACAGCGCCAGGATACCGTCTTCCATCGGAAAGGCCCCATCCCAGTCGCCGAGCCAGCCGATCCGCATCCCCGCTGTTTCCGCCGGACGGACGGGCGATACCGGATCACTGGCACCGGGGTGCGGCTGACGCGGGTCAGGGCCCGAGATCACGTCGAGAAGAAGCCCGATATCCTCAGGGCTGCGCGCCATTGGCCCCAATGTCGAAAGCTGGTGCAGAAACGTGTCGCCCAGAGGCTCGGACGGCACCCGGCCCCAGCTTGGGCGAAACCCATAGACATTGTTCCACGCCGCCGGGTTGCGCAGGCTGCCCATCATGTCGGAACCGTCGGCCAGCGCCACCATACCTGTGGCCAGCGCAACCGCCGCGCCGCCGGATGAGCCACCGCAGGACAGCGCCGGGTCATAAGGATTGCGGGTCACACCATAGACCGGGTTGAAAGTGTGAGAGCCCAAACCGAATTCGGGCACGTTGGTTTTACCGATCAGGATCGCCCCCGCCGCCCGCATCCGTGCGGCGATCAGGTCATCCGATTTCGGAATGTGGTTCCTGAAAACCGGCGAGCCCTGCGTCGAAACCACGCCCGCCACATTCACCAGATCCTTGACGGCAATCGGCAACCCATGCAACGGGCCAAGACGGGGGCCGGCATCCAGCGCCACGGCCTCGGCCATCAATGTGTCCTCGTCACGCAGCGCGACAATGGCGTTGACCTTGTCGTTGACCGCGCCGATCCGATCGAGTGTGGCCCGCATCAGTTCCGCCGCAGACAGGCGACCTGCGGAAATGGCGGACAGCAGCTCGGTGGCAGAGGATCGGTTCAAGTCCATGGGCGCTCACATCTGATGGTTGAGCTTACCCTAGACGCCGCCCGATTTCTTTTAAACCCACTGTTTGAATGTATCTTTCGGGGTCAGTCGTCCGCCCGCGCCTCGGACCGGCTTTTGCCCGATACGTTCAGCGCCAGCGTCGCGGCCATGAACCCGTCGAGATCGCCATCGAGCACGCCCTTGGTGTCCGATGTTTCGTGATTGGTGCGCAGGTCCTTGACCATCTGATAGGGCTGCAACACGTAAGACCGGATCTGGTTGCCCCAGCCCGCGTCGCCCTTGGCTTCGTGCGCCGCGTTGATCTCGGCGTTGCGGCGGTCCAGCTCCTGCTGATACAGGCGCGACTTCAGCGCCTTCATGGCGATGTCGCGGTTCTGGTGCTGCGACTTTTCGGAACTGGTCACGACGATCCCGGTCGGGATGTGGGTGATCCGCACCGCCGAGTCCGTGGTGTTGACGTGCTGGCCACCCGCCCCGGACGACCGGTAGGTATCGACGCGGATATCGGCCGGGTTCACCTCGATCTCGATATTGTCGTCGACCACCGGATAGACCCAGACCGAGCTGAACGAGGTATGCCGCTTGGCGGCCGAGTCAAAGGGCGAGATCCGTACCAGCCGGTGCACGCCGCTTTCCGATTTCAGCCAGCCATAAGCGTTATGGCCGGAAATCTTGTAGGCGACCGATTTGATCCCGGCCTCTTCACCCGGCGTTTCCGATTGCAGCTCGACGTCATAGCCTTTTTTCTCGGCCCAACGGACATACATGCGCGCCAGCATCGACGCCCAGTCGCAGCTTTCGGTGCCACCGGCACCCGAATTGATTTCGAGGAAGGTGTCGTTGCCGTCCGCCTCGCCGTTCAACAGCGCTTCGAGTTCTTTCTTCGCGGCCTTTGCCTTGAGCGTCTTCAGAGTGTTTTCGGCGTCGGTGACAACCTCTTCATCCTCTTCCATTTCGCCCAGTTCGATCAGTTCGACATTGTCGTTGAGGTCCGTCCTGATCGCCTCATAGGTTTCGATGGCATCGACCAGAACCTGCCGGTCACGCATCAGCTTTTGCGCATTTTCGGGATTGTCCCACAGGTTGGGGTCCTCGACGCGGGCGTTGAACTCTTCCAGACGGTGCGGCGCGGTTTCGTAATCCATCCGCTGAGCCAGAAGCTCCAGCGACTTTTGGATGTCCGCCACGATGTTTTGAATTTCGGCGCGCATGGTCTGGTCCCAACTTGCTCAATCAGGCCTGCGTGATAGCAATTGGTTCGGGACACCACAAGACGGGCATGGCGCGAATGCGGGAAGAGTTGAATGACGTCGTTGACAGATGGCGGCTGACGATCCTTTTTCATGTCGCGGATACCGGTCTGGCGCGGATCTGGAAAGTCAGGACTGGTGACGGGTCACTGGCGGCGCTGAAGCTTTATGCCCGGGCGGATCGTGGAAATGAAGCACCGGGCTCGCGGCTGTTGGCGGCGTGGCGGGATCGCGGCGCGGTGCCGATTATCGCGGAAACATCGAACGCCGTTCTGATGCAGTGGCTGGAAGGCGCTTCGCTTGGCGACATGGCGCGCAGGGGCCGGCAGGACGCTGCCCTGACGATGTTGGCCGAAACCGCACGCCGGTTGCATCGGGTCCCGCAGGTGGAAGTGAAGGGTTTACAACCACTGGAACAGGTTTTCGCACCGCTTTTGGGCTGCGCCCGTGGCGCGGGTTGCCCCACCTCTCTGTGGCGGGACCTGGCGCGCGCGACCGCCTTGGCCGAGAGGTTGCTGGACAGTCAGGACATCCGCGTGCCGCTGCATGGCGATCTGCATCCCGACAACGTGATCCTGACGAAATCCGGACCCCGCGTGATCGACGCCAAAGGATATTGGGGCGATCCGGGGTTCGAATTGGCGAATGCGCTGCGCCACCCCAAGGGGATGCCGGAACTGGTCAGGCAACCCGCGCAGATCGACCGCAGCGTGGCGCTGTATTCCGGAGCGATGGGCGTATCGCCCCGGCGCCTGTCGGAATGGGCCGCCGCCAAATGCGCCTTGTCCATCGTATGGCGGTCGGACGGGACAGTCACCGAGGATGCCGAAGCCGACCTGCTGAGCCTGCTCGTGGAAAAGGCGGGTCAGTAAAGGCCGCCGGAACTGACAGTGCCGAAATTCGCCTTGGGTCCGACCGTGGTGGTCTGACCGGTCGAGGTTCGCACCTGTTGCCCGGCCTGTTGCACCTCTTCGAACAGCGGCAGATCGGAGCCCATCGCGAAACCACCGTCATAGGTCAGACCAAAGATCGGGTCGACGCCGTCGCGGAAGTATTCGGCCACCACATACTCGCCTGCCGCGTCATCCGGCAGGCGCGCACCGGTGAAGCGGTCGATCTTGATGAAATACCCGCCGGGCGGCACGTCGAACGGGCCGCCGCCATATTTCGCCACGGCGGTTTCCATGAAACTCTGGAACACGGGCCCGCACATTGACGAACCATAGGCCGACCGGCCCATCGGGCGCGGTTGGTCGTAGCCGATATAACAGCCCGCAACGATGTTCGAGGTGAAGCCGATGAACCACACATCCTTGGCGTCGTTGGTGGTTCCGGTCTTGCCTGCGGTCGGTACCGGCAGGTTCACCGCCCCCGCGGCAGTACCGCGTTCGACAACGCCGCGCATCATCGAGGTCAGCTGATAGGCGGTGATCGGATCCATCACCCGTTCGCGGTTGGTCACGATCCGGGGCGACGAATCGCGGGCGATCCGGTCGGAATTGCAATCCACGCATTCGCGCTTGTCGTGGCGATAGATCGTTTTGCCGAACCGGTCCTGAATGCGGTCTACCAAAGTCGGCTGCACCCGCTCGCCACCATTGGCAAACATCGCATAGGCCGACACCATCTGGTAAAGCGTGGTTTCCTGCGCGCCCAGCGAATTGGCCAGATACGGCCCCATGCGATCATAGACACCGAACCTTTCGGCATAGCCCGCGACCACGGGCATCGAGACCTCTTGCGCGAGACGGATGGTCATCAGGTTCCGCGACCGTTCGATCCCCGTACGCAAGGGCGTCGGTCCATAGAACTTGTTCGACGAGTTCTTGGGCCGCCACAATCCTTGCGGCGTGTTCACCTCGATGGGTGCGTCCACAACGATGGTCGCAGGGCTGTAGCCACTATCAAGCGCCGCCGCATAGACGAAGGGCTTGAAGCTCGACCCCGGCTGCCGCAGCGCCTGAGTGGCGCGGTTGAACACGGAATCCTGATAGCTGAACCCGCCCTGCATCGCCAGAACCCGGCCCGAATTGACGTCCATCGCGACAAAGCCGCCCTGAACTTCGGGAACCTGACGCGCCGACCATTGGCCGTCATCTTCCTCACGAACCAGAATCACATCGCCGCGTTTGAAATTCGCGGCGAAATCCCCCTGCATCCACTTGATGTCAGAACGGGGGATGACACCGTCTGCGGGGCCGCCCTCGACGCCTACCGTCAGCTGCTCGGAGGCGACGCCTAGCACAACCGCCGGAAACCATTGCGTTGGCAGAATCACGTCGCGCGGCACTTCGGTCTGCGCCAGCGCCTCTCGCCAGCTATCCTCGCTGGCCATCTGTTCTTCGGTCAGGGCCACGTCGGTGCCGCGCCAGCGACCACGCGACCGGTCATATTTCTCCAGAGCTTCGCGCAGGGCGCGCGCCGCCTCGACCTGCATTTCCTCGTCAATCGAAGCGCGCACGCTGAAGCCGCCGGTGAAAAACTCGCCCTCGCCGAAATCCTCGCTCAGCTGGCGGCGTATCTCGTCGGTGAAATAGTCGCGCGGCGGCAATGCGGTACGGAAACTTTCAAAGTCGCCATTCTGCACCGAACGCAGGGGCTGTTCGACTTCGGCCTCATAGGTCGCCTGATCGATATACCCGTTCTCGCGCATCTCGCGCAGAACATAGTTTCGCCGCGCCTTCAGCCGGTCCTTCTGGCGCACCGGGTGAAAGTCCGAGGGTGCTTTGGGCATCGCCGCCAGCATGGCAGCCTCGTGCGGGGCTAGTTCCTGAAGGGTTTTGTTGAAAAACGTCTGGGCCGCGGCGGTGACGCCATAGGAGTTTTGCCCCAAATATATCTCGTTCAGATACAGCTCGAGGATCTGTTCCTTGTTCAGCGAATCCTCAAGCCGGGTGGCCAGAATGATCTCTTTGATCTTGCGTTCGGCGCGCCGGTCGCCGGACAGCAGAAAGTTCTTCATCACCTGCTGCGTGATGGTCGAGGCCCCGCGCACGTTCTCGCCCTTGGAGCGCACCGCCTCGACACCGGCGGCGACGATGCCGCGAATGTCATATCCCTGATGAGTATAGAAGTTCTTGTCTTCGGCTGAAATGAAAGCTTGTTTGACAAGTTCGGGGATCTCTTCGGAGGGGGTGAACAGACGCCGTTCCTGCGCGAATTCGTCGATCAGATGCCCTTCGCCGGAATAGATCCTGCTGATCGTCGGCGGTTTGTACTGCGCCAGCGACTCGTGGCTGGGCAGGTCGCGGCCATACATCCAGAACACGCCCCCGATGGTCAGGGCGGCCATGAAAATGCCTAGCGTCACGAGGCTGAAAATCGCCCCGAAGAAGGAGAATACAAACCGGATCACATCGATGCCTTTATTCCGCGGTGGTGCCTATATAGTCACGCCCTGTCGCGGGGTCAAAACACATGGCGTATTTTAGCCGCATTACCCGACGGTCACCAGTTTTGTCAGGGCTCAGTGCCGGAGTAAAGCCCGATTGGCCTGATCCATGCGGCGCCAGTTTTCCAACCCGGTGACGATGCCTTTTGCGATCGACGCGCGCCATTCCGGGTTCGAGATGTTCTCGAAATCGCGCGGGCTCGACAAAAAGCCAAGCTCAACAAGGACCGACGGGATATCCGCGGCCTTGAGAACCGAAAAGGACGCCTCGCGCAGCGGTCTGTTGTTCATCGGACCACCCTGTTGCGCCATGCCGTCCGCCAGGAAACGCGCAAGGTTCCCGGTTCGCGGTTGCGTCTCCTGGCGGGCCAGTTGCAACAGCACATTGGTTACCTGGTCGTCGGCGCCGCTCAAATCGACACCAGACAGCAAATCCCCCCGGTCATGCCGTTCAGCCAGCTTGGCACTGGCCACGTCCGATGCCTCGCTGGACAGGGTATAGACCGTCGCGCCATGCGCCCGCCCCTCGGCCAGGGCATCGGCATGCAGCGAGATGAACACATCCGCACCGGATCGGTGCGCCAGTGCGATCCGTTGCTCCAGCGACACGAAATGATCCGCATCGCGGGTCATCGAAACCTCGAAGCCCTCCGTGCGCAGCAGCAATTCGCGCAGTTCGCGCGCGAAGGTCAGCATCAGGGTTTTCTCGTCGGTATGCGCTGTCTCGGCCCCCGGATCGATTCCACCATGACCAGGGTCCAGCATGACACGCAGCGAGGCGTCCGGTCCGCGTTGCAGGGGCGTTTCCAGATTTTCCGGTGCCGGCAGATCCCATCGGCGATCACGCGGCGCACCTGCGGATTGGGCGAATGCCTCGGTAGCGACCGGCTGCAGGGTCAGCGCCAGCAGCGCACCACCGCTCACCGCGTCCACCTGCAACTCGGCCCTGTCCACGGCCATCGGCGACGCCAGTTCCACCACCATTCGGGACCAGCCCGGAACATAGGTGCCGAACGTCACGGCCCTGACACGATCCGTCCGCACGAAGTTTTCGGCCCGCAGCCCGGCCCAGTCCACCTCCTGAAAGTCCAGCACCAGACGACGGGGCGTATCGAGTGTGAACAGCCGGT
Organism: Ruegeria sp. AF8; assembly: GCF_056541825.1. NCBI lineage: Bacteria > Pseudomonadati > Pseudomonadota > Alphaproteobacteria > Rhodobacterales > Roseobacteraceae > Ruegeria > Ruegeria sp. AF8. The sequence continues at coordinate 700,743 of NZ_JBQFYW010000001.1, read as the reverse complement.
ACGGCACACCCTGGCTCAGCGCCAGATGCAGCGAAATTCCCTTGCCGTCCGGGCCGGTTACATGACTGCCTTCCGGCACCACCCGGGCAAGGCCGCTGAATTCCTGCGCCTGAACACCGGAAAACGACGCCCAGATGAGCGTGATGAAAATGGCGATCCTGCTCATTGCCTCAGTGTATCCCCGAGATCGATTGCGCGGACCCTATATCATGCCGCCCCGTTTGTGAACGTTTTTGGACTGTCCTTAGCCACGCGCCTGCATGAAGGATTTGAGCCGTTCCAGCCCCTCTTCGATATCACCGACCGAGCGGGCATAGGAAAACCGCAACGTGGTATGACCCCGGACAGGATCGAAATCGAGGCCCGGCGTGACCGCAACCCCCGCTTTTTCGAGGATCTCGGCAGCGAAAGCCCCGCTGTCATCCGTCAAGTCCGAGACGTCCGCGTAGACATAGAAGGCGCCATCGGGCGGTGCGATATTGGTGAACCCGGCCTCGGGCAGCCCCCTGAGCATCAGTTCGCGATTGGCGCGATAAACGTCCAGATTGCCCTGCAATTCGTCCTCGCACTCCATCGCCGCCAAAGCCGCCACCTGGCTTGCATGAGGGGCGCAGATGAACAGGTTCTGGGCGATGCGTTCGACAACGCGGACCTGATCCTCGGGCACCACCATCCAGCCGGCGCGCCAGCCGGTCATCGAAAAATATTTCGAGAACGAGTTGATCACATAGCACTCATCCGTCAGTTCCAGCGCGGTGACCGCCTTGGCCTCGTATTCCAGACCGTGATAGATTTCGTCGCTGATGAAGGACGCGCCCTGCCCCTGCGCCGCCTCGATCAGCGCGCCCATGGCCGCGTGATCCAGTATGGTGCCGGTGGGATTGGCGGGCGAGGCCACCATCAGTCCGGCCAGATCCAGACCCTCAAGGTCGGCGGGCACCGGTTGAAGCCGGTTTTTCGGAGCCGTCTGAATATCGACCGGAACCAGATCCAACGCCTTGAGAATCTGGCGATAGGACGGATAACCCGGCGCGCCGATGCCGACGCGGTCGCCGGTGTCGAACAGGGCCGTGAAGGCCAGCAGAAAGCCGCCCGACGATCCGGGCGTGACCACGACACGCTCGGGGTTCAGGTCGACGCCGTACCATTCGCCATAAAGGCGCGCAACACGCTGACGCAGGGCCGGTATTCCCAGCGAAACGGTGTATCCCAATGCCTCGTGTTTCATGGATTTCTCGAGCGCTTCAAGCGCCCCCCTGGGCGCGCCGGTCCCGGGCTGCCCGACCTCCATATGGATGATGTGGCGACCGGCCTCCTCGGATTTGCGCGCCGCCTCCATCACATCCATCACGATAAAAGGATCGACCCCGGACCGGCTTGAGTTTCGCATGCCCATCTCCCATGTTGCGAGCATGGCTTTTGACCGCGTATCCCGGCTGGCGTCAATCCCGGCCCTTATGCTGACTTCAGTTCTTTGGCTGATGACGGCGGTACCGGTCATGGCGATCGGTCTGCTGCGCGACCCGGATATAGAACATGGCCTGCGCGAACTGGCGTTTCCGGTCCTGCGGGCGGCGGGGCTGAACACCAACCGCGTCCGGGTCCTGCTGGTTGACGACGACAGCTTCAACGCCTTTGTCATCGACTACAACACGATCTTTCTGAACTATGGGCTGATTCTGAAGGTCGACACGCCCGAAATGCTTCAGGCCGTCATCGCGCATGAGGCCGCCCATATCACCAACGGTCATCTCGCCCGCCGCACCGCCAATCTGGAAAGTGCGCAGCGCGCGGCGACACTTGGCACCGCCCTGGCCCTGATTGCTGCCGCAGCCGGTGCCGGCGAAGCCGCCGGCGGGATCGCAGCCGGCACTTCAAGTGCCGCCCTGCGCGGATTTCTGGGTCACACGCGCGCCGAAGAAGCCTCTGCCGACCGCTCTGCCGCCAGCTATCTGCAGTGGTCCGATATCTCGCCCAAGGGGCTGGTCGATCTGCACCGCGCCTTTGCCGGTCAGGAATTGTTGCTGCCTGCGCAGCAGGACCCCTATATGCGCTCGCACCCGCTGAGCCGCGACCGGCTGCGCGCCGCCGAGGATTTTCTTGCCGCCTATGGCGACAAGTCCAACCCCAACCCGAATGCGGATTACTGGTTCGCGAGGGTCAAGGGCAAGGTGTCGGCCTTCACCCGATCCTCGTCCTGGACGCTGCGCCGCGCGCACGAAGAAAAAAATCGCGATATCCGTCTGATGCGCGAGGCCGTCGCACATCACCTGAACCGCAACCTGCCCAAAGCGCTGGCGGCCATCGACGGCGCCCTTGCGGCCCGCCCCGACGATCCGTTCTATCACGAACTCAAGGGGCAGATCCTTTTGGAAAACCGCAAGCTGCAGTCGGCCGTGAAGGAATACGGAAAAGCGGTGGAGCTTGCCCCTTACGATGCGCTGATTCTGTCGGGATACGGGCGTGCCCTTTTGGGCACCGGTCAAACCCAATCGGCACTGGAGGCACTGGAAAAGGCACGTGCGCGGGACTATCGTAACGCCCGGATGATGCACGATCTGGCAATGGCCTATGCGAAGGCGGGCAAAAACGGCATGGCCTCGATGGTCACGGCAGAACGATTTGCCCTGCAGGGGCGTTTACAGGACGCAGGAATACACGCCAAACGGGCCGTTGGCCAATTGCCCGAAGGTTCTCCGGGCTGGCAACGCGCTCAAGATGTACTAATTGCTTCGGAACGAGCACGGAAAAGGAAGAAATAATGCTCCGATTTGCCGCCCCGGCCCTTGTGGGCCTGACACTGATTTCCGGTCCCGCACAGGCAACGGACCTGAATGACATGACTGCTGAAGAGAAAGCGCTTTTTGGTGCCCAGGTGCGAGAATACCTGCTGGAAAATCCGGAAGTCATACTTGAAGCGATCGAAATTCTCGAAGAAAGGCAGGCCGTCGCCGCGGCGCAGGCCGATCAGGATCTGGTCGCCGCCAATGCCAAGGCACTGTTTGACGACGGCTACAGCTGGGTGGGCGGCAATCCCGACGGGGATATCACCCTGGTCGAATTCATGGACTATCGCTGCGGCTATTGCCGCAAGGCCGTGCCCGAGGTCGCCAAGTTGCTTAAAGCAGACGGAAATATCCGGCTTGTGATCAAAGAATTCCCGATCCTCGGCGAAGGGTCGGTTTTGTCCTCGCGCTTTGCCGTCGCCGCCAAGCAGACCGCCGGGAACGATGCCTACAAGCAGGTTCACGACGCGCTGATCGAATTCGGTGGGGAGGTGAGCGAAATCACCCTGCGCCGCATCTCGGACGGGCTGGGGCTGGATACCGATGCCATCCTTGCACATATGGACAGCGACGACGTCACCCGCGAAATCGCCCAGACCCGCGCGCTGGCGCAGCGGCTGAAAATCTCGGGCACGCCGACCTTTGTTCTGGAGACCGAAATGTTGCGCGGTTATGTGCCTGTCGAGCAAATGGAAATGCTTGTCGAAGACATCCGCAGCGAACGGAGCTGATCCGGACGTGAGAGTTAAGAACGGCCGTCAACGCTCTGCTTTGACGGCCTTTTTTATTCCGCGGCCTCAGCCGCCGCATCCAGTTCAGCCGCCTTCTTTTCGACTTCTTCCACGATGTGATCGATCATCTGCTCGTTGGACATCTTGTGGCTGGCTTTGCCCGCAAGATAGACCATGCCAGACCCGGCCCCGCCGCCGGTAAAGCCGACATCGGTCATCAGCGCCTCGCCCGGGCCGTTCACCACACAGCCGATGATCGACAGGCTCATCGGTGTCTTGATATGTTCCAGCCGCATTTCCAGCGCCTCGACCGTTTTGATCACGTCAAAGCCCTGACGCGCACAGGACGGGCAGGAAATGATGTTCACCCCGCGATGGCGCAGACCCAGAGATTTCAGAATTTCGTAGCCGACCTTGACCTCTTCGACCGGATCGGCGGACAGGCTGACGCGGATCGTGTCGCCGATGCCCATCCACAGCAGATTGCCCAGCCCGATGGCCGATTTGATGGTGCCCGAGACCAGCCCGCCCGCTTCGGTGATGCCCAGATGGATCGGGGCATCGGTCGCCTCGGCAATGCCCTGATAGGCCGCCGCCGACAGAAAGACGTCACTGGCCTTGACGCTGATCTTGAAGTTGTGGAAATCGTTATCTTCGAGGATGCGGATATGCTCCAGCCCGCTTTCCACCATCGCCTCCGGGCACGGCTCGCCGTATTTTTCCAGCAGGTGTTTTTCCAGACTGCCCGCGTTCACACCGATCCGGATCGAGCAATTGTGATCGCGTGCGGCCCTGATCACCTCTCGCACACGGTCCGATGCGCCGATATTGCCGGGATTGATGCGCAGACAGGCCGCGCCCGCCTCAGCCGCTTCGATGCCCCGACGATAGTGAAAATGAATGTCGGCGATGATCGGCACCGGGCTTTCGTGCACGATCTCCTTCAGCGCCTTCGACGAGGCCTCGTCCGGTACCGATACCCGGACAATGTCCGCCCCCGCCTCGGCGGCGGCCTGAACCTGGGCAACCGTCGCGGCCACATCCGTGGTCAGCGTGTTTGTCATGGTCTGCACCGCGATCGGCGCGTCGCCCCCGACGGGAACATTGCCGACCATGATCTGACGGGATTTGCGGCGATAGATATTGCGCCACGGGCGCACGTGATTCAACGACATGAGGTCAGGTCCGCATCTGCTCCGGTTCTGCCGGATACATAGGCCGGACGCCGGGCGCCTGCAATGGTCGGATTACTCGCCGGGCGTTTCGACGGGTTGATCCTCGATCAGTGTCCGGGCCTCGGCAACCATGCGCGCAAGGTCGTCATCCTGTTCAAGATCGGCCACCTGATAGCGGTCGGTGACCGCATCAATCGACAGCGGAACATTCTTGGTCACGATCCCGCGCTCGCCCACCGGGCCGAAATGTTCGCCATTCGTCGCAAAATAGATCGCACCGCTTTCACCGGCGCGCAATGTCGGAGGCTCTTCGGTCAGCGGGACCTCGTAGGTCTCGCCCGACTCCATGATCTTTTCAAAGATGGTCGTGCCATCTGCCGCCGTTACCCGCACCCACGAAGGGCGCACGGCAACCATCGTCAGCGATGGCGCAACTTCTTCCAGAACCTGAGGTGTTGCCGGATTGGGCTCTTCCCGCTGCACTTCGGCGATCTGAACTTCCGGCAGTTCCGGCGCCTTGAAGGTTCCAACTGTTCTTGGGTCAAGCGTTGAAATCGGTGCGTCGCGCGCCACGAGAACCGGCACATCCAGCGCCTGAGGCCGATACAGGCGGTCCAGCGCGTCGGCTGTCGGCGCGGCCTCCGCTGCCGTGTCCGAACGGACTGCCCGGTCGCGGGCCTCATGCAGCGGGTCGAGATCGGTCAGCACCAGCGGTGCCTGCTCGACCGGAGCCACCTGAACCTGCTGTACTTCCTTCAGCACGATCCAGCCGCCATAGCCAATTCCGGCGATCATCGCCACGAGCACGCACAACGAACCCAAAGCGCGCGGTTCGACATGGTTCAGGAATGAATCCTTGCCAGGAACGAAAGGTGTGTTCGGCGAAACGAAGGGATCGCGCCCCATCGGACCGCGCGCCGGCAGGGCACCGGTGGATTTCTTGACTACCGACGCTTCGGCGGACATGCCGTGGGCAACTTCGAACCCGCTTTCCTTGCAGAATGTGGCGAAGGTTTCATCGGGGTTCATACCCAGATAGCGGGCGTAAGAACGCACATACCCGGCGATAAAGCCGGGCGTGTCGAATGCTTCGGGTTCGGCATTTTCAATCGCAGCGATGTAGTTGGCCTTGATCCGCAACTCGCGCTGCACATCCAGCAGAGACTTGCCCATCGTTGCGCGTTCACCGCGCATCACGTCTCCTAGCCGCAGTTCGAAATCGTCAAACCCTTTGGGTCTGACGCTGTCAACTTCTCCGGAGTCGCGCTGATTGCTGCGCCCAATCATTCCTGCCGCCCCATGTTGCCTGCCGCGATTCTTTCACGTAGCTGCAACCGTCCCCATAACGATTCGCTCGTGCTTTTGTTACCGTAAGACTAACACGCTGCAAACGAGTTGCACACCGAGCCTTCACGTTATCCGGCAAGTTCGGCGCGATTTAGCGCACAATGTGACCAAAGTTCGTCCATCGCCTGCACCAACCGGTTCATTTCGTTTGGCCCATGTACCGGTGACGGAGTGAAACGCAGGCGTTCGGTGCCGCGTGGAACGGTCGGGAAATTGATCGGCTGAACATAGATGCCGTAGTTCGTCAACAGCATGTCGCTCAACTTTTTGGTATGCACCGGATCACCCACGATCACCGGCACGATATGGCTGCCGTGATCGATCAGCGGCAAGCCCATGCCCTTTAGACGCAGCTTGAGGATCTTGGCCTGGGTCTGGTGCTGTTCGCGCAGTTCGGGCGCGGTTTTCAGATAGGCAACCGAGGCCGCCGCTCCTGCCGCAACCGCCGGAGGCAACGACGTGGTAAAGATGAAGCCTGGCGCATACGAACGCACGGCGTCGCACATCTTGGCGCTGGCGGCGATATAGCCGCCCATCACGCCATAGGCCTTGGCCAGGGTGCCGTTGATGATGTCGATGCGATGGGCCAGCCGATCGCGTTCGGTCACGCCACCGCCACGGGGGCCGTACATGCCCACCGCGTGCACCTCGTCGATATAGGTCAGCGCGCCGAATTCATCGGCCAGATCGCAAATCTCCTCGATCGGGCCAAAGTCGCCATCCATCGAATAGACCGACTCAAAGGCGATCAGCTTGGGGGCCGCCGGATCGTCGGCCTCAAGCAGTTCACGCAGATGCGCCACGTCATTGTGACGGAAGATGCGCTTGGCGCCGCCATTACGGCGCACGCCTTCGATCATCGAGGCATGGTTCAGCGCGTCGGAATAGATGATCAGGCCGGGAAACAGTTTCGGCAGCGTGCTCAGCGTCGCGTCGTTTGCGATATAGGCACTGGTGAACAGGAGCGCGGCCTCTTTACCGTGCAGGTCGGCCAGTTCGGCCTCGAGCCGTTTGTGAAAGACCGTGGTGCCCGAAATGTTACGGGTACCGCCCGAGCCTGCCCCGGTTGCGTCGATGGCTTCGTGCATGGCGGCCAGAACCACCGGATGCTGCCCCATGCCCAGATAGTCGTTGCCACACCAGACCGTGATGTCCTGCTGGCTGCCGTCGGGACGGGTCCAGACCGCATGCGGGAACTGACCCTTGCGGCGTTCGATATCGATGAAGGTCCGGTAACGGCCCTCTTCATGCAGCCTGGCAATCGCGGAATCGAGCTGAGCAGTATAGTCCACCGGGGTCTCCTTCATCATCCTTCCGCTCTCCCCATTTCAAGCATCAGGACCCTTCACCAACGCAAACAAATTCACGTTAATGAATGAATATATTTCATGTTCCTTCAGATCAACTGCCTAAAGTCTTACAAGACAATGCAGCTTTGATCTGCATCAAATATATTTTTAGAACCGCTCTCACAAGTGAAGTTCCGGCGCACCAGCGCGAGGAAACGACGCAGGCAGGTGCAAGCGATGCCCAATCGGTTTCCTATCATACACGATTTCCCATGCCTGCGCACTGGACTGTTCCGCCGCCGGTGCTAGGCTTCGCGCAAATCGAACATTCAGGAGCCACCCATGTCGCTAGACGCCGTACTCAACCGGATCGATTCCGAACTGCCCTCTGCCATTGACAGGTTGATGGAGTTGCTGCGCATTCCGTCCATCTCGACCGATCCGGCCTACAAGGAACATTGTGACAGGGCCGCCGACTGGCTGGTCGCCGACCTCAACACAATCGGAATTGACGCTGCGAAACGCGCGACACCGGGCCATCCGATGGTCGTGGGTCACGTAGGCGACGATGACAGCGCGCCGCATGTGCTGTTTTACGGGCACTATGATGTTCAGCCGGTGGACCCGCTGAACCTGTGGACGCGCGACCCTTTCGATCCCGCCATTGAAGAGACCGGGAACGGGCAGGTCATCCGCGGACGCGGCGCGTCGGACGACAAGGGCCAGCTGATGACCTTTGTCGAGGCCTGCCGCGCGTGGAAGGCGGTGCACGGTAAGCTGCCCTGCCGCATCACTTTCTTCTTCGAGGGTGAAGAGGAATCCGGCTCGCCATCGCTGATCCCCTTCCTTCAGGAAAACGCCGAAGAGTTGAAGGCCGATCTGGCGCTGGTCTGCGACACGTCGATGGTGTCGCGCGGCGTGCCATCCATCGCCTCGCAGCTGCGTGGGATGCTAAAGGATGAATTCACCATCATCGGTCCCCGCATCGACCTGCATTCCGGCCACTATGGCGGCCCCGGGCTGAACCCGCTGCGCGAACTCTCGCGGATCGTTGCGTCCTTCTATGACGAGGAGTCCGGGCGTGTTGCCGTCGAAGGATTCTATGAAGGTGTCCAGGACGTGCCCGCCGATCAGTTGCGGCAATGGGAAGGCTGCGGGTTCGACGAGGCAGAATACCTGAGCTCGGTTGGTTATTCGCTGGCCCATGGCGAAAAGGGTTATTCGACACTCGAACAGCAATGGGCGCGCCCGACGCTTGAGGTCAACGGCCTGTGGGGCGGCTACAACGGCGCGGGTTCGAAAACCGTGATCCCGTCGCAGGCGCATTGCAAGATCACCTGCCGGCTGGTCGGCGACATGGACCCCGACGCCCTGCGTGACAAGATCCGCAAACATGTCCAGGACCGCCTGTCGCCCGACGCCAAAGTGATCTGGGACAACGACCTGGAAGGCTCGCCTGCTTCGGTGATGAACATATCGCGCCCCGAATTCGAGGCCGCGCGCGGCGCGTTGTCGGATGAATGGGACCGCGAGGCGGTTTTTACCGGCATGGGTGGTTCGATTCCGGTCGTCGGGTACTTCAATTCCATTCTCGGGCTGGATTCGATGCTGGTGGGCTATGCCAATGAAGACGACGCCATCCATTCACCGAATGAAAAATACGACGTGAAGAGCTTTCACAAGGGCATTCGCTCCTGGGCGCGGATTTTGGACGCGCTGAACTGAATTATTGCCGGCACCGGCTATCATATGGCCGGTGCCCGCAGCCCTCACGGGTCGTGAGACATGTCCAGAACCACGCCCTCGTTCTTGCCGTGATCCGACTGACCGGGCGAATCGTAGGCGTCCTGTTTATCCTGCCAACCTTGCGTTTCATCAGTCCAATGGGATGTCAGATCCGCCTTTTTTACGTTTTCTTCCGTCAGATCGGCTTCAAACTCATCGACGCATTTGACAAAAATTTTGTGGTGATTGTCCTCGTGGGTCTTCAGCTTTTTCCACATGGTGTCCCAGCTGCCCTTCTGCCCCTTGTTGCCTTTTGAGTAACTCTTCCACTTGGGCATGGTTATGACCGGCTTGGCCGTGATCGTGATCGTCTTGATATGGCCATCTAACTGAAACGACGCGTTCATCGATGTGTTCGACCGGTAGCGCCCCCAGAACTGGCGCTTGTTGAGATTGTCGAACACTTGCTTGATGCTGTTGCCGGCGACTGAATACGTGACCAGTTTTGGGCTGGAAATCGACCGTTTGACTTCCGGCGGATCGGGGGGAACCTCTTTCAACTCGACGCCCTGCTTATATCCGCCAAGCTGCTTGTCATCATAGTCCTGCGGCGCTTTCTTGATGGCCTCCTTGACCTTCTTTGCCGCAGCCGTAAAACCTGGCTTGTCAAGGTCCATCGCCTCCAGCTCCTTGCTTGCCTTCGCTACCGCCTCAAGCGCCAGCGCGTGCAGTTTGCCCAGATACTTCTCAAGCGCCTTGACCATCCGGTTCCATTCGGCCTGGCGGTCCTTGGTGCTCTTGGACTGTTCCTTCCACTTCAGAAGTGTCATGGCCGGTTTCAGAGTGATGGTGATCTCGGTCACCTTTTTGGACTTGTCGTATTTTGGGATCAGGGACGGGTTCGCCTCATAGCTTCCCCAGGTCGGGCGTTTGTCCAGAATGGTCGTCAGCGCGTCGAAATCCACGCCGGACACGGTCAGCATTTTCTTGGACGGTTTTGGCAGCTTGGCCTTGACCTTGATTGCCATTTCACTCTCCCTCACGCTCAATACGCAAAAGAAAGCCTAACACATGCCTTGCTTTTCTTAAGGGGAAAGAAATGGCGCGGTTGACGGGGCTCGAACCCGCGACCCCCGGCGTGACAGGCCGGTACTCTAACCAACTGAGCTACAACCGCGCATATATTCTGAACCCTTTAACCCGGATTCTGGGCTGGACAGCGGTGGCGCGGTTGACGGGGCTCGAACCCGCGACCCCCGGCGTGACAGGCCGGTACTCTAACCAACTGAGCTACAACCGCTCGCTGCCCGTTCATTGCTGAACGTTGGGGTGTATTATGGCCACGCCCGTGCCCCGTCAAGCGGCGTTTCCAACTTTTTTCGCCCGGGCATGAGAATTTCCCCGTTTCAGTGCAGCCGATATTCCGGCCGGCCGATACGAACTCCTCAAATGATATAGTTTTTTCAATTCTATACGCCGCTGAACCGTACGTTTCGGCAAATCTCCGACCGCAGTCGAACCTCGCTTTAATCCTGCAACTTTCAAGCGCGATGAGCCCCCCAAAAACGCCGTACCACCGGCCCTCGAAACCGATGACATCCCGGAATCAAGGGCAACATCATGACCGCGACCGGATGGCCAAATCCCGGGACTTGTTCAATTTGCACAGGCCTGAAGACCGAAGGTTCCGGTTTTATTCATATGAGTTGTCAGACGGCATCGTGCCCCCCGCGCAACAGACGCGAATATTGATCCGCACCCGCTACCTGAAAGTGAACTGGAGGATTATCCGGACGGCAGCGGATTCGGTCAATTTTCAGGCCGAGGCGCATACCAACAAACAGGAGCAGTTCCTTGAAGAACATTATGGTTTCCGGCGCCGTGGCGGCCGGGTTTTTGGCGAGTGCCGCGCATGCGGTCGAAGTATCCGGCGGATATATCGATCTGGGGTATTCGACTTTTACCGACAGTGACGACGGCAGCAAATACAATCTGAACGGATCGGGTGAGCTTGCCTTTACACGCCAGTTCAGCCTGCAGCTGGATCTTGGCGGTTACAGCTTTCGCGAAATCGACGAGACCGGCACCAACGTGACGCTGCACACCAATTTCCATGCCAACGACAGCTTGTCATTGGGCGCGTTTTACGGTCAGGACTCGCTTGACATGACCGGTCTCGGGTCGCTGGATTTCGACTTTTATGGCATTGAGGCCGGTTTCGATGCTGGGCCGGTGGAAATCGAGGGGTATCTGGGGCGTCAGGAGCTGAGTGATTTCTCGGGCTTTGACGGCACCATTTTTGGCGTATCCGTCGCAAGATTTGTGACCGAACAGTGGGAATTGTCTGCAAACTATGACTATATCGACAACTTCATCGGCGTCGTCGACGCGAGCACATTGTCGGTTGGGGCGATTTATCATTTCAACGAAGGCGCCGAAATATACGGCGAACTCGGAACCGCACGGCTTGACGTGTCTGGCTTCAGCGACAACGAAACATACATCGGCGTCGGCGTCCGGATGAACCTGGGCAATGCACGCGGCACGACTTTCGGTCGTCGCGGAGTGCTGGACAAACTGCCCGGTCTGTAGAGATTGCAACTTTGGCGGAAGGCGCGGTCCCACCGGATCCCGCCTTCCGTTCGTTTCCCGGACCCATGTTCCCGGACCCATGTCGTCAGATTGCAAAAAACGTGAAGGTCAGGGAAGGTTCGGAATGCGAGCCGTGTGACGTTCACCGCAACCGGATTGGGCCCGGCATCTAAAAGCCCGGTGGCGACGGAAAACAATTTCCATTGGCCTGCTGCACGCTCATGTTGTCCCCTGTCTTGAATCCGAAGTGCAGAAAACTTCTTTGCGCGGGCGCACCATCTATGGCCTGCGGGTTCAGGGTAAACTGAACGGCAGTTTTACGCCCCGTCGTCACGCTGGGCCCATAGCCGCGCGCGATATAGATTCGCTGCCGCCAGCCCGCCCCGAGTTCCCGGCGCGCATATTCCGAGGCCGCACACCAGTAATCAACGCTCCGCTGAGGTCCCCCGGGGATCACTTCGAACACATTGCTGTCGACCTGATTGACCGAATAGCCGCCCCTTGCCCGAAAGGCATCCGCCTGTGTCGCGGCCACGAGCGCAGCCACTGTAACGAATCCAATCCATTTCATACCAATAGCTTCCTTCAGCACTCGCGTTTCTTCAATCTAGTGCCGAATACCGGGAATTGACAGATGGCGCAGATAACAAAGGTTACAGCACACCAGTCGGCGCCGTTCAAAAACTCGCAGTTGCCCAGACATCACCTATTGCCGAGAGGGCCTCACAAGAAAAAGCGGAGTTCAAGCATCTTACGAACATGTTTTGGTTCCAGAGACATGAACTGGTGGTTCGATTGTTCAATGTACCCTCTTGCGAGATAACATTTATTTGCGTTCTCGCAGGTATTTCCTGTATCAGATTCTACTATTGGTCTACCTCAAGTCCAAACGATACAAGCTTCGTTTAACTCGCATTGGCGCATACAAGCTTCGACACTCATAACGTTGAGGATCGGCGGGGCAATGCGATGAACCCCCATGCCTCCATCGGTAAGGCTAGTGCCAATCATAGGCTCGCTCATTGTGCAAGAATGGAGCCTGTTTCCACCGGAAGCCTCGACATCCTGTACACCAATAGCAACTGAATTTGTGTCACTATTCGGTGGCAGCCATGCTTCAGCCGGGAAAATCTTCATCCAACCTGCAAGCATGGCAAGGAACATTATAGCGCTGCAGCGGACGTCCATTTCCGCTGCAGCCCATTCCATTCCAGCTCAATGCCTGCGAGCTTGATCCTCCCAAAGATAGGTAGCACTGCACAAGCGAAGAAGAAACTTGCAAGCGCAATGGGTACCTGTTCGGGACCGTCCCACATATTGAAGAGGCTAACTTTCTCCTCCATTCAAAGCCTCATTGGTCGAGGAAAGACCGCAACTTGCGGCTTCGGCTGGGGTGCTTCAGTTTGCGCAGCGCCTTGGCCTCGATCTGGCGGATACGTTCGCGGGTCACGCTGAACTGCTGACCGACCTCTTCCAGCGTGTGGTCGGTGTTCATGCCGATGCCAAAACGCATCCGAAGAACCCGTTCTTCGCGCGGGGTGAGCGAGGCCAGAACCCGTGTGGTGGTTTCCTTGAGGTTTTCCTGAATGGCGCTGTCCAGCGGCAGCACGGCATTCTTGTCCTCGATGAAATCGCCAAGCTGGCTGTCTTCCTCATCGCCAATCGGAGTTTCCAGGCTGATCGGCTCCTTGGCGATTTTCATCACCTTGCGGACCTTCTCCAGCGGCATTTGCAGCTTTTCAGCCAGTTCTTCCGGCGTCGGCTCACGACCGATCTCATGCAGCATCTGACGGCCGGTGCGGACCAGTTTGTTGATCGTCTCGATCATATGCACCGGGATACGGATGGTGCGCGCCTGATCCGCGATGGAGCGAGTGATCGCCTGACGAATCCACCATGTCGCATAGGTGGAGAACTTGTAGCCGCGACGGTATTCGAACTTGTCCACCGCCTTCATCAGGCCGATGTTGCCTTCCTGAATAAGATCAAGGAACTGCAGGCCACGGTTCGTGTATTTCTTGGCGATCGAAATCACCAGACGCAGGTTGGCTTCGACCATTTCCTTCTTGGCCTGCCGCGCCTCTTTCTCGCCTTTCTGAACCTGCTGCACGATGCGGCGGAATTCAGAGATGTCCAGACCGACATACTGGCCGACCTGCGCCATGTCGCTGCGCAGTTCCTCGACCTTGTCCGACGAGCGTTCGATGAACATCTGCCAGCCACGGCCCGGCCTTTCGGCCATCTCGGTCAGCCAGTTCGGATCAAGTTCGCGGCCCCGATATGCATCAATGAATTCCCGACGGTTGATCCTGGCCTGATCGGCCAGTTTCACCATGGCGCTGTCCAGCGACATCACCCGCTTGTTGATACCGTAAAGCTGATCGATCAGAGCATCGATCCGGTTGTTGTGCAGGTGCAGGCCGTTTACCAGTTCCACGATCTCGGACCGCAGCGCCTGATAGGTGACCTCGTCCTTTTCACTGAACGAACCATCCTCGTTCAGAGTTGCCGAAATCCGGCTGTCCTGCATTTCGCTGAGCTGGGCGAAATCGGTCGAAATCCGCTCCAGCGTATGAAGGACCTGCTCTTTGAGCGCTGCCTCCATCGCCGCAAGCGACATATTGGCCTGATCGTCCTCATCGTCGTCATCGTCTTTGGCGATCGGATTACCGTCGGCATCCAGTTCCGGCCCCTCATCCTCGGATTTTTTGGACGCCGTCGCGACCGAAGCGCCGACAACGGGTTCTTCAACCTCGCCGTCCTCGTCCATTTGGTTGCCGAACGTGGTTTCCAGATCGATCACGTCGCGCAGCAGAATGTCCTCGCTGAGCAATTCGTCATGCCAGATGGTAATTGCCTGAAAAGTCAGAGGGCTTTCGCAAAGCCCCGCGATCATCGTGTTCCGGCCCGCCTCGATCCGTTTGGCGATAGCGATCTCGCCCTCGCGGCTCAGCAGTTCGACGCTTCCCATCTCGCGCAGATACATGCGCACCGGGTCATCCGTGCGGTCCAGCTTTTCGGCCTGGGCCCCGGCCAGAGCGACCTCGCGGGGTCCGTCGGTGGTGACCAGATCTGTCGAGCCTTTCTGCTCTTCCTCTTCGGCCTCTTCATCCTCGATGATGTTGATGCCCATTTCCGAGAGCATCGACATCACATCCTCGATCTGTTCCGAACTCACCTGATCGGGCGGCAGAACCTGATTGAGCTGATCGTAGGTAATGTAACCTTTCTCACGGGCCTCAGCGATCATCTTCTTGATCTGGGCCTGGCTCATGTCCAGCGAGACTTCTTGTTCCTGCTCGTCGGATTTGCGTTCCTCGGTCGTGTCCTTGGCGGCCATTCAGTAGCTCCTGCAGGGATGGGTGATTCGTTTGATCCGAATCATTAGCGCGAAGAAGTGATTCGGCTACCCGTTTACCCGTTTTTCTTGTGCTGTTCTTCCCGAAAACGCAGTCTCACCTGCGTTTCCGCTCAAAGTTGATGCCGGACATGATTGATTCGAAGGCTTCCCGCTCGTCCCTGCTGAGACGTGCACCGTTGTCGGCAATATCGAATATGGCCTTGTCCTCGTTCTGGCTGCGACTGGCGCGGTTTCTTTCTTCGGCGGCCTGGGCCAGCCGGTATGTCAGCGCCTCATCCGCCAAATCGGACAGTTCCTCTTGGGCTTCGGCAATCTCGGCATCCAACCCCCGGAGCGCTTTGATTTTTGCGAGTTCCTCGGCCAGCGTCATCTCGGCCTTTTCAACGTCGCCCGGTTTATGCACACAGGGGATTACTGCGACATGGCGAAGGGCCAGCAGATTTTCAAGGGTCTCGGGCCCCAATGCCGCGACAATGTGGTCTTTCAGGCTATCTGGGTCATCGATGGCATGCCGCAGGATGGCTTGCCTCAGCGCCGCATGATCGGGATCGAGACAGTCCATCTCTTCCAACTGGTGCTCGAACTGGACGACAACCTTGGGGTTGAGGATGGCGATGGCCAGAATCGCCGCCTCGCGCAGGCGGATATCGGCATTCTCGGACGAGGCCAGGAATGACGCCCGAGCGCCGGGCGTTGCCGGGGCCTTGTCGACCTGCCATTTGCCGCGCGGTTGCCATGATTTGTTTTGCGGCGGGCGTTGCGGCCGGAACAATTGCCAGCGCAGGTCCTTGATCTCTTGCCCGTAATGCGCCCGGATCGAGGGGTCGCGGATCAGTTTGATCTTGTCACGCAGCGATTTGTCCAACGCCGCCTTGCGCTCGGGGCTGTCAAACACCTTGCCTTCGGTTTCGCGCTGCCAAAGCAGTCTGACCATCGGGATGGCCGCGTCCAGTACTGCCTGCACGGCCCCGGGTCCTTCGGCGCGCAACAGGTCGTCGGGGTCTTTGCCCTCGGGCATCAGTGCGAAGCGCAGGGATTTGCCGGCCTCCAGCAGCGGCAGGGCCAGATCGACCGCCCGCATCGCCGCACGCAGGCCTGCCGTGTCGCCATCCAGTGCGATGACCGGCTCATCCGAGATGCGCCAGAGCAGCTGCAACTGGTGTTCGGTGATCGCGGTTCCCAAGGGCGCAACGGACGCGCCGAACCCGGCCTCGGCCAGCGCGATCACGTCCATATAGCCTTCGGCAACGATCAGGGGTTTCCCCTGCCCCGCCGCCTGCCGCGCCGGGCCGTGGTTATACAGGCTGCGACCCTTGTCGAACAGCGCGGTCTCGGGCGAGTTTAGATATTTGGCGTTATCATTCGGGTCCATCACCCGGCCGCCAAAGGCGATACAGCGCCCGCGCGGGTCGCGGATAGGGTACATGATCCGGTTGCGGAACGTGTCATAGGGCTTTTTGCCCTTGTTCGACGGCTTAGCCAGCCCCGCATCCAGGATCAGATCCTCGGGCACATTCTTGCCGCGCAAATGATCCCACAGCTCCTGCCAGCGGTCCGGCGCAAAGCCGATCTCCCACCGATCCAATACCTGCGCGTCCAGCCCACGGCGGGTCAGGTAATCGCGCGCCGGTGCCCCTGCCCCGGTCTTCAATTGCAGACGGAAGAACTGCGCGGCCTGCTCCATCACCTCAGCCAGTTGCGCGCGGCGATCCTGCTTCTCCTGTGCTTTCGGATCACGGGCAGGCATCGGCATTCCGGCCTCACGCGCCAGAATCTCAACCGCTTCGATGAACGAGACATTCTCGGTCTCTTGCACGAAATTGATCGCGTCGCCTTTGGCGTGGCACCCAAAGCAGTAATAGAACCCCTTGCGGTCATCGACATGGAACGAGGCGGTCTTTTCGTGATGAAACGGGCATGGCGCCCACATGTCGCCCTTGCCCTGATTGGACTTGCGCGCATCCCACATGACCTTGCGCCCGACAACCTGAGACAGGCTCAGCCGGGTGCGCAACTCGTCCAGAAATCCGGGTGGCAGTGACATGTGCTAAATCTGACAGAAGCAGGCAGTCGCGCCAAGCCCCGCGCGCGCGTTATCCACAGCGAAGAATACCCGCCCGGGTTTGTTAAGCCCGGTACTGCCTATTGCTGCAAACACAGCTCCAGCCAGGCCTCCGCCAGATCCTTGTTGCGGACATCACGCATCTTCTGTTCATAAACCCAGGGCGTGATCAACGGAATGGCCGCGTTGTAGTTTTCGGGCCAGGTTGGATTGGTGTCGGCAATCGCCTGCGGCACGCTGCGCTCCTTGACGCGGTCCAGCCGGGCCTTCTGGATCGCGGCCACCACATCCGACTGATACCGACAGCTCTGCTCCTTGGTCTCGGCAGCGGATAGCGGGCTTGCCACCATGGCGGCAAGAAAAGCAAGGCGGATCATCGGGGCCTCCGGGAATCAATGCGTGACCCGCGCAGATTAACCGCGCGCGGCCACACCTTCCATCGCCGTTTTCAGATCATGCACCAGCGATTCGGCCATCGACCGGAACACCATGATCTGAAAGGTGTCATTGCCGACACGGGTGATCGAAGCAGTCATGTGAAACAACAGGCTGCGCACTGTATGGCCACGTTTGAATTGCGCCGCGCGCAGATCGACCGGCACCAGACGGGCCAGCACATCCTCGGCCCCCGCGCCTTCCAGCCGCACGACCGCCCAGGCGTCGGACTGATCGACAAGGGCCGCGTGTCCGGCCAGCGCGGCATCAGGTGCAGGGCCCATCAGCATTGCCTGGGCATGGCCAAACCAGAGTGCGCGCGCCCCGGCCTTGCCGGTGGCGCGGTTCGCGTCCGGATAGGCCATCCCATGCGCGGACTTCAGCGCCTCGGACAAATCCTTGACCCTGCCCTTGTACGGCGAAATCGACGTCATGACGCCTGCATCTTCCTCGCTCAGCGTGAGCGGGCCAACGGTCAGCGGCAACAGCCCCTCGCAAGGGGTTTTGGCAATCAGCTTATCCACGCACACGCCCTCCTTCGGGGTCAAAGAAGACCGGATTCACCACTTCGCAAAGCGTCGTCACCCCGCGCAACCCGTCCACCATCTTGACGACCTCGCCATAGCGCGCCGGGCCGTCGGCCAGAAAGCCCAGCCCCAGCATGCTGCCCAGCGTCGGTGAGTAGCAGACCGAGGTGATATAGCCTTGATCGTTCACGCGAACCGGCTCGGCCTCTTCCTTGTAAAGATGCGCCCCGGCCAGCAACTGTTTACTTTCGCCGATGGGTTTCAGCCCCACCAGCTGCTCGCGCCCGGCCTCTTCCAGACCGGGACGCTCCGACATGGTCTTGCCGATGCAGTCCTTCTTCTGCGACACCATCCGCCCCATACCGATGTCATAAGCGGTGGTGCGGCCATGGATTTCGGAGTGGGTGATGAACCCCTTCTCGATCCGCAGAACATTCAGTGCCTCCATCCCGTAAAGACCGCCGCCCAGCGCCTCGGCCCGCTCAGTCAGCACATCGAAGAGGCTTGCGCCATAGCGAGTGGGCACTGCGATTTCATACGCCAATTCGCCCGAGAACGAGATCCGGAACAGCCGCCCCTCGACCCCCAGAACCCCGACCGGACCGCAGGCCATGAAGGGCCAGTCCCCGTCGCTCAGGTTTTCGCCTACCAGGCTGCTCAGCAATTCACGCGACTTTGGCCCGGCCACGGCAAACTGCGCCCATTGCTCGGTCACCGAGGTGAATGCCACATCCAGATCCGGCCGCAGACCCTGTGCGACAAATTCCAGATGCTTCATCACATCACCCGCGCCCGCCGTCGTCGTGGTCATCACGTAATGATGCTCGCCCAGCCGCGCGGTGGTGCCGTCATCCATGACGAACCCGTCCTCGCGCAACATCAGGCCATAGCGCGTGCGCCCCACCTTCAGCGTCGAGAACATGTTGGTATAGACGAAATCCAGAAATTCGCCCGCATCCGGCCCCTGAATGTCGATCTTGCCCAGGGTCGAGACATCGGCCACGCCCACCGCCTCGCGCACCATCTGCACCTCGCGGTCGCAGCTTTCGCGCCAGTTGGTTTCACCCGGTTTCGGGAAATAGCTGGGGCGGTACCACAACCCCGCCTCGATCATCGGCGCCCCGCGCGCGACGCTGGCCTTGTGCGAGGTGGTAAAGCGTTGCGGCTTCAGCCCCATCCCCTCGGCCCCGGCACCCAGCGCGGCAATCGCAACCGGCGAATAAGGGGGGCGGAACGTGGTCGTCCCGGTCTCGGAAATGCCGCGCCCGGTCGCGTCGGCCAGAACGGCCAGCGCCGCCACGTTCGAGTTCTTGCCCTGATCCGTGGCCATGCCTTGCGTGGTATATCGTTTCATGTGCTCGACCGAGCGGAAGTTCTCGGTGGCGGCCTGTTTCACGTCCTTGACGGTGACGTCGTTCTGGAAATCCAACCATGCGCGCCCCTTGCCGGGCACCGACCAGAGCGGCGTGATCTCGTATGGCGCATCATCGGCCCGCGGCAACGCGGCATCCGATGTCTTCAGCCCAAGATCGGCCAGCACTTCGCCCGCCGCCGCAGCCCCTTCGCGCAGACAGGCCGCCGTCGAGAACGCCCCGTTGCACGCCCCTGCGGTCACCATCCCCGGCACCGCATCCGGTGCAGGAACAAAGGCGGCAATGTCGCGCCGCCAGACCGGCCGCCCGTTCATGTGACAGGTCAGATGCACCGACGGGTTCCAACCGCCGGTCATCGCCAGACAATCGGTCTGGATCTTCTCTTCGCCGCTCGGACGGCGCACGGTGATGCTCTCCAGCCCCTTGCGGCCCGAACTGCCGCAAACCTTCGCCCCTCGCAGAACCTGATAGTCGCTCGACAATGGCGCATCGTGGCGGCTGTCGATCACGGCGGCCACATGCACGCCTGCCGCCAGCAGATCGCGCGCGGTGCGGTGGATGGCATCCGTATTGCCGAACACCGTTATGTTCTTGCCCGCGCTCACGCCCCAGTGGTTGAGATAGGCACGCACCGCCCCGGCGGTCATGATGCCGGGTCGGTCGTTGTTGCAAAACGCAACGGGCCGCTCCAACGCGCCCGCGGCCAGAACCGATCGCCTGGCCACAATCCGCCAGAACGTCTCGAGCGGCGCACCAAACGGACGGTTGCCGGTGTGATGCAGCACCCGTTCGAGCGCTCCGAAAGTGCCCTGGTCAAACACGCCGGATACGGTAGTGCGCGTCATTAGGCGCACATTGTCCATCGCCTTCAACTCGGCCAGCACCTCGTCGGCCCAGACGGGACCGGGCTTGCCGTCGATCTCATAGGTTTCGGCCAGCAGACGTCCACCCATGCGGCTACCCTCGTCGGCCAGGATCACATCCGCCCCGGCCCGGCCCGCGACCAGCGCCGCCATCAGCCCGGCAGGCCCCGCGCCGATCACCAGCAGATCACAGAACGCATATGCGCGCTCGTACTTGTCCACGTTGTTCTGTCCCGACAGCGCCCCAAGCCCCGCCGCGCGCCGGATCGCCGGCTCATAGACCTTTTCCCAGAAACTTTTGGGCCACATGAATGTCTTGTAATAAAACCCCGCTCCGAAAAACGGCGCCGCCAGATCGTTCATACCCAATAGGTCGAAATTCAGCGACGGCCAGCGGTTCTGGCTGCGCGCCTCGAGCCCCGCATAGATTTCCTGCACGGTCGCCCGCACGTTGGGCTCCTGCGAGGCGCCCTGCCCCACGGTCACCAGCGCGTTGGGTTCTTCGCTACCCGCCGTCAGAACGCCGCGCGGACGGTGATACTTGAACGAACGCCCCATCAGGTGAATATCGTTGGCCAGCAAAGCCGAGGCCAGCGTATCGCCCTCAAAGCCCGAATAGAGTACGCCGTCGAAACGGAACGGGATCGGTTTGCCGCGATCCACAAGGCCCTTGCCGCCGATCCTCATGACCGCGCCTCCGATGCCAGTTCAGTGCCCAGAACCTCATGCGTCACGGTGTTTCGGGTCACCACCACCCATGCGCCACAGCCGCCCTCGTGATACCACAGGTCCCGCGTCACCCCTGCGGGGTTCTCGCGCAGATGGACGAAACTGTCCCACGCCTCTTCCCCGGCGTCCGGCGCGGGCCTGTCCAGATCCACCGCGGCTCCGCGATAATAGAATTCCCGGCGATCCCGTTCGCCGCAATGCGGACAGGTGATCCTCATGACCGCGCCCCCTGCTTCTTCTCGTCAAAAATACGGAAATCCAACATCTGTCACGAACCCTAGTGCAGGTTATGCTGAGAGCCCTTGCCCTCTTCATCCATGATCCCGCGCCCGGTCCGGAACCGGTCCAGGCGGAAACGGGTGGCGTTCTCGTGATGGCGGTCCGTGGCGATCAGATGGGCAAACACATTGCCCGAACCCGGTACCGCCTTGAACCCGCCATAGTTCCAACCGCAATTCAGATAGAGCCCGTCAATATGCGTCCGGTCGATGATCGGAGAGCCGTCGGGCGACATGTCCATGATCCCGCCCCAGCTGCGCAGCACCTTGGCCTTGCCGATCATCGGCATCAACGCCACGCCTGCCTCCATCACGCTTTCCACCCCGGGCAGATTGCCACGCGCTGCATAAGAGGCGTAGAAATCCAGATCGCCACCAAAGACCAGTCCGCCCTTGTCCGACTGGCTGATATAAAAGTGCCCCATGCCGAAAGAGATCACGTGGTCGATGCAGGGTTTCAGCCCTTCGGTCACGAAAGCCTGCAAAACATGGCTTTCGATCGGCAGACGCATCCCCGCCATCGCCGCCACCTGGCTGGACCGGCCGGCAACCACCATCGCAACCTTTTTGGCGCGGATCGCGCCGCGCGAAGTCTGCACGCCCCTGACCGCGCCATTCTCGATATCGATGCCGGTGACTTCGCAATTCTGGATCAGATCGACGCCGCGCTGATCGGCCCCGCGGGCAAATCCCCAGGCCACCGCATCGTGCCGCGCCGTGCCGCCGCGCGCGTGATACAGCCCGCCATAGATCGGAAAGCGCAGATCGTCGAAATTCAGGAACGGCACCTTGGCGCGCAGCGCATCGCGATCCAGCAATTCGGCATCGTCGCCCTGACTGATCATCATGTTCCCGCGCCGCGCCGCCGCGTCCCGCTGGCCATCGGAATGGAACAGGTTGATGATGCCCCGCTGCGAATGCATCACGTTGTAATTCAGGTCCTCTTCCAGCCCTTCCCACAGTTTCAGCGAGTGGGAATAAAACTCGGAATTGCCCTGCAGGAAATAGTTTGCACGCACGATGGTGGTGTTCCGCCCGACATTGCCGCCACCGAGATAGCCCTTTTCCAGCACCGCCACATTGGTCAGCCCATGTTCGCTGGCCAGATAATAGGCCGTGGCAAGACCATGCCCGCCACCGCCGATGATGACGATATCATATTCGTCCCTGGGATCGGGGTCGCGCCAATGGGGCGTCCAGCCCTTGTTGCCGGTCAACCCCTCTTTCAGTACACGGAGGCCCGAAAATCGCATGTCACACTCCCTTTCCGCCCATACCCGGCCGGCCCGACGGGTCACATCTATCAAGGTGGATACTCACCGGCCATATCACTTTTCGACAAAAACCATTCCACCCACGACCAATTGCATCGCGGTCGCGTCGCCCGGTTTGCCGGGTAGCGGCGCCGGGAACGGAAACAGGGCGCGCTTTAACGGCGCGCCCCTTACAATCGGCTGCGATGCGTTACAGACCCTTGGCGCGGTAACTCTTGGCCACACGGTCGATTGCAACGATATATGCCGCCGTCCGCAGATCTTCCACGTCGGACCTGTCGTGCCACACTTCGCTCATCGACTGATAGGCGATCCGCATCGTGTCATCGAGACCCGAACGCACCAGCTCCAACTCATCCGCGCCCTTGAGGTATTTCGACTTGAAGTTCGGTGACATCGACCAGGCGTCGGCGAGATACCGGTCAAGACGTTCCAGCTCCTGCACGATCAGTTCGTGTCGCGCTTCTTCCTGTCGACGCTGCATGCGGCCAAAGCGGATGTGGCTGAGGTTCTTGACCCATTCGAAATAGGAAACGGTCACACCACCCGCGTTGGCATACATGTCGGGGATGATTACGGTTCCCTTTTTGCGCAGAATCTCGTCGGCGCCCGCCGTCACCGGCCCGTTCGCAGCCTCGATGATCAGCGGCGCTTTGATCCGATCCGCGTTGGACAGGTTGATCACCCCTTCCAGAGCCGCCGGGATGAGGATATCGCATTCCTCTTCCATAACAGAGGATCCTTCGGCCGTATGCGTCGCGTCGGGATAGCCCGACACCCCTCCGTGTTTCACAATCCACTGGTGCACTGCCTCGACGTCAATGCCGTCCGGATCGTAAAGCGCGCCGTCCCGTTCGATGATCCCGACAATTTTCGAGCCATCCTCTTCGCTTAGAAACTTTGCGGCATGATAGCCCACATTGCCCAAACCCTGCACAATGACACGCTTGCCGTCGAGCTTACCCGACAGACCCGCCTTCTTGACGTCTTCGGGATGCCGGAAAAACTCGCGAAGCGCGTATTGGATGCCCCGACCCGTCGCCTCGACCCGCCCGGCGATACCGCCGGCATTCAACGGTTTCCCGGTAACGCAGGCCCGCGCATTGATGTCAGTCGTGTTCATCCGGGCATATTGATCCGCTATCCACGCCATTTCGCGCTCGCCTGTGCCCATATCCGGCGCGGGCACATTTTGCGACGGGTTGATCAGATCCCGCTTGGCCAGTTCATAAGCGAACCGGCGGGTGATCTGTTCCAGCTCATGTTCTTCGTACTGGCGCGGGTCGATGCACAGGCCACCCTTCGAACCCCCAAAGGGGGCTTCGACCAGGGCGCATTTGTAAGTCATCAAGGCCGCGAGCGCCTCGACCTCGTCCTGATTCACCGCGGTCGCATATCGGATGCCGCCCTTGACCGGCTCCATATGTTCGGAATGGACAGACCGATACCCGACAAAGGTGTGAATCTGCCCGCGCAAACGGACGCCGAACCGAACCGTGTAGGTTGCGTTGCAGACCCTGATCTTTTCTTCAAGCCCGGGAGGAAGATCCATGAGGGCCGCGGCCCTGTTGAACATCAGATCCACACTTTCACGGAAACTGGGCTCGGCAACTAGAGTCATAAATTCCTCCCTGACCACGTAAAATGGGGACACGCCCCACGTCATGTTGTCGCAATCCGGATACTTCAGATCAATCAATTTCTGCCGAAAAATTTGGCATTTGTTAAAAATTAACAACCAGCAATTTTCGAGTCGCTTGAGAATGCAATTTTTCCAGCGATTGTTTGCGGATCAGAAACAGATCCCCCTGCTCGGTAAAGAATGGGCGCGTTTTTCGTTCCGTTACAGCAGGATAATGGCAAAAACGCCCAAATCTCGCCACCTTCTACGTTTACCTTTAGTCAGTCCTGTACTTCTAATGGCCGTTCTGCCCGGCCCGGAAAGGGTATCATTATGCGCAAGGATTTTTGGAAGTCCGCTGATCGCAAATCTGCGTCGCTTGATCATACGCCATCGCAAAGCAAAGGCTTCGTTGATGGCGAAGAAGGGTCGATGAGCATTCTGGCTCTGTTTCTGTTCCTGATCATTGTGGGGGCGGCAGGGATCGGTGTCGATCTGATGAAGTACGAAAGAGAACGGGCCGAACTGCAATACACCATGGACCGCGCGGTTCTGGCAGCTGCCGACCTTGATCAAACGGTGGATGGGGAAACCGTAGTACGCTCATATCTCGAAAAAGCGGACCTGCTTGACAACCTCGTTGACATCAAGGTGGTGGACAGCGTCGGTTACCGGCATGTCACCGCATCGGCGCTGGCCGAATTTCCGACCCATTTCATGCACCTGAGCGGCGTAGACAGCCTGGCCGCACCCGCGCTGAGCGCTGCCGAAGAAAGTGTTGGCGCCGTCGAAGTGTCCTTGGTTGTGGATTTCTCCACTTCAATGTACGGCCCCAAGCTGGATAACCTGAAGTCCGCTGCGAAAAGCATTGTCACTCAGCTGGGCCAGAAGAACGGGCTTTGGAACAAAGAGGTGTCATTCTCGATCATCCCCTACGCCAGCCAGGTGAATGTCGGCGCGGATATGATCAAATACTATAACCTTGACCGGTTCCAACCCTATTCGCATTGCATCAACTTCGTCGATGACGAGTATAGCAAGCCCTATCTGTCAACAACCGAGTTGAGAGAGCAGACCGCGCATTTCGACCCCTATACATTGGCCAGAGAGCCGATCGAATACCCGGTCTGCCCGATCCGGGCCGGTTCGGCGATCCTGCCGTTCCAGAATGACGAAAAGATCCTTCACGACTATATTGATGGCTTGACCGCTCTGAACCCGGTGGCCTGGGACGAGGATTCAAGCGAAGATACCGGCACCGACAATGGTGCAAACTGGGGCTTGGCGCTGCTTGATCCCGGTACGCGACCGGTGATCAACAACCTGGCGAATATCGATGGCATCGTCCCGACAATGTTCGATAACCGCCCTGTAGACTATGGAACCAAGGTTCTGAAAATCCTGATCATCATTTCCGATGGGGACAACACCGACCAGTTCATGCTGAATTCGTCGCGCCGGACAACCATGTCGGATATCTGGTACAATCCGGGCGCAACTGCGGACGAAGGCTATTTCTCGCTCTACCAATCGAACGGGGGCAAAGAGTACTGGTGGCCGCATGACGGAACCTGGCAGGACCATCCCTATGGCAATGGTGGCCAATACTGTACCGGCAAGGGCGGAAAAGAGACCTGCGTCGAACAAACCGCTGCGGACGAGCCTGGCGAGGCAGTACAGTTGAGCTATGTGGAGTTGCTGAATCTGGTCTCGCTGGAATATATCGAAAACGAAATCTTCGATACGCCAAACGCTTATGGCGTGTGGGAAAGTGCGGCATTCAGCAAGAAAAACGCTGTTGCCAAGGACCAGCGCACCAAACATGTCTGCAAGGCCGCCAAGGACGAAGGCGTGGTGGTGTTCAGTGTCGGCGTAAGCGTGACGTCCGGTGGCAAGAAGGTCCTGCAGAGCTGCGCCAGCTCGGACAGCCACTATTACGATGCAACCGCCGTTGACCTTCCGGATGCATTCACCTCGATCGGCTCGTCCGTTCGCATGCTGAGGCTGACTCAATGATTGCAAAAATGGTTTCTGCCCTGTGCAGGTTCCGAAAGCGGGAAGACGGGACTGCAACGGTCGAGTTCGTGATCGTCTTCCCCGCTTTCATGGCGCTGATGCTCTCGGGTGTCGAGCTTGCCTTTGTCACGCTCAATCATTCGAACCTAGAATACGCCGTGGATCTGACAGTGCGGGACATCCGTCTGAACACGGGTACCGTCCTCACGCATGACACGATCAAGAAATCGATCTGTGAACGCGCGATGTTTATCCGCGACTGCGAAAGCAGTCTCAAACTTGAAATGATCCCCCAGGATCCTTTTGCCACGGTAACCATCCCGGTGGAACCCGACTGTACGGACTTGTCGGAGGAACCGCGACCGGTGCGAAACTTTGAAAACGGACAGGAAAACCAACTGATGGTCCTGCGCGCCTGCGCCAAGATAAATCCCGTCTTCCCAACCTCCACAATGGGAAAGGCACTGGCCAACGTCGAAGGTCAGTATGCCCTGACGGCAACGACCGTTTTTGTTCAGGAGCCGATCTGAGCCATGTTGATACCTCGCTTGAAATCCCGACTGGAACGTTTCCGCAACGACGAGCAGGGCTCGATTGCGGTCGAGTCCCTGGTGATACTGCCGATCCTGTTCTGGTCGATCATGGCGGGATACACTTTTTTCGAGGGATACCGGCAAAGCGCTTCGAACATCAAGGCTGCCTATACCATCGGTGACCTTCTTTCGCGCGAAACCCGCACCATCGACCACTCCTACATCGACTCTATGGAGGCCATGTTCAAATTGATGGTGCGCAATGAATCTGACTTGAAGATGAGGATTTCGTACATCGTCTATGATGAGGCCACAGACAGCCATTCCGTACCCTGGTCTGTACCTCGCGGCGGTTATACGGAGAAGCTCGATAACGCGAATATCGTATCTTACAAAGATGCCCTTCCGGTGATGGCGGATCAGAACTCTCTGATCCTGGTCGAAACCTCGAACACTTTTGTGCCACCATTCAGAGTTGGGCTGGACAATATCGAGCTGCAGAATTTCGTCTTCACCCGTCCCCGCTTTACGGAAAACCTTCAGGGGCCCGCCGCCTAGGTCCGCTCGGCAATCATGGCCGACAGCACTTCGGACATGAACTTGGTCTGAGCACCCGGGGTCACGCCCCCGATGCCGACGCGGCGGCCAATGCGCCACCACAACCCCGGATGCCACGCGCGCGGTCCGGGGTTTTTTGTACGGATCAGAAACCCGCTTGAGGGTTTGAACGCAAAGACGCCCCTGTCGATCAGGTCGATTTCGGACACTGGTGCGATCACTTCGCCGGAACTGGATCGCAGTTCCGTTTCCGTCAACTCGATCCGGTGTGCGGTGGCCTGGTGCAATCGCTGCGCCAGCCACAATGCCGCAGCGCCGACAACGATCAGGAACACCTGCCATCCCGGGGCAGGAGGCGAAAATACGGCCACATATATCACCAGAAATCCGAAGAAACCCAGCATCGCAACGCCTATCCAGCGCCTGGGCACCGATGCCTCGACAACGGCCAGTATTTCATCCTGCATGCGGCACCTCCGGTTTGCACAATTTTTCATTACTGCAAACCCCGGGCAAGCAACAGCCCGACCGGGCCGGTTTTATGCCCGCGCAAAATCGCACACCTTCAGTGAGCAGACGCCGATTGAAACCGCCCCTGCCCCGATTACATTTGTTCCGCAAAGAACAGGAGGGTCAAATGTCAATCCGACCGACACTCGAAGCGCGCAAGGCGGTTCCCACGATGGAAGGGGCCGGCGTCAAACTTCACCGGGCTTTCGGCTTTCAGGACCCCACGGAACTGGACCCGTTCCTGCTGTTTGACGATTTCAGGAACGACTCGCCCGAGGACTATCTCAAAGGCTTCCCCTGGCATCCCCATCGCGGCATCGAAACCATCACCTATGTTCTTGCCGGAACGGTGGACCACAGCGATTCGCTGGGCAATACGGGTTCATTGGGCGCAGGTGATGTCCAATGGATGACGGCGGGCTCCGGCATTCTGCATCAGGAAATGCCCAGGGGAAACGCAACAGGGCAGATGCATGGCTTTCAGCTGTGGGGAAATCTGCCCGCAAGCCAAAAGATGACAGCGCCGCGCTATCAGGACATTTCCGGCACCGACATTCCCGAAATTGCGGATGACGACGGCACCACTGTCCGCGTGATCGTCGGATCGTTCTGGGGAAAAACCGGACCCGTAGACGGCATCGCCGCGGATCCGCAATACTTGGATATTTCGGTTCCGGCAGGTGTCAGGAAAACCTTCAGGATCGACACCTATCGCAAAGCCTTTGCCTATGTGTTCGAAGGTCAGGCCGCCTTTGCCGACGCCTCGCCTCCGACCGGGGTGCTGCTGGAAAAGGAAGTGGCGGGGCAAGAGGTCAACATACGCGACATGTCGGGCGACCGGACGTTGATCCGCTTTGGAACTGGCGACGAAATCACAGTGCAGGCCGGCCCTGAGGGCGTACGGTTTCTGCTGATTTCCGGCGCTCCCATTGCAGAGCCGGTGGCGTGGCACGGACCGATTGTCATGAATACGCGGGAAGAGCTGCACCAGGCCTTTCGCGATCTGCGCAACGGGACCTTCATCCAGCCCGCACAATGACCTGTGGTAGGATGGCCTTGTGAACCAAGACGGAGGCCACCATGATCGTCCGCATTTTCCGCGCGGTCATCTACGATGACCAGATCGAGCATTTTCGGCAATTCCTGCTCGAAACCGCACTGCCGCTGATGCACGAACAAAAAGGGCTGGTATCAATCACGCCGTGCCTGCCCCGGCCGGAAACCCCAAACGAATTCTGTCTTGTGATGGTGTGGGAGTCGGTCGCGGCCCTGGCCGCGTTTGCCGGTGACGAGTGGCAGCGCCCGCACGTCATGCCCGAGGAGGAGGGCATCGTGAAAGAGCGGTTTCTGCACCACTATGAACTGGCCCCGGACCCGGTCTGATCACGACATCACTGCCTTGCGCACCATGTCCCAATAAATGGATTCGACCTCGTCAAGCGACAATCTTCCGCCGCTGCGATACCAGGTATTCACACCGTTCAGCATGGCGATCACGGCCAGAGTGGCGATCTTGGTGTCCGGCACAATGAAGGCGCCCTCTGCCACTCCCCTTTTCAGGATGCCTTCGAGGTCATCCTCGTACCGGCGGCGCAGCGCCTCGATCGTAGCGAAATTTTCGGGCGTGAGGTTGCGCAATTCCATGTACGCAATGAAAACTTCGTCCGGTCGTTCCAGGTGAAATCGGATGTGAAAGCCGACGAATTGTTTCAGGTCTTCCAATACGCCGGTAGTTGCCTCCCGCGTCTTGCGGGCACACAACAGGTCGTCCATGTGCTCACGCATCAGGCGAAACAGCAAGCTTTGCTTGTCGGGGGTATAGTTATACAGGGCACCAGCCTGCACGCCGACCTCTTTCGCGATCTGCCGCATCGAGACGGCGGCATATCCGTGCTGGGCAAACAGCCGGAGCGCGGCCTGCCGGATACGTGGGCCGGTGATATCGGAATGGGAACCTTGAGTACGTGCCATGGCCGCAGGTTATATGAACAATTGTTCAAATAGAACCCTGCTTGAACCAATGCGGCAAAACGGGCATCAAGCCCATACACGTTTTCGGAAGAGACTTTGATGAAACGGCTTCTCCTTGCCATTCCACTTGCAGCGGCGGTCGGGTGCACGCCAATTCCGCAATTGTCCGAAAGGATCCCGGAACACATCAAAAACGCGCCCTACCCCGAGTTGATTCCGCTTGATCGCGCCCTTGGGCCGTCCATCCGCCCAGAAGAGGAAGCCGCCGAGTTGCAGGAGCAGCTGGAGGCGCGGCGCGAGCGTCTGGCGTCACGGGCGCGCGAAATGCAGGGGCCGGTTCTGGATCAGGCGGACCGGGATCGGTTGGACCACGAAATTACCCAATAGCTCGCGCCTCAGACGCATTGCACCCTTGCGCCGAACCGGATAAGGCAGCCCGCAACGACGTAAAGCAATAGCCGAAAACTCGAGCGGAAAGGGACCCACAACATGACACAGGCGTTGCGGCTTGGGATTGCAGGTTTGGGGACCGTCGGTGTGGGGGTCGTCAGGATCGTGCGCCGTCAGGCCGAGTTGCTTCGGGCGCGCACCGGGCGTCCGATCGAAATCGTGGCCGTTTCCGCCCGTGATGCCGGCAAGGACCGGGGCGTCAACCTGTCCGGCTACGCCTGGGAGACCGACCCGGTCGCGCTGGCCCAACGGGACGATATCGATGTTTTCGTCGAACTGATGGGCGGTGAAAACGGCCCGGCCAAAACCTCGGTCGAGGCGGCGCTTACAACCGGCAAGGATGTGGTGACAGCCAACAAGGCGTTGTTGGCCGTTCACGGCCAGGAATTGGCCGAAACCGCCGAAGCGGCCGGGCGCGTTATCCGGTTCGAAGCGGCTGTTGCCGGTGGCATCCCGGTCATCAAGGCGCTGACCGAGGGGCTGGCGGGCAATGAAATCACCCGCGTCATGGGTGTCATGAACGGCACCTGCAACTATATCCTGACGCGGATGGAGGCGAAGGGCCTCGGCTATAACACGCTGTTCGAGGAATGCGCCGAGCTTGGCTACCTGGAGGCGGACCCCAATCTGGACGTTGGCGGGATCGATGCGGCGCACAAGCTGGCGTTGCTGTCATCCATCGCATTCGGCACCAGACCCGATTTCGATGGCATCGAGATCGAGGGCATCCAGCATATCAGCCTCGAAGACATTCATCAGGCCGCCGACATGGGCTATCGCATCAAGCTGCTTGGCGTGGCACAGCGAAGCGCGCGTGGGCTTGAGCAGCGCATGCAGCCCTGTCTGGTCCCCAGCGACTCGCCTCTGGGGCAACTGGAAGGCGGAACCAACATGGTGGTGATCGAAGGCGATGCGGTCGAACAGATCGTTCTGCGCGGCCCTGGCGCCGGCGAAGGCCCGACCGCGAGCGCGGTCATGGGCGACATTTGCGATCTGGCGCGCGGATTGCACATTCCGACCTTCGGGCAACCGGCACATACGCTCAATTCCATGCCTGCCGCGCGAACCGGACTGCCCGCGCCTTACTATCTGCGCCTGGCGCTCGAGGACAAGCCGGGCGCCCTAGCCAAAATCGCGGCAATCTTGGGCAATGCCGGCGTTTCGATCGACCGGATGCGCCAGTACGGGCACACCGACAGCACCGCGCCGGTTCTGATTGTCACCCATAAAACCACCCGCGCAACTCTGGATGTGGCCCTGGACGGGTTCCGGGCAACCGACGTCGTCGCGGGCGAACCCGTCGCGCTGAGAATCGAGCAGGTCTGAGGGACCTCCCCTCTTGCGAGTCCCGCCATGCGCGGGCTATGCCGATAGAAACGTCTGATTGACCAAAGGATAATAGGGACATGAACGCAGCCAAGATCGAATTCAACGACCGGATGCTGTCACTGGGCCTTGCGCGGGTGGCGGAACAGGCCGCTCTGGCCTCGGCCTCGCTGGTGGGGCGCGGCAACGAGAAGGCGGCGGATCAGGCTGCGGTGAACGCCATGCGCGAGCAGCTGAACCTGCTCGACATCGCCGGTGTGGTCGTGATCGGAGAAGGAGAGCGAGACGAAGCGCCAATGCTTTTCATCGGCGAAGAGGTCGGCACTGGCAATGGCCCCGGCGTGGACATCGCCCTGGACCCTCTTGAGGGCACCACGCTTACCGCCAAGGACATGCCGAACGCGCTGACCGTGATCGCCATGGGGCCGCGCGGCTCGATGCTGCATGCCCCCGACGTCTATATGGACAAACTGGCCGTCGGCCCCGGCCTGCCTCAGGGCGTCGTGTCGCTGGACATGACCCCGCGCGAGCGTGTTGAGGCACTGGCAAAGGCCAAAGGCTGCAAACCCTCCGACATCACCGTCTGCATTCTGGAACGTCCCCGCCACGAAGCCATGATCGCCGAGGTCCGGGAAACCGGTGCCTCGATCCGTCTGATCACCGACGGCGACGTGGCGGGCGTGATGCATTGCGCCGAAAGCGATGCGACGGGCATCGACATGTATATGGGTCAGGGTGGCGCGCCCGAGGGCGTTCTCGCCGCAGCGGCGCTGAAATGCATGGGCGGTCAGATCTTTGGCCGCCTGCTGTTCCGCAACGACGACGAGCGCGGCCGCGCCGCCAAGGCCGGCATCACCGATCTGGACCGCATCTATTCCCGTGATGAGATGGTCACCGCCGACGTGATCTTTGCCGCCACCGGTGTCACCGGCGGCTCGCTGCTGCCGCGCATCAAGCGCGAGCCCGGCTGGCTTGAGACCACCACACTTTTGATGCGCTCCAAGACCGGATCGGTCCGGCGTATGTCCTATCGCACTCCGATGTGGTCGCACGACAAGGAATAGCGGCTTGCGCCGCTGCCTCCGGCGGGAGTATCTCTGAAATGACGAAGAGGCCGGGTCCGCGAGGGTCCGGTCTTTGTACCTGAGGTGAAACGTGACATTTCTGGGTGTAGAGCAATCCCTGACAGGACGGCGCTGGATTGGTCCCGCGCCGGGCAACGAACGGGCCGCAGACATGATGGCGCAACAGACGGATCTGCCGCGCGCGGTGTGTCAGGTTCTGGCCCGGCGCGGCGTTCCGCTGAACGAGGCCACGGGCTTTCTCGAGCCCAAGCTCAAGGAATTGCTGCCGGACCCCCGCGCGCTGAAAGGCATGGAAGATGCCGCCGCGCGGTTTCTGGAGGCCGTGCGCAAGCGTCAGAAAATCGCCGTCTTCGCCGATTACGACGTGGATGGTGGCAGCTCGGCGGCGCTGTTGTTGGTCTGGCTGCGGCACATGGGAATGCAGGCAACGCTCTATGTCCCGGACCGCATCGACGAGGGATATGGGCCGAATGTACCGGCGATGCAGAATCTGGCAGCCTCGCACGACCTGATCATCTGCGTCGATTGCGGCACGCTGAGCCATGAGCCGATCGCTGCGGCCCGGGGCGCGGATGTGATCGTTCTGGATCATCATCTGGGGGGCGAGACGCTGCCGGACTGCGTTGCGGTGGTGAACCCCAACCGGCAGGACGAAAGCGGCGATCTGGGCTATCTCTGCGCCGCTGGCGTGGTGTTCCTGATGCTGGTCGAGGCAGGGCGACAGATGCGCGATGCCGGTGCCACGGGCCCGGACCTGCTGTCACTGCTCGATCTGGTGGCGCTGGCCACCGTGGCGGACGTGGCGCCGCTGATCGGGGCCAACCGGGCGCTGGTGCGGCAAGGGCTGAAGGTGATGGCACAGCGCAAGCGCCCCGGTCTTGTCGCCCTGTCCGACATTTCCCGCATGGACGCAGCCCCCAACACCTATCATCTGGGTTTTCTTCTGGGTCCCCGGGTCAATGCCGGAGGCCGGATCGGACAGGCCGACCTTGGCGCCCGGCTTTTGAGCACCGACTCGATGGTCGAGGCCGAGGCGCTATCGCAACGGCTGGACGCGTTGAATACCGAACGGCGCGATATCGAAAACATGGTGCGTGCCGCTGCCCTGGCGCAGGCCGGGGAACGCGGGCTGGACGCCCCGCTCGTCTGGGCGGCGGGCGACGGCTGGCATCCTGGTGTTGTCGGTATCGTCGCCTCGCGTCTCAAGGAAACCGCCAATCGACCGGCAATTGTCATCGGCTTTGATGGCGATGAAGGCAAAGGATCGGGCCGGTCGGTCTCGGGCGTGGATCTGGGCGCGTCGATCCAAAAGCTTGCCGCCGAAGGGCTGCTGGTCAAGGGCGGCGGGCACAAGATGGCCGCAGGGCTGACGGTTATGCGCGACCGGCTTGAACCGGCGATGGCGCGGCTTTCGGAACTGCTGGCGAAACAGGGCGCCGGTCAGGGTGGCCCGGCCGATCTGAAACTTGATGGCGCGCTGATGCCGGGGGCGGCAACGGTGGACCTGATTGAACGGATCGAGCAGGCAGGCCCATTCGGGGCCGGGGCCCCCGCCCCGCGCTATGCCCT
This sequence comes from Ruegeria sp. AF8, assembly GCF_056541825.1. NCBI lineage: Bacteria > Pseudomonadati > Pseudomonadota > Alphaproteobacteria > Rhodobacterales > Roseobacteraceae > Ruegeria > Ruegeria sp. AF8. The sequence continues at coordinate 666,557 of NZ_JBQFYW010000001.1, read as the reverse complement.
GCCAGACCTGCAGATCCGCTTTGCGAAACAGGTCGGAGAAACGCATCTGAAACTGTCGTTGTCCGATGGAATGGATGGCGGGCTTGACGCCATCGCTTTTGGTGCATTCGACGGGCCGATGGGCGACCGGCTGATCAATCATGGCGGCGGGCGGTTTCATTTCGCCGGCCGGCTAGAGGTCAATTCCTGGGGTGGCAGGCAAACGGTGCAACTGCGGATCGAAGATGCCGCCGAGGCGGCGGCGTCTTGAAATCCGGCCTGTTTGCAGGGGCATAAAAAAGTTTCTCCGCACCGCATTTTTCGGCTTGCGGGGGGCAGATGTAATCCGTAAAAGGCCCTCCACAAGCCAGCGTGGCCCGTTCGTCTATCGGTTAGGACGCCAGGTTTTCAACCTGGAAAGAGGGGTTCGATTCCCCTACGGGCTGCCACTTGTGCTTGTCTTGGACCAAAAATGGCCCGTTCGTCTATCGGTTAGGACGCCAGGTTTTCAACCTGGAAAGAGGGGTTCGATTCCCCTACGGGCTGCCAGGTCTGCGGTTATCTTCCTGCAATATCAGTACTTGCCGGACCTCCGGTCACCCCGGGGTCGCCGTCGCGTGCATGTGCATTGCTCTCATTGCCCCTGCCGCACGGATTTGGTCTGGGGTCGCGATACCGAGAAACATGAAAACCTGCGCTCGGGGCGGCAGATCCATTGGCAACCAAAGAAAAACCCGGGCCATCACAGCCCGGGCTTGAAGTGTTGGAAGGTGTCCGGCTTACTCGTCGGTCTTGAGACTGTTCGGATCGAACGCCCCTCCGAAGCCGCCGTTGTTCGAGGGCTGTTCTTCGGTGTTTGAGGCGCCATCGTCCTCATCACCACTCAGCGATCCTGGCGCAAATACACCACCGAAACCGGAGTTGTTGGAATCGGCAGGCGCTTGTGAGCCCTGCTCATCCTGACCCGGTTGCAACTCGTCCGGATCGAACACACCTTCGAACCGGCGCTGGCGGCGCTCTTCACGCTCCTGACGCAGTTTTTGAATGCGCTCTTCAGCTTCGAGACGTTTTTGCTCCCTGATATCCGCGATACATTGAGACGGGTTGTAGACCGTCGCGGTACCGACCACCGTGATCGTCGCCACACAGAACACCACGAGGATCACTGCGGCCAGGTTACCGGCGAAAAAGCTGGGCAGCTTGATCTTGCCTGCCAGTTCTTCGACCGTCGCGTTTTTACGCGCCACTGCAACCAGTTCCTGCCGCTTGAGCTTGGTTTCGTTCAGCAGGGCAAAGAACACCGTCAGCACCACGATGATAAAGGCCAGGGCCGAAATCGCCGGAGTGATCCCGTACCGCACCTTCTGCGCCAGTTCGATGGTCAGCGTCGGGTATTCGCCAAAGGTGAAGGTCGTGGTGTTGTAGTTCTCGAACGACGCGAGAAACGCCAGCACCGCGGCCGAGGCGATCGCGGGACGCATGAAAGGCAGCAGGATCTTGCGGAAGGCCTGCGCGTGGGATGCGCCCAGATCCAGTGCCGCCTCGGTCAGCGCCACGTCATAGCGCTGCAGCCGGGCCACCAGCACCAGCATGCAATAGCTGGCGATAAAGGTGGACTGGCCGATCACCGTCAGGAAGATGCCGTTCGACAAGAAACTGTCCGCCCCCAGTCCCAGAACCCGGTTGATCCGGTCCCAGAACACCAGCGTCGAGATACCCAGAACCACACCGGGGATCAGGATAGGCGCGATGATGATCGTATAGTAGGTCGCCCGCAGTTTCGGCCAGATCTGGGTCAGCATCAGCGCGCCAGCCAGACCCATCGCAACCGACAGCACAACCGTGCCAAGGCCGATGATCAGCGAGTTCTTGATGCCGTTCAGAATCCGTTCATCCTGAAACAGTTCGCCGAACCACTGGAAGGTCAGACACTCCCACGGCGATATTCGGGGAAATCCAGACGAGTTGAAGGCCGTGGCCGACATGATCACCAGCGGGCCCAGCAGATAGGCGAAGAAGATCGCCAGGTAGACCCAGATGCTTACACGAAGGAAGGAGTTGTTCATTTTCCGATATCCCCCATGTTGACCTTGAACAGGCGCATCATTGCCAGCACGAACAGGATACAGGTCACCAGAAGCACGATCGCGTAGGCGGCGCCCTGTGGCCAGTCATTGTTGTCGTTGAACTGCTGGTAGATCAGCTGAGTGAACCACAGGCTCGACGGCCCGCCAAGGATCTGCGGTGCGGCCAGCGCGCCTGCGCTGAGCATGAACACCATGGTGCAGCCCGAACTGATGCCCGGCTTGGCATAGGGAATGACCACGCGCCAGTGGATACGCCACCAGGGCGCACCCAGATCCCGCGCCGCCTCGATCTGATTTTTGTCCAGGCTTTCGATCACGTTATACATCGGGAAGATCATCAGCAGGATATAGGCATAGCCCAGACCGGCATAGAGCGCGATGTCGTTGCGGATGAAGTCGAAAGGCGTATCGAATATGCCCAGCCCCACCAGCATGTTGTTCAGAACGCCGGTTTCACCGAAAATGATGCGCAACGCAAAGGCGCGCAGAATTTCGTTGATCCAGTAAGGGATGATCAGCATCAGCGCAAAGACACGCATGTGATTGCCCTTGTTCTGCCCCAGGTAATAGGCAATCGGATAGCACAGGATCAGATTGAAGATCGTCACAAAGACCGCCGCGATCAGCGTGCGGAAAAAGATCCTCAGATCGACGGTATTATAGGCCTGGCCGCCGCCTTCGGGGCCAAAGACCAGATACTTGTAGTTCTCCAGTGTATAGACGTCCTTGGGTCCGCCGATTTCCGGCGGCGGCAGATTGGGACGGAATGAAAAGTCGAGCATCGACAATTGCGGCAGGATGATCAGGCCAATGGTCCAGAAAAGTACCAGACCGAGGATCGCCAGCCCCATGCCGAAGCCATTGCGGTTGAAGAAGTCCTTGAGGAAGCCGGGCATCATCTGGCCTCCTTATTCCGCGGCCAGTTCGCCGGCGGGCACGACAACCGCATTGCGGGTCTCGTATTGCAGCGTGATGTTCTGGCCTGTGTGATCTTTGAAGGACTGGCCCAGGTTCGGGATCGACACCTTGATCTCTTTCCCGCCCTCGCCTTCTGTGAAGATGTTGAAGGCATTGCCTTCAAACTCTTCGTGATTCACCCTGGCGGTCACAAAGTGATCGCCCGATGCGCCTTCGGGCGCGATGGCCAATGCTTCGGGGCGGATGAACATCATGGCATCGTCGCCTTCTTTCATCTTGCCCTGATTGGCCGTGGAAATCCGCGCGACCAGATCACCCGAGCGGTTGGTCGAGATCATCGCCTCATTGCCCATGACTTGCTTGACCTTGCCGCGGAACACGTTGTTTTCGCCGACAAAAGAAGCCGCGAATGCGGTCGAGGGGTCGTTGTAGATCGTCTTGCCGTCTGCGATCTGGTCGATGACACCGGCCTTCATCACGGCGATATCGTCCGACATGGTCAATGCTTCGCCCTGGTCGTGGGTGATGTAGATGAAGGTAATGCCGACCCGCTGCTGGATTTCCCGCAGCTCGGTCCGCATGTGCTGTCGCAGCTTGAGGTCGAGTGCCGAGAGCGGCTCGTCCAGCAACAGCACGTCCGGCTCGGCGCAAAGCGCACGCGCGATGGCGACACGCTGGCGCTGACCGCCCGACAGTTCGCTGGGCAGTTTGTCCCCCTGCCCCGGCAGCGCGATCATGTCGAGCAGTTCATCGGCGCGCTTGCGGCGCTCGGCGGCACTGGCCCCCTTGATTTCCATCGAAAAAGTGATGTTTTCCCAGATCTTCATCAGCGGGAACAGTGCCAGGTTCTGGAAGATCAGCGCCGTCGGACGCTTGTTGGGGCCAATGCCCCGCATATTGCTGCCACCGATCAGGACGTTGCCTTCGGACGGCTCAAGAAAGCCCGACACGGCGCGCAAGATGGTGGTCTTGCCGCATCCCGAGGGCCCGAGAAACGAAAAGAAATCGCCCCCGTTGATATTCACATTGGCGTCGCGCACGGCGACAAAATCTCCGAACCGGATCCAAAGGTTTTCCAGATCGACTCCGACCCCAGCACTCATCTTTTGTTTCTCCCTGTGATGGCATCCCGCCGACAAAGGCGACATCTGTTATGGCAATGTGCGATGAGCACAAAAAAAGAGGGCCCCCTGAACGCACAGGGGGCCCGTGTTCAACGCGCTCAGGCGCTCTTGAACTTGTTGACGAACTCGGTCCGGACTTCGGCATACCAGGGCGCTTCGGCAGGCCACGGGTTCAGATTGGCCAGCGAGTCGCCCGGATAGGCTTCGGCAAAGTTCTTCTTATAGACGTCACCGGCAAAAGTGTCGGCGCCCAGAACCGGCGAGTTGTAGCCATGGCTGTCGATCGCCACGCCCGCAGGCTCTTTGCGATAGGCGAATTCGATGAAGGCATAGACCTGCTCTTCGTTCGTCGCGCCGGTCGGCATTGCCATACCGTCGACCCAGGCCATCGCCCCCTCGATGGGCGCCTGATAATGCACGGGTTCGCCTGCCGCTTTGAGCGCCAGCGGCGGACCGTCCCAGGTCTGGCCCACGATCACGCCTTCGTTCAGAAGACCATTCTTCTGGGTGTCGGCGTCGTTCCAGATCAGCTTGATCCGGTTCTTGCGTGCGATGCACCAGTCGGCGACCTGGCTCCAGACTTTGCGCATTGTGTCTTCGTCACCATATGCGGCCCAGATCGAGCCCGGCTCCATCTCGCCCGAACGCTCCATGAAGAGGCCCGCACCCAGCATCATCGAGTGTGCACGGCCCATGGTCTTACCGGCGTTTTCCTCCGACCACACGTCGCCATAGGACGGTGCGTCGCCTTCAGGCAGCCACAGGTCGGTGCGGTATGCGATACCTTCGGTGCCCCAGATGTGCGGCAACCAGTGAGCACCCGCACCACCGAAATCCCAGGCGTCGGTGCCGATCTTCATCATAGCGGGGTTGACCGCCTCGACGTTGACCTTGCTCAGGTCGAACGGCTTGAGCAGTTCCAGCGGCTCCCACTGCAGCGAGCGGTTGTTGGTCGGCGACACGATGTCGAAGCCCTGACCCTTGGTGGCTTTCATCTTGTTGATGATTTCTTCGTTCGAGCCGATACCGGTGTAGTTTACCTTGATGCCGGTTTCATTCTCAAACTCTGAAATGAAGGACGGCGGCAGATAATCCGACCACATCAGGATGTTGATCTCACCCGACGATGCCAGTGCGCTTTTCGAGTACAGCGGTGCCGCCAAAGCGGCTGCGCCCGCGCCTTTCAGAACACTGCGCCGAGTTACCGTTGATTTAGAAGTCATACTTGTTCTCCCATTTTTGGACTGTTGTAGCTAGTTTGTTGTTGTTGGTAGTTGATGATATTTTGATGAAGTTTCTTTGCGTCGCTTCCCTTCCCGAAGTGACAGTTGGATTTTTTTATAAGTCCAGTTTTAGGTCCGTGCCCTTTTTTCGGAGTATTGCATTGGTATTCCGCCTTTGCAATTTCACCAGCCCCGTTCCTTCGCACATCACCGCTGCACTTTTCTCAATCATCTGAAAAGTTTGGCGTGAAAAGCTTATGTGCCGTCCACCTCCGACCCAAATTCGATTCGGTTCAACGGACAGGCGGCCGCCAAGAATGTTTTGCGTTATCTGCTTTGTCGGGGCCATTCCGCATACAGTCTCGAACAGAAAGGCCGTGCAGGTCAATACAAATGACGGAACAGACCAGGTGCGACCTCTCCGCTTTTCGGGAAATTCTCCGTCCGTCAAAAGACACCGACCACGATCAGCCGCCGAAAAACGACCACCGCCGGGGATTGTCCCGGATCTTGTCCAGGGCCCAACTTCGAAACTTTCCCAACGGTTCCGGCTGACATTCGACGCAGCAGTGTTTCTCATGCGAAGGCTCCGATCAGTGCAACGACCGGCATTGCCGAACATGCAACCCTCATCCGTTTGCTCCAGTCTTCAATCTTAAAAGCCGCGAACCGGACCAATGCTGCAAAATTCACCCGATACCGACGACCAGGCGACATCGCAACATCGAAGCGAAGGTTTTCGCAGGCCGGCGCGAATGCCGCGCAGGCCCGGCCTGTGTCCGCCTGCCAATTCAAAGGGTCGCCTTGAACAGTTCGGTAAGGTTGTTTTCGGTCAATTCGATCGGGTTGCCGCCACAGGACGGATCGACGATCGCGCCTTTGACCAGCTCGGTGATCGACACTTCGGTGACGCCCAGATCGGACAGTTTGCGCGGAATGCCCAAGGAGTCATTGAACTCCTGCACGAAAGCCCGGAAGCCGTCGAACCCGCCGCCGATGCCCAGATAGGCCGCTGCCACCTCGAAACGATCGGCGATGGCAGGCGCGTTGAATTCCAGAACCGCAGGCATACAGACGGCGTTGGTGGTTCCGTGGTGGGTGTTGAAATGTGCCCCGATCGGATGGCTCATCGCGTGGATCGCACCAAGCCCCTTCATAAAGGCTGTGGCGCCCATTGCGGCGGCGCTCATCATCTGGGCGCGAGCTTCGATGTCAGTTCCGTCCGCATAGGCACGCGGCAGGTAATCTTTGACCAGACGCATCCCCTCCAAGGCAATCCCTTGGCTCATCGGGTGGTAATGCGGGCTGGAGAATGCCTCGACGCAATGGGCAAAGGCATCGAGACCCGTGCCCGCGGTGATGAACCTGGGCATGCCCACGGTCAGTTCGGGGTCGCAGATCACCACTGTAGGCAGCACCTTGGGGTGGAAGATGATCTTCTTGGCGTGCGTTTCGGAATTGGTGATGACGCTGGCGCGGCCCACTTCCGAGCCGGTCCCGGCGGTCGTCGGCACCGCGATGATCGGTGCGATGGCGTCGGCATCGGCGCGGGTCCACCAGTCGCCGATATCCTCGAAATCCCACACGGGCCGCGTCTGACCGGCCATGAAGGCCACCATCTTGCCCAGATCCAGTCCCGAGCCGCCGCCAAAAGCGATCACCCCGTCATGGCCCCCGGCCTTGTAGGCCGCGACACCCGCATCAAGGTTTTTCTCATTCGGGTTCGGGTCCACATCCGCAAACAAGCCCCGGCCCAGACCGGCGGCCTCCATGATATCCAGCGTCGCCATGGTGATCGGCAAATCGGCCAGCCCCTTGTCCGTGACCAGCAGCGGTTTCTTCATCCCTGCCGCCGCGCAGGCCTCGGGCAGTTCCTTGATACGGCCTGCGCCGAATTTGATCGCGGTCGGATAGGACCAGTTTCCCTGAAGGCTCATGATGTCACCTTTTTCAGATGGTAGGATTTCGGACGGGTCAGGTTGTGGTAGCCGATGACGGACAAGCCGCCGCCGCGACCGGTGTTCTTGCAGCCGGTCCAGCACAGGCCCGGGTCCAGATAATCGGCGCGGTTCATAAACACGGTGCCGGTTTCGATCTGATCTCCGACCCGTGCCGCCCGGCCCACATCGCGCGTCCAGAGGCTCGCGGTCAGGCCAAACTGGCTGTCATTCATCAGCCGGATGGCTTCCTCGTCCGAGGACACTTTCATGATGCCGACCACGGGGCCAAAGCTCTCATCCCGCATCACCCGCATGTCATGAGTGACACCTGTAAGAATCTGCGGCGTCAGATAGGCGCCGCCATCATCCTCAGCGAAGGTCTCGATATGGGCTACCGCGCCATCGGCCACAGCCTCGGCAATCTGCGCCCGCACCTCATCGGCAAAGCGCACATTGGCCATCGGGCCAATCGTGGTGCCACTGTCCAGCGGATTGCCCAGCCTATAACCCTTCACGACCTCAACCGCCTTGGCGACAAAATCGTCATATAGACGTTCATGTACATAAATCCGTTCGATCCCGCAGCAGCACTGACCCGAGTTGAACATCGCGCCGTCGATCAGCGTATCGACGGCCGCATCCAGATCAGCATCTTCCATGACATAGCCCGGATCCTTGCCGCCCAGCTCGGTACCAACCCCGGTAAATGTGCCCGCCGCCGCGCGCTCCATCGCCTGACCGCCCCCGACACTGCCGGTAAAGTTTACGAAATCAAACGCATTGCCCGCGATCAGATCATTGGTCACGTCATGGCTCAGAAATACGTTCTGGAACACGTCCGCAGGCACGCCCGCCGAATGGAAGGCCTGCGCCATGCGCTCACCCACCAGCAGGGTCTGGGTGGCGTGTTTCAGGATCACCGTATTGCCCGCGATCAGCGCCGGCGCCACCGTGTTGATCGCCGTCATGTAGGGGTAGTTCCAGGGCGCCACCACAAACACCACGCCGTGCGGGATGCGCTTGATATAGCGTTTGAAGGTCGCATCCTCGCCCACCGCAATATCAGCCAGAGACGCTGCCGCGATCTCCGCCATATGGCTGGCGCGCTCGTTGAAGCCGCCGAACTCGCCACCATAGCGAACGGGGCGGCCCATCATATGCGCCAGTTCTGGCACGATCTCGTCATTCATCGCGCCTACTGCGGCAACACCCGCCATCACCAGATCGATGCGCTCCTGCAACGGCCGCGCGGCCCATTGCGCCTGTGCCGTGCGCGCACGCGCCACAACCTCAAACGCCGCCTCCCGCGACAGAACCTCCCGCTCAGCATAAACCGATCCATCGATCGGCGAGACACATTGCAACATCTGCCCCATTTTCACTCCATTTCCGAAAGGAAGCAGGATCACCTGCTTCATCTGGCCAAAATTATCCCGGGGGTCTGGGGGGCAGAGCCCCCAGCCTTGCCCATCCTCACGCCCGCTCGAACCCGCGGGCCACTTCCCAATCGGTCACCACACGCTCGAACTCCTCGATCTCGACCTCCGCCGCACGCACATAGTGATCGACCACCTCATCGCCCATGGCCGCCCGCAGCATGGCCGAACCATGCAGCGCATCCCGCGCATCCCTCAGCGTTCCGGGGATCATGCCTGTGTCGCCCTGATAGACGTCGCCTTTCGTCGGCGGCTGTAATTCCAACTCTTCCTCGATCCCGGCGATCCCCGCCGCCAGCATCCCCGCCATTGCCAGATAGGGGTTCATGTCCGATCCCGGAATCCGGCACTCGACCCGAACCGCCTTGGTGCCGTCGCCACACAGACGGAACCCGGCCGTGCGGTTGTCCACCGACCAGATGATCCGCGTCGGCGCAAAGGTACCCTTCATGAAGCGCTTGTAACTGTTGATGTAGGGGGCCATGAAACAGGTGTAATCCGCAGCATATTTCAGCAGACCCGCCATATAACTCTTCATCAGCGCCGACATGCCCAGATCATCCTCCGCATCAAAAAACGCAGGCTTGCCATCCTTCCACAGCGACTGGTGCACGTGGGACGAACTGCCCACCTTGTCGTGATGCCATTTCGGCAGAAAGGTTGCGGCATGACCGTGCTGCCAGGCGATTTCCTTCACCGCGTTCTTGGCAATGGTGTGATAGGCCGCAGTGTCCATCGCCGGGGCATATTTGATGTTCAGCTCTTCCTGCCCGGCCTCGGCCTCTCCCTTCGAGTTCTCGACCGGCACACCCGCATTCCACAGATGATTGCGGATCGGGCGCATCACGTGTTCTTCCTTGGTGGTCTGGAGGATGTGATAGTCCTCGTTATAACCCGAGATCGGCTTCATGTTGCGAAAGCCGTCCTTGCGGATCTCGTCAAAGCTTTTCTCAAACAGGAAAAACTCCAGCTCGGTCGCGGTCATCGCCTCATAGCCCATGTCCTTCAGCCGCCTGACCTGTTTTTTCAGTATGGCGCGCGGACTGTGCGGCACGTCTTCGTGGGTATGATGGTCCAGAACGTCGCAAAGAACCATGACTGTGCCCTCCAGCCACGGCACCCGGCGCAACGTTTCCAGATCGGGCTTCATCACATAGTCGCCATAGCCCCGCTCCCAACTGGTCGAGGCATAGCCGTCGGGCGTGCCCATCTCCAGGTCGGTGGCCAAAAGGTAGTTGCAACAATGGGTTTCCTCCCATGCACCGGCGATAAAATGACCGGCATGGAAACGTTTGCCCATCAAACGGCCCTGCATGTCCACCAGACAGACCAGAACCGTGTCGACCTCGCCGGCGGCAACCTGGGTCTTGAGATGTTCAAAGGTGAGTTCTGCGCTCACGATGCGTCCTCCCTGATCGCAATGTCCTTCAGCGCCGGCTCCAGCAGCGCCTGTATTTCTGTCGCCATGCCGGCAACCTGTTCCTCGCTGCGCAAGAGATCGTTGCGCACTTCGATCATGACATTGGCCAATCCCCGGCTCAGTGCGTGCAGCTTCAGCGAATGCGTGACGCCATCGGCAGGGGTATAGGGCTCGTTCCGTTCGGTTCGGCGGTGCGGGATGCGGCCCGAATAGGTCAGCATCGCATCCACCAACCGGCTGTCGACATCATGAAGCAACCCCATTTCCACCTTTCGCGGCCGCCCGTGAAAGACAGGTGTGAAGGAATGCACAGTCACCACCACCGTCTCGGGTCCGCGCGCATCGAGAACCCGGGACACCGCCGCACAGAACGGGTGGTACACGGCGGTGGTGCGGGCGTCCCTGTCGTGCTGGCTCAGCCCTGCATTGCCCGGAACCTCGATCAGTTCCGATTTTTCGGGCATGGCGCTTGGCGCCTCGGGCGGGCGGTTGCAGTCATAGACCAGACGCGAAACGGTCGAGGCCACGACCGGCGCATCCAGCGCCCGCGACAGCTGCAGAGTCAGCGCGCGTGCGCCCGGATCCCAGGCTGCATGGCTGGTTCTGTCGTGCTCGGCCAGACCCAGCCCGTCATATTCATCGGGTATCCGGTTGCTGGCATGTTCGCACAGCAGCACCACCCGGCCCCTGCCCGCCCCGTTCAGTATTTCGACCGGACCCGTCATCCCCGTTCCTCCGAATGGATGTGCTCGTCGTCTTCCGGCATGTCTTCGATCAGACGTGTCTCAAGCAACTGGCCGTTGCGATACAGGATCGGATAAGCCACTGCCGCAATGTGGCTGTTGAACTCGCGGAAGGCGCGCAGGGTTTCCAGATGGATATCGCTGGTTTCAAAACTCTCCGTGGTACCGTGCTGCAGGCGCTTGAGATGACGCTTGCGGCTGTCACGCTCGGCGCGTTTGATCTCGGTTTTTTCAAGGCTCAGCAGGCGGGCGCTTTCCAGATCGTCGGAAATCAGCACGTTCGAGGCCAGTTTCAGGTTTGCCACGATGCTTTCATGCATCTGCACCAGTTCCATCCATCCGTCATGCGAGAACGAGGCACCCTTTTTACGCATTTCCGCGGCCAGAACGGTCAGGCGCTTGGCCACCACGTCCCCGGCGGTCTCCAGGCGGATCGCATATTCCATCAGATCACGCGCAATCTTGGCGTTGTCTTTGCCGAACCCATCGGTCGGTATCGACGCGACATATGACCGGATGCCCGACAAACAGTCGTTCACCTCCTCGTCGATCGCCTGCACTGCGCGAATCTGGTCCTTGTCACCGCTGCGATAAAGCTCCAGCGCCGGCTCGAACATGGATTGCACCAGATCGCTCATCCGAAGCAATTCGCGCTTGAGGCCGGGCAGCGCCTGGCTTGGATTACCGATAACGCGCTTGTCCAGGGCGCTTGACGGGCGTCCGGCCGGTCGTTTTCCGATGTCCTTCCTGGGTTCGGGGAACAGCCGCTCGAACGGGGCCTGCAAGCGGCCACAGAACGGGATTGCAAACACCAGCAACGATGCGTTGAAGGCCAAATGAGCGTTGACCAGCATCTGACCGCCCTGCAAATCCCCCAGCAATCCGTTGCGCAGCGCGATATTGGCCGCGAACAGGATGATCACCGCCCAGCTGCCGCGCAGGAACAGGTTGGCAAAGGGGATGCGGCGCGCAGACAGATCCATGCCCCGCGTCAGCCAGATCGGAATGAAGGCCGAGCCGAAATTTGCGCCCAGCATCAGCGACAACCCGGCCGCGAAAGGAATGGCGCCGATCTGAACCAGCGTCACGCACATCAGGATCGCGGCCACCGAGGAATGCATCACAAAGGCCAGCGCCCCGCCGACCAGAAACGCCGTGATATAGTCACGGGCCAGATAGTCTGCGATCGCGGGCAAAAAGGCACTGTCGCGGATCGGGTCCATCGCTTCGCGCAGGAACCGCAGCGAAATCAGGATAAAGGCGATCCCCATCAGAATGCGCCCCAATTGCCGCGCTTTCTTGGCTTCGGTCTTGACGAACAGATACCCGCCGACCGCCAGCAGTACAGGTACCAGCCAGTCCAGCCTGAACGACAGGATCTGAATGATCAGGGCCGAGCCGAGATCCCCGCCCAGAACGATGGCAAGCCCGGCGGGAAAGGTCAGCATTCCGCTGGCGGCAAAGCCCGAAGACAACAGTGCCACAGCGGCGGAACTTTGCAGCACGATGGCCATCACGATCCCAACCAGCGATGCCTGGGCATAGCTGCGCTGACCGGTCATGACCCGCTGGAACGAGGCGCCATAGCTGCGCTCGATCCCTGTGCGCACCATGCGCACGGCGTAAAGGAGCAACATCGTCGCTCCGGCAAGGCTTATGATGAAACTGACGATCGCCATGGTCTATCCGCGCACAAGTTCCAACATTTCGGCATGCAGTTCCGGCGTCGCCGCCGAAATTACCCGCCCGTCCGAGTTCAGGTCCAGCGGTCGGCCTTCCCAATCGGTCATGATACCGCCTGCCGCCTCGATGACCACCGAAACCGGCAAATAGTCGTAGGGCTGCAGGTCATAATCGATCACGGCATCCACATGCCCTGCCGCCACAAGCGCATGAGGATAGCAATCATAGGCGAAGCGGCGGGTTTGCCCCGCATTCATCAGCCTGTCGAACACCGCCGGATGATCGCGGTGAATCTTGTCGCCCTCGTTCACGAAAAGAATGGCCTGATCCAGCCGGGTGCAGGCGGAAACCCGAATCACCTCGCCATTCAGTGTCGCCCCCTGACCTTTCACGCCAAGAAAAACCTCTCCCAGGGCGGGCATCCCGATCACGCCAACCTGAGGCACTCCGTCTTCAAGGTGACCCAGCAGAAACCCGAACAGCGGATGCCCGGACAGAAACGACCGGGTACCGTCGATCGGGTCGACGATCCAGATATGGCGGCGGTCCTGCCCTTCGAAACCATGTTCCTCGCCAAAGATGCCATGTTCGGGGAAATGCCGCCCCAGATAGTCGCGGACACAGGATTCGACGCCCTTGTCGGCCTGCGTCACAGGACTCTCATCTTCTTTGAACTCAACGCCAAGACGGCCACGGAAATAACCGCGCGCCGCTTCGGCGGCAATTGCGGCGATTTCGACCGCGTGTCCCGCATAATCACCTTTCGCCAGCACCGGCCTCAACTCCTGTCGCAATCTCTATCTCTATGCCCCAATCCTTCAGCGCTGCCGCCAGCGCGCCCTTGGGCCTCTTGTCAGTGAACAGATCGTCCACCCGCCGCGGATCGGCACCGCGATAGGGGGCGGTCTCGCCAAATTTGAAATGGTCGGCCGCGACCACCGACCGGTCGGTGCTGTCGACAATGATCGATGCCAGGTCCGCTTCTGCCGAGCTCAGATACAGAAACCCCTTGCGCGCCGACAGGGCATCGGCGCTCAGGATCGACAGATCGAACGCGAACCGCTGCGCCTGACGATGCGCGACATGCCCGAAAGTGCCGCGTTCATCGCTTTGCATTTCTCCGCCCAACAGATGAACCCGTGACCCGTTCACGCCAACAAGGGTCTGCGCCACGCCCACCGAATTGGTCACAACAGTCAGATTGTTGCGCTGACGCAGTTCCTCGGCAACGAAGGCCGTGGTCGAACCGACGTCCAAAAATACTGTCATCCCGTCGCGCACGACCCGTGCGACACTGGACGCGATCAGGCGCTTTTCGTCGGAATGCTGCGCGATCCGGCGGAAAAAGCTGGGATCGCCCTGCGTTCCCGACAGGTAGGCCCCACCGTGCACCCTTTCCACCGCGCCGGATTTGGACAACGCCTTGATCACGCGCCGCACGGTTTCCTCGGACACACCGAGAGCCTTGGCGAGGTCAGAATTCCGCGCCGCGCCGCCTAGGCGGCGCAGCACATCCAGCAACTCGACCTCCCGGTGTGTATGAACCCCGCGATTCGACACGGTATCCCCCAGCCATCCCCACAAACACGCTCAACCAGCCACACAATACGGGCAAAAGCAAGCATAATTGTTGATAATTTGGCGTTCGACTCTGATTTCACTGCGAAACCGACATTGTATTCCCACAAATTCACACAAATAGCGCGCAACTTGCGGCACAGGCACCGTTGCGGAATTTCGTGCTCAAAAAAGTTTTGCGCAAAAAGATTCAACCTTGAGGGGAAATTTTGACCTTCCTGAACGACGCAGCGTCACTTTCGGCTCCTCTAATGTGGGTTTCAGCAGCGTTTCCAGGGGGTGGATCGTCTGCGAACTCACCATCGCCCCCAACAAACGGGGCGACCCACATATTTGGAGCAAGATATGAAAAACTTTATCGCAAATACCTTCAAGCGTCTGCGTCGTGACGAGTCGGGCGCGACTCTGGTCGAATACGGCATCGCGATCGCTTTGGCGGTTGTTCTGGGTGCTGGCGCGCTTTCGACTCTGGCGGGTGACGTCGCGGGTTCGATGACTGCCGCGGGCAACTGTATGCCGAATGCGGATGGTTCCGTTCCGACCTGCGGCACCACGCCGTAACTATTCGGAAGGCAATTTCTTCCAAATGCACTTTTGTTGCCGCGGCCCTGCAAGTCTCGCGGCAACACCACCCGGAGCAAATCCACAAGAAGCCTTTGTTATCCATAGTTTTCTTAAAGAGTGCGACTTCGAACGGATTTGAAAAGGGCGTTTCACCGCAATCAGTTCACGGCTGCCAAGTCGGCAATGAAACACCCCCTCCGGGCCATCTGATCAACGGCAAAAAAAGCGCCGACCAACAATATTGGAGACCACCATGCGTTTCTCTTCTTTCCTGACATTCGTCGCCGGATTGGGGGTTGCAGCGGGCTCGGTGTACATGGCCCGCGATTACATCGAGAATGAATATGCCAAACGGCAGGCCGTCGAAGAAGAAAAGGTCGTCAACGTCATCGTTGCCGCTCAGGACATCGAGTTCGGCCATGTCGTGGACGCCCAGAAACTGACTACCATCGCCTGGCCGAAAGAAGCGTTGCCGAGCGGTGTTTTCACTGCCTATGACACCCTGCTTCCGAACGAAAACCGAGAATTCCGCCGCGCCAAGCGCGCGATTGCTCAGGGCGAGCTGATCCTGGCCAACAAGGTTTCGAACTTCGGTGAAAAAGTCACCATCGTTCAGACAATCAGCCCCAACAATCGCGCGATGGCCATCAACGTTAACGCTCAGACCGGCGTTGGCGGTTTTGTCACGCCAGGGGACTTCGTTGACATCCTGCTGACACACGGTTCCAACAAGGAACTCAAGACCGTCACGATCCTGCAGAACAAGCGCATCATCGGCGTCGATCAGGAAGCGGATGAACAAAAGGACACGCCCGGCGTCGCCCGCACCGTCACCGTCGAAGTCACACCCGAAGAAGGCCAGCGCCTGGCACTTGCCCAACGCGCGGGAACGCTCAGCCTGACACTGCGCACGCTGGAGGCAGCCAATGACGAGCCGCTTGAATCCATCGGTCTGAGCGACGTTCTGCGCGAACTGTCGCCGGTGCCGGAACAGGCCCCGGTCAAGACCGTCGTCGTCCGCCGCGGCACAGATGTGACCGTGACCGAACTGCGCTGAGACACTCTGCCGAGGAGATGAAAGATGAAACCCGCCCGCACCATGAAACGCCTCGCCTCTGACGAAAACGGCGGAATGCTGGTGATCTGGGGGGTTTCGTTCGCCATCTTCTTCGGCATTGTCGCGCTTTCCTTTGACGTCGGCCGCACCGCGATCACCCGGACCGAACTGCAATCCTTTGCCGATCATGTCGCCCTGGCCGCAGCCGGAGAACTGGATGGCGGCGCCGACGCCATCATCCGCGCGACGGCCGCCGCACAAAACATGATCTCGGACAACAAGACATTCGGCAGCGGTGGCCGCCAGTTGAGCGGCGATACCGACTATACCCTGACATTTCTGTCCGACCTTCCCGACGATGACGCGGATCTCGTGACCGCGACCACCACCGATGCGACCGAAGCCGCATATGTGTTGGTTGAAACCACACCGTCGACGATCACCGCCACATTCGGGGCCGTATTCGCCACCCTGACCGGGAACGCACTGCCGAACGGTTGGGCCAACGGGTCGGCCATCGCGGGCTTCACCCAATACGCCTGTGATGTGACGCCGATGATGTTCTGCCTGCCCAGCCCCAGCTACAAGGCCGATGAAAACATCGGCGACATGATCCTGCTCCGCTCGGGCGGCAATGGCGCGGCCTGGGGGCCGGGCGATTTCGGCTTCCTCGATCCGGCCAAGACTTTGGTCGACGACGAAGGCCCCTGTGCCGGTCTGAGCGGCGTGAACCTGGATGCCTGCCTGATCGGGGCCGAGGGCAGCATCACCCAATGCTTCAACATGCGCGGCGTCGATATCGAGCCGGGTCAGAAGAACGGGATCGAGAACGCCATCTATAACGTGCGCTTCGACATCTACCGCTCGATCATGAACGGAAAGAAGAACAACACGAACTTCCCGCCCGCGCCGAATGTGATTAAGGGCATCGTTTCCGACACCGGCAATGCCTGCATCGGTGGAAACACAAGAGGATCGAACGACTCAAGAGGTTTGCCTCGTGACACTTGCCTCCTCAACGGTGGTACCTGCAGCCGGTTTGGCGACGGGAACTGGAGCACCGGGCGCGCGGAATATGTTGATTATAACTATGACGGCACCGATCCTCATCCGAGCGCCACAACACGCTATGAATACTACCTGGCCGAGATCAACGCAGCCCCCAGCGCCTCTTCGCCCCTCCTCATCGGCAGGGAAGAAACTGGGCGCCCGATGTGCTCGAACAATCAAAGCACCGATCCTGAACGCCGGGTGATCATCGTTGCGGGTATTGACTGCGATGCCAACCCAATCAACGGCGCCGCCACCAACGTGCCTGTCCAGGAGTTCTTTAAGGTCTTTCTGACGGAACCTGTTGGCGAAGAGCCAACCACCCCACCCACCGTGAACATCTATGGGGAAATCGTCGGCAGCGCCAGCGAATACAGCCCCGGTGCCGGTTCCCTCTTCCACGACGTTGTCCAGCTTTACAGGTGATCCCATGATGTCTCGTCTGTTCCATAGCAAAAAACTGTCAGAGTTCCGCCGCGACGAATCCGGCACCGCCCTGGTCGAGTTCGCCATCCTGATGCCGATGATGCTGGTGCTGTTTGCCGTCATCATCGAAGGCGGCCGCCTGATGTGGGCCTATCAGAACGTCAATGCGGGCGTTCGTGACGCCACCCGTTATCTGGCCCGCGTCGCCCCCAAGGACATGTGCAGCGGCGGCACTGCGGTCAGCACCTACACCACCAAGGCCGAGGAAATCGTCAGAAACCGCATCGACGGAACCTCGCCGTTTCCGTCGGGGATCAGCGTCAACTCGGTCTCTCTGAGCCTCAACTGCGTTGCCGGCACCTATCGCGTCTCGCCCGCCCCGGTCATCCAGGTCTCGGCCAACCTGTCGGTCACCTTCCCGTTCGCCGGTGTCTTTTCGCTGGTCGGGGGAAACCTGCAAAACGTCAACACCGTCATTTCGGACCAGTCACGGGTATTCGGAGCATGAGACAGTCAGCCAGAAAATACCGCCTCGCCAAGCAACTGGCACGTCTGGGCCGCGACGAAAGCGGCACAACTCTGGTCGAGTTCGCGGTCGTGTTGTCGATCTTCCTGCTGCTTTTCTTTGGCCTGCTGGATTTTGGCCGCATGAGCATGCACTACGCCGCCGCCGAACGCGCCATGCATATCGCGGCACGCATTGCCGCCGTGCGCCCCCCGGCCTGCCCGGACGTGCCGAACGTGCATCGCCGCGGGCCGGTCTCGAACGGATCGAACGCGCCCGACTTTGGCACGATGTGCAGCAGTGGTGCAAACATCTGCGCCGATGTCGGAACAATCAGTTGCGCCGGCGACGCCACCAACGACACCGCCAGCGAAATCTGGGACATCGTCCAGGGGTCGATGCCGGTCGGCAGTTCGATTTCCAACCTGCGCTTCTCCTATACCTATGACAGCGATCTCGGCTTTCTGGGCGGACCGTTCACGCCGATCGTCACCGTCGAGGTGCAGAACCAAACTTTTGAATTCATTTCGCCGCTCGGGGGGCTGGTGGCATTGGCCGGAGGCACGTCCTCACCGGATCTCGGGGCCACCATAACTTTCCCCTCCATGAGCGTATCCATGCCCGGCGAAGACCTGGCCATGGGCACCAGCGGATAATTTCAGACAGGAGCATAGTAAAATGGAACAGAGACGTAAGACGATTGCAGTCGTATCTGACGACCCGCTGGTTCACTCCAGCCTGCAAGAAGCTCTGGGCACCGACGCTTCGCTGAAAGTGACGGGCCTGAACGCAACCCTGCCCCAGATCAATGGCAAGGCCTCCGAACTCGCCGCTTCGACCGATGTGATCTTATTCCGGACCGGAACTGCGACAACGGAAGATGTCGAGGCGATCCGAGCCATTCGCCAGGGCGGCGGTACGCACGCGGCGATTATCGCGCTCAGCGATGAAAGCATCCTGTTCAGCGATGCCCGCAAGCTGACCGATGCGGGTGCAACCGACGTGCTGCCGATCTCGACCAGCGCCGACGAACTGCGGAGCAGTATCCGCAAGGCGATGAGCGCGGATGCTAAGGCCGCGTTCGGATCAGGTGATGCCGGACGCGCCGGAAAAGTGATCTCGGTTGCGCGGGCGCGCGGCGGGATCGGATCGACCACCGTTGCAGTCAACTTGGCCGACCAGCTTCTGGACCGGCGCGGCATGATGAAGAAAGTGGCGAAAAACCGTGTTGCGCTGGTGGATCTTGACCTGCAATTCGGCGCCATCAGCAGCTTTCTCGACGTGCAACCGAATGAGACTTTGTTCCAGATGGCGGTCGAAGGCACCATGCCCGACGCAACCTTTGTTGAACAATCCATCGTGACGGCCGCGAACGGGGTCGACGTTCTGTCCGCTCCGACCGGATTTGCCCCGGTGGATTCCCTGCGTCCCGATCAGGTGAACGCCCTGCTCGAAGTTCTGCGCGCCAAATACGACTATGTCGTCGTGGACCTGCCGCGCGCTCTGGTGCCCTGGCTATCGCCGGTGCTCGAGATCAGCGACCGGATGTGCCTTGTGACCGACAGTGCGGTTCCGTCCGTGCAGCAATGCCTGCGCCTGATCAATTTCTTCACCGAGGACGTGGCGACGCTTCAGATCGACCTGGTGGTCAATCACGAGAAAAAACCGCTGGTCCTCGCCAGCCATCACAAGGAGGCCGCGGCCATTCTGGGGCGTCCGCTGCGCTATTGGCTGCCGCGCGATGAAAATGCGGGACGCGAAGCGATCGATCGCGGGCAGCCGCTTTCGAAAGTTGCCGGACGCTCGGCGCTGACTGCGGCGATCGCGAAGATGGGAAAACAGATCACCGCGGATCTTATGGAAAACAACACAATTGCGACGGCAAAAGCCTGAATGGGGGAGTAGAAATGTTTAAGTATTTTTCGAACAACAGCGAACAGGCGTCCGCAAAAGCCATTCACCTTCGCCCGGTCGAAGACGTCAAGCCGGTTGCAGTGGTCAGGCAGTCGGAAGAGGAAAGGGAACTGGTGAAGTTTCTGGAACTCAAAAGCCGCCTGCACGAAGCCCTGCTGGACCGCCTCAACCTTTCCGTCGTCGAAAAGGTCGCGCCAGAGGAGCTGCGCCGCGAAGTGGCGGCACTGACCAGCGAGGTTCTGGCCGCCGAAAACAACCCGCTTCGCTCGGATGACTTCCGCCGGATCGTGGACGAACTGATGGACGAGGTCCTGGGTCTCGGACCGCTCGAACCATTGCTGGCCGATCCGACGATCAACGACATTCTGGTCAACGGTCACTGCGACGTTTTCGTCGAGCGCCGCGGCGTGCTGGAACGCACCAACACCCGGTTCCGCGACGAAAAACATCTGTTGCGGATCATCGACAAGATCGTGTCGCGCATTGGCCGCCGCGTGGATGAAAGCAACCCCTGGGTAGACGCCCGTCTTGAGGACGGCAGCCGCGTCAACGCCATCATCCGCCCCTGCGCCATCGACGGCCCCAGCATGTCGATCCGGAAATTTTCCGAAACTCCATTGACGCTCGACCGTCTGATCGAAACCGGCTCGCTGGACGAGCGCGCCGCCAAGTTCCTGATGGCTCTGGTCGAGGCACGCAAGAATATCCTGATCTCGGGCGGCACCGGTTCGGGCAAGACCACAATGCTGAACGCGGTTTCCGCCGGTATCGACCACCGGTCACGGATCGTCACCGTCGAAGACGCCGCGGAACTGCGACTGCAGCAGGAGCATGTCGTGCGTCTGGAAACCCGTCCGCCGAACCCGTCGGGCAACGGCGCGGTTCTGCAACGCGATCTGGTGCGCAACGCGCTAAGGATGCGCCCCGACCGCATCATCGTGGGCGAGGTGCGCGGCGGCGAAGCGTTCGATATGCTTCAGGCAATGAACACTGGCCATGACGGTTCGATGACCACGGTGCACGCGAACTCGGCCCGCGACGCCATCGGCCGGATCGAACAGATGGTTACGATGATCGGGCTGGACATGCCGCTCAGCGCCATTCGCGCGCAGATTTCGTCGGGGCTCAACTTTGTCGTGCAACTTACCCGTCTGGCCGACGGCAAACGCCGCGTCGTCAGCATTTCCGAGATCACAGGTCAGGAAGGTGACGTGGTGACGATGCAGGACATCTTTGTGTTCCGCAAACTCGGGAAATCGGAAACCGGGGAAATCCTTGGTGAATTCGTCGCTACCGGCATCCGCCCGCAATGCATGGACGATCTGATTGCCGCGGGTATCGACCTCGATCTTTCGACCTTCCTGGCCAAGGGAGCATAGTCATGGATATCTTCGCCGGAAAACAGGACATCACCTATCTCGTCTATTGCGGTATTGCGGTGGGAACGCTGCTTGCCTTTACCGGGATGGCCCAGTTGGCCAGCCGCCGCGAAAAAACAAACGAGGCGAAAACACGCCGCCTCAGGATGCTGGCCAAAGGCCATGACACGGCGGATGTGCTGGCTCTTCTGAAACCCAAGCAAAGCAGCGGCTTTTGGCGAAAAATGCCGTTTGTGGGCGATCTGCCCCGACAACTGCACCAATCCGGCCTGACCATCGGAACAGACAAGTTTACTGCGCTGTGCCTGTTGCTGGGGTTCGGTGTGTTTGCATTCGCACTGTATCCGCTCGGCCCCGTCCTTGCCTTTGTCCTGTCCATCCTGGTTGGCTTTATCGGCCCGGTCGGTTTTGTCAAAATCAAGTACAAGCAGCGGACCGACGAATTGACCAAGCAACTTCCCGACGCTTTGGATATGCTGGCGCGGGGTCTCAAGGTCGGCCACCCGCTCAGCAACTCGATCGGTGCGATTGCGCGCGAAATGCCAGATCCGATCGGGACCGAGTTCGGCATAGTCTTTGATCAGATTAGTTATGGCGACGACCTGCCGGACGCCTTTCAGGAATTTGCACAGCGCGTAGATATCGAAGACGTCTATTATCTGGCGGCAAGCATCGGCATCCAGCACGGCACCGGCGGCGATCTCGTCAATGTCATCGAGATTCTTTCCCGGGTGATCCGGGACCGTATAGCGATGCGCCGAAAAATCCGGGCGATCTCCTCCGAAGGCCGGTTGACCGCATGGTTCCTGTCAGCACTACCCGTGATCATCGGCATCTTCACCTCCATCACCGCACCGAATTACTACAGAGGCGTCATGGAAGATCCACTGTTCGTGCCAATGGCGATTGCGGTTGTGGTCCTGACATTTGCCAATCTGCTGGTCCTGAAAAAACTCGTCAATTTCAGAATTTGAGAGGACGAATACCATGTTCAACAGCATTGAAAACTTTGCGAGTTCACTGGAAATTTCTCCCGAAATCCTGATCCTTTCAGGATTGGGAGTTGGAATAGTCCTGGTTTTTTGGAGCCTGGCTGCGAACATGGGGCAAAAAAGCGTCCCCGCAAGCCGCATCGCCGCCCTGAAAGGGGCGCCCAATACAACACGGCTGGACAAGGCGATCCTGAAAACTCCAACTGCCGAATTTGAAGGAATTACCAAAGCGTTTGCGCCCGGGAACGAAAAAGAGCGCTCGGACCTCAAACAGCGCTTGCTGCGTGCGGGCTTTACCTCGCCAGCGGCATTGCGGAATTTTGTCATCACCCGTGCCGTTCTTGGCCTGATCCTCCCCGGCCTGCTTTTGTCCCTGGTCGTGATCAGCAAAATGCCGGGCGCATCGCTTCCAAGCGGCGTGGCAGCCGTTGTTTCCGGCTTGACTAACTTCCAGATCAAACTGTTTTTGTGCTTCCTTGTCGGGGCGGGATATTTCGGACCGAACTACTGGCTCAACGGCAAAGTCAAAAGCCGCACGGCCAAAATCGAGGAAGGTTTTCCGAACGCTCTGGATTTGATGCGCATCTCGGTAGAAGCGGGTCTTGGTTTTGATGCTGCGATGGCACGCGTCGGCAACGAGCTCGCCGAGATCTCGCCCGAGATATCCGAGGAATTCCTTTCGGCGCAGCGGCAGGTCCAGGCAGGTCGTCCGCGGGATGCAGCCCTAATGGACATGGCCGACCGCACCGGCGTGGAAACCGTGCGTTCATTTGCGAAAGTGACGCAACAGTCGATGCAATTTGGCACCAGCATGTCTCAGGCGCTGTCTACCTATTCGGACGAATTGAGAAACTATCGCGAAATGAAAGCCCAGGAGATGGCGAACAAGTTGCCGGTCAAGATGTCCGCCGTATTGGCCGCATTTATGCTGCCGGCGCTGATCATGTTGACCATCGGGCCGAACGTCATTCGCTACATCCGGTATTTTTCCGGCTGATCCTTGTCTGCGGCTTGAACGACGCACGTGAGTGGAGCCGCGTTCCTTCAAGAAGCCGCCATACACTGTTGTATGGCGGCTTTTTTGTACTGCGATCGGGGCGTGTCCCCGAAGTTGACCGCAAACCCGTCCGAACCAACCGGTGAATCGGCACCAATCGGATTCTCCATGCAGGTAACTTACATTTCGTGAATAATACCCGGCAACAAACCGGACTGTATTCGCCCGGGACCGTAATTACGGGGTATTTCGCTGAAAATTCTTCATTTTGTAGTAACTTTTCCAACTATTTGCCAATCTAGATTTACCAGGCTTGCCACGGCTTGGAAGTTGTTCCCTTGGCCCTTTTTTGTTTGCGGGTTGAGGTCATTGTTTACGAGTAACCTGACCTGGGGGGTTAGGCATGTTTTCACACCGCGGCCATGCAGAAGGTCATCAAAACCACCTCGCTTCCGAAGCCCGATTGATCGGGGCGGTTGCGAAATGGTGCGAATGTCTTCATTCCAAAGCTTTGCTGCTGGATGCGCTCCGCAGCATCGCGGACAGCGTCGGTGCCGAAATCGTGGTGCTTGCGCGCGTGCCCAAATCGACACGCGCGCTTCCCAAAACCATATCCTACGATGCAAAGCCGGCAAACGAACAGGGATCTTGCAGGTCGTTTTCCCGAACCCTGCTTGGTCCCTACCTCGATCAGGCCAAACCCGGTTCCACCTGGGCAAAGTCAACCTTATACGACGAGTTCGACCCGTCGCTACAGGAGTTTCATCTGAACCGCCGGTTGCGGGAACTGATCGTGATACCGCTTTGCCGCAGCGATATGACTTCGGATTTGCTGGAGTTTCATTTCCCCGAGATCGTACCACCGCACATTCTGGCGGTTCTGAATATTCTGGCCGAAACGCTTGCACAAACCTGGGGCAACCGCGCCAAAGGCCTATTCATGGATGCTTTGCTTCGGTCCACGCCCAATGACGCAGCGCCACTGGATGGCAAACCGATCCTGAGCGTCGAAAACCCCGCCCGCCTGAGCCGCGCCGAATATCGTGTTTGCGTCCTCTTGAATCGTGGAAAAACGAACGAAGGCATCATCAAGGCTCTGGCAATATCCACGTCGACGCTCCGGACACATCTCAGGAACATTTATGCCAAGACCGGCGTACAGAACCAGGCGGAACTGATTTATCAACTGATGTCCGTGGAACCCTTCGCATCCGACGACGGCATCAGCGCGCAACTTGCCTGAGGTTTCCGGCAATGACACTGTTACTTGACGTCCTGTTTGTTACCCTGATGGTTCTGGTCGCCTATTGCGATGTCAGATACATGAAAATCCCGAATGCCCTGCCCCTGGCCGCCATGGCCCTGTTCGGATTCACCTGCTTCACCCTCCCCTATGACGAAGTGGTTTGGAGACTGGCGGCAGCCGGTATTGTATTCGTTTTGACATTTGTTCTTTTCTCCCTGCGGCTCATCGGCGGCGGGGACACAAAGATGCTTCCGGCCCTGATCCTGTTCGTTCCGACCGCGGGGCTGATATCCTTTTCCTACATCTTCTCCGCGGCAATGCTTTTCGGCAGTTTGCTGACCATCGCGATGCAAAGAATCCCGGCTCTTCAGGACACAAGCCTGTTGAGTGTCGCCCAAAAAGGTCATTTCCCAATGGGAATTTCCATCGCAATGGCGGGTATTGGACAACTAGTACTGTTAGGGTGAGCCAAGAAGGCCCAAAGTTGGATATTGGTGCGGTCGAGAAGACTCGAACTTCCACGGGTGTTACCCCACAGCGACCTCAACGCTGCGCGTCTACCAATTCCGCCACGACCGCACGCCTGTGACTTGGTGAGGGGCGTATAGACGGTCCGGCCAGCGATGTGAAGAGGCAAAAACACTTCTGTTTGATTTTCTGACACCGCCACATATCTGCTAAGGAACGCACGTCCGCATCGCCGCGAAAGGAGCTTCGAATGAATGCCGCAGATGGCCGCCCTATCCTGCATATCGACATTGTTTCCGATGTCGTCTGCCCATGGTGCATTGTCGGCTTCAAGCAGCTTGAGCGAGCGCTTTCCCAGGCGGATGTTCTTGCCCGTCTGCGCTGGCACCCGTTTGAACTCAATCCCGATATGGGTCCGGAAGGCCAAAACCTGAGGGAGCATATCATGGAG
The DNA here is from genome assembly GCF_056541825.1 of Ruegeria sp. AF8. Lineage (NCBI taxonomy): Bacteria > Pseudomonadati > Pseudomonadota > Alphaproteobacteria > Rhodobacterales > Roseobacteraceae > Ruegeria > Ruegeria sp. AF8. The sequence continues at coordinate 641,377 of NZ_JBQFYW010000001.1, read as the reverse complement.
AAATACGGCTCGACGGCCGAACAAAGCCAGCAGGCGCGCGGGCAACTTGCGGCACTTGGCTCCGAACTTGGCTTCACCTTCAATTTCCAGGACAACAGCCGGATCGTGAATACTTTTCAGGCGCATCAGCTGCTGGATTGGGCGGAAAACCAGGGGCGGCAGCACCCTTTGAAACTGGCATTGTTCACGGCATACTTCTCGGACCAGAAGGACATATCTGATCCCAACATCCTGATCGAAGTGGCCAAGGCCGCCGGTCTGAACGGGGATGCGGCCCGAAACGCACTGGAAAGCGGCGCACACATGGCCCAGGTCCGCGAAAAACAGCGTTTCTGGACCAGCCGGGGAATATCGGGGGTTCCCGCAATGGTTTTCGGAGGAAAATACCTGATGACCGGCGCGCAAGGTGTCGAAAACTATGACCAGATCATACAACGCTGCCTGACCGAAGCAGCCTAACATCCTCCCCTTTCGCCCGCGACCGGATCGGGGTATTGACGGCCATGGAATGGAAAATCACGGATGGTTTGACCGACTATCATGAGGCGGTCGCGTTCATGGAGCACCGCGCCTCGGCCATCGCGTCGGGCGAGGCAGAGGAGTGCATCTGGCTTTTGGAACATCCGCCTCTTTATTCGGCCGGCACGTCGGCCCGAGGCGAGGACCTGACCGACCCGAACCGCTTTCCGGTTTATGAAAGCAAACGAGGCGGGCAATACACCTATCACGGGCCGGGTCAGAGGGTCGTCTATGTCATGCTCGATGTCGGCAAGCGCGGTCACGACGTGCGCCGCTTTGTGCAACAGCTGGAAAACTGGGTGATTGCGGCGCTGGCCGAGTTCAATGTCCGCGGCGAAATCCGCGACGGTCGGGTCGGCGTCTGGGTCCGGCGAAACGACAAGCCACTGACCGCTTCGGGTATGACGGTCGAAGACAAAATTGCAGCTATTGGCATCCGCTTGCGCAAATGGATCAGCTTTCACGGGATCTCGATCAATGTCGAACCAGATCTGGATCATTTTTCTGGCATTGTTCCCTGTGGCATCACCGACCACGGTGTGACGTCGCTGGTCGATCTGGGTTTGCCGGTCACGATGGCCGATGTCGACAACGCGCTACAACGCACGTTCGACGACATTTTCGAATCCCGCCCCGACCGCACGCTCGAAAACACGCGTTAGCGTTGCTCCCATCGCACCAACTCAGAATCCGAGCGGGGGGGGCGATACCGGCCTGACCGCGACCCAGCGCGAAGTGGTCAGCACATGCGCGCGGCGCATGGGTTTCGATTGCATTGGACAGGTCTGTTTCGGCCATCGAAGTACGATTTTCTGAGTTTGCCGCCTTGCGAAAAAACGGCGGACGATTCTCTCTGATTACGACTCGGGTCATGTCGGGCACGCTGCTCCGTGCATAGCCAAACCCCGCGTCAGGAAAACAATCGATCGGTTTCGAAGGCTATGTTTCACAGACCGGGCCAATTCTACGGTTCCGTGAGTGATTTCCTTAAGTTTTAAACCACTTTTTCAGAATCCCAGTGCAGTTCCCGGCAAAATATCTTAAACTGAGTTCACCATTCGAAGAGTGAGTGGGATGTTAAACCGGGATACCTGGATGACCGTCCGAGTTGACCGTTCAGTGTGATTGGTACGAGTCTGCCGCTCCGACCCAAATCGGAGCGGCAATTCATTTGTGCCGCTCACAATCTTAGCCGTGCCCAAAGCGATTGGGCTCAATGCAGGCATGGCTGACACACTCTGTTTCAAGTGTGACATGTTCAACGCCAAAACGATCCTGCAGCGTTGCCTTGACCCGACCCTTGATTTCATCGGCGCGGCCCCAGGCACCCTGATCGACGACCACATGGGCGGTCAGAGCCGTCTGTCTTTCCTGCATGCTCCACAGATGTATATGGTGCACGCCCTGCACGCCCTCGATCGCCTCAATGGCTTCGGCCACGTGTTCCGGGTTCAATCCGGGGGGCGTGCCCAGCATTAAGACCCGAACGGTGTCTCCGATTTCGGCCTTGACGTGCCACAGGATATAGATGGCGATCAGGATCGTCACCAGCGGATCGACCCAGGTCCAGCCGAACAGAATGACCGCAGTGCCCGCCACGATGACCGCCACCGAACCCAGCGCGTCGGCCACATTGTGGATGAACGCGGCGCGGATATTCATGCTCTGCTTGGCCATGGTGTAGGTCAACGCTGCGGTGACCAGATCGACCAGCAACGCAAGGGCCGCGATCCAGACGACTATCCAGCCGTTGATCGGTTCGGGGTCGAAAAAGCGCATCACACCTTCATAGATCAGATACACCGCCAGAACGATCAGGGTCGTGTAGTTGACGAGTGCTGCGATGACCTCGGCGCGGCCATAGCCAAAGCTCATCCGGGCGTCCGCGGGGCGACGCGCGATCTTGCGGGCGACGAACGCAATGATCAGGGCAATCGCGTCCGAGAAATTGTGCAGCGCGTCGGCGATCAGCGCCAGCGAGCCCGACAGAATGCCGCCGATCACCTGGGCAAGTGTCAGGAACATGTTGACAGCGATGGCCCAGGCCACGCGGGCATCGCCGGTTTGGGGATCTATATGCTGATGTTTGTGCGAATGATCATGCGGCATGTGGCGGTGCCCTTTTTGGCTGTTTCGCAACCTTGATTAATTGATCCAGCAACTGGAGCTTCAAGGGGGGCAGTCAAAATTAACCCAACGCCGCCCTGATTTTCTCGGCGTGGCCACCGATCACCTCCATGTCGCCCATGTTTCCCGGAGGTCGCAGACGATCGCCCTCGCGGCGCGGCAGCACGTGGAAATGCAGGTGAAACACCTCTTGCCCGCCGGCCGCCTCGTTGAATTGCTGCACCGTAACCCCTTGAGCATCAAAGGCTTTCATGACGGCGCGGCCCATGATTTGCACCGTGCGCATGACCGCGGCCAATTGCTCGGGCGAGGCGTCCAGAACATTTCGGCACGAAGTTTTCGGGATCACCAGCAGATGCCCGTCGGCGCGCGGCATGATGTCCATGAAGGCCAGCGTGTCGTCGTCTTCGTAAACCTTCGAGCAGGGAATTTCACCGCGCAGGATCTTGGCGAAGATGTTGTCGGGGTCATAGTCCATGAGGGGCCATCCGTTCTGTTGGGGTTGTTGCAAGATTTGTGGGCCACCCACCCCGCCGGGTCAAGCCGCAGGTTTGTACAGCGAACTGGACGAATTGTACCGGAGATTTCGGGGTGGGTGTGCGGATTGTACAGGTGGTTTTGGCCGGGTTTCATGTCGATGACACTTGATGCTGATGGCGGCAAGATCAGGTCTGTCGGCTGGCAACGCGTCTGCCTCAGGTGTGCCGCTCTTTGGTGATCCCTCAAGTTTCCCTTGACCAGCTCACTTTGGGATTTCAATCTTTGCGTGTTTTGCAGAACGGATATGTTAGGATTAAGTGAATTGAGAGTTCTATTGATCAATCCCCCATACCGCGCGGTGACCAGCAAACTGGGCGTGGGTGAGCAAGTTCCTCTGGGCCTGTTGTCTATTGGTGGGCCAATAGTCGATGCAGGATATGCTGCAAAACTAATCGATGCGGAGGCACGGCATCTGACAATCAATGCCATCGTTTCCGAGGCCGCAGAGTGGAACCCTGATGTGATCCTTGTTGGCCACTCGGGATCAACACCTGCGCATTCAACATCAATGACGATGACCCGAGCCCTGAAACGACGGTTCCCGCAAACAACAATCGTCTATGGTGGCGTGCACCCGACATATCACGCTGAAGAAATACTTCGCGATGAACCGCAAGTTGATATCATTGTTCGCGGCGAGGGCGAGGAAACTGTCATAAGCGTTCTTGCGGCGATCTCAGCCGATGCCGACTTGTCTTGCGTCAACGGCATCGCTTTCCGCTCGAAAAGTGATGTCCATTCCACCCGGACCCCCGCGCCGATTTCCGATCTGGACGCATTGCGTGTCGGATGGGAACTGGTGGAAGATTGGGACCTCTACCAATGTTGGGGGCTGGGCCGGTCCGCGCTGGTTCAACTCTCACGCGGATGCCCGCACCTATGCTCCTATTGCGGCCAGCGTGGCTTCTGGACCCGCCAAAGATATCGAACACCGGAAAAGCTGGCCGCCGAAATTGCTTGGCTGCACCGAACCCATGATGTGCGGTTTGTGGATCTTGCGGATGAAAACCCGACCACTTCGAAAAAGAAATTTCGCAGATTCCTTGAAGCCCTGATAGCGGAAGACGTGGATGTTCGCCTTTTCGCGACTTTGCGGGCTGACGATATCGTGCGTGACGCTGATATTCTTCATCTGTACAAGAAAGCCGGGTTTGAGTGCTTTTTGATGGGTATGGAGACAACGGATGCCGAAACCCAGCTTGCCATTCGAAAGGGATCGACCGTGGCAAAAGACCGGGAAGCGATCCGTCTGTTGAGGAATCACGGGATCATTTCCATGATGGGGCATGTGGTCGGGTTTGAGGAAGAGACCGACCGCGACTATTGGAACGCGTTGAAGCAGGTTCTTTTCTATGACCCTGATCTGATCAACGCCATGTACGTCACGCCCCACAGATGGACACCTTTTTATGCAGAGATACAGGAAAGAGGGGTTATTCAACCCGAGCTTTCCAAATGGGACTATCGGCACCAGGTGCTGGCCACCCCGCACATTCCCGCATGGCGCGTATTTCTTTGGGTGAAACTAACGGAAATACTGGTTTCCTTGAGGCCCCGCGCACTGGTGCGGGTTCTATTTCACCGGGACCCTTCCATCCGAAGGGCGCTGCGATGGTGTTTCTGGCGCTCAGGTTTGGTTTGGCTGGACGAGATTGTCGATTTCCTGCTGCGCGACCGTCTGTTGCGGCAGCCGGTTCCGCTCAGAGAACTGCGCGGCCGTCCTGAGCAGGAGAAGGAATATGTGCTGACCGTCAGGAGAGGTCAGCCCGCCAGTTCTCGCGATGCCGCATAACTCGAATACTGTGGAGGCGATGGCATTCGATTTTGATCGCACCTGAGGTCCTGCAGTCGCGAGATTTGTGACAGCGTTGTTCAGAATGTGTTCCGGGGCGGTCAGACACTCCGCTACCGGCCCCGGCCCGATCAGCAAATGGTCTTTGTTGTTTCGGCACGTGGCTGGAGACGGTTCGTCCCGCTGCCCCAAAGCCGAATTCTCGTGCTCCGTTCACCCCCGCTTCAAGGGGGTGCGGCCATTTATCTTGATCCAGATCAAACTCGGGCATTGAAGGCAGGCCCTTCGCCCTCTAAAACCAGCAGGAATCCCCGCGCGCCGGAGCGTTTCGGCTGCGCGGGTTAGTTGCAACAGGAGGCACCTAAATGGCAGACGCAGCCATTCACGGTCATGATCATGAAGACCAGCGCGGGTTCTTTACCCGGTGGTTCATGTCGACCAACCACAAGGATATCGGGATTCTCTATCTGGTATTCTCGGCCATCGCCGGTCTGATCTCGGTACTGATGACCGTTTACATGCGGCTTGAACTGATGCATCCGGGCGTTCAGTACATGTGCATGGAAGGCTTCATGGCCGATCCCTGTACCCCCAACGGGCATGTCTGGAACGTGATGATCACCTATCACGGCGTTCTGATGATGTTCTTTGTGGTCATCCCGGCCCTGTTCGGCGGTTTCGGCAACTATTTCATGCCGTTGCAGATCGGCGCGCCGGACATGGCGTTCCCGCGGATGAACAACCTGTCCTTCTGGCTGTATGTCGCCGGCACCTCGCTGGGCGTCGCCTCGTTGCTGAGCCCCGGTGGCAATGACCAGCTTGGATCGGGCGTGGGCTGGGTTCTGTACCCGCCGCTATCGACGACCGAAGGCGGGATGTCGATGGATCTGGCGATTTTTGCCGTGCACGTATCGGGCGCCTCCTCGATCCTCGGCGCGATCAACATGATCACCACCTTCCTGAACATGCGTGCCCCGGGCATGACCCTGTTCAAGGTGCCGCTGTTTTCCTGGTCGATCTTCGTCACCGCCTGGCTGATCTTGCTGTCCCTGCCGGTTCTGGCAGGCGCAATCACCATGTTGCTGATGGACCGCAATTTTGGCTTTACCTTCTTTGACCCGGCCGGTGGCGGTGACCCGATCCTGTATCAGCACATCCTGTGGTTCTTCGGCCACCCGGAAGTGTATATCGTGATCCTGCCCGGTTTCGGCCTTATCAGCCACGTGATCGCGACTTTCTCGCGCAAGCCGGTCTTCGGCTACCTGCCGATGGTTTGGGCGATCATCGCGATCGGCGTGCTGGGCTTTGTCGTTTGGGCGCACCACATGTACACCGTCGGCATGTCGCTGCGCCAGCAGGCCTATTTCATGCTGGCCACAATGGTCATCGCGGTGCCCACGGGCGTCAAGGTGTTCAGCTGGATCGCGACCATGTGGGGTGGCTCGATCGAGTTCAAGGCCCCGATGATTTTCGCGATGGGCTTTCTGTTTCTGTTCACCGTCGGCGGCGTCACCGGCGTGGTTCTGTCTCAGGCGGGCGTCGACCGGGCCTATCATGACACCTATTACGTGGTGGCGCATTTCCACTATGTGATGTCCCTGGGTGCGGTGTTTGCGATCTTTGCCGGGATCTACTTCTATTTCGGCAAGATGACCGGGCGGCAATATTCAGAGTTCTGGGCCAAGGTTCATTTCTGGATGTTCTTCATCGGCGCCAACCTGACCTTCTTCCCGCAGCACTTCCTGGGCCGTCAGGGCATGCCGCGCCGCTATATCGACTATCCGGAAGCCTTCGCGCAGTGGAACTTTGTCTCGTCGATCGGCGCATTCATCTCGTTCGCCTCGTTCCTGCTGTTCTTCGGCATCGTGTTCTATGCGCTGTTCCGCGGCGCGCGGGTGACCCAGAACAACTACTGGAACGAATACGCGGATACGCTGGAATGGACCCTGCCGTCGCCGCCGCCCGAACACACGTTCGAGATCCTGCCCAAGCAGGAAGACTGGGACAAGGGCCACGCGCACTGATCCCTGTCCCTGAGACAGCTTTGAAACCCCGCCTTCCCGGCGGGGTTTTTTTATGACCGGGATGCGCCGGAAAATTGCCTGTGTTCAGAACAATTGATGGACATCCTCCGACCGGATCAGATTGGCATATTTCTGTTCCATGTCGAACAGGCTCGCTTCGTGGGGGCCTTGCGCCCGGTCTCCGACGCAGTCCGAGATGACCGTGGGCCGGAAATTACCGCTGACAGCATCCACCACTGTGGCCCTGACACAGCCGCTTGTCGTTGCTCCGACGACAGCCAACGCATCGACATTCTTGCTGCGCAGCACCGATCCGAGATTGGTGTCGAAGAATGCCGAGGGCTGGGTTTTGCAAACTACAAACTCGCCCTTTTCAGGGCGCAGAATGTCAATGACATGACTTGCGGGGTCGCTGTCTTTCAGATCGCGCAACCGCGGAGCCTTTTCGCACCAGACCCCCGTATCGGACCCGTCCTCGGAATATACGATGCGGGTGAAGACAATTGGCAGGCCCAACTCTCTGAACGCGGACAGGACACCGACACTTGTCTTCGCCGCCTCCAGACAATTGCCGCCGCCGAATATCTCGGGATCGATAAATCCGTTCACGAAATCGACCACCAATAGCGCCGTGCGTTTTCCCTTTTTCAGGGTCCCGCCCATTTGCTGCTTTTCGTAGATACCAATATCGCTCATCGGAATATCCTGACGGAACTTTCACTCAAACCTTAGCATGCACAATCGCGGTCGCACATTGCGTTCGCCAAAAACCGCCCGGTACCAATGACGGCCGATCCCCGGCCGTGGCGGCATTCGCGTGGCCCGCCAGGACGGCGCCGGCGCGCCCCGGCCCGGTACAGGCCGCCACAACAGCAGTAAACCGCAACGCCTTCCCGGACGGCTTTCTTGTCCAAGACCTCCATCACCAGGGCGGCTTGAAATAGCCAGACAGGCGAAAATCGGGTATTCTTTCAAGGGCCGCTTACTTCTTTCAGGAGTTTCGCTCATGCCTGAGATTGATTTTTGGTATTCCATCGGAAGCACATACACATTCCTGACCGTCATGCGCCTGCCGGAGTGGTGCAACGAGCACGACGTCACGGTGCGATGGCGCCCGTTCAACGTGCGCACGGTCATGACCGATCAGAAGAACGTGCCTTTTGCCGGCAAACCGGCCAAGTCGTCATATATGTGGCGCGATATCGAGCGCAGGACGGCCAAATACGGCCTGCATGCTCATTTGCCCGCCCCCTACCCCATCTCGGATCTGGCGCTGGCCAACCAGGTCGCTCTTTTGGGCATGTCCGAGGGCTGGGGTCAGCGGTTCACCGAAAACCTCTATCGCATCTGGTTCGAGGATAGCGTGGAGGCGGGAAGCGAAACCGCGCTGTCCGAGGCGCTGTACCGCTGTGAACAGGACCCGATGCCGGTGCTGGCCCGCGCGCGGGAACCGGACGCCGCCCGCGCGCTGGAACGGGAAACCGAGACGGCGGTCTCGCAAGGTGTTTTCGGCGCGCCAAGCTTTGTCGTGCGGGGCGAGCTGTTCTGGGGCGACGACCGGCTGGACGACGCGTTTTCCTGGGCGCGCGTCGGCCACGTGGTTTGAGCGGGCCGGGCAAGATTGCGCTCGACCCGTAGGGCGGAAATGCTAGATCTCAGTTATGCCCTATCGGTGGAAACAGAATTCGGATTCGGTGCAGGAACTGCATCTGTGGCCGCATAATTCGCTGCCGCCGCGCGGCGCGATGGCGATCATTCTGAGCATCTTTGTGATGGGGCTGTTACCGCTGATGGCGGTGTTGGGATCGGTTCTGCTGTGGGGGTTGCTGCCGTTTACGCTGCTGGCGGTGCTGGGGCTTTGGCTGGCGCTGGAAATGAATTATCGGCAGCGGCGCACGCTGGAGGTGCTGACGCTTACGCAAAGCAAGGCGCGGCTGGTGCGGCACGATCCGCGCGGGCGCGCGCGGGAATGGAACTGCAACCGGTATTGGGCACGACCGGAGATGCACCGGCATGGCGGCCCGGTGCCGCATTACGTCACCCTCAAAGGGGGCGGGCGCGAAGTGGAGATCGGCGCGTTTCTGTCCGAGGACGAGCGTATCGCGCTTTATGACGATCTGCTCGTGAGGCTGAACCGCTCCGGCAACTGAACCCGCGCGTAGGTGCCTAGCCGCCCTTCGAGGCGCAGAGCTGATCCTTGACCATCGGGCCGACCTTGCCGAAATCCATCTGGCCGGTATGGCGCGCCTTGAGTTCGCCCATGACCTTGCCCATGTCCCGGATCGACCCCGCCCCGGTGGCGGTGATCGCGGCATTGATGGCCCGAGTCACCTCGTCATCGTCCAGCTGCTTGGGCAGAAATTCCTCGATCACCGCGATTTCCTGACGTTCGCGTTCGGCCAGATCCAGCCGCCCGCCCTCTTCATAGGCGCGCGCGCTTTCATTGCGCTGCTTGGTCATTTTTCCAAGGATTTCAAGAATGTCCGCATCGCCGCAACCCTGCGCCTCGTCATTGTCCGAGCCGCGCGTGGCGATATCCCTGTCCTTGATCGCGGCATTGATCAGGCGCAACGTCGACAACCGCGCCGTCGCCTTATCCTTCATTGCCTGCTTCAGGGCGGCATTCACCCTTGATCGCATATCCATATGTTCTGCCCATCCCCATGGATCCGGAACCCCGACCATATAGAAACAAAATGAATGAGACAACAGGCGGCCGGTATGGTTAACCCATTGAAATCTATGGAGAGCGCAAAAAACGAACGGACTTGACCCGGCGGCGCAACCCCCTTAGGTATGCGCCGATTTACCCAGCAGGAGAGTCGTGCCATGGCCCAGAACGCCACGTCCAAGCCCACCGCATGTCTGGCACTGGCCGACGGGACGCTGTTTTACGGGCACGGTTTCGGCGCCACTGGCCAGACCGTGGCCGAACTGTGTTTCAACACCGCGATGACCGGCTATCAGGAGATCATGACCGACCCGTCCTATGCCGGGCAGATCGTGACCTTCACCTTTCCCCATATCGGCAATGTCGGGGTCAACCCCGAGGATGACGAGACCGGCGATCCGGTGGCCGAAGGGATGGTGGTGAAATGGGACCCGACCGAGCCGTCGAACTGGCGCGCAGCGGAGGAGTTGAAAGCGTGGCTGGCCAACCGGGGCCGCATCGCCATCGGCGGTGTTGATACCCGCCGCCTGACCCGCGCCATCCGCCAACAGGGCGCGCCGCACGTGGCACTGGTCCATGACCCGGACGGCAATTTCGACATTGAAGCGCTGATCGCCGCCGCCCGTGGCTTTGCCGGGCTGGAAGGCATGGATCTGGCCCGGAAGGTTACCTGCGCCCAGAGCTACCGCTGGGACGAGATGCGCTGGGCCTGGCCCGACGGCTATGCCCGTCAGGAGGCCCCGCAGCACAAGGTGGTCGCCGTCGACTATGGCGCAAAGCGCAATATCCTGCGCTGCCTGGCCTCGGCCGGGTGCGATGTCACGGTGCTGCCCGCCACCGCCACTTCCGAGGAAGTGCTGGCGCATGATCCCGATGGCGTGTTTCTGTCGAACGGCCCAGGCGACCCGGCGGCGACCGGCGAATATGCGGTGCCGATGATCAAGAAGATCCTCGACGGCACCGACCTGCCCGTCTTCGGCATCTGCCTGGGCCACCAGATGCTGGCGCTGGCCCTTGGCGGTCAGACCGTCAAGATGAACCACGGCCATCACGGCGCCAACCACCCGGTCAAGGATCTGGAAACCGGCAAGGTCGAAATCACCTCGATGAACCACGGTTTCGCGGTGGACGCACAGACCCTGCCCGAAGGTGTGGTCGAAACCCACCGGTCGCTGTTCGACGGCTCGAACTGCGGCATTCGCATGGCTGACCGGCCCGTCTATTCGGTGCAGTACCACCCCGAGGCCTCGCCCGGCCCGCAGGACAGCTTCTATCTGTTTGAACGCTTCGCAGCGGCAATGGCGGCACGGAAAACCGTGGCATAGCACGCACGACATCACGCTTAACGACCCGTTAACCTTGTTCGGTCACTCCTGATGCAGAACGCCTGCATCAGGGTTGTGGTATGATTGAGCAGAGCCTGAAAAACCTATCCCCGACGTATCCCGTCGCTGAGACGCGGGTCAGGCAGCCACTGGGCCGGTATCTGGTCGAAAATGGCGTCATCACCGAAAGCCAGCTTGTTCAGGCCCTGAGGCTTCAGGAGCGTGTGAACGCACCCATCGGGGAAATCCTGATCGCCGAAGGTCTGGCCGATGCAAATGACATTCTGTCGGTGCTGGCGGCGCAATACGGTCTTGAAGTCGCGGCGTTGGACGCGCCCGCGCCCACGTCTGAGCTTTGCACCTTGATGCCCGCGCCATTCTGGCTGGAGCATCGTCTGGTTCCATGGATGCGGCTGGGCCCGCTGGTTCTGGTGGCGACGGCGCGGCCGGATCGTTTTGACATTCCGCGTGCGCTGTTGGCCGAGGCGGGCGTGACGGCGATCCCGGTTCTTGCCTGGACCGACGATATCGACCGCGCCATCGCCCGCCTGTTTTCCGGCATTCTGGCCACGGCGGCGGAAACCCGCGTCATGGCCGAGCAAAGCTGCAGAAACTGGAATGCGGCCTCGCGATTGCCATTCATTTTGATCGCGCTGCTGCTTGTCGCCGCCATGGTGGTGTCGCCGCTACCGGTATTTGCGGTCCTGACCATGGCGGCGGTTCTGACCCTGGGCCTTTTCACCACGCTCCGCGTGGTAGGAATTCTGGGGCAGATGGCGGGGCACGCGCTGGTCAACGCCCCCCGCCCCGGCACCGAAAGGCCCGCCGCCGACGCCCGGTTGCCACGGGTGTCGGTTCTGGTCCCGCTCTACAAGGAGCGCGAGATCGTCGGCGACCTGATCCCGCGCCTGAACCGGCTGACCTATCCAAGGGCGCTGCTCGACATCATTCTGGTTCTCGAGGAAAAGGACCAGATCACCCACGACACGCTGAAACAGTCGCAGTTGCCTGCCTGGATGCGGGTGATCGAGGTGCCCGACAGCAAAGGGCTGACCACCAAGCCCCGCGCCATGAACTATGCGCTGGATTTCTGCCGGGGCGATATCGTGGGGGTCTGGGATGCCGAGGACGCGCCGGTCGCCGATCAGATCGAACACGTGGTGGCCCGGTTCGCGCAGGTTCCCGAAGATGTCGTGTGTTTGCAGGGGATTCTGGATTACTACAACCCGCGCACGAATTGGCGCTCGCGCTGCTTCACCATCGAGTACTGCAGCTGGTTCCGCGTCGTTCTGCCCGGCATGGCGCGGCTGGGTCTGGTCATTCCTCTGGGCGGCACCACGCTGTTTTTTCGCCGCAAGGCGCTGGAGGCGCTGGGCGGTTGGGACGCGCATAACGTCACCGAGGATGCCGATCTTGGCGTCCGGCTGTGCCGGGCCGGTTACCGGACCGAAGTGATCGACACGGTCACCTATGAAGAGGCCAATTTCCGTCCCTGGCCGTGGATTCGCCAGCGCTCGCGCTGGCTGAAAGGGTTCATGGTGACATATCTTGTGCACATGCGCTCGCCCCGCAAACTGTTGGGTGAACTGGGGCTGAAACGGTTTCTGGGGGTTCAGGCGTTTTTTCTGGGCACCGTGGGGCAGTTCCTGCTGGCGCCGGTTCTGTGGTCATTCTGGCTGATGCTGTTCGGGCTGCCGCACCCTCTGTCCGGGGTTTTCCCGGCCTACGCCATGGCGGCCCTGATCGGGTTTTTCATTATCGCCGAGACCCTGAACATGATTGTCGGTCTGGCGGCGGTTTCATCCGAGCGCCGCCGGTTTCTGATGCCCTGGGTGCCAACGATGGTTCTATATTTTCCGTTCGGCGTCATCGCGGCCTACAAGGCGCTGTGGGAATTGGCGATCAAGCCCTATTTCTGGGACAAGACCCAGCACGGGCAGGCCGGTGAAGAATGCGCGCCCGGTTGAGGCCTATTGGCGCTCGCGCTTGTCGGCGTCCTGCTTGAGCCGGGTCATGAAGGCGATGGAGATATGCTCCTTGAGCGCCTGCTGTGCCGCATCCTCGTCGCGTGCGGCGATTGCCTCGACAATGCCCTTGTGTTCGCTTTGCGCCACCTCGCCGCGCCCCTGCGCGGCCAGCGACGTGGTGGCCATCAGCGCCATGGTGCGATGCACGAGGTCCAACTGCTGCACCAGATAGCGGTTGTGCGATGCCAGGTGAATCTGTTCGTGAAACCGCCGGTTCGCCCGAGACAGGGCCGACGGGTCGTTGACCAGCGCGTCATCCTCCTGAACCATGTCGCGCAACACCCGGATCTCCTCGTCGGTGGCATGCTTGGCGGCGAGGCGCGCGGCCAGACCTTCGAGCTCGCGGCGCACCACGTAAAGCTCGGCCATCTGGTTGTGATTCAGCGAGGCGACGATCAGCGAGCGCCCGTCGCGTTCCAGCAGCGATTGGGTTTCCAGCCGTTGCAGGGCTTCGCGAATGGGCGTGCGCGACACGCCGAACCGATCGGCCAGTTCGCTTTCGACCAGACGGTCACCGGGTTTGTAGATGCCTACGTCGATCGCTTCGAGGATCAGGCTGTAGGCGTCGGTGTTGGACTGGCGGCTCTGGCTCATGTTGTCATCTGGCTCCCTGTTCGGACCTGTCTATCCGCCGGGTGTGCCTGCGATCAAGATTGAAATCCGACCATGTCCGGCCTAAACCGGCACGCATGGTGAAGCCCGCATTCTCTCATGTCACGCAATGGGTGTTCGATCTGGACAACACCCTCTATCCGCCGCACATGCGCCTGTTCGACCAGATCGAGGTGCTGATGACGCAATATGTCATGGGAGCGCTGGGGGTCGAACGCGCCGAGGCGGACCGGCTGCGCTCGGACTACTGGCGGCGCTACGGCACTACGCTGGCGGGGCTGATGGCCGAGCACGACCTGGACCCCGAGCCCTATCTGCAGGCGGTGCATCAGGTCGACATGAGCCATATGGAGGCGGATACCGAACTGGCCGCCCATATCCGGTCGCTGCCGGGCCGGCGGATCGTCTATACCAATGGCAGCGCGCCCTATGCCGAACGGGTGCTGGCGGCGCGCGGGCTGAGCGGGCTGTTCGATGCGGTTTATGGCGTCGAACATGCCGGCTACCGGCCCAAGCCCGAAAGGGTGGCCTTTGAGGCGATCTTTGCCCGCGACGGGATCGCGGCCGCGCAGGCCGCCATGTTCGAGGACGATCCGCGCAACCTGGCCGCGCCGCACGAGATGGGGATGCGCACCGTTCATGTGGCGCCCGAGCACCATCCGGCGGACCACATCCACCATCACACCGACGACCTGACCGCGTTTCTGTCGCGCCTGGTCTGAGCACCCGTCGGCGGCTTGCTGCGACCTGCTGCCTCAGCCCCCGGCACTGCGTCAAAATGCACCTGCCACATGTATCTTTTGGTTCCTATATGCGCGTCGCAAGACATCGAACCGCACAAAGGAACCCGCCATGGCCGCCATCGACTTTCCCCTGCCCCGCCGCCCCCTCTGGCAGCGCCTGATCTTTGCCGTGCCGCTATTCGGCTGGATCGCCCGCGAGATGGCCGAGGGCGAAGCGGAGACCTGGTATTTCGCCGCCTTCGCACTGGTTGCGATGTGGGGATGTTCAGCCCTTCTGTTTGGCCTGCCCGGACTTTACGTCCCGGCGTTGATGGCGGTGCCGGTGGTGTTTCTGCTGCTGATCCTGATCTCGCGCGGCTGAGATACGGGACAGGATGTCACTTGGCGCCGGGTCGGGAATCCACCTAGGGTCCGGCCCGAACGGAGAGCGTGCAATGATGACCAGCTGTGACATCCTGATTTCCGGCGGCGGCATCGCCGGGCTGACCGCGGCCGCCGCCTTTGGCACCGCCGGGTTCAACGTGATCTGCGTCGACCCTGCGCCGCCGGTGACCGAGCGCGACGCCGAAGGCTCGGACCTGCGGACCACTGCCTTCCTGCAACCGGCGCGCGGATTGCTGGAGCAATGCGGGCTGTGGCCCCGGCTGGCCGACCATGCCGCGCCATTGCAGATCATGCGCATTGTCGATGCAGGCGGTGAGGTGCCGGAACCGCGTGTGGTGCGGGATTTCAACGCCGCCGACATCTCGGACCAGCCCTTCGGGTGGAACCTGCCGAACTGGCTGCTTCGGCGCGAGATGGTGGCGCGGCTGGCCGACCTGCCCAATGTCGAGTTCCGCCCCGGAACCGCCACCACCAGCCAGTTCACCCGAACAGCGGAGGCCCGCGTCGGCCTGAGCGATGGAGGCCGCGTGCGGTGCAGGCTGGTGATTGCCGCCGATGGGCGGGCCTCGCCCATGCGCGAGGCCGCCGGAATCAACGTTCAGACCACACGCTATGGCCAGAAGGCGCTGGCCTTTGCCGTCACCCATCCGATTCCGCATGAAAACGTGTCGACTGAGATCCATCGCTCGGGCGGTCCGTTCACCCTCGTGCCCCTGCCGGACTGGCAAGGCCAGCCCTCGTCGGCCATCGTCTGGATGGAACGCGGCCCGAAGGCGGTCGACCTGATGCAGATGTCGCCCGAGGCGTTCGAGGCGGCGATGACGGAACGGTCCTGCAGTCTTTTCGGGCCGCTGAAGCTGGCGTCGCGCCGCACCCTCTGGCCGATTATCAGCCAGTCGGCAGACCGACTGGCCGGCGAACGGGTCGCGTTGATGGCCGAGGCAGCGCATGTGGTGCCGCCGATCGGCGCGCAGGGCCTGAACATGTCGCTGGGCGATCTGCGGTCACTGCTGGATCTGGCACAGGCACGGCCGGAGGGGTTGGGCGATGCGGAAATGCTGGAGGCCTATCACAAAGCGCGCCACAACGAAATCGCGCTTCGTGTCAGGGGAATCGACCTGCTGAACCGCGCCTCGATGATCGAGGCGCGCCCCTTGCGGGATGCGCGGGCGCTGAGTCTGAGCGCGCTCTATTCACTGGCCCCGGTGCGCAAGACGCTCATGCAGATGGGGCTGGGCGTAAGGTGAGCGGTGAGGCGGGCGCATCAGCCCGCCACCCGGTCAAAGCACCTGATCCAACACCCGTTTCAGCCGCGCAATCGTGCCGTCCACATCATAGAGCTTGTCCAGCCCGAACAGTCCCAGCCGGAACGTGCTGAACCCTTCGGGTTCGTCACATTGCAGCGGCACCCCGGCGGCGATCTGCATGCCCAGCGCGGCAAATTTCTTGCCGTTCTGAACCTCGGGGTCGCTGGTGTAGCTGACCACAACCCCCGGCGCTCCGAAACCTTCTGCGGCGACGGACATGATGCCCTTGTCCTTCAGCATCGCCCGGACACCGTTGCCCAGCGCCCATTGCGCATCGCGCAGCTTGTCAAACCCATATTCGCGGGTCTCGGCCATGGTGTCGCGAAAGGCGCGCAGCGCATCCGTCGGCATCGTGGCGTGATAGGCATGACCGCCGCCCTCATAGGCTTTCATGATGTCACGCCATTTCTTCAGATCGATGGCGAAACTGTCCGAGCTGGTCTCGGCCAACCGCTGCTCGGCGCGGTCCGAAAGCATCACGAGGCCCGCGCAGGGCGAGGCGCTCCAGCCCTTCTGCGGGGCCGAGATCAGGACATCGACGCCGGTGGCCTTCATGTCGACCCAGACACAGCCCGAGGCGATGCAATCCAGCACCATCAGCGCGCCGACCTCATGCGCCGCAGACGCCATGGCGGTGATGTAGTCGTCAGGCAGGATCACACCTGCCGCAGTTTCCACGTGAGGGGCAAATACGAAGTCGGGCCTTTGCTCGCGGATGGCGGCCACCACCTCGTCGATCGGTGCGGGCGCAAAGGGCGACGGGCTGTCATTGCCGGTCTGGCGCGCCTTCATGACCGTCGTGCTGGCGGTCAGGCCGCCGGTTTCGAAAATCTGGCTCCAGCGATAGGAAAACCAGCCGTTGCGCACCACCAGAGCGTTGGCGCCGCGGGCGAACTGGCGGGCCACCGCCTCCATCCCGTAGGTGCCGCCACCTGGGATCACCGCAACTCCGTCGGCCTTGTAGACATCCCGCAGCATGGCCGAGATATCCCGCATGACCTGCTGGAAAGCGGATGACATGTGGTTCAGGGAGCGGTCGGTGAAAACCACCGAGAATTCTTCGAGACCGTCGGGGTCAATGGTTTCAAGCAGCGCAGGCATAAACAGTCCTTTCTGTCGCGGTGGTTCATTTCTGACTGCGGCTTTCCGTGAGGTAAAGCGGGAAATCGTCAGAAAACTGCGATTTCCGACATCCCGGCCGGGCCAGCTGTTGTAAATTCATCACCCATTCGAACCAAAGACAATGTTCCGGCATCCGTTAATGAAAGGTTAGAGAATTGACGCCAATCAGTGTCACCAGACCTTTACACTCTGGCGTGTTTCTGAACAGATGGATGCAGCCAGAGCATGAAAGTACGGAGTTACCAGTGACGGCGAAAAAGCGTATTAGTTTTCAAGTTGTTCGAGATGAAGTTAAGCGCAGAATTGAGACCCGCATTTGGCCTCAGGGATCGATACTGCCCACGGAAACGGAATTGGCCGACGAATTCGGCTGCGCCCGTGCAACCGTCAACCGCGCCCTTCGAGAACTGGCGGATCAGGGATTTGTCGAACGCAAACGCAAAAGCGGCACGCGGGTCAAGAAATCCCCGTTGAAACAGGCACGGCTTGAAATCTCGCTGGTCCGACATACGGTCGAAGACAGAAATTCCGAATACCGCTATGTGCTGGTCGAGCGCAACGTGCTGGCAAGCCCCGCTTGGCTGGCGTCACAGCTCGGCCTGCCTTACCAAACGCCTGTGCTGCACCTTCTGTGCATGCACTATGCCGACAATCGTCCGTTCCAGTTGGAAGAACGCTGGATCAACATCGCGGCGGTACCAGAGATCGAACATGCTGATTTCAGCCAGTCCGGTCCTCATGAATGGTTGCTGCACGCGGCCCCGTTCGCGGATGCAGCCGTTACGTTTTCCGCCATCGCCACCGATGGACGCCTTGCCGAGTTCATGGGCACCACATCTGGGGCCCCGGTGCTGCAGACCGAACGCATGACCTGGCTGAACGACACGCCGGTGACATTTGCCCGGATGACCCACCATCCCGGCTACAGGATCAGCAGCCAGTATTAAGGCCGTCTATCCGATCGGCCCGGCCAGCCGCTCCTCGCTCAGCAGGACATTGGCCTCGACGTCCCCGGCTCCCGGCAATGTCATGATGCGGCGCCGCAGGACACGCTCAAAATCCGCGAGATCCCGCGCAACCACCCGCAAGCGGTAGTCGTACAATCCCAGCACGTGCTCCACGGTCTGCACTTCGGGGATGGCGCTGACGGCGCGTTCGAAATCCTCAAGGCTGACCTGCCCCTTGCGCGCCAGTTTGACGCCCAGAAACACTGTCACTCCGAACCCCAGCGCCCCGGCATTCAGGCGCAGACGCCGGCCCTTGATAACGCCCGCCTCCTCCAGACGTTTGATCCGCCGCCAGGTGGCAGGTTGCGACAGGCCAAAGCGCCGCCCCAGCGCTCCGGCGCTTTGGGTGGCGTCCTGCACCAGCGCCCGCAGCAGCTTGCGGTCGATCCCGTCCAGTTCGATCATACCGGCAGCACCTCGTCGCGTTTCACCCGGGCAATGTGCATCAGCGCCTCGATATCGGCGATATGCGGCAGGGTCAGGATGCGGTCGCGATAGAGTTGCTGATAGTGGGGCATGTCCCTTGCGATCACCGACAGGCGCACATCGACCCGGCCCAGAAATGTCTGGATTTCGATCACCTCGGGTACCTGCCGCGCGGCGGCGGTGAACTCGTCAAAGGCGCGGGCCTGCGTCTTGTCCAGCGTCACCCGCAGCGACACCTCGACCGCATAGCCTAGCGCGCGCCAGTCTATCACCGCCTCCTGCCCCTCGATGATCCCGGCGGCCTGCATCTTTTCGATCCGGCGCCAGCAGACGCCGGATGTGATGCGGCAGCGCTCGGCCAGTTCCCCGGTCGAAAGGCTTGGATCGGCCTGATAGTGGCGCAAAATCCGGCGGTCGATGTCATCAAGCATGATTTCTCCACATTTTACCAATCCCGCGAATGATTCTTCACCTTTTCCACAAATACTCAGCCCCTTCCCTATCGCCAATATCCGATCTCACCGATAAAAGCACTGCAATCGAAACAGAAAGGACCGGCGAAATGCGCGTCTATTACGATCGCGATTGCGACATCAACCTGATCAAGGACAAGAAAGTGGCGATTCTGGGCTATGGCAGCCAGGGCCACGCCCATGCGCTGAACCTGCGCGACTCGGGCGCCAAGAACCTAGTCGTCGCCCTGCGCGAAGGCTCGCCCTCGGCCAAGAAAGCCGAAGCCGAAGGCCTGACCGTCATGGGCATCGCCGAAGCGGCGGCCTGGTGCGATGTCATCATGTTCACCATGCCCGACGAACTGCAGGCCGAGACCTACAAGAAATACGTGCATGACAACATCAAGCCGGGCTCGGCCATTGCTTTCGCCCACGGCCTGAACGTCCACTTCGGCCTGATCGAGCCGAAAGAGGGCGTCGACGTCATCATGATGGCCCCCAAAGGCCCCGGCCACACCGTGCGCGGCGAATATGTCAAGGGCGGTGGCGTACCCTGCCTTGTTGCCGTTAACACCGACGCAACCGGCAAGGCGCTGGAAATCGGCCTGTCCTACTGCTCGGCCATCGGCGGCGGCCGTTCGGGCATCATCGAAACCAACTTCCGCGAAGAATGCGAAACCGACCTGTTCGGCGAGCAGGCTGTTCTATGCGGCGGCCTGGTCGAACTGATCCGCTGCGGCTTTGAAACCCTGGTCGAGGCCGGATACGCACCGGAAATGGCCTATTTCGAGTGTCTGCACGAAGTGAAGCTGATCGTCGACCTGATCTATGAAGGCGGCATCGCGAACATGGATTACTCGATCTCGAACACTGCCGAGTATGGCCAGTACGTGACCGGCCCGCGCATCCTGCCGTATGAGCAGACCAAGAAGGCGATGAAAGAGGTTCTGAACGACATCCAGCAGGGCAAGTTCGTCCGCGACTTCATGCTGGAAAACCAGGTCGGCCAGCCCTTCCTGAAAGCCTCGCGCCGCGCCAATGACGAACACCAGATCGAAGAGGTCGGCAAGAAGCTGCGCGGCATGATGCCGTGGATTTCGGCCGGCAAGCTGGTCGATCAGGAAAAGAACTAAGGCGCCCCGCGGAGCATTTCGCAGCCCATTTTCTCTGCCGGGCGCCCCATTTTGGGGCGCCCGTTTTTTTTCGTTAAGGTCGTCACATGCCAGACACTCCCGGGGCCGTGAATTGGGCCAAGCTTTTGTTCCTCGGTGTGATCTGGGGCGCGTCCTTCATGTCGGTGTCGCTAGCGCTTGATGGGTTCGCGCCGATGACGATCGCGGCGCTGCGGATCTCGATCGGCGCGCTGTGCCTGCTAGGCGTGGTGACCGCGATGGGTATCGGCCTGCCCTCGCTGCGGTCCCGCGATGGTCCGGTCATCTGGGCCTGTGCGCTGGGCATGGGATTTTTCAGCAACGCGCTGCCCTTCACCCTGCTCAGCTGGGGGCAGACCTATGTGGCCAGCGGCTTTGCCGGCGTCTGCATGGCGGTGGTACCGCTGTTCGTGCTGCCGCTGGCGCATGTGCTGGTGCCGGGCGAGCACATGACCCTGCGCCGCACCGTCAGCTTTCTGATCGGCTTTGCCGGGGTCGTGGTGCTGATCGGGCTGGACGCGTTTCGATCCGCCGGAACCGATTTTGAATCGCTTGCCCGTCTGGCCTGCCTTGGCGCTTCGCTCTGCTATGCCGTCGGCTCGATCATCACCCGGCTCTGCCCATCGGTGAACATGCTGTCGCTGTCTGCCGCCGCGCTGTTATGCGGTGCCGTCATGATGACGCCGGTTGCGCTGTGGGTCGAGGGCGTGCCCGAATGGCCCGCCGCCCTGCCGCTCGGCGCTGTCATCTATCTCGGTCTGTTGCCCACGGCGCTGGCACAGGTACTGCTGGTTCAGGTGGCCCGCAGCGCCGGACCCGCGTTCCTGTCGACGGTGAACTATCAGGTGCCGGTCTGGTCCGTGATATTCGGCGCCGTCCTGCTGGGCGAGGCCCTGCCGCCGCAGCTGTTTGCCGCTCTGGCACTGATCCTTGGCGGCCTGCTCCTCAGCCGCAAACGCCGCCCGCGCATGACGTAAGAGTTCAGACAGCAAAGCAATTGCCACCGCCCATGTGGTGGCTGCTGCCGAACCTGTCAGGGGACCACGTCAGTTTGGCGCGTCAGACCGACACCGCCCCCGACACCGCGTTCACGACCGAATCCACTGTCTGTTCCAGCAGACCTTCGTCCTCGCATTCCGCCATCACGCGGATCAGCGGTTCAGTGCCGGACTTGCGGATCAAAAGCCGCCCCTTGCCGTTCAGCGCGCCCTCGGCATCGGCAATTGCCCGTTGCACCATCGGCAGTTCCAGCGGCGTCTGGCCCGCGCCGAAACGCACGTTTTTCAGCAGTTGCGGCACCGGGGTGAACTGTCGCGACAGTTCCGAAGCGCGGCGGCCCGACAACACCATATCGGCCAGGAAATGCAGCCCCGCCATCAGCCCGTCACCGGTGGTGGCGTAGTCGCTCATGACGATATGGCCCGATTGTTCGCCGCCCAGATTGAAGCCGCCCTCGCGCATCCGCTCAACCACATAGCGGTCGCCGACCGCCGTGCGTTCCAGCCGCAGGCCCTGACTGTCCAGATGACGTTCGAGGCCGAGATTCGACATCACCGTGGCAACCAGAGCGCCACCGTTCAACTGCCCTTCGGCGGCCCACCGCGATGCCAGCAGCGCCATCAGCTGATCGCCATCGGCAACCGCGCCGGCCTCGTCGATCACGATGACGCGGTCGGCATCGCCGTCAAGACAGATACCCACATCGGCACCATGGGCGACGACGGTTTCGGCGGCCAATTGCGGATGGGTCGAGCCGCAGCCCAGATTGATATTCTTGCCGTCGGGCGCCACGCCAACCGGGATCACATCGGCCCCCAGTTCCCACAGCACTTCGGGCGCGGTGCGGTGCGCCGCGCCATTGGCGCAGTCGATCACCACTTTCAAACCGTCCAGCCGCAAATCGCGCGGCAGCGAGGATTTCACCCGCTCGCCGTACCGGAACCGGGCGTCGTCGACCCGACGCGCACGGCCGATATTCTGCGCCTGCGCCGGTTTCACGCCTTCTTCGATCAGCCGCTCGATTTCGATCTCGGCCTGATCGGAAAGCTTGTAGCCGTCGGGGCCGAAGAACTTGATCCCGTTGTCCTGAGCGGGATTGTGGCTGGCCGAGATCATCACCCCAAGGTCGGCCCGCATGGACCGGGTCATCAATCCCACGGCGGGCGTCGGCACCGGCCCCAGCAACAGCACGTTCATCCCCGTCGAGGTCAGCCCCGCCGTCAGCGCGTTTTCGAACATATAGCCCGACAGGCGGGTATCCTTGCCGATCACCACCCGGTGCACGCCCGAAGCGTCTCGACGAAAATACCGGCCCACCGCCGCGCCCATGCGCAGCGCCAGTTCTGCTGTCATCGGGTAGGTATTCGCAGTTCCCCGCACCCCGTCGGTGCCGAACAGCTTACGCATAATGAGCCTCCGTAGTCGTCTATGCGCAGAATTAACGGACAGCGGCCCAGAGGCGCAAGGCCTGCGCGGTTTCCCTGACGTCATGTACCCGGATTATCTGCGCCCCCTGCGCCAGCCCGGCCAGCGCCACGGCGATCGAACCGGGGGCACGGGCGTCGGCGCGGGGTTCGCCGCCGATCCGTCCGATGAATCCCTTGCGCGAGACGCCCAGCAGAATCGGGCAGCCCAGACCGTGAAACAGGCTGAGGTTTTGCAGCAGGGTCAGATTGTGCGCTTCGGTCTTGCCAAAGCCAATCCCCGGATCGACGACGATTTGCGCCCGCGCAAGCCCCAGCGCCACAAGCCGGGAAACCTGCGCTTCGAGGAAATCGTAGACGTCCAGCAACACGTTTTCATATTGCGGATCGTTCTGCATCGTCGCCGGGTCGCCCTGCATGTGCATGACGCAGACCGGCACCTGATGCGCTGCGCAATAGGGGGCGAGATCGGGGTCGAACACAAAACCCGAGACATCGTTGACCAGGCTTGCGCCCGCTTCGACCGCCGCCCGGGCTACTCTGGCCTTGCGGGTGTCGATGGAAATTGCGGTGCCGGTCTCGGCGCGGATGGCCTCGATCACCGGGACCGTGCGGTCGATTTCCTTGTCGATGGCCACTGTTTCGGACCCCGGCCGGGTGGATTCGCCGCCGATATCGAGAATCGCCGCCCCCTGTGCGACCATGTCCCGCGCCGCCGCGCGGGCGGTTTCGACGGTGTTGTGCCGTCCGCCATCTGAAAAACTGTCCGGCGTGGTGTTGATGATCCCCATGATCTGCGGCTGGCCCATGTCCAGACCGGCGACCGGGGTGCGGGGCGCGGTCAGGCGGTCGAGCGCCTGTGCGGGGATCGCGCGCGCCTCAACCACAAAAGCGGCGGCGTTTCTGGCAAGTTTCTCGGCGTGGGTGAACCACATATCCGTGCCCGCCAGCGGAACTGCCCCGTCGGGCCGCGCCCGGCCCTGTTGCACCAACGGGCGGTAATAGCCGGTCACAGTTGCGCCTGCTCCACCGGAATCTGTCGCAGCGGCACGCTGGCATCGCCGTGCAGGTCACCACCGATCACCAGCATTTCGCTGGCCTCGAAGGTGGCCGCGAACCAGGCGGCCAGCGCCACTGCATCGGCGCGTTTGGCCGAGGGGCCGTCCACCGCGTCGAGCACGATCTTGGACGGAGCCCAGACACAAATCTGGCCGTTTTTCATCGCCCAATCCAACTCGGTCCGGGTCGAGACCACGACACAACGATGGTCGCGCGCGGCCAGAACCCATGCATTCTGTTCGATGGCCAGAAGGTCGATCCGGCGCTGGGTCATCGCATGGCCGGTTTGCGGCACCGGCAGCGGCGACGCGCCGACGCACAGGATCAGGGGACGCCGGCGGTGTTCCAACTGATCGATCCATGCCGACAGGTTGTCCGACATGATCGCCTCGTTTGACAGGAAAACCAGGCGGGGATGGGGGCGTTCCTCGGCGGCGACATCGTGGTAGACCATATCCTTGCCACGCACGATCTCTACCCCCAGAGCGCCCGGACCACGATCCAATTTTTCTATGCGGACAAAAACCCTTACAGCCTGAGGTTCAAGCAAAATACGCTCTGCCACACGCTCGGCCAACGTCTCCAGCAGGTTCAGGCGTTCCGCGGACAGCTCATGCGCGATGGCCTCGGTCACGCGGTCATAGGACAGGATCCGGTCGACATCGTCGTCGATCGGCCCGGTCAGGGGTTTGACCTCGACCACGATGTTGAAACAGATGCGCTGGGTGGTACCGCGCTCGGCCTGAAAGGCGCCGATCTCGACCTCGACGATATGATCCCGCAGCGAGATGCGGTCCAGCGGCCCGAGCGACGCGGTCGCTTCGGAGCGTTCGGAGGGGTGCGCGAAGGCGAGGCGGATTTCGGAACTCATGCGTCTGGCCTTTTCGGCTCGATGAAAGGGTCCACCTTGGATAGACGGTGGAGTGGCCTATAGCAGCTTCGTAAACGCCACACCAGCAACAGAATGCGTCCTCAGACGGGCCTGAACCAGCGTACCTTACCAGAAACGGTACAGTTATGCATGTGGCTGGTTGCTCGGATTGCCGGCCCGTCGACGCACGCTCGGCCCAGGCCTTGCCGCCTGGCGCAATCGCGGAAAACCGGCGCTTCACTTCATGTGTCAGCAGGAAGCGGGTAGGCTGCTATCAGTTGCTGGCGGTCCGGTAATTGTGCCGATAAAAGATGTGCACACCTATCCGCGTGGTTTCCTTGTAGACTCGCGACCAGGACGGGCGCACCGCTTTTGTGTGGTAATGGGTGGCACCGTCTGTGAGTTCTTCAGCGACACCGTCAATTGCCAGCCGGGCGACCTTAGCCACGCGTGCATAAGCCTGTTTTTCCGCGATCACCTCCTTGAGGCCATCGCAGGTATAGGTGAACTGGCATTGGTACTTGCGGCCCGTCCCCTGTCGAATGACCCCGCAAAGCGTATCGGGAAAGCGGTCGGTCGCGACCCGGTTCAGGATCACTTCTGCCACGGCGAACTGTCCTTTGACGCTTTCACCGCGAGCTTCGAAATACAACGCCTCGGCCAGGCATTGCCAGTTTTCATCCCCGGTTGCCTTGGGGTACTGATCCAGCCATTCCCGGGTGTAGCTCACCTTGACCGGTTCGGCTTCCTTTTCGCGCTGGAAAAGTTTCAGATAGTCGCGAAAGTTTTGAGCCAGCGGCTCGCTCCGGGACACGACTTCCGCGCCGCCGGAATAGACCGAATCGCGTTCAGCACTGGATGCAGTTGGAAACAAAAAAGCGGCCAGAACCGCCGTGGCAGCAACAAAGCGTATCATTCAGAAAACCTCGCACAGGCACATAACGCGCCAAACCCTCCCCCGGCGGGCGCGAGGAGGCTCTTAGCGCACTTGGCGCCAAAGGTCCAGTTCCTGGGAAAAAGCAAGAGGAATCATGCCCGTCCAGGCAAGATTCTGCGACCTCAAGTACGCTCAAACACCACTAAATTTGGGGTTCACGGGCTTTGTCAACCCCCAAGTTTGGACGAAATTGCCAGTTGAGCGGCAGCCAGCCGAGCGACCGGCACACGGAAGGGCGAGCACGAGACATAGTCGAACCCCGCGGACCGGCAAAAGGCGATTGATTCGGGGTTGCCGCCATGTTCTCCGCAAACCGACAGGGTGACCTCCGGTTGCGCCCTGCGCCCGCGTTCAGCACCCAGTTGCAGAAGTTCGCCCACGCCGTCGGTGTCGAGCACATGAAACGGGTCTTCGGCAAAGACCTGCTGGTTCACATAGGCCGACATGAAACGGCCCGCATCATCGCGGGACAGGCCATAGGTCATCTGCGTCAAGTCATTGGTGCCAAAGCTCAGAAATGCTGTGTTCGGCGCGATTTCATCGGCGCGCAGGCAGGCGCGCGGGGTTTCCACCATCACGCCCAGACGGTAGTCGAACTCTTTGTCCTGTTCCGAGGCCACCGCCGCCGCCACCGCATCGATGCGCGCCTTGACCAGTTCCACCTCGCGCTTGGCAGAGACCAGCGGGATCATCACCTCGGGCACCACCGGCTCGCCTTCGCGGCTGGCCTCAAGCGTCGCCTCGAATATGGCGCGGGCCTGCATGTCGTAGATTTCCGGCACGGTGACGCCCAGGCGCACGCCGCGCAGGCCCAGCATGGGATTGTATTCGGTCATCGCGGCGACCCGGCGCTCGACATCCGAGACCGGCAGGTCCAGCGCATCGGCAAGTTCGCGCTGGCCGCTGCGGGTGGTTGGCAGAAACTCGTGCAAAGGCGGGTCGAACAGGCGGATGCAGACAGGCTGCCCTTCCATGATTTTGAAAAGTTTCACAAAATCATCACGTTGCATGGGCAACAGACGTTCCAGAACTGCCGCGCGCCCTGACGGCGTTTGGGCAAAGATCATCTCGCGCATTACGGTCAGGCGACCCGGATCGAAGAACATGTGCTCGGTCCGGCACAGGCCGATGCCCTGCGCGTTGAAGTTGCGCGCGGTCTGGGCGTCGTCGGGGGTATCGGCATTGGCCCGGATGCCGATATCGCGTTCGGCGTCGGCCCAGGCCATCAGGGTCTGAAAACAGTCGTCCTGTGCCGCTTCCAGCATGTCGGGCTCGCCCGCCAGGACCTGCCCGGAACTGCCGTCGATGGTCAGGATATCGCCGGTCCGGAACACCCGCCCGTCCGGGGCCACAAGTTGCCGTTCCTTGATCCGGAAGCGCATGTCCGATGCGCCGACGATACAAGGCAGGCCCATGCCGCGCCCGATCACCGCCGCATGGCTGGTCATGCCGCCCTTTTCGGTCAGAACGGCCACGGCGGCATGCATGCCGCGCACGTCCTCGGGCGAGGTCTCACTGCGCACCAGAATGCAGGCCTCGCCCCGCGACGCGCTGGCCTGCGCCTCGGCGGCGGTAAAGACGATCCGGCCCGTAGCCGCGCCGGGGCTGGCCCCGATCCCCTTCGCCAGAATGTCGCGGCGGGTTTCGGGATGCACCTGCCGGTGCAGCAGTTCGTTGACCGAATGCGGATCGATCCGCATCACCGCCTCTTGTGGAGTGATGATACCGTCTTCGGCCAGATGAACGGCGATGCGCACGGCCGCCCGTGCGCCGCGTTGGACGCGGACACCGTCGAGAATATGGACATGGCCATTCTCGATCACGAACTCGACCTGCATTTCCTCGCGCAGCTTCCGGCGCATCAGGGCGGCATGGTCTTTCAGGGCGGCGAAGGCTTCGGGCGCGACATCTTCCAGTGACTGTCCGCGCCGGTCTTTTTCAAGATAGAGCGCCGAAACCCCCTCGCCCAGCGCATCGCGGCCCTGCGACTGACTCAGATAGCGGCCGGTGATCTGCGACAATCCGGTCGTCGGGTCGATCAGTTGCAGCACGCCCGATCCGCATTCGCCCTGCCCGACACCGGGGATCATTTCCTGCACCACCAGACCCAGACCGGCATCCGCCGGCGCCCCCTTGGCCTGCCGCAGCAGCCGGGCCGACGTGCCGTCCCATGCCCGCGCCATCGACCGCAGCACCGCGATCAGTTGTTCGCCGCGATCCTGGGGAAAGCTTTCGTCGGTTTCATCCTCATAGGCGCGCAGCGACTGGCGCAGGCCCTCGCGGCCATCGGCCTCGATATCGTCGAACACGTCCGGGTCCAGCCGCGCCACGTGGATCGCGTAGCTTTGAACGAAGCGCAGATAGAGCGCCGCCGCCGCTTCGACCCCCATCGTGTCGGACAGATCGACATAGCGGGCATCGTTCATGCCGATGTTCAGTATGGCGCCGGGACCGCCCCAGTCGGGATCTTCGGAACTGGGCCGGACACAAAGCAGCGTCGCCGGGTCGAACTGATCCAGAATGGCGGCGATATCGGGGACCTCGCCTTCGGCGATGTGATGCACCGAGTTGAACGACAGCGCCACGGTACGCGGCACCGGAAGGTCGAGGCGCACCAGACGCTGCAGGCATTTGGCCCGCCCGCCATGGGTCGTGGTCGCCACCGGGGCGCTGGGGGTGATGAGGGTGGTATCCGGATTATTCTGCACTGCGGCATCCTTTCGCTTGCCTGCAGCATAAGCGGCTTTGTCCGTGGCGCAAGAGTGATGTCGGGCGCTTGGGGCGCGCCCGGTCACTCAGCCTTCGATCCGGGTCAGATCGGCGACCGAGGAACAGACCTGGCGGATCTGGTTCAGCAGGTTCAGCCGGTTTCGGCGCACGACGGCATTATCGGTGTTGACCTGGACCTCTTCAAAGAAGGCGTCGATCGGCGCGCGCAGGGCCGCCATCGCCGCCATCGCCGCGGGGAAATCCTCGGCCTTGAGGGCGGGGGCGATTTTCGTCTCGGCCCCGGTCAGCGCCGTAAAGAGCGCCTTTTCGCTGTCGGCCTCGGCGAACTTGATATCGGCGCCATAGGAATATTCCACCCCGTCCTGTTCCTCGGCCTGGGTCAGGATGTTGTTGGCGCGCTTGAAGCCCTGCACGAGGTTCTCGCCATCCTCGGTCGTGATCACCGCATTCAGCGCGCGGGCGCGTTTGACCAGCAGGTTGAGGTCGTCATTGCCCTCCATCGCGATACAGGCGTCGAT
Source organism: Ruegeria sp. AF8 (assembly GCF_056541825.1). Classification (NCBI taxonomy): domain Bacteria; kingdom Pseudomonadati; phylum Pseudomonadota; class Alphaproteobacteria; order Rhodobacterales; family Roseobacteraceae; genus Ruegeria; species Ruegeria sp. AF8. Next base: position 612,610 of record NZ_JBQFYW010000001.1, on the reverse strand, counting down.
GATATCGTGGCGGATGCCCTCGTCACGGAGGAAGACCTTGAGACGGTCGTGGAAGAAGGAGAGGAGGTCAGCAGCGGATTCATCACTCTTGAACGTCTCTGAGGCCAAATTTTCTACCAGATCATCGAGTTTTGGCGAAACCCGATCTTCAGGGTTCTCGTGTTGATCACGCAAGATTTGCGCCTCTTTCCGAATTTCACCTTTCAATTCGGTCTCTCCAAAGTGCTTGAAGTGCCCAAATATCAAATTGGAAGAATCCAAGCGGAGATCGCTGGTAAGAACCAACCGAATAACCCCAAGTGCTGCCCGCCGCAGGGCGAACGGGTCTTTCGATCCCGTGGGTTTCTCATCAATCGCCCAGAACCCGGTCAGCGTGTCCAGCTTGTCGGCCAGCGCAACGGTCACAGACAGCGGCGCGGTCGGCACGTCGTCGGACGGACCCAGAGGTGAGTAATGTTCCTGCGCCACGGCGGCCACGGCGGCGTCTTCCCCTGCCGCTTCGATGTAATACCGCCCCATAAGCCCCTGAAGTTCGGGGAATTCATAGACCATCTCGGAATTCAGATCGGCCTTGGCCAGACGCGCGGCTTTCTCGGCCTGATCGACATCTGCGCCCGTCACCGGGGCCAGTTCGCGGGCCAGTGCGGCGATGCGGTCGATCCGTTCGGCCTGTGTGCCCAGCTTGTTGTGGAAGGTCACGTTCTCAAGCGCGCGGGTCCATTGGGCGATGTCCGATCTGGCCACGCGCAGGTCGTTGTCCCAGAAGAACTTGGCATCGGCCAGACGCGCCGACAGCACCTTTTGGTTGCCCGCCAGAATGGTCGCGCCATTATCCGCCGTCTCGCGGTTGGCAACGGTGACGAAGCGTTCGATCCGGCCCGTTTTCGGATTGCGGACCGAAAAGAATTTCTGATGCTCTTTCATCGAGGTCTGCAGCACTTCCGGAGGAAGATCGAGGAATTCGGCGTCGATCTGCCCCATCAGTACCACGGGCCATTCGACCAGCCCGGCGACCTCGGCCAGCAGGCCCTTGTCCTCGACCAGTTCCAGACCGGCGGCAAAGGCCATGTTCTGCGCTTCGTTCCAGATATGTTCGGCCCGCTCGCTGGGCGACAGGATCACATGGGCGCGTTTCAGCTTGGCGGCATAGTCGTCGAACGACGTGACAGGGAAACGGCCCGGCGCCATGAAGCGGTGGCCCTCGGTCTTGTCGCCCGACCTGACCCCCTCGACCTCCAGCGGCACCACCTGCGCGCCGGTCTCGTCGGTGAGGATGCACAGGATCGAATGCAGCGGGCGCACCCAGCGCAACGATGACGCGCCCCAGCGCATGGATTTCGGCCAGGGAAAATTGCGGATCGTCGCCTCAAGCACCTCGGCCACGATTTCCGCCGCCGGGCGGCCGGGTTTTTCGATGGTGGCGAAATAAACCGCACCCTTGGGGGTATCGCGTTCCTCAAGCTGGTCGCGGGTGATCCCGGCGCCGCGCAGAAACCCCTCGACGGCCTTGTCGGGCGCGCCGACCTTTGGGCCTTTGCGTTCCTCGCGGATGGTGGGGCTGGCGGCCAGCAGCCCTTCGACCGCCAGCGTCAGGCGGCGCGGCGTGGTCAGGGCGGCGGCATGGGCATAGGTCAGACCGGCCTCGACCAGACCATCGGTGATCCGCTTTTTCAGATCCTCGCCCGCGCGGGTCTGCATGCGCGCGGGGATTTCCTCGGAAAACAGTTCGATCAGCAGGTCGGGCATGGTCGGTCCTTAGAAATTGACGATCGTCTGGATGACGATGGCATTGGCGATGTCCACGAAGAAGGCGGATACAAGGGGGAGCACGATAAAGGCAATAGGCGACGGGCCATATTGCTTGGTCACGGCGGTCATATTCGCGATAGCGGTGGGCGTGGCCCCCAGCGAGAACCCGGCAAAACCCGAGGCGAGCACCGCCGCCAGATAGCTGCGCCCCATGATGACGAAGAGGCCGAGGATGACGAATATAACGGTGAAAGCGGTCTGGGCCAGCATGATGGCGCCAATGGCCAGACCATGCCCGGCGATGGTCCAGAGTTGCAGGCTCATCAGCGACATGGCCAGAAACGCGCCCAGCGAAAATTCCGAGACCAGCCCCAGAGCCGCCGTGCGGGTGATTGGCGGTGCGCCGGGGAACAGAGCGGTGCGCAGGTTGCCCACGACGATGGCCAGGATCAGGCAGGGCACGAACAGCGGCAGCATGATCCCGGCGGCCTGAATGGCCTGATGCGCCATGAAGCCGAGAACGATGGAGATGTTGAGATACAGCAGGACCCGCATGACCGAGTGATGATCGATCCGGTCGGGCGCGTCGTCGCGGGTGCCGGAGACGCCGACAATCAGTTCCTCATCCGGGTTCGATGAGGTCAGATCGTGCTTTTCCACCAGAAATTTCGCCACCGGACCACCGATGAGCGCGGCCAGGACAAGCCCCAGTGTGGCGACCGCCACGCCCAGTTCCACCGCGCCCTGAAAGCCGGTCAGCTCGGCCACCTGCGGCGCCCAGGCGATGGCGGTGCCGTGCCCGCCGATCAGCGAAGCGGAGCCGAACAGCACGCCCACCTGAGCCGGAAAACCAAACAGCCAGGCCCCGGCGACGCCGATCAGGTTCTGCACGATCATGCAGAACAGCGTGATCACCAGCAGCAGGAACAACGGCCTGCCCCCCGCCAGCAGATCGGAGAACCGGGCGTTCAGGCCGATCCCGGCAAAGAACAGCACCAGCAGGAAATCGCGCGGGCGCAGATCGAAATTCAACTCGATCCCCGAGATCAGGTAGAGCGCCAGCAGAACAAGCGAGGCCAGCAGGCCGCCGGTGACGGGTTCGGGGATGTTATAGCGCCGCAGGACAGCGGCGCGCGCGTTGATCTCGGCCCCGGCCAGATAGACCGCGAAGCCCAGCGTTGCGGTGATGAAGCCCGGTATTTCCATAAGCGCCGCCTGCCCCTCTTACTGTTCCGGACGGGGCGGGCATTCTTCGCCGACCACGGTGCCGTCATAGGCCTTTTGCCCGCAATTGTTGAGCGCGTGCCAGACATAGCCCTGCCCGGTCTCGGTGACGGCGACGATGCGGTCGACGCCGAAATGGATGTTCTTGGCCCCGAGATACGCGCGCGCGGTGCCGTTTTGCAAAGCGCTGCCGATCGCCGCCGCGTCGAAACAGTCGAACCATCCCGGCGCGGTCAGGGGTTCGGCACCTTCCACGACGGCGTATCTGGCCGACAGTTCATCGAGGCCGAGACCGGTCTGGAAACAGGCGCGGTAACGGATCGGAGAGCTGTCGGCGTCGATGGCCTGGAAGCCGGAATAGTCTATCGCCTCGGGCGTGTCGTCGGCGCGGGTCACCAGCGCCACATCCTGACCCGGACGCGCGGCGACGTCATAGTAGAACCCATAGACCTGCAGGTAATACATCGCCACGCCCGCAGCGGCGCAGCAAAGCAACAGGAACACAACCAGTATCTTTCCCGTCATAGTCGATCTCCTTGGATCAGGCCGCCTCTTTCGGGCCGGTCAAAAATCGGTCAGGTTTGGGGCAGCGGCAAAACGAAAAGGAGCGCCGGACATGGACACAAGCTTTGCCGTCGGGTTTTTCGGCGCGCTTTTTGCCATCATGAACCCGGTCACGAATCTGCCGGTGTTCCTGAGCATGACCAGCGGCGCGGCGCTGGCGGACCAGCGCAAGATCGCGCTGAAGACCGCGCTTTACTGCATCATTCTGGGCGCGGGCTCTGCCGCCATCGGCGAGCAGGTGCTGAAACTGTTCGGGATCAGCGTCAACGATTTCCGTGTCGCGGGCGGCTTGGTTGTTCTTTACATCGCGTTCAACATGCTGCACGGGAACGAGACCAGTTCGCACCATGGCACCAAGGGGGAACAACAGGCCTATCCCGCGCCCGAGACGGTGGCCTTTTATCCACTGGCCTTCCCCATTCTCGTCGGCCCCGGCACCATCACCACGCTGGTCATCTATGCCCACAAGATCACCGGCACCGCGCATCTGATCGCCTATGTGCTGGTCTTTCTTTTCGTGGTGGCGCTGGTGGCGCTCACGTTCTGGAATGCGGCGGCGCTGTCGCAGCGGCTGTCCAACACCGCCCGCGTGATCATGAGCCGGTTCATGGGGATGATCCTTGCCGCTATCGCCATCGGCATGATCACCGATGGCCTGAAGGCGCTGTTGCCGGGATTGGCCTGAACAGTCCACCCCCATCAGGCCGCGTGCCCGCCCGCCTCCGTCTGCACGAAGGCGTCGGCGCATTGTTTGGCCAGCGCCCGGACGCGACCGATATAGGCCTGACGCTCGGTAACCGAGATCACCCCGCGCGCGTCCAGCAGGTTGAAGATGTGGCTTGCCTTGATGCACTGGTCATAGGCGGGATGCGCCATGATGATGCGCTTGCCGGTTTTCGGGTCGTCATGCGCCTGCGCCAGGATGGCGGCGCATTCGGCCTCGGCCTCCTCAAAGTGACGCAGCAGCACCTCGGTATTGGCCACGTCGAAATTCCAGCGGGCATATTCTTCTTCGGTCTGCCTGAAGATGTCGCCATAGCTCAGCGGGCTGGGCGATTGCGGGTCGTTGAAGGGCATGTCCATCACATGGTCGATGCCCAGCACATACATCGCCAGACGCTCCAGACCATAGGTCAACTCACCCGAGACCGGGGCGCAGTCGTGGCCGCCGACCTGCTGGAAATAGGTGAACTGGCTGACCTCCATGCCGTCGCACCAGACCTCCCAGCCCAGCCCCCAGGCGCCCAGGGTGGGGCTTTCCCAGTCGTCCTCGACAAAGCGGATGTCGTGCAGGTCCATGTCGATTCCGATGGCCTGCAATGAGCCCAGATACAGATCCTGCAGATCCGGCGGGCTGGGTTTGATCAGAACCTGGTACTGGTAATAGTGCTGCAAACGGTTCGGGTTTTCGCCATAGCGCCCGTCGGTGGGGCGGCGCGAGGGCTGCACATAGGCCGCCGCCCATGGCTTGGCACCCAGCGCCCGCAGGGTGGTCGCGGGGTGGAAGGTGCCTGCGCCCACCTCCATGTCATAAGGTTGCAGGATGGCGCATCCCTTTGACGCCCAATAGTTTTGCAGACGCAGGATGATCTCCTGAAAAGAGCGCGGCGCGTTGGGCTTGTCGGTCATGGCGTTCCTTCTGGGTGCGTCCACCCGGTTCCGATGGGTCGTGCCTTTCCTATGCAAGGGGTCCGGGGGCGTCAACGGCCCATTGAGCCCTGACGCAGCCCTGCGCTGTCGCGCCGCCGCCACACCCGGCCCATCAGTCGCCGCAGGCATGGCGTTTGCCGCAAAATCCTGCATAAGGTTTCGCAAAGATAAGGCTCCGGAACGCGGGACAACACATGGTACGAGCATTCGCGACTTTGGTCGTTTTACTATTCTTTGGTTTGGGCGGCGCGCTGGCGCAGCAGGGTCAGGGCGACACGGCCTGGGTACAGATCGAGGCGCAGCCGTCACTGCGGAAGGCGCAGGAGCGGGCGCAGGTCTATTCCGACTATCTGGCCGACGTGAACGGTTTCCAACTGCGTCAGGGCTGGTACGCGATCGTGCTTGGGCCCTATGCCCGGTCCGACGCCGAGCAGGTGTTGCGCGTCTATCGCATCGAAGGGCAGATCCCGCAGGACAGTTTCATCGCATTGCCACAGGCGCTGGGCCAGCAATTCTGGCCGATTGGCGCAAGTGTTCCGGGTTCGGGCACGGCAACCGCCCCTGTTGAAAGCACCGGACAGTCGCAGCAGGCGGTACAATCCCCGGACAATCTGCCGGACGAAACCGTGGCCGAGGCCCGCCGCAGCGAGCGGCGATTGAGCGCGGACGAGCGCAAGGGCCTGCAGACCGCTTTGCAGGCTGCCGGCTTTTACAGTTCGGCCATTGACGGGGCGTTCGGGGCCGGGACGCGCCGGTCGATGGAGGATTGGCAATACAACAAGGGTTTCGAGCCGACCGGGGTTCTGACCACGAAGCAGCGCAAGATCCTGATGGACGACTATAACGCGCCGCTGATCAGTGTCGGGATGAAGCGCCATGCCGACCGCGACGCCGGAATCGAGATGGATCTGCCATTGCAGGTCGTCGGTTTCACCCGCTACGAGGCGCCCTTTGCGCATTTCGAAAGCGCCTCGGATCTGGGCGCGCAGGTTCTGCTGATCAGCCAGCAGGGCGACCGGGCGACGCTGCGTGGCCTTTACGATGTCATGCAGTCGCTGGAGATCGTGCCCCTGGAGGGACCGCGCGAGTTCAGCCGCGACAGCTTCACGCTGGAGGGGCGCGGCAAGGGGATCGTCAGCTATACCCAGGCCGGGCTGAAGAACGGCGAGATCAAGGGTTTCACGCTGGTCTGGCCGGAAGGGGACGAGGCCCGCCGGGCGCGGATTCTGGCGGCCATGAAGGCCAGCTTTGCCCGCACTGACGGGGTGCTTGCCGATGGCGCGGGCGTCGAGGCCGGGCAGAGCATCGACCTGCTTGCCGGTCTCAGCCTCCGCAAACCCCGGCTGGCGCGTTCGGGCTTTTTCGTGGATGCCGGCGGCACTGTCGCCACTGTAAGCGAGGTGACCGAAGGCTGCGCCCGGATCACGCTGAACGACAGCCATGCCGCCGAAGTGATCGGCGGCGATGCGGGCCTTGGCGTGGCATTGCTGCGCCCGACCGAGGCGCTGGTGCCGATGTCCGTGGCGCAGTTCGTGACCGCCACACCCCGGCTGCAATCCGAGGTGGCGGTTGCGGGGTATTCCTATGAGGGTGCGCTTGGCTCGCCCACGCTGACCTATGGCAGGCTGGCCGACATTCGGGGTCTCGATGGCAATGCGAACTTGTCACGGCTGGAGCTGGAGGCACAAAGCGGCGATGTCGGCGGGCCGGTCTTTGATCAGACCGGCGCGGTTCTGGGCATGCTGTTGCCCAACCCCAGGTCGGGGCAGACCCTGCCGCGCGATGTCAGCCTGGCGGCGGCGTCCACGGCGCTGGAAACCGCGCTCACCGACAAGGGGCTGAGCCCGCAGACAGCCGGTAACGCAGACAGCATCTCGCCCAACGAGTTGCTGCGCCGCGCCCTGGGGATGACCGTTCTGGTCAGTTGCTGGGACTGAACCTGAGTTGACGCAAAAGATAGCCCGCAGCGTTTCCTTCGCCGCGGGCTTTTTTGTTGCCCCATATTGGGGCGCCGGTCAGCCAATCTCGGGTGTCAGCCGGATCAGGGTCGGCCCGTCAGCCTGAAAGGCGGCGCGTACCACCTCCTGCATCTGGTCCAGTGTCCGGGGTGCGGCCGAGGCGGCCCCGAAGGCTTCGGCCAGCTTGCAGAAATCGGGGTTGCGGGCAATCACCGCGTTCGGTGCGATCTGACTGCGGACCATGCTGTCCTCGATCTCTTTCAGCTTGCCGTTATCCCACAGGATGATCGGAAGCGGCAGACCAAGTTCGACCGCGACGCCCAGTTCCTGCATCGTGTAGTGAAAGCCATAATCGCCCGCGATCACCGCCGTGGGTTTGCCGCGCCGGGCAACCGCGCCACCGATCCCGGCTGGCAGCGCATAACCCAGCGTGCCGAACCCGGTCGGGTGATGCCAATGATAGGGATAGGGCATTTCCCATACTTCCTTGGCCACATAAGCGAACTGGGTCATGTCGGAATAGATCATCGCATTGGCCGGCATTGCGGCCTGCAGCGCATCAATCACCGGGACGATGCCGGGACGGTCAGCATCGACCTCGGCCCGCCAGCGCGCCTTTGCCTCGGCTACCTCTTCCGCGCTCCACCCGGTCGCCGGCTTGAGGGCGTCGCTTTCCTCCCACAGTGCATGGGCAAAGCTTTCGCCATCGGCCTGCAGCTTGACCGTGGCACGTTGGCCATCCGCCAGAACTGCCGCGTCGATATCGACCCGGATCAGCGGAGCCGCGTGGCCCAGATCTTCGCGCCACAGGTCGACCTCGGCCAGTTCGGCGCCGACGGCCACGACCAGATCGGCCGAGGCGATCACCTCGGCGCTGCCGGGGCGTGCCAGGGCCGCGCCGAAATCGAGCGCATATCCCGCCCCGGCCATACCGCGCCCCCCATATGTGGTGAAACAGGCCGCACCGAGCTGTATGAGTATCTGCCGCCACAGGTTCGATTTCGTGCCTCCACCAAGGATGAACAGAGGCCGCCGCGCCATGTTCAGCAACGAGACAACCGGGGCGACATCGGGTTTCTGTGCCCTGGTGCGCAGCGCGGGCTGATAGGGGAAAGGCGCCGGTTCGGCATCACTCTGAAGCCGGGAGATCGGCACCTGAACATGCTTGGGCCGGGGGCGTCCGACCTCGAACTCTTCGAAGGCGCGTTCGATCAGGGCATAGGCGGCCTCGGGCGTGTTGGCGGTGTGGGACCAGTCGCAGACCGCCGCCGCAGCACCCTCCTGATCCTTCATCTGGTGCAATTGCCCGCGCCGCGCCGAGGTTTCGTCGAGACAGGACGAGATCACCAGCATCGGAACCGAATCCGAATAGCCCTGCCCCATCGGCGTCATGATGTTGCACAGGCCCGGCCCGGTGATCACATAGGCCACGCCCGGCTTGCCGGTGGCGCGGGCATAGCCGTCGGCCATGAACCCCGCGCCCTGTTCGTGGCGGGCCAGGACGTGGGTTATGCCGGCCTCTTCGATGCCCCGGTACATTTCCTGATTGTGCACGCCGGGGATGCCGAAAATGACCTCGACCCCCCGATCCCTGAGCATGTGCGAAATTTGCGCACCGAGCGGCCTTTTCATCAGTTTCTCCAGAATTTGACGGTGAAGATCACGTATACGGCCAGCAATTCCAGCCTCCCGATCAGCATCCCCGCCGACAGCATCCATTTGGCAGTGTCGTTCAGCCCCGCGAAATTTCCCGACGGGCCGATCTGCGGGCCCAGCCCGGGGCCGATATTGGCCAGCGCCGCCGCCGCGCCGGAAACGGCGGTGATGAAGTCAAGCCCCGTCAGCGCCAGGCCCCAGGACAAGATCCCCATCGACACCACGAAGAATACGAAAAAGCTCATGACCGAGCTGAGCACGTCGGGCCCGACCGGGCGGCCGTCGTAGCGCGGCGTGAAGATGCCGTGCGGCGATCGGATCCGCTGGATCTGGGTCCTGATCGAGGCGAACAGCAACTGATACCGGAAAATTTTGATCGAACAGGCGGTCGATCCGGCGCACCCACCGATCAGGCCGATGAAGAAAAAGACCATGATCAGGAAACTGCCCCAGTTCATATAGTCGACGCTGGCATATCCGGTGCCCGATATGATCGAGGTGATGTTGAACAACGCCTCGCGGAAGGCCCGTTCGATGTGGTGAGGAAAGATTCTGGTCAGGACAATGGTGGTGACCGCCACAAGCACCGCGATGGTGATCAGAAAGGCGCGAATCTGGCTGTCGCGCCAAAGCGGGCGGGCAGAGCCGTTCACCAGCTGCACATATCTGACAAAGGGCAGCGCCGCCAGAATCATAAAGATCGACGCCGCATATTCCGCCGGGCCTGAAAACGTGCCGAACGAAGCGTCGTAGTTGGAAAACCCTCCGGTGGCGATAGTGGTCATCGCATGGACGAGAGAATCGAAAAAGCTCATGCCCAGGGTGGTATAGACAAAGGCGCAAACCAATGTCAGTCCGATATAGATATAGGAAATCTGCCCCGCGATCTCCTGCGCGCGAGGCAGGATTTTTCCCATGGTCTCAAAGCCTTCCGAGCGGAAGATCTGCATCCCGCCGACGCGCAGTTCCGGCAGGAACACCATCGCCACGACGATGATCCCGATCCCGCCCAGCCATTGCAGGATGCCGCGCCACAACAGGATACCGCGCGGCAGGTCGTCAAGCCCGGATATCACCGTCGAGCCGGTTGTGGTGAGACCGGACATGGCCTCGAAAAACGCGTCCACAAAGCGCAGTTCGGTTTCCCCGAGCATCAGTGGCAGCGCTCCGAAAAACGGCAGGGCAACCCAGACCGTCGTCGTGACCAGAAAGGTCTGACGAATCGTCAGACCCTCACGCACGCTATTGGCGCAACTGAGCGCCAGCACGGTCCCCGAAAGCAGCGTAATCACCGAACTTTCCAGAAACACATGCCATTCACCGCGCCCTTCGATCAGGTCGGCAAGCATCGGAAACAGCATGGTCGCGCCAAGAATGGCCACCAGAAGGCCGATCACGTATCCGACAGGGCGCAGGTCAATCATGACGCGCAGCGTTGGCGCGTCATTCCGGCCCTGTCAAGGCAAAGGCCGCCGCCTAACGATCGGATTTCGGCTTTCGATCCGGCATTGCCGGCGGCTGCGACGGTGACCGCGTTCTGCCGCCTGCCGGTTTCGCGGCGGCTTTATTGTCCGGCGCGGTCCGTGCCGGGGCAGGTTTCGGCGACGATACCAAAGGTGCAGCGGGCGCGGCCGTTGCGTCAGCCTTGTTCGCTGCAGTGGTCTTCAGAACCTGATCGGGCGATTTGGTTTTGGTGCCGATTGGCGAAGTCTTCGCCTCGATACCCGACGGCAATGGCTTGGGGCTGGCTTCCTGCTTCTTCGATTCGGATGCCTGCAGCGCGGGCGCGGTCACACTGGTTGGCTGAACCGGCGCCTGTTTTGGCGCGGTCGGTTGCGCGGACTTCGTGCCATCAGTTTCACTGTTCGGCGTCGCAGCCCCTGGTGTTTTGCTTGCCGGGGTCACTGTTTTTGAACTCTGCCCGGGCTTCGGCGCTTGCGCCCTTTTTGGGTTCACCTTTCTGGCGGCGACCCTTGAATCCGCTCTCGTTTTTTTGGCCGGTGCCGATTGTTTCGACCGGACCCGCGGTCTGGAGCCGACAACTTTGGTTTTCGTATCGTCGGAATCTTCGCCCGGAATCGCGGCTGCCACCGTTTCCGGCTTGACCGCGCCTGCCGCTTCGATTGTCCGGGCCTGGCTTGAGGGCCGGGACGAGGCGATCCGAAGTGCGCGCACCTGCGCCATAGGAGCGTCGAGCACCGAGCAGGTCATGATCTGCATGATCCGCAGGTTGTTTGTCAGTATATAGCCTGCCAAACGCATCGCGGCGGCCTGATACTCGAACGGTTGAGAAATCGGATTCATTGAAGAGTGTCTCCTTTAAAGAATCGGCTGGCGGACAATGCCGCGAAAGGAAATCCCGGCCGATCGCCGGCACTGAAACCATAGAATTTGCACATCCCAGGCCCTTCCCATTTCGAACCGGCACGGCTGCCGCCAAGTTTACCTTACGGCAATATATATCGCTGTCGCGGCATTTTTTGCCGCAGTGCAGCGTTTTTTGGCGCGATGAGCAAAAAGCCACCGATCGCACGTTTTGCGTGCAACTGTGGGCCGGGTTCAGCCGACGTGGAACAGGGTGTTGAACAATTTGGGATCGAGGCTTGATGCCGCAAATGTCGGGCCTTCGGTCAGGATCGAGACCGCATCATGGCTGTGCAGGCTTTCCTGATGGCTCGCGATCACGCGAAAATCACCGATATGGTGATCTGCCTGTAATTCCGCACAAAACAGCCGCGCCGCATCCTCGACAAAGATCGGGTTGGCGGCATTGAGTTCGGCAAAGGCCTGTTCATCCTCGCGCTTGACCATGACCTGCGTCTCGGTCGGCACCGCGCGGCGGCAGAGCGCGATCAGATCCTCGAACCACAGGCAATCGGCATCCGGGTCCACCACCGCCGATATACGCGCCACCGAGCGCTGCGAATGTGGCGTCGCCAACTGGCCGCGCACAGATCGCGCATGTTCGCTCAACTCCAGTGAACAGGGGCATGTCGAGGAATAGACGTAGTCGAGATGAATGATCTTTAGCCGCACGCCGCCCTGTTCGACCAGTTCCAGCGCGATGTCGTAATACTGATATCCCGACAAGCCTGAGCGCAGGCTTTCAATCCGGTCGGGATAGGAAAACCGCATCTGAATACGGGCATCGAAACTGTCCAGATCGGTCATGTAGTCGCTCAGCGCCGCTTCGATCACCTCAAAGCTGAATGTGCGCTCGGCATGCTTGTAGAACGACCGCATGATCCGGGACATGTTGATGCCCTTTTTCCCGGCCTCCAGGCTGACGGTGCCGGTGACCGAGGTTTCCAGCGTCAGATCCTCGCCATGTTTGCGGTGAAAGCGAATCGGCAGGCGGAAATTGGAGATGCCCACATGCTGGATCTGCTGTTTGGCGCCCCGGATCAGACTGGAGGGGCCGTTCTGAAGATCGGGCAGTGTCGCCCTGTAGGCATCGTCAGCCGAGAAATTTTCAGGATAGTCCCGCGACAGCAGCGGGTAGTTCACCGGCAACAGACCGGGCACCAGACGGGCAACCGCCGGGTCCAGCTTGCTGATCTCCGCCGGGTTGGCGGATTGCGCCCATTTCCGCAACAGCGCCAGTGCTTCGGCGGCCTGTTCACGATTGGGGCTCTCGTCAATGTCGCGAGGGTGGATGTTCATCGGCGCGTTTCCTGGTCGGGTCGCCAGTATATAGACGACTTTCCGGCAAGTTCCAATCTAGTGCTTTTTTCTGCGAAGTACCAAAACTTGTACTGAATATCGCGCGAAAACCGCCGCTTTTCGACTGAATCCGCCGTGATTTCGAGATTCGGGCCGTTTGATCTGACCGATCCGTCGGCGCTTTCTGCAGGACCGGCAACCGGCGCATGTATGTCATGCGCCACGTAGTGACCGCATCGGGCGGCAAATGTGTCACGGCGCGGCAAGGCCAAAGGCATTTCGACATGCCTTCGGCGCGCGGATTTCAGCGCTGCGAAGCGTCAAGTGCCTGTTTGATATCGGCCAGCAGGTCGCCCGCATCCTCCAGACCGATGGACAGGCGGATCAGGCCAGGGGTGATTCCCAGTTCTTCCCGCTGCTCGTCGCTCAGGCGCTGGTGGGTTGTCGTCGCGGGGTGGGTGGCGATGGATTTCGCGTCACCGAGATTGTTCGAGATCACCGGCACCGTCATTGCGTTGAGGAAAGCAAACGCCGCCGCCTTGCCACCCTTGATGTCCAGCGACAAGACCGTGCCGCCTTTGCCGCCCAGCTGCCGCTGCACCAGCGCGTGCTGCGGATGCGAGGCCAGGCCCGGGAACAAGGTCCGCTCCAGCGCCGGATGACCTTCGAGCGCTTCGGCCAGGCTCAGCGCGGTTGCCGACTGCGCGTTGACCCGCAACGCCATCGTCTCGAGCCCTTTCAGCATGATCCAGGCATTGAACGGGCTGAGCGCGCCTCCTGTATGCTTGAGATAGGGTTCCACAGTGCCCCGGATAAAGTCGCGCGTGCCCAGGATCACGCCGCCCAGCGCACGGCCCTGACCGTCGATATGCTTGGTCGCCGAATAGATGACCACATCGGCACCCTGCTCGATGGCGCCGGAGAAGACGGGGGTCGAAAACACGTTGTCCACCACCACGAGAGCACCGGCCGCATGGGCCAGTTCGGCGACACCGGCGATGTCGATCACCTCGAGCGTGGGGTTCGACATGGATTCGAAAAACACCGCCTTTGTGTCAGGACGAATCGCCGCCCGCCACTGGTCCAGATCGGTACCGTCGACAAAGCTAACTTCTACGCCGAAGCGGGTCAGGATGTTCTCGACGATATAAAGGCACGAGCCGAACAGGGCCTTGGCCGAAACGATGTGATCCCCGGCCTTCAGCATCGAGGTCAGTGCACCGTTGACCGCCGCCATGCCCGAGGCGGTCGCGAAGGCGTCCTCGGCGCCTTCCAGCGCGGCGATACGCTGCTCGAACATCGAAACGGTGGGATTGCCATAGCGGGCATAGATGAATTCGTCGGGGCCGGCTTCGATGAAGCGCGCCTCGGCCTGTTCGGCGGTGTCATAGACAAACCCCTGCGTCAGGAAGATCGCCTCGCTCACTTCCTTGTACTGGCTGCGCCGGATGCCCCCATGCACGGCTTTGGTCGCTTTGCTCCAGTTCTCGTTCATCTCAATCCCTTCCTGCGCCGATCCAAGGGCGCCAACAAAAAACCCCAGACGCGGCCAAGCGAAAGGGGTCTTTCATCCTGACCTTTTAGCGGTGTTGTTTAGCGTGGCCCGCAATCCGGTAACAAATCGCCACGTGGTTCCTGCACTGCCCATACGCCCGGCCTGCCCGCACGTCAAGTCCGAAGCGGGCGACGCTCACGCTTCCGTCACCGGATCGGTGCCCCCTTGCCCTCTGGCCGGAAAGCCCCATGATCCTGACGGACAAACGGGAGGATTCAGGCACATGGCAACCCCGATCGAGCTTTATTACTGGCCCACGCCCAATGGGTGGAAGGTTTCCATCGCACTGGAAGAGTTGGGGCTGCCCTATAACGTCAACCTGATCGATATCGGCAAGGGCGACCAGCACGACCCCGGGTTCCTGAAAATCGCGCCCAATAACCGGATGCCTGCCATCATCGATCCGGACGGACCGGGCGGCGCGCCGGTCTCGATTTTCGAAAGCGGTGCGATCCTGATGTATCTGGCTCGAAAAACCGGGCAGTTCTACGGGGAAACCGAGCGTGACCGGATTGTGGTCGAGGAATGGCTGATGTGGCAGATGGGCGGCGTCGGCCCGATGGCGGGTCAGGCGCATCATTTTCTGAAATACGCGCCCTATCTCGATCCGCCGCAGGATCTGCCCTATGCCAAGGACCGCTATCGCACCGAGGTCGCGCGGCTTTACGGCGTGCTCGACCGGCGGCTGGCCAAACATGAATTCGTGGCGGGCGATTTCTATTCCATTGCCGACATGGCGATCTGGGGCTGGGCGAGCCTGTGGGAAGGCCAGCAGCAGACGTTGGAGGACAAGCCGCATTTTGCCCGATGGCTTGAAACCGTGGGCGCGCGCCCGGCGGTACAGGCGGGGCGGAACCTGCATATCGAATTGCGTGGCGATCATCGGGACAAGCAGGCGCAGGGTGTTCTGTTCAGGCGGTAACCCGCGCGGGCCGGCGCGAATGCGAGTGGCGATCCGCGGCGTGATCTGACACAATCCGACCATGCTGATGCGTTATTTGATTCCCCTGCTGATTACCGGACAAATGGCCCTGTCAGCGGAACCCATGTCCGGCGAGGATTTTGACACCTATACCCGTGGCAAGACGCTGTTCTACGGCTTTGACGGCGTGGCCTACGGGGTCGAGGAATACCTGCCCAACCGCCGCGTCATCTGGTCGTTTCTGGATGGCGACTGCAAAGAGGGCATCTGGTACGAGCGGGACCGGCAGATCTGTTTCATCTACGAAGACCGGCTGGACCCGCAATGCTGGGAATTCACCCGGTCGCCCGGCGGGCTGGTCGCCCGCTTCGAGGGCGATCCCGAGATGACCGAACTGTATGAAGCCGAGGATATCGGCGAGGAAATGGTCTGTTACGGGCCGGATGTCGGGGTTTGACCCGTCCGGTCAGGTCACCCGCAATTCATCATAGCTGATCATCACATGCTCGCGATAGGCGGGGCGGTGGCAGAGGTCGCGATAGTAGCGCTCCAGATTCGGCAAATGCGCCCGGTCGATGCCAATATCGTAGTAGCGATACAGGATATGGCCGAACTGGATATCCGCCAGTGTCAGGGCTTCGCCCACAAGAAACTGGCCATCGCCCAGCCTGTGTTCGGCGATGGCCAGTTTCTGTTCGAGGTTTCGCGTCGAGGCCAGAATGGCGTTCGGATCGCGCGCGGCCTCTGGTGTGCGCACCACGCGCCAGAAAACAGGGACGGTGAAGGCCATCGCGACATTGATCTTGGCCCATTCGGCCCATTGGTCGATATGCGCGCGCCGCGCCGGGTTGCGTGGCCAGAATGCCTCGTTCCCGTATGCGGCGGCGAGATAGCGCAGGATTGCGCCGGTTTCCCAGATCGGCGCGCCGTCTGCGTCCTTCAGAACCGGGATGGTGCGGTTCGGGTTCAGCGCGGCGAAGCTGTCGGAGGTCAGCCCGCCAAAGCGATGACCGATGTCATGACGCCTGTACGGCAGACCAAGCTCTCCCACGCACCACATCAGGGCCTGCACATTCGAAGACGTTTTGCGGCCCCAGATCGTCAGCATCGGATCAGAACAAACTGCCCTGATCGGGCGGCTCGGGTTCGGATTTCCTTGCGGCAGTTTTGGGGGATGCGGTCGCTCCGGTCGTTATCCGGCCGTCCGTGAACTCGATCTCCAGAACGCTGTGCCCGGCAGCCTGGGATCTGGTGGTCACGACCGCGCCCTCGGCCCGGACCACCGCATATCCGCGCCCAAGCGTCGCCTTGTAGCTGAGGGTTTCGCGCAGCCGGTCGGTGGCGTCGAGTTGCTGGCGCAGCCGGTCGATACGCGTGCCTTGCGCGGTTTCAAGGCGTTCGGACAGGCGTGTCAGCGCGTCACGGCGGCTTTGGAGTTCGCGTGCAATCGGACGCAGCGACAGGCGCGAGGACAGGTTGTTCCAGCGGTCGCGGCGCGTCGAGACGAGATTGCGCAGGGTCGAAGGACGCAGATGTGCCGAGATATCCAGCAGTCTCACGCGGCGGTTCTGCACCCCCCGGATCAGCGCGTTCGGCAGGCGTTCGGATATCTGGTCCAGCCGCTGGCGCGGCGTGTCCAGCAGGCTGTCGGCGCGCGGCAGGGCGCGGGACAGGTCCCGCAGGCGCTGAGAACGGCGCTGCACGGCATCCGTTGCCGCGCGGGACAGGCGCGCGCCCTGCTCGCCGGTCCAGGCCAAAAGCTCCATCCGCACCGGCACCGCCAGCTCGGCGGCAGCGGTCGGCGTCGGCGCCCGGCGGTCCGACACATAGTCGATCAGAGTGGTGTCGGTTTCGTGCCCCACAGCCGAGATCAGCGGGATTTGCGACGCCGCCGCCGCGCGGGCCACGGCTTCTTCGTTGAAGCCCCAGAGATCCTCGATCGAGCCGCCGCCGCGCGCGACGATGATCAGATCGGGCCGGGGCAGCGCACCGCCCGGTGTCAGCTTGTTGAATCCTTCGATGGCGCGGGCGACCTCGGGGGCGCAGTTTGCCCCCTGCACCGCCACGGGCCAGATGAGCACTTTTCGCGGGAACCGGTCGCGCAGCCGGTGCAGGATATCGCGGATCACCGCGCCCGAGGGCGAGGTCACCACGCCGATGATCTGCGGCAGAAACGGCAGCGGTTTCTTGCGCTCGGTCGCAAACAGCCCTTCGGCCTCAAGCTGTTTCTTGCGCTTTTCCAGGAGCGCCATCAGAGCGCCCTGCCCCGCGACGGCAACCTCGTCAACGTTCAGGTTGTATTTCGATTGCGCGCCAAAGGCGGTCAGGCGCCCGGTGACGACCACTTCCAGCCCTTCCTCGGGCACCACCGACAGCCCCGAAATCTGTCCCTTCCAGGTGGTGCAGGCCAGCACGTTCCGGTCATCCTTGATGTCGTAGTAGAGGTGCCCGGAGCGCGCCTTGAACACTCGCCCAACCTCGCCGCGCACACGGATTCGCCCGAATGCGCCTTCGAGCGTGCGCTTCACCTCGCCGGACAAGTCCGAGACTGTGTATTCGGGCATGTTCTGCCCCGGAACGGGGTCGTCAATCAAATCACTCATGGCGCAACACTAGACTGCTATCGAGCGGGGGAAAACCATGGATGCGCGTTTTACCGTGTCCGTCGTCAAACAGAGAGTCCGGCGGCGACAAGACCCGCCCGGTATGTGTTCCAATCGATTTCACCGCGAAATGGAAACGGGCGCGGCGTCTGCGCACTCAAGCCCGGAACGGCACTGGGAAAGTCCGCAAGAATTCCGTCGCCCATGGTCCTGACAATCCGTCCCTCCGCCCCCTGATCCATTGGCGCAACGACGGAGTTCCAGAGGGGCTGGGCCGCCTCAATGGTTTCCTCTTCATGGGCTTTGATCAGCGCGGAATACCCGGCCACAACCGCCGCCAGTATCGTGCCCAGCCTGCGTTCCGACGCGGCCTGCTTGCCCGACGCCTCAGGCATCGGCGACACGCCACCGGGTTGACGACGGCTCTGGCTCTTTCCCACCTGTTCCGCCCAGTTCCGATGGCAGGTCAGAGAATTTCGGCAGGCCGTCGGCCATATCCATGACGCGCTCGGGATAAAAGATAGGGGCCGCGGGCGCATAGATCACGGGATAAAACGGCGGTCATCCCGATCCCGGGCTTGAGAATGGCAACCGAACCGCCGCAGGCCGCACAGGACACCCGGTGGCTCTCGGGGCTGGTGGCGGACGTGATTGTTTCACCGCGAATTGTCACCGCTGGCAGGCCAGATGCTGAAGGCGTTCAGGGGCGCGGCATGCCAGGCCCTGCAGGACTTGCAATGGCAGATGGCGGACAATGCCGGAGGGCCGGCAATTTCCACGGCTACCCCGCCGCAAAAGCAGAATCCCGAAACCATGTCGTTTGGACCCATTGCGCACCTCTCCGCGTTCCAAGCGAGCCTGCCTGCAAAGTCTCATCCGGACAAAGGCCGGAATTCCGGCGGTTGCCTCGGGGCAGATATACCCGAGCCGCTCGCGCGGCGTCTCCGACGCGACACATGCGTCATTGCCCCACTTGCCTGACGCCGTTCGACAAACTAGACCGCGCACAGATCCAAAGGACAGGAGAGCATGGTGAACATCCTCATTCTCGGCAGCGGCGGGCGCGAACACAGCCTCGCCTGGGCGGTGATGCAGAACCCCAAATGCGACAGGCTGATCGTGGCCCCGGGCAACGCGGGGATCGCGCAGATCGCCGACTGTGCCGGACTGGACATCATGGACGGCGGCACTGTGGTCAGCTTTGCCGAAGAAAACGCCATCGACTTTGTTATCGTCGGCCCCGAAGCGCCGCTGGCCGCTGGTGTTGCCGACCGGCTTCGCGAGGCGGGCATTCTGGTATTCGGCCCGTCGGAAAGCGCGGCGCGGCTGGAGGCGTCAAAGAGCTTCACCAAGGAAATCTGCGATGCCGCAGGTGCGCCCACCGCCGCCTATGCCCGGTTCGCACAGGCCGAACCGGCCATCGCCTATATCCGGCAGCAGGGCGCACCCATCGTGGTCAAGGCGGACGGGCTGGCCGCCGGCAAGGGCGTGATCGTGGCGATGGACGAAGAGACGGCGGTCGCAGCGGTCGAGGATATGCTGGGCGGCGCATTTGGCGGCGCCGGCGCCGAAGTGGTGATCGAAGAATTCATGGAGGGCGAGGAGGCCTCGCTTTTCGTGCTGTGCGATGGTGCCGACATCCTGTCGATCGGTACCGCGCAGGATCACAAGCGCGTCGGCGAGGGCGATACCGGGCCGAACACCGGCGGCATGGGCGCCTATTCGCCCGCCCCGGTTCTGAGCCCCGAGGTCGAGGCCCGCGCGATGGAACAGATTGTGCGCCCGACGATGGCTGAAATGGCACGACGCGGGATGCCGTTTCAGGGTGTTCTTTATGCCGGGCTGATGATCAGGAACGGCCAGCCCAGGCTGGTGGAATACAATGTTCGTTTCGGCGATCCCGAATGTCAGGTGCTGATGATGCGGCTGGGCGCGCAGGTGCTGGACCTGATGCATGCGGCCGCCGAAGGGCGGCTGGCCGGGGCACAGGTGAACTGGGGCGATGATCACGCGCTCACCATCGTCATGGCGGCGCGGGGCTATCCGGGGTCTTATGAAAAAGGCACGGCAATCAAGGGGCTGGACAGCCTGCCCGAGGACAGCAAGAACATGGTCTTTCACGCGGGCACGACCAAGGACAACGGAACGATCACCGCGACCGGCGGTCGGGTGCTGAACGTGACAGCCCGAGGAGCGTCGCTGCACGAGGCCCGCGACCGCGCCTATTCCATGGCCGGATCCATCGACTGGCCGGAAGGGTTCTACCGCCGCGACATCGGCTGGCGGGCGCTCTGAACGGCGCAGGCCGGGCTCCCGCGCCCTGACGCCGCATCACAGATGCAACGTCACAGGCCTTGGGTCAGGCAGCCCGCCGACGCGGGCTGCGATCGTGTTTGTGATCCGCGTTCCCAGCAAAAACGGGACCGCGCCGCGCGCCCCGCGCGGCGCCCGGCCCAACGCCTGGACGCCTTTCGCAAGAAAGGTTCCGGGGGGCGGGAGATCCCGGATATTCGGGTCTGCACGATTCCTGTCCTGACCGTCACCTCGGGAAACGCGGTGCTGGCCCGGCGGCGGCGACCGGGCGGAAACTCACCCCGGATGGGCGGCAAATCTCATCGGTCAGGGCTGGTTTCCAACCTGGTATTCCTCGGGCACGAAGAACGTGAAATCCCGCTCCTCCACCGATATGTGGCATTCGTGGCAATAGGCCACCGCCGCGCTCCGGTCACCCATCGTGTCGCCAAACAAAGAGCCATCCGGCATCACCATGATATATCGCCAGTCCCCGGTCGCGGGGCTTGTGCCTTGGGGCAGCTTTTCCATGACGAACAACGCGCCCGGAAAGATGCGGTTTTCTGTCGTCACCGTCATGCTGTCCTTTGCCAGAACCGAGCCTGCGGGCAGTTTCTCGCCCTCCTGCAAGGTTCCGTAATTATGCGCCGCCACGTTGGCATAGCTGTTCACGTAGCGCTGGCCATGCGTGGCCGAAACGAACGGCGCGTCATTGAAGACGGGCCAGTCCTGATAGTTCGCCAGGATATCGAGGCGCGATGCCTCATAGCCCATGGCCATGCGGTCCATCAGGCTTTCATAGATGCGCGATGCCTCGTCCTTGGGCAATTCCGCGGGGTTCTCGATCGCGAGATGGGCCTCCTGATCGCCCGACTGGGCGACGACGACCGACGCCGCCAACCCCGAAACCAGCAGGATCGAAACGGCACCTGCAAATGCATTATCGACTTTCTTCGTCATTTTTCACCGACCCGTCACAGGCAGGATAACACAAGAGCTCACCGGGTGTCTTCAGCACCATGGTAAGCTCAAATTGATCCCCTGCCATCGCTCAAGGGCCGCAATCACCCACCTGTGTGCGGGCGTGAGCTGGCCGGCAATCTGCGCCTTCCCCAAATTCTGCGACTGCTAATTCAACCCGAACATCCCATTGATAGCGCAAGGCGCGGCCTGCGACTATGAACCAGATCACTCGCAGCGCATGGCGTGTTCCATCCGGGACCGGGTAAAGGGTGCAATATCCTGGCGCACCCAGCCGCCGTCATAGCGGACCGATACGATCCGCCGCCAGTCGGCGCTGGCCACCACAAGTTCGGGACCTTTCCCACAGTCGCGCAATCCGCCCGAGATGAAATCCTCGCCGATGCGGTGATTGGTAAGCCCGGGCAGGCTGGCGATTTCGGTCAGTCCCCCGTCCCGGAACCGCCAGATGCGCAGGGTTTTGGCCAGATGCGGGCGGTCGACATAGGCGATCTCGACATACCCGTCGCCATCCAGATCAGCGGCCCCGGCAGGAG
Organism: Ruegeria sp. AF8; assembly: GCF_056541825.1. Taxonomy (NCBI): domain Bacteria; kingdom Pseudomonadati; phylum Pseudomonadota; class Alphaproteobacteria; order Rhodobacterales; family Roseobacteraceae; genus Ruegeria; species Ruegeria sp. AF8. Next base: position 591,257 of record NZ_JBQFYW010000001.1, on the reverse strand, counting down.
CGAGCCAGCGAAACCGGGTGCCGATATATGGTGTTGCCGCGAGGTGGTCGGGTTTGCCGTCATTCAGTCCGATGATCAGCAACCGCGCACCATGGTTCTGATGGCTTTCGACAACAACCACTTCGGAGTCATCGTCGCCGGTCACGTCCCAAAGGCGCGGTGCGATATCCTCGAAAACGGTGTCTGGCAGGGCGTTGATTTCATAGGTCAGGCTCAGATGGCCCGCGAGCAGCGATCCTTCGGTGCCCTGCCGGCGTTCGACGGTTATCCGAATGGCCCCCCATTCTTGCTTGTCGCCCAGAACGCCATGCGGATAGGCCATGGTTGGTGCGGTGTACGAAGCATCCGAGATGACCTGCGCCAGCGCGGGAAATAGCGACCACAGCGTCAAAATCGCCGCGGCGACCGCCGTGCGCATCAGATCTGCTTTTCCGGCATCTGCACAACCAGACCGTCCAGCGCGTCGGAGACCTTGATCTGACAGGTCAGGCGCGAGCGGGCCGGGTCTGGCTCATAGGCAAAATCCAGCATGTCCTCTTCCATGTCGTCCTTGGCCGGGATCTTTTCGATCCAGTCGGGATGGACATAGACATGACAGGTCGAACAGGCGCAGGCGCCGCCGCAATCGGCCTCGATGCCGGGGATATTGTTGTCGCGGGCGCCTTCCATCACGGTCAGCCCGTTGGCGACCTCGACGGTGTGTTCGGTGCCGCCATGCTCGATATAGGTGATCTTTGCCATTGCTCGCGTCTTCCTTCTGCGATGTTCCGAACCTTCCTTAGTCAAGCCATCCGGTCGTTTCCACCCTCATTTGCGACTCATCGCGGCACGTCTGGACTTTCCTTGCGTATGTTCTATTTTTGTTCTCATGACTGCGCTTCCCGTTTCCAAGGCATCCCAACCCCATGACTGGCCGCGCCCGCCCGCCTGCCTGCCCGCCAACCGGCTGGCCGCCCCGCCCGAAGGCGCGCAGGTGACGGTGGCGGGGCTGGTGATCCTGCGGCAGCGGCCCGGAACAGCCAAGGGGGTGATATTCGTCACGCTCGAGGACGAGACCGGTGTGGTCAATGTGGTGGTCTGGCGCAAAATCTACGAACGCTTCCGCCGCGCGGTAATTTCCGGGCGGCTGTTGCGGGTGACGGGCCGAATGCAGCGGGCGCATTCGGTGACCCATGTGATCGCCGAAGAGGTCGAGGATATCTCGGGCATGCTGGATATGCTGGTGCGTGGGGATAGGTAGGTCGGCTTTGCGGGACTTTGTTCCAGTTCAATTTTTCTGGCGGAGGAAAATACCTCGAAGATAGAAAAGAACTGCACCTAATCCTACGGAAACCGTACCTGTAACAACCCCAGACAACATACGTTGGAACGTCGGCGGACTGTATGAGTCCTGGTCGGGGGCAGGCTCGGGGAGTGAGGAATAGTAACTAATTTCATAGCTGTAGGTGTTGAGTGCGATCAAAATCAGAAGCAGTCCCCACAGCACGAGCAGCCACTGCAAAACTATCAGAACCAAATTCGAGAAGTTCCGAAGTGCTTTCTGCATGATAATCATCCACTATTAAAATTCGCTCCGAAAATAAAACTCCATCAAGGCATCAAAATGACGAAACCCAAATAAGTTTGGGCTCAAAAGCGGCCTAACCCAGAAATCTATGCACAAACAAAAACGTTGCACCAATTTGGTCTCTGACCTCCTTCACGACACGGCATATCAAGCAAAATTCGCCACGGGTCAGCCGGAATAACTTCGCGTCACCCCCTGTCCTTTCCCGTTGAACCCCGCGCCGGGATTTGCCCCTTTGGCCGGAACGACAAGGGACACACCGAATGCCGCACCTCCTGTTCTGGATCGCCGCCACCTGTGCGCTGGCCTATCTGCCGATGACATCCCGCCCCGCGAGCGCTGTCCGAACCGCCCTGAAAGCCGCCTCGGTGGCGGGCCTTGCGCTTTACGCCCTGATCCTCGGCGCGCCGTGGCTGCTGATCGCGGCGCTCACGTTCTGCGCAGTGGGCGACGCCTTGCTGTCGCGGGAAACGGATGCAACCTTCATGGCCGGCATCGGCGCATTCGCCGCCGGGCATCTGGTTTATATCGCGTTGTTTCTGACCCACCCCGCAGCCGACATGACCCGGATCATGGCAAGCCCCGGCATCGTCTGGACGCTGGTGTTGATTGGCATCGTGATGGCCACCCTGCTCACCCCTCGCGCAGGCGATCTGAGGGGGCCGGTCCTGGCCTATATCCCGATCATCCTGGGCATGGGCATCACCGTTCTGGCCCTGCCCGACACCGGCGCGTTGCGCTGGGCATTGCCCGCCGCGCTCGCCTTCATCGCCTCAGATCTCGTTCTGGCAACGGAAAAGTTCCTGTTGCCGAAGGGCCATCCGGCGCTGCAGGCCACTCCCTATATGGTCTGGCCGCTCTATTGGGGTGCGCAGGCCGGGTTTGTCGCAGCCTTCGCCTGACCCTTTGCAACCGGCGCCAATCCGCATTAGGTGAGGGGAACACCTGCGGAGACCAAAGATGGCGTTTTTTTCCAAGCTCAAGGACCGGCTCTTCAAATCCTCCTCGCGGCTCGAACAGGGCCTGGACGCGATCGTCGAGGAAGGCGGCGAGGAAACGCCCGTCACTCCGGACCCGGTGATCCCCGAGCCCGACCCTGAACCGCAACCGGTTCCCGAAATCCCGGACCCGGCCCCGGTCCCGCAACCGGTCGAGACACCGGCGCCGATGCCCGCCGATCCGACCCCTACCCCGCCGCCGCCCGAGGACCCCGCGCCCGAGGCACAGAAGGGGCTGCTGGGTCGCCTGTTCTCGCGCGGGACCGGGCACACCGTCGTTCGTCGCACCCTTGACGACGACATGCTCGAACAGCTCGAAGAACTGCTGATCGCCTCCGACATGGGCGTCGATACCGCCCTGCGCGTGACCGCCAACATGGCCGAGGGCCGCTTTGGCAAGAAACTCTCGACCGGCGAAATCAAGGCGTTGCTGGCGCAGGAGGTCACCCGCATCATGGAACCGGTGGCGCGGCCGCTGCCGATCTATCCCAATCGCCCGCAGGTGGTGCTGGTGGTGGGCGTGAACGGCTCGGGCAAGACCACCACCATCGGCAAGCTCGCCAGCCAGTTCAAATCTGCCGGCAAGAAGGTGGTGATCGCCGCCGGCGACACCTTCCGCGCCGCCGCCGTCGAACAGCTTCAGGTCTGGGGCGAACGCGCCGGCGTGCCGGTGCTGACCGCACCCGAAGGCTCGGACCCCGCCTCGCTCGCCTTCGACGCCCTGACGAAAGCGCAGGAAGACGGCGCCGACCTCCTGATGATCGACACCGCCGGTCGTCTGCAGAACCGCGCCGACCTGATGGAGGAACTGGCCAAGATCGTCCGCGTCATCCGCAAGAAAGACGACACCGCCCCCCACAATACGTTGCTGGTGCTCGACGCCACCACCGGCCAGAACGCACTCAGCCAGGTGGAGACCTTCCGCAAACTGGCCGACGTCTCGGGCCTGGTGATGACCAAGCTCGACGGCACGGCCAAGGGCGGCGTGCTGGTGGCGTTGGCCGACAAGTTCGGCCTGCCCATCCATGCCATCGGCGTCGGCGAACAGATTGACGATCTTGCTCCGTTCGACCCCGAAGACTTCGCCGCCGCCCTGACCGGCCTCGACCGGACCTGAGTTTCATCTTTTCGAAATACTCCCGGGGGTCCGGGGGCAGGCAGCCCCCGGTCTCGACACCTCATGAAAGGTCCGCTGTTGAGCGACTGGCTGATCTCCCTCGAAGGCACCGAATCCGGCCACCGGCTGGCGCTCGGCCTCGCGCTGATGGCGGCCTTTCTGCACGCGGTGTTTGGCGCGCTGCAGAAAGGCCGGCACGATCCATGGCTGTCGCGCGGTGCGATCGACGCTTCCTACTGTATCATGGCCGCGCCGTTCGCGTTCTTCGTGGTCCCCTGGCCCGAGCCGCATATGTGGCCGATCTTCGCCACCGCCTGGTTCATTCACATCCTCTACAAGATCTTTCAGGCGATGGCCTATACCAAGGGCTCCTACACCGTGGTCTACCCGGTGGTGCGCGGCACCGGTCCGCTGTTCACGGTGATCGGCGCCTATCTGCTGTTCGCCGAGATCTTCACGCCGATGCAATGGCTCGGGGTGGCGGTTCTGCTATCGGGCATCTTTGGGCTTGCAGCCTATAACCTGCGCTATCTCGAAACCAACCGCGAGACGTTGGCCCTGGCGCTGACCCTGGCCGTGACCACGGGTCTTTTCGTGGCGCTATACACCACCTATGACGCCTATGGCATCCGTTCGACCGCCGACCCGTTCACTTTTCTGGCCTGGTTCTTCATGATCGACGGCTGCACAATGCCGATCTATTCCTTCCTCAGATGGCGCGCGATGATTCACCGCCCCGCCCCCGGCCCGCTGATGCTGCGCGGCTTTGCGGGCGGGATCATCGCCTTTCTGTCCTTCGGGTCGATCATGCTCGCCACCCGGCTCGACAAGGTCGGCGAGGCCGCGGTTTTGCGCGAGACCTCGACCGTGTTTGCCGCGGTCATCGGCTGGCTGGTTCTGAAAGAGACGGTCGGCCCCAGACGAATCGCCCTGATGGCATTGATTGCGGCGGGCGCTGTGATAGTTGAGATGGGTGGCTGAGCGACAGGACTGGCAATGGCAGAGAAAAAAGACATCAACCCCTTATTGAAGCAGGTATTGGAACTGGGCCCGCCGCTGGCCTTTTTCTTCATCTACCTGCGTCTGCGGGATGACAGTTTCGTGATCGGCGGCACCGAATATTCCGGCTTCATCGTCGCCACGCTCCTGTTCGTGCCGCTGATGCTGGCGGCGATGGGCGTCCTTTGGTATCTGACGGGCAAGCTCAGCCGGATGCAGATCTTCACCGCTTTCATGGTCATCTTCTTTGGCGGGCTGACCGCCTGGTTCAACGACGAGCGGTTCTTCAAGATGAAGACGACGCTGGTCTACGGCTTTTTCTCGGCCATGCTGGGGATCGGGCTTTTACAGGGTAAATCCTATCTGGCCTACATCCTCAACGAGATGATTCCGATGCGCACCGAGGGCTGGATGATCCTGACCCGCCGCCTGTGCGCGGGGTTCGCGGCACTGGCCATCGGTAACGAACTGGTCTGGCGCACGCTTTCGACCGATCTTTGGGTCAAGATCGAGACATTCGGTTTTCCGCTGGCTCTGATGGCCTTTCTGATGATGCAGTTCAACCTGTTGCAGAGCTATATGGACGACCCGGACAGCAACTGAACCGCCGCCGTCGCCCCGGGCGGGTCCGGCGCTTGTCACCTTGGCCCGCCGCATTGGCCCCTTTCCATCACGCGATGGTGAGGGCCGCGTATCCATCGGATAAAACACTTGGTTTACGGGCCAACCTGTGAAAAATTGCGTAACACACTCAATGGAACTGGGGCCCTGTCCAATTCATGACAGCTTTTCCTGACACCGGATTTCTATCCGACGCATCCGACCGGCTCAAAACCATGCTTTCGGCCCAGGCTTCCGAGATCGTTCTCGACCGGGGGGATGTCCTGTTCGAGCAAGGTGACGACGGCGATGCGCTCTACGCCATTCTGTCGGGAACGCTCGAAGTTTCATATCTTTCGATGAATGGCCGCAAGCTGACGCTGGATCTGATGCGCCCGGGCGAGGTGTTCGGCGAGATCGCACTGTTCGATCCCGGCCCACGCACCGCAGGCGTGTCGGCCGCCGAGCCATCGCGCATTCTGCGCGTGCGCAGCAGCGACGTTCTGAACGAGATCCAGACCCATCCCGAACTGGCCGTGGACATGATCCGACTGGCCGGGATTCGTATGCGTTGGATGAACTCCCAGGTGAACGAACAGGTGTTCCTGCCGATGCCGATCCGGCTGGCGCGAAAACTACAGCATCTGGCCCAGCTTCAGGGTGACCCAAACGCCAAACTGGCACTGTCGCAAAGCGAATTGGCCGAGTTTGTCGGCGCCACGCGCGAGGCGGTTTCGAAAACCCTGTCCAGTTGGAAGAAGGAAGGCATCGTCGAAGCGACCCGCGGCGGCTTGCGAATCCGGGATTTCGCGGCGCTTGGCGATCTGGCAGAATCCGATCTCATTTGATTTGCGAATGCCGGTGTGATCACGTTCACAGACGGCGCATTCCAGCCGGCCTATACAGATTGTGGTTACCGTACTGAGGCCGGAAGATCATCCCCAATATCTGTCCGTACCGGCTTCTTCCTGTAACAGAGCCATATGCCCCGGCATATGGCTCTTCTTTTGCGCCCCGGCAACCAAAGGCAGGAAACAGAAAACGGCCGGGCAAGACCCGGCCGTATTCGATAGCTGTCGCCGGATCACTCCGACAGGCTCAGCGCCACAAATCTCGGTTCGCCGCCACGGCGCACCAGCAGCAGGAGCGACTTGCGCCCCGCTTCCTTCGCCTCGTCGATCCGCGCATCCAGATCATCGAGCGAGGTGACCTTTTGCTGCCCCGCCTCGGTAATCAGATCGCCCGCGCGGAGCCCCTTTTCAAATGCTTCGGACGCTTCGTCGACATTTTTCACAACAAGGCCGGCGGCATCCTTGTCCAGCCCCAGATCCTCGCGCATCTTGTCGGTCAGCGGCATCACAGTCAGCCCCAGGATATCCTTTTCCGCCTCGGTTGAGGGCGCTTCGGACGACTGGTCATCTCCGTTTTCCTTGCGTTCCGCATCCTCGCGGCGGCCCAGCGTCACCAAAAAGGTTTGAGTTGCGCCGTCGCGGTAAACGACGACCCGAACCGACTTTCCGACGGTCGTTTCGCCCACCTGCCGCACCAGCCCGCGGGTATCGGCCACCTCGACGCCGTCAAAATTGATAATCACGTCACCGGCAAGCAATCCGGCCTCTTTCGCGGGGCCTTCCGGCACATCACTGATCAGCGCGCCGCCGGGCTTGTCCAACCCCATGGCTTCGGCCATGTCTTCGGTCACGTCCTGAATGCGCACGCCCAGCCAACCGCGCCGGGTCTCGCCGAATTCCCGCAACTGGTCAACCACTTTGACCACGACGTTCGAGGCCATGGAAAACCCGATCCCGATCGAACCGCCATTGGGCGACAGGATCGCGGTGTTCACGCCAATCACCTCGCCGTTCATGTTGAACAGAGGCCCGCCCGAGTTGCCCCGGTTGATGGCCGCATCGGTCTGGATATAGTCGTCATAGGAGCCGCTGAGAGCGCGGTTGCGGGCCGACACGATCCCGGCCGATACCGAAAAACCCTGCCCCAGCGGGTTGCCCATCGCCACCACCCAATCGCCGACGCGGGCGGTGTCACTGTCACCGAATTTCACAAATTTCAGAGGGCCTTCCGCCTCGACCTTCAACAGGGCGATATCGGTTTTTTCGTCCGTTCCGATCACCTTCGCGGGCAGATCCTGCGGCGGCTGTCCGTTGCCCGGGAAAAATTCGATCAGAATCTCGTCGGCCTCGGCGATCACGTGGTTGTTGGTAACGATATAGCCGTCCTCGGAGATCACGAATCCCGAACCCAGCGCGTTGCTGCGGCGCGGGCGGTCGCCGTTGTCACCGTTGCGATCCTGAAACTCGCGAAAGAAATCCTCGAACGGTGAGCCTTCGGGAACGATGCCATGCGGGCCGCCCTGGCTTTCGATCAGGGTGGTGGTGGTGATGTTGACCACCGCCGGGCTGACCAGATCAGCCAGTGGCGCCAGGCTTTCCTGTTTCGCCAGCGCCGATACCGCCTGCACCAGCACAAGCAGCGTTGCCAGGAACGCCAGCCACATCAGTCTGACCTTGGTCAGGGTATCATCTTTCCTCAGGGAAATACTGTGTGCCTTCACCTGCACTGGAGGTCTCCTTGTCACCAACATTATCCGGCTATCCGGGGACAGCCTGTTCTTCACGTTCAATGTAGTCAGTTTGTTCCCGCCCGCAACTCGCGAAAGCAGGGAATTCACCAGCACGTGAGTCAATAACTACGCAGCGCACCGCACGGACGGGCGCAAAACCACTCAATAGCCGATCTGATGCGCTGCCCACAGCAGAATGAATCCGGTGACCACGCAAAGCAGCCCGACATTGCGGCGGACGCTTTCCGGCAGGGTGCGCAAGGCCTCGAGCATCCGTTCGATAAGCGAAGGGGCCAGCGCATAGGCCAGCCCCTCTACAACCAATACCAGCCCAAGGGCCAGAAGGATCATGCCCATTACTGGACAGCCTTCCCCGAAGGCGATTTCAGGTAGTTGAAGAAATCCGAATCCGGACTCAGGACCATCGAACTGTTGCCGCCCTGCAAGGCGCGCTCATAGGCCGACAGAGAGCGGTAGAATTCGAAGAACTCGGGGTCCTTGCCAAAGGCTTCGGCAAAGATCGCGTTGCGTTCGGCATCCGCCTCACCACGGATGATCTCGGCCTCACGATTTGCGTCCGAGACCAGTTCGACCACGGTCCGGTCGGCTTGCGCGCGCACGCGCTGCGCCGCTTCGTTACCCCGGGCGCGTTCATCGGTCGCTTCGCGTTCACGTTCGGCTTTCATCCGGTCGAATGTGGCCTCAAGGTTGGCCTGCGGCAGATCGGTCGCCTTCAGGCGCACGTCGATCACGCTGACGCCCAGCGCCTGCGCTTCGGCAATCGCACTGTTTCGAATGCGCAGCATCAGCGCCGCACGATCCGAGCTGAGGATATCGCGGGAGGAAACCGAACCCAGCACCTCGCGGGTTTCAGCGCGCAGAATGCGGTCCAGACGGTCCTCGGCAACCGGAATGCCACCAACGCCAACAGCCTGACGGAACTGGTTCAGATCGGAAATCCGGTAACGGGCAAAGGCATCGACGACCAGACGGCGGTCATCCAGTGGCGTGACTTCCAGCGGTTGCACGTCAATGGACAGGATACGGTCGTCATAGCGCACGACCTCTTGGATCAGAGGAATCTTGAAGGCCAGGCCCGGTTCTTCCTTGACCGCCACGACGCGGCCGAATTGCAGAACCAGCGCCCGTTCGCGCTCATCCACGATAAAGATCGAGGACAGCGCCACGACAACGGCAATCACCGCAACCGGCAGAATAAATGTCGTTTTACGCATCAGTTGCTCCCCTCGGCCTGATTGCGGCGCAACTCGTTCAGCGGCAGATAGGGCACGACGCCCTGCCCCTGACCGGTCGAGTTCTCATCCAGGATGATCTTGTCCACGTCGCCCAGAACCTGCTCCATCCGTTCCAGATACAAGCGCTTGCGGGTCACGTCCGGCGCTTTGGTATATTCTTCCAGAACCGCGCTGAAGCGGCTGGCCTCACCCTGCGCGCTGTTGATCTGCTGGGCGCGATAGGCCTCGGCCTCTTCCAGAACCTGCGCGGCTTCACCGCGCGCCTCGGCCAGAACCCGGTTGGCATAGGCATCGGCCACGTTCTGCAGGCGGTCACGTTCCTGCGCGGCGGCCTGAACGTCGCGGAAGGAGGCGATTACGTCCTGCGGCGGGTCGGCCTTGTCAAAGTTCACGCGGACAATGTTGATCCCTGAATCATAGCTGTCCATTGTGGACTGGATCAGCTCCTGCAAGCGGTCGGCGATGATGCCGCGATCCCGGTTCAGGATTGGTGCTAGTTCACTTTGCGCGATGATCTCACGCATCGCCGATTCAGACACTGCACGGATCGTCTGACGCGGATCACGCAGGTTGAACAGGAACCTTGCGGGATCGTTGATGTTCCAGACGACCTGATAGTCGATATCGACCACGTTCTCGTCGCCGGTCAGCATCAGCCCGTCATCGCTGCCGCGGGTGCCGCCCATGTCCTCGGTCTGTTCTCGCGTCACCGGGATGACCTCGGCGGTCACAAACGGCCAGGGCGCAAAGTTCAGGCCCGGATTGCCGATGGCTGAAAATTCACCAAGGAAAAGCTCCACCGACTGTTCTTCGGGCTTAACTGTGTAGAAACTGGCCACGCCCCACAGAATGGCGGCTGCAACCACGCCCAGCACAACCGTGCCCTTGGTAAAGATCGGACCACCGCCGCCGGGGCCGCCCTGACCGCTGCCGCCACGGCCACCGCCGCCGCGCCCGCCCATCAGCACGCGCAGCTGCTCCTGGCCCTTTTTCATCAGTTCGTCGATCTCGGGGATCTGCGGGCCGTCGCCTTCGGGCGGACGCCGCCCGTCTCCGTTATCGCCCCGATTTCCTCCGCCTCCGGAAGAGCCTCCGCCCCCCCAGGGGCCACCGCTGTTGCCCGCCATGTGTTTGTCTTTCCCTTGTTTTGGCCCGTGTTGCCACGGTGTCCCTTTTAACGTGTATACGCGCGCGTGCAAATCAAGCGCTGCGGACCGGATGCCGCATCGTGACCAGTTCCTCGGCCATGACCGGGTGAACCGCGACTGTTCGGTCGAAATCTTCCTTGGTCGCGCCCATTTTTACGGCAATTCCCGCAAGCTGAATCATCTCGCCCGCGCCCGGCGCCACGATATGACAGCCCAGAATCTTGCGCGTGGCCTTGCTGACGATCAGCTTCATCAGCACCCGCTGCGAGCGCCCGGCGAATGCCTGCTGCATCGGCTTGAACGAGGTGGCATAAACCTCGATCGGCTCCTGTTCCGCCGCGTCCTCTTCGCTGAGGCCCACGGTGCCCATCTCGGGCTGGGTGAAGATCGCAGTCGGGATCAGTTCGTGATCGACCGGCGTCGGGTTGCCTTTGAACACCGTTTCAACAAACGCCATGCCTTCGCGGATCGCCACCGGAGTCAGGTTCACCCGGTCGGTCACGTCCCCGATGGCATAGATCGAGGGCACCGCCGTCTGGCTGTACTCGTTGACCACGATCTCGCCCTTGCGTCCGCGTTCGACGCCCAGTGCTTCCAGCCCCAGATCGTCGGCATTGGGCGCGCGGCCCGTGGCGTACATCACCACGTCGAATGCCTGCTCGGTGCCGTTGGTCGCCTTGACCCGGATCTTGTCGCCGTCGCGCGCCATCTCCAGAACGTTGGTGCCCAGATGCACATCGATGCCGTTCTGGCACATTTCCTCGCAGATCAGCCCGCGCGCCTCGTCATCGAAACCGCGCAGGATCTGCGCGCCGCGATAGAATTGCGTGGTTTTCACCCCCATCCCGTTCATGATCCCGGCGAATTCGCAGGCGATATAGCCGCCGCCGACGATCAGGATGGATTCGGGCAGCTTGTCCAGGTGGAATATCTCGTTCGAGGTGATGGCCAGTTCCGAACCCGGGAATTCAGGCACAACCGGACGCCCGCCGGTCGCCACCAGAATATGCTTGGCCGTCTTGCGGGTGCCGTCGGCCAACTCCACCGTATGCGGATCGACCAGACGGGCCCGCTGATCGAAGCTTTCGACGCCATTGTTTTTCAGGATATTGCGATAGATGCCTTCCAGCCGGTCCAGTTCGGCGACCAGCTTGTCGTGAAAGGCGCCCCAGTCGAAAGCGCCGGCCTGAATGCCCCAGCCATAGGATTGCGCATCCTCGACAATGCTGGAATATTCGCTGGCGAACACCATCAGCTTTTTCGGCACGCAGCCCCGGATCACGCAGGTGCCGCCATAACGGTCTTCCTCGGCCAGCGCCACCCGGGCCCCGGTCTCGCCCGCTGCCACGCGCGCCGCGCGCACCCCGCCCGAACCGCCGCCTATGACGAACAGATCATAGTCAAAACTCATCGTTATTGCCCTTAATCCGCCAGATCGGAAAACAGGTTGTCATTCTCTGCCAAATCCACCCTGTCCCGCTCGATCGTGCCTTCGTTGATGTCGCGCACATCGACCCGGCCATCGCCATAGCCGATCACGACCCTGTCACAGATATCAATGAAAAGCCCGTTTTCAACCACGCCCGGAATCTGGTTCAGCACCAGCGCCAGTTGCCGGGCATTGCCGATGCGTTGCAGATGCAGGTCCAGAATGTGATTGCCTTCGTCGGTGACAAACGGCGCCTCGCCATTCATCCGCAGCGAGGTCGAGCGGCCCAGAACATCCATGGCCACCAGCGTTTCCTCGATCAGCGAGCGCGTGGTCTGCCAGCCGAACGGGATGACCTCGACCGGCAGGGGGAACGCGCCCAGCGCCTCCACCTCTTTTCCGACATCCGCGATCACCACCATCTGGTCGCTTGCGGTGGCCACGATCTTTTCCTGCAACAGCGCCCCGCCGCCGCCCTTGATCAGGTTCAGGTCGCCGTCGAACTCATCGGCACCGTCGATGGTCAGATCCAGCCAGCCCGCCTGATCCAGCGAGACCACATCGATCCCCACCTCGCGCGCCAGCTGCGCCGTCCGGGTCGAGGTCGGCACACCCTTGATCTGCAACCCCTCCTCGCGCACCATTTCGCCCAGAAACCGCACAAGCCAGGCGGCGGTCGATCCGGTTCCCAACCCAACGCGCATTCCATCCTCGACCATCTCGGCGGCGCGTTTCGCGGCGGCGAGCTTGGCCTTGTCGATGGGCGGTAACTCACTGGTCATGGCAGCAACTCCAAAAGCTCCAATAGCATAATTCGCGCCCTTATAGGCAAAGATTTGCGGCGGCGCGAGGGGGCTTGGACCGCTTTCCTCGCACCGGCGTCACAAATATGATAGCCTGAACAGAGGGGGACAAATGCTGCAATTTGACGAGGCCACGGCGCGGGTGTTGGATGTCGCCTATCTTGGGGCCGACGTGTCCGAAAGACGGCGGGCAAACTTTGACGCTCTTTCCCCAAGACCGGATGAGCGCATTCTGGATCTGGGATGCGGTAACGGCCTGTTGACGGTAGAGCTTTCCCGCGCGGTCGGACCCAAAGGAAACGTGACCGGCCTGGACCAGAGCCCCGACATGCTTGCCTCTGCCCGCAACCGTTGCGCCGGGATGGACAATGTGGATCTGGTCGAGGGGATGGCCGACGCGCAGCCCTTTGGAGACTCCCGGTTTGACAAAGCCGTCTCGATACAGGTCTTCGAGTATTTCGACGACATGCGCCCGGCCCTGCGCGAGTTGCATCGCGTGCTGCGCCCCGGCGGACGGCTGGTCATTGGCGACATACATTGGGACACACTTGCGTGGTTCAGCGACGATCCGGACCGCATGGGCCACATGATCCGCCTCTGGGACGACCACCTGGCACAGCGCGACGTGCCAGCACATCTTCCGGCGCAACTGAGAGATTGCGGGTTCACCGTCGACACCGTTCGGCCTCATACAATCTGCGACACGGTCCTGCGCCCCGACGGGATGGCGAATCTGTTGATTCGGATCATGACGGCTTACGCGATCCAGAACGGCGCCTTCTCAGAAGAGCGCGCTCAGGCCTGGGCGAGAGAGCAGGAAAATCTGGCCAAACAGGGCCGCTTTTTCTTTTCGATCACACATTTCGTCTGCATTGCGCACCGGTCGATGCAACCCTCTTGAGCAAAGATGTCGCGGAAATGCGCGTTTCCGATGGGAAACGTCGGAATCGGCGGTTTCCCAGATCGCGCACAGCAGTAGATTGCCTGTAATGGAAACGCGCTATCGCCTGCATTACGCCCCCGACAATGCCTCGCTGATCGTCCGGCTGGCACTGGAAGAGATGGGCCTGCCCTACGAGACCGTTCTCGTGAACCGCGCCCGGCGCGAGCAGGATGGCGCGCCCTATCGCGCCCTGAACCCCAACGGGCTGATCCCGGTGCTGGAAACCCCGCAGGGCGCGGTGTTCGAAACTGCGGCCATCCTGCTTTGGCTGGCCGACACGCATGGCCGGCTTGCCCCCGCAGTGGATGCCGGAGACCGCGCCCCATTCCTGAAATGGCTGTTCTTCGCGTCAAACACCCTGCATGCCGACCTGCGCATTCTGTTTTACCCGGACACCTATATCGATGCTGCCGCGGCCGAGACCCTGCGCGCAGGCATTCGCCCAAGGCTGCGCCGCCACCTCGCCATTCTCGATACCGAAGCCAAGGCAAAACCCGGCTGGCTGCATCCCGACACACCGTCGATGCTGACCTACTACCTCGCCTGCATGATGCGCTGGATGGGCCTTTACCCGCAAGCCAGCGACCGCAGCTGGTTCAACATTGCCGACACGCCGCATCTGCAGAAGATCCTGCAGGAGCTGGAGATCCGTCCCGCCACCCGCGCCGCCATCGCGGCCGAAGGGCTGGGCGCCACGCCCTTTACCTCACCTGTTCACGCCACTCCTCCAGAAGGCTCAGCTACCTGACATGTTCCTTTCTGTCTTCGATATGTTCAAAGTGGGCATCGGCCCGTCCTCCTCTCACACGATGGGTCCGATGGTCGCCGCCGCGCGGTTTCTGGACCTGATGCGCGCCTCGCCATTCGAGTTCTCGGGGCTCAAGGCCTCGCTGCACGGCTCGCTGGCATTCACCGGCGTGGGCCATGCCACCGATCGCGCCACCATTCTGGGGCTGGCCGGGTTCGTGCCCGACACCTATGACAACGACAGGGCCGAGGCGACGCTTGCCGCCATCCGGGAAACCCGTTCGGTAACGCCCGAGGGGCTGCCCACGCTCAAGTTCGACCCCAAGACCGACCTGACCTTCGACTATGATCACAACCTGCCTGGCCACGCCAACGGCATGATCCTGATGGCGACCGATGCCCAGGACGACGTGATCCTGAAACAGGTCTATTATTCGGTCGGCGGCGGTTTCGTTCTGACCGAAGAGGAACTGGCCGAAGGCAAAGACACCAATGATGGACCGCCGGTTCCGTTCCCCTTCCATTCCGCCGCCGAGATGCTGGACATGGCGGCGAAATCCGGCAAATCCATCGCGCAGATGAAACGCGAGAACGAAATCGCGCGCGGCTGCCCGGTCTCTTTCGCCAAGGGCACCGCCCGGCTGTGGGAGGTGATGAACAACTGTATCGAGCGCGGCCTGGCCACCGACGGCATTCTGCCGGGCGGTCTGAACGTGCGTCGCCGCGCCAAGGGCATCCACGACGCGCTGCTGGCCGAGCGGGGCATGAACCTGAACGCGCCACATACCATCAATGACTGGATGAGCGTCTATGCCATGGCGGTGAACGAGGAAAATGCCGCCGGAGGTCAGGTCGTCACCGCCCCCACCAACGGCGCGGCTGGCACCATGCCGGCGGTGCTGCGCTATTACCTTGATCACGTCCCCGGCGCGTCCGAGTCCCATATCGAGGATTTCCTGCTGACCGCCGCCGCCATTGGCGGTCTGATCAAGTACAACGCCTCGATCTCGGGGGCCGAAGCCGGATGCCAGGCCGAGGTCGGCAGCGCCTCGGCCATGGCCGCCGCCGGTCTGTGCGCGGTGATGGGGGGCACACCGGAACAGGTGGAAAACGCCGCTGAGATCGCGCTGGAGCATCATCTGGGCATGACCTGCGATCCGGTCAAAGGGCTGGTGCAGGTGCCCTGCATCGAACGCAACGGGCTGGCGGCGATCAAGGCGGTTTCCGCCGCCTCGCTGGCCCTGCGCGGCGACGGGCAGCATTTCGTGCCGCTTGATGCGGCCATCGAAACCATGCGCCAGACCGGGCATGACATGCACGAGAGATACAAGGAAACCTCGCTTGGCGGTCTGGCCGTCAACGTGCCGAACTGCTGAGGAGGCGCCGGCCTCGGTTATTCCGGCGGACCGAGGCGTGCCGGGCTTGTCTCGGCTCCGCTCCGAAACTAGCGTGACCGCATGACCCGTGACCGGCCCGTATTGGGTATCCTGCTGATGCTCGGTTTTTGCACGCTTGCGCCGCTGGGCGATGCGATGGCCAAGCTGCTGACCCAGACCACCCCCCTGGGCCTTGCGGTATTCGCACGGTTTGCGATTCAGGCCGCCATCCTTGTTCCGATGGTGATCCTGACGCGCCGCCCCTGGCGTATGGGCCCCCGCATTCTGTACCTGACCGCCATCAGGACATGCCTGCACATCGCAGGGATCACGTTGATGTTCAAAGCGCTGTTCTATCTGCAACTGGCGGATGCGATCGCCATCGCCTTTGTGATGCCCTTCATCATGCTGTTGCTGGGGAAATACCTGCTGGGGGAACAAGTCGGCCCGCACCGGCTTGGCGCCTGCATCATCGGGTTTGCGGGCACGCTGCTGGTCATCCAGCCCAGCTTTGCCGAGGTCGGCCTGCCCGCTCTGCTGCCGCTGAGCGTGGCGGTGATATTCGCGCTGTTCATGCTGGTGACCCGGAAGCTGGCGAAAGCGACCGGTCCGATCTCACTTCAGGCCGTGTCCGGTGCCATGGCAACTGTCCTGATGCTGCCATTCATGTTGCTGGCAGCCGATCCCGGCCTGTCTTTCACCATGCCGACCGGACCCGCGCTCTGGCTGTTGCTCGGGGTCGGGATTGTGGGAACGGTTGCGCATCTGCTGATGACCTGGTCGCTGCGCTATGCGCCCTCGGCAACGCTGGCGCCGATGCAATATCTGGAGATCCCCATTGCAACAGTGTTTGGCTGGCTGATCTTTCGCGACCTGCCGAACGGGCTGGCGGCGGTCGGGATCTGCATCACCATCGGCGCGGGCCTCTACGTCATCCTGCGCGAGCGGGCCAGCGCCCGCTCCGCTCCGAACGAATCGACTGCATGACGACGTCCAGCGAATCACGCGGCACCATGATCAGCATCCCCGGCCCGTCGAATTCGAGCGCCACCTCGGACAGCGCGCGATTGGAGGTTCCGGTCCGTCCGTCTGGTTCGAATATCAACCCGTCGATCGGCCATTCCAGACCCCGGCTGCGCCCCTTTACCCGCCGCAACGGAAACAATGAAACGACACTGCCCGGCTCGATCCTCAGCCCGACGGAAGGCGGGGCGTGGAAGATGACCTCGTGTTCTCCAATCAAAAGGCATCTCTTTTCCGGGTTTCGAATCAAAACGTTGAAGACTGCAAGCTGGTGATCGATCCGCCCGCCGAGAAATCCGATTCCGACGATCAGAGGTGCATCGATATTGCGCAACGCCTTGTCGAAATCCGTGCTGTCCTGTTCTCGAATGGGAAACAATGCTTCTGCGGGCATCTGACTCAGTTCGACCTGAGTGAGCGAATCAAAATCGCCTATGACGGCATCCGGCACGCGCCCGTTCGCCAATACCGTTCGCGCCCCGCCGTCCGCTGCCGCAACCAGGGCCACATTCCGCGACATCAGATCGAAATCTTTTGCCCCAATTTCGCCACCTCCGACGAGGCCAACTGGCGCGGAAGATTGGACAAATGCGGCATTTTTGTGACCACTGGAATTATTTTTGAAATTTCGACACATTTCGACCACAAAATGATACCTTGAGTTACACAGTTTTGCGCCGAAAATGGCTCTGGGCGCAACATAAGCTAGACAACTGGTATTTAGAGGACGAGCGTCGCATGGTACAGAGCAACAAAGTGTTAACCGTGTCTTACGGGACCTTCTCATGCACTCTCGAAGGATTTGACGATTCCTTCGAGACCATGAAGGCAATTGCACAGTATTTTCGGGATCTTGCTGCGGATGACCGCTATTTCGGGTCCGAACCTGCGCAGCCCGACCCCGAGACGCTGACACAAATCGCGCGACGCGATCAGGCCCGCCATATCGAAGCACATCAGGATGCCAGCGGCATTGTGCTGCGCGCCTCGGGCGCCGAAAACAGGGGGGAAGCGCCGGCTCAGGACGATCCCCAGCCGCAACATCGTGACACACCGACCGACGAAACCGCGCCCCGTGATCAGACCACCGAAGACCCGTTGCCCAACGAGATGACGACCAGCGACAGCGGATCCGCCGCCGAGCCGCAGGATCTGACCCCGGAACAGGCTCAGGTCCACGAACGGGCCGAAGACACCTCTGTTTTTGCGCATCCCGAAGAAGCACCTGATGCCGCAATTGTGGAGGAGGTGGCCGACAGCGAATCGGCACCGGAAGTTCAGAATTCGGACGTCGAAGAGGAAGAGACCGTCGCGGACTCTTTGGAAGTGATTTCCCAGGTCAAAGCCCTGGCGGAAGAAGAAACGGATGAGCTGGCGTTCGAGACTCATACCGCCCCGTACGAGACCACCGCAGCCGCCCATGAACCCGAAGATATCCCGGCGGTCGAAAGCATTGTGTCCAAACTCCAGCGTATCCGCGCCGTCGTCTCACGCCACGATACCGAAACCGCAAATCTTGCCGAGGACCACAATACCGAATTCAAGCCGCCCGAGGCATTGGACACGATCGACGCCATCTCCGCCGCCTTTGCCAAGGCCAGGGTCGAAGATGAGGCCCGCGAAGAGGCCGAGAAAAACAGTGCCGGCTACAAGATTCTGGGCGTAAAAGCCTCTGACGACGCCATCGATGGCTTCCTGTTCACCAAACCTCAGGTCGGGCTCGATTTCGGTTCCGACTTCCCAACGGCAACTTCGACCGAAGAAACCGGCGAGACCTTGAGCGAGGCTCTGGATGAGCAGCAAGCGGGTGGCGAACCGGAGGAGACGTCCGAGCCGGTTGAAGACCTCGTCGAACCCGTTTCCGTGCAAAGCGCGGAGGTCAGCGACGCCAAGAACGAAGAGTTGTCGCGCCTGTTGGCCACAGCCGAGCAGAAGATGAAACAGTCCGGCCGGCAGGATGCTGCGGCAGAGGATGCCGATGCTTCGGGCGTGCTGCGGCTGGTTGCCGAACAACGGGTCGACCTTGCCCCCGAGGAAGACGCAACCATACTGCCGCATCGGGTCGTCCCCGAGGATGCCCGAGAAGGCGAAAGCGAAGGTTTCAGGGCCTTTGCTGAAGAACAGGGCGCACAATCGATGCCGGAATTGCTGGAGGCGGCGGCGGCCTATCTGTCATTTGTCGAAGGACAGGAGCAATTCTCGCGCCCGCAGCTGATGAGCAAGATCCGCGCGCTCGACCTTCCCATTTTCGACCGCGAAGACAGTCTGCGCTCGTTCGGTCAATTGCTGCGCGACGGCAAGATCGAAAAGGCGGGCGGCGGGCGCTTTTCGGCCTCCAGCCAGATCAGCTATCGCCCCGACGGAAACCGCGCTGCCGGATGATCGGACAGGTATAGAGAAACGGAAAAAGGCCGGCCATGTGGCCGGCCTTTTTGCATGGATCGGAATGCCCGACGGGCCACCCCTGCCCTCAGTCCCTGTCGCTGTCCGGGTCGGCCTGCCCAACACCGCGAAAAATGTACTTGAAGGGTAGCGCCCACAGAATGCCGAGGCCGATATAGACCAACAGTTCCAACCAGATTGGCGGGCGGTCCAACAAGTTCAGCACCGTCACCACCGCCACGACATAAAGCGGCAGACCTACCAACAGGATGACCAGCGACCACCTGCGGCGCGCCTTGTAGCTGAGACCGGGCTTGCCGTTCCCGCCCATCAGTCGGCAAACGGGTCGGTGACCAGAATGGTATCCTCCCGCTCCGGGCTGGTGGACAGCAGCGCCACAGGGCATTCGATCAGCTCTTCCACGCGCTTGACGTATTTGATCGCATTGGCAGGCAGGTCGTTCCAGCTGCGCGCGCCTTCGGTGGATTCACTCCAGCCGGCCATTTCCTCATAGATCGGCGTACAGCGCGCCTGGCTGTCCGCCGCGGTCGGCAGGTAATCCAGCCGCTCGCCGTCCAGTTCGTATCCGACGCAGATCTTCAGCGTCTCGAACCCGTCCAGCACGTCCAGCTTGGTCAGCGATATGCCGTTCACGCCGCTGGTGGCGCAGGTCTGGCGCACCAGGCAGGCATCGAACCAGCCACAGCGGCGCTTGCGGCCCGTGACGGTGCCGAATTCGTGTCCGCGCGTGCCAAGGCGATTGCCGTCCTCGTCATCCAGCTCAGTCGGGAACGGGCCTTCGCCCACGCGGGTGGTATAGGCCTTGACGATACCCAGCACGAAATCGACCGAGCCCGGCCCGATGCCGACGCCGGTGGCCGCCTGACCGGCAATCACATTGGACGAGGTTACAAACGGGTAGGTTCCGAAATCGATATCCAGCAGCGCGCCCTGCGCCCCTTCGAACAGGATGCGCTTGCCCGCCTTGCGCTTTTCGTTCAGCACTTTCCAGACCGGCGCGGCAAAGGGCAGAATTTCGGCCGCGATCTCCTTGAGCTGCGCAATCAGCGCATCCCGGTCCACAGGCTCGATCCCCAGGCCCTTGCGCAGCGGATCATGATGCTGCAGCGCGCGGTCCACACGCGCCTCCAGCGTCGCCTCATCGGCCAGATCGGCCACCCGCACCGACCGGCGTCCCACCTTGTCCTCATAGGCCGGGCCGATGCCGCGCCCGGTGGTGCCGATCTTGGTGCCCTTGCTGGCGGCCTCTTCGCGCGCGCGGTCCAGCTCGCCGTGAATCGGCAGGATCAGCGGCGTGTTTTCGGCGATCATCAACGTCTCGGGCGTGATCTCGACGCCCTGCTGCCGGATCGAGGCGATCTCGTTCACCAGATGCCAGGGGTCCAGCACGACGCCATTGCCGATCACGCTCAGCTTGCCGCCCCGCACAACGCCCGAAGGCAACGCGTTCAGCTTATAGACCTCGCCGTCGATGACCAGGGTATGGCCGGCATTGTGCCCGCCCTGAAACCGCGCGATCACATCCGCCCGCTCGCTGAGCCAGTCGACGATCTTGCCTTTTCCCTCGTCACCCCACTGGGCGCCGACAACCACCACGTTGGCCATATCCGGTCCTTTTGCGCTGAATTACCAAACCCGGCTCATATACCGGGGCGCATGGATCAGGGAAACCGCAAATTCGACGCACCGGACAGACCGCCCCCGAAAATCCGCCACTTCATCTTTTCGGAAATACTTCAGGGAGTATCGGTTCGCTGCGACAGAGGCCGCACCCACTGTCATCGCCCGGGCAAATGCACCGGGTGGCCATGGGGCGTCGTCAGATATGCCTGTTCCCAGGCGTCGCGAATTCTGTCGACCTCGACGGACTGCGCGGCACCGGTTTCGGCCAGAAATCCCTCAAGCGTTTCCAGCCAGGCATGAAAATAATCGTCGCCGCCGTCCAGTTCCTGCGCCACACCGCGCCGTTTAAGCGTGGCCGAGAACCGCGCCGCCCAATCGGTCCAGGCGAACCGCCCGGCCTCGTTCATGGCGACGGTCAGCGCAAAGACCTGCGCGTGCCAGGGTTGTTCGAACACCGGCTCGGGGGCGGAATGCACGGGACAGCTGCTCATGCCGGCACCAGATAGCTCTGCCAAAGATCCAGCACCACCTCGTCATCGGGGTGTTCCGGATGCGCCCACAATTCGCGTGCGAAAAAGCGTACCGCATAAAGCGGCTCGGGCGACTCGCCCAACCCGTGCGCGTTGCTGTCGGGCAGAACGTGATTGCCGTGATACATATGGACATACCCATGTGCCCCGGCGACGTATTTCGGCAGCCGCGTATGCCCGCCCGGCACCAGAGCGTTGTCGGAGGGGATGCGCACCCGCACCGCCTGACCGGGCGAGAACTGCGCCGCCGGTCCCGCCGCGCGATCTGCCGGGCCGCCCCTGGACAGAACTTCGGCCACCGCGTCCGCCTTTAACGCCTTGTCGGCCAGCGGATGCCGCTTTTCGCTGCCGCCGCCGCGCAGGTCATCCCCAGTCAGCACCCCGGTTTCGACCAGCAGATCGGCCAGCGCCGCGATCCATTTCTCGTAATAGGAAAACCGGGTGTAATCCTGCGGCGACAAACGCTCGCGCGCGTGCCGCGAGATATCGATGTTCCACTGACCCAGCGCCCCGGCGGCCAGCGTCACCGCAAGCGCCCGCGCGTGCCATTCCTCGGCGAATACCGGATCATCCTCGGCCTCGGGCCGCACCGGGCCGTCGCCGAACCGCCCGCCCATGTCATGCACGCGGGTCATGACGGCGCCTTGGGCAGGCCGGTGCCGATCATGCTGTCGCGGGTGACCAGTTTGGCGAGGTCTTCTTCGCTCATCCCGTCGGTTCCCTCAGGGCGCATCGGCAGCACGAGATAGCGCATCTCGGCTGTCGAATCCCAGACCCGCACGGCAGTGCCCGGCGGCAGGATGACACCGAAATCCGCCAGAACCTTGCGCGGCTCGCGCACCGCGCGGGCGCGATAGGCATCGGATTTGTACCAGCCCGGCGGAATACCCAGCAGCGGCCAAGGGTAGCAACTGCACAAGGTGCAAACGACCATGTTGTGCTGATCGGGTGTGTTTTCGACCACCACCATATGCTCGCCTTGCCGCCCGAAATATCCCAGCCCGGCAACGGCGGGCGTCGCATCTTTCAGCAGCGCCGCCCTGAAATCCGGATCACTCCAGGCTTTCGCGACGACATGCGCGCCGTTCTTTGGCCCGATCCGATTCTGATAGGTGTCGATGATCTCGTCCAGAGCCGCCGAATCGATCAGCCCCTTGCGGGTCAGAATCGTTTCCAGCGCCTTCACGCGCAATGCAGGCTCGGGCGGCAAAAGGGCGTGCGGGTGGTCAGGGTCGTCATGTGGCATACACCAAGCCTGCGCGAGGCAGCGCCCCTCTGTCCAGCCCCTTTGGAGTGATATCCGCCATCAACGGGCATGATGGAAACTCCTCCCTTGCCCCTGAGGGTAAACTTGCATAGATACCACGCGGTACACGCCACGCCGCACGGAAAGATCATGGAAAACGTTGTCCTCATCATTCACCTTCTTCTGGCCCTGGGCCTGATCGCCGTCGTTCTGATGCAGCGGTCCGAAGGTGGCGGGCTTGGCATGGGCGGTGGCGGCGGCGGTGTCATGTCGGGCCGCGCGGCGGCGACCGCATTGGGCAAGGTGACATGGATCCTGGCGATCTGCTTCATCATCACCTCGCTGACGCTGACGATCATCGCGGCCAAGAAATCTTCGGGCAGTTCGGTCATCGACCGGCTGGGCGTTCCGGCACAGGAAGAAACGCAGCCCAATACACCGGCGCTTCCGGCGGGCGAAGACCTGCTGCCGCCGACACAGGGCGACAACGCGCCGCTGATTCCGCAAGCCGACTGATCCACTAGACCTAGAAAACCAAAAGAGAACGGCAACAGCATCTTGCGGTTCTCTTGCGCTGTGTGCGCGAATCCTTTATACGTGAAGTCCCGTGGTGCTGCGGTTTTTTCAAGCCGCCGGGCAGTTGATTATGACGTCTCACGGGAGCAGCCGAAAAACATGGCGCGATTTATTTTCATCACTGGTGGTGTGGTTTCGTCCTTGGGTAAAGGGCTGGCTTCGGCGGCTCTGGGATCGCTGTTGCAGGCCCGGGGATACTCGGTGCGGCTGCGCAAGCTGGACCCTTATCTGAACGTCGATCCCGGCACCATGTCGCCATTCGAGCACGGCGAGGTGTTCGTCACCGATGACGGCGCCGAGACCGATCTGGATCTTGGCCACTATGAACGGTTCACCGGCGTTGCAGCGCGCAAGACCGACTCGGTCAGCTCGGGCCGGATCTATTCCAACGTGCTGGAAAAGGAACGCCGCGGCGACTACCTGGGCAAGACCATTCAGGTGATCCCGCACGTCACCAACGAGATCAAGGATTTCATCGCCATCGGCGAGGATGAGGTCGATTTCATGCTGTGTGAAATCGGCGGCACGGTGGGCGACATCGAGGGCCTGCCGTTTTTTGAGGCCATCCGCCAGTTCAGCCAGGACAAGCCGCGTGGTCAGTGCCTGTTCATGCACCTCACCCTGCTGCCCTATATCAAGGCCAGCGGAGAACTGAAGACCAAGCCGACGCAGCACTCGGTCAAGGAACTGCGCTCGATCGGTCTGGCCCCGGACATTCTGGTCTGCCGTTCCGAAGGGCCGATCCCGCGCAAGGAACGCGAGAAACTGGCGCTGTTCTGCAACGTCCGCCCCGACAGCGTGATCGCGGCGCAGGATTTGTCCACCATCTATGACGCGCCGCTGGCCTACCACAAGGAAGGGCTGGATCAGGCGGTGCTGGACGCGTTCCAGATCAGCCCGGCCCCCAAGCCCGATCTGGCCAAATGGGAAGACGTCAGCGACCGCATCCACAATGCCGAAGGTCAGGTCAAGGTTGCCATCGTCGGCAAGTACACCCAGCTTGAGGACGCCTATAAATCCATCGCCGAGGCGCTGACCCATGGCGGTATGGCCAACCGGGTGAAGGTCAAAATCGAATGGGTCGATGCCGAGATTTTCGACACCGAAGACCCCGCCCCGCATCTCGAAGGCTTCCACGCCATTCTGGTTCCCGGCGGGTTCGGCGAGCGCGGCACCGAAGGCAAGATCAAGGCGGCGCAATATGCCCGCGAGCATAACGTGCCCTATCTGGGCATCTGTCTGGGCATGCAGATGGCGGTGATCGAGGCTGCGCGCAACGCCGCCGGCATCGCCGAAGCGGGTTCGGAAGAATTCGACCACGAGGCCGGCAAACGGCGGTTCGAACCTGTGGTCTATCACCTCAAGGAATGGGTACAGGGCAACTACCGGGTGCAACGCGGCGTCGATGACGACAAGGGCGGCACCATGCGCCTGGGCGCCTATAATGCGGTTCTGGCCGAAGGCTCCAAGGTGGCCCAGGTCTATGGCTCGTGTAATATCGAAGAACGCCATCGCCACCGCTATGAGGTGGACATCAAATACCGCGAAAAGCTGGAAAGCGCCGGCCTGAAATTCTCGGGCATGTCGCCCGATGGGCGGCTGCCGGAAATCGTGGAATGGTCGGACCATCCGTGGTTCATCGGGGTTCAGTATCACCCCGAACTGAAATCCAAACCCTTCGACCCGCATCCCCTGTTCAAGGATTTCGTCCGCGCCGCCAAGGACACCTCGCGGCTGGTCTGATCCCGATCAGCCGGAACACATCGACACGTTCATGGTCACGGCGCGCTCATCTCTGGTGCCCTGTCAAATCCAGAAAGACAGCGCCAGCGGCAACACGACAATCGTCGCCAGCGTCGACACGAGGATGAACCCTGCCACGTCCGGCGCGTATTCGGGAACGTTCTGGTCGATGAACAGATAGGTCGCGACCGAGACCGGCATCAGGCAGCACAGGATCAGCGCCCCGCGCTCGACACCCGTAAAGCCGAACAGCCAGACCAGCGCCGAGGCGACGATCACAGCCAGCAACACGTGAATTGCTGTCAGCAGTGCCGCCCGCCACAACGTTCCGACCTTCAGTGTCGCCAATGTGTGGCCGAGTGTCAGCAACATCAGCGGAATCGACAGACCACCCAGAATATCAAAGGATTTCCCGATGGGTTCAGGCAGGTGGTACCCGGTGGCCAGCAGGACAAGCGCGACGATCACGGCATAGATGATCGGCGAGGTCACAAGGCTTTTGACCGAAAACCGTCCCGCCGGGATCCACATGCCCACGGTAAAGATGCTGATCAGCACCACCACCACAAACGCCATACCATAGGCCATCCCCGCATCGCCCAGCGCCAGCAGCGTGATCGGCAACCCGACATTGCCGACATTGCCATGCATCATCGGCGTCAAAAACGCGCGCACCGGCAGACGCAGCACTTTGAGAACACCGAGGCCCAGAATACCAAAGCCCGCGATCGCCAGCGCGCTGGCCAGCATCATGTCCAGAAAGGTCGACACCTCGATTTTCGTTGTCGACAGATGCGAGATGATCAGGGTCGGATACCCGACCCGCGACACGATCTCGCCGACGACCTTGTTGTCGAACGGGGTCTTCGTGATGGCCAGTACATACCCGACGCCCGCACAAATCAGAACGGGCAATACGATATTGAAAACGTTGAGAAACAAATGTTCCAGATGAGGCTCCCGAATTTTCTCCGACGGGCGGAAACGGTGGCGCCCTGACGAAAATCTGAGCGAAAACAGGATATTTAACAAGTAGGTTGTCGCAAACCGCCGTTGCCAATCCACTTGCACGTGCATCAAATTCGCGCCAACCTGCCGGCGAAAGAAACTGCGAGGCTGACATGACCAAGGGGTACTGGATTGCCCATGTCGATGTGGATGACATGGAGACTTACAAGACCTATATCGCCGCCAATGCCGTGCCGTTTGCCGAATATGGCGCCCGGTTTCTGGTACGCGGCGGCGAGCGGCATGTCCGCGAGGGACAGGCCAAGGCCCGGACCGTGGTCATCGAGTTTCCAAGCTACGAGGATGCGCTGGCCTGCTATGACAGTGTCGGCTATCAGGATGCCAAGGCGCTGCGCGACCCGGTCTCGGCCTGCGATCTCGTGATCATCAGGGGATATGATGGTTAGATCCCGCTTGGCGACCCGTGCAAACCGGAATAGTCTGCGCCCATGCTGAAGAAGTTTTTACAGGCTTTTCGCCCCCCCCAACACTCGGCGCTTCCTGATCCCGATGCCGAACTGGCGCTGGGGGCCTTGCTGGTGCGCGTGGCGCAGGCGGACCGGGATTATCAGGTCGAGGAAATCCGCCTGATCGACAAGATTCTCGCACGCCTCTATCAGCATAACGCGATCGAGGCCGCCAAGGTGCGCGCCACCTGCGAAAAACTCCACGCCGCCGCCCCGGACACGGACACGTTCGGCAAGCTGATCCGCGAAACCACAGACCTGCAAGAGCGCATGGCCGCGCTGGACGCGCTATGGGAAGTGGTGCTTGCGGATGGAGAGACCCAGGAGGGCGAGATCAAGATCGTGGAAGAGGCCCGTGCGGCGATGGGCCTGAGCTATAATGACAGCAAGGCGGCGCGCGAGCGGGTGCAAAGCCGCTTGGAAGCGGGCTGAAGCCCCCCTATAACCGAACCATGTTTGGCAATTTCCTTTCCCGACTGACACAACCGCAGCCTGATCCGCTGAGCGCCGAAGACGCCCGTCTGGCCCTGACCGCGCTGCTGGTGCGCATCGCCCGGTCCGACAATGACTATGCCGATACCGAAATGGCCCGGATCGACAGGATCACCGCGCAACGCTATGGGCTGTCCCCTTTTGAAGCCGCCGCCCTGCGCGCGCGGGGCGAGGATCTGGAGGCGCAGGCCCCCGACACCGTCCGCTTTACCCGCGCCATCAAGGAAGCGGTGCCCTATGACGACCGCAAGGCCGTAATCGAGGCGATGTGGTCGGTGGTTCTGGCTGACGGAACGCGCACCGGCGAAGAGGATTCGCTGCTGCGCCTTGTCGCCAGCCTGCTCGGGGTCAGCGACGTCGATTCGGCACTGGCGCGGCAAAGGGCGGAACGTAAATGACCGCAATGCTTGGCATGTATGACCTGCCCGAGCTGCAACCCGCAAACAACCGGTTCTGGGCGCAGATTCGCCACCACCTTGGTCGCGGACCCGAACACCTGACCCGCGACCGGGATTTCTGGGACATCTGGCTGGACCCCGACATGGTGTTTTCGCAGACCTGCGGCATGCCCTACCGGACACGGCTGCATGGCCGGGTGCAGATTGTGGGCACGCCCGACTATGACCTGCCCGGATGCCCGCCCGGCCACTATCGTTCGGTTTTCGTCGCCCGAGGCGATGACGATCGTGATCTGGAAGCTCTGATCGCCGGAACCTTCGCCTATAACGAGGCGCTGTCGCAATCCGGCTGGGCCGCGCCGGTGACGCATCTGGCAAATCTGGGCCTGCGGCCCGGATCGCTTCTGGAAACTGGCGGGCACGCACGATCGGCACAGGCCGTCGCCGACGGGCTGGCCGATCTTGCGTCGCTCGATGCAGTGACATGGGAATTGCTGCAACGCCACAGCCGCCTCGGGGGCGAGCTGCGCGTGGTTGATCAGACGGAACCGACCCCGGCGCTGCCTTACGTGACATCGCTGCACGAGGACGCGCCCGCCATCGCGCAAGCGGTGCGCGCGGCGATTTCCGACCTGTCGGAGACGGACCGGAATATGCTGCATCTGCGGCAGATGGTGGACATCCCCGCCGATGCCTATCTGGCGGTTCCGACCCCTTCGGGTCCGGAAGTTTTCGCTAGGTCACCCTGACCATTTCGGGCATTGCCCCTTGCCAAATCGGACAATTGCCCGCCTATTCGTCACAATTGCGCATTGCATTGCGCAGAATTTTCGGCCCTAGTACCGGACCAACAACGCTCAAAAAAAACCGGACAGACCGTGACAACTAATGCACCCGTCATCGAGATCAGAGATCTTCACAAAAGCTTTGGACAGCTGGAAGTTCTGAAAGGGGTCGACATAACCGCGCATCGCGGCGACGTCGTTTCGCTGATCGGATCATCGGGATCGGGAAAATCCACCCTTCTGCGCTGTTGCAACCTGCTTGAGGACAGCCAGCAGGGTGAGATCGTCTTCAACGGCGAACCCGTACGCTGGAGCGGCAACGGCCATAACCGTCGCCCGGCCGATCCCAAACAGGTCCTGCGCATCCGCACCAATCTTTCCATGGTCTTCCAGCAGTTCAACCTCTGGGCCCATATGACCATCCTGCAAAACGTGATGGAAGCGCCTCTGACCGTGCTGGGCCGCGACCGCGCCGAAGTCGAAGACAGCGCCCGCCGCTATCTTGAAAAGGTGGGTATCGGCGACAAGTGCGACGCCTATCCGGCCCAGTTGTCAGGTGGCCAGCAACAGCGCGCCGCCATTGCGCGCGGGCTTTGCATGGAACCGCAGGCGCTGCTGTTCGACGAGCCGACATCAGCACTGGACCCGGAACTGGAGCAGGAAGTCATCAAGGTGATCAAGGACCTGGCCACCGAGGGGCGCACCATGATCATCGTGACTCACGACATGAAAATGGCCGCCGACATTTCCAGCCACGTCGTCTTTCTGCATCAGGGCCTCATCGAAGAAGAAGGCTCGCCCGAAGACATTTTCACCGCCCCGGAATCCGCGCGACTTCAGGGCTTTCTTTCCGCCACTCAGGCGGCATAAATTACCAATCAGGACAGAACCAAACTGGGGAGTAAACAATGAAAAACCTGATTCTGACCACTGCGGCGCTGGCATTGGGCGCCGGTATGGCGATGGCCGAAACCATCCGCATGGGTACAGAGGGCGCCTACCCTCCGTGGAACTTCATCAACGACTCCGGCGAGATCGACGGATTCGAGCGTGAACTGGGCGATGAGTTGTGCAAACGCGCCAGCCTGGACTGCGAATGGGTAAAGAACGATTGGGATTCGATCATCCCGAACCTGGTCTCGGGCAACTATGACGTGATCATCGCCGGCATGTCGATCACCGACGAGCGGGACGAGGTCATCGACTTCACCCAAAACTACACCCCGCCGGATCCGTCGGCCTATGTCGCGATGTCGGATGACGTCGACGTCACCAGCGGCGTGATCGCAGCGCAAACCGGCACCATCCAGGCGGGCTATATCGCGGAATCCGGTGCGACTCTGGTCGAATTCGCCAGCCCCGAAGAAACCATCGCCGCAGTTCGCAATGGCGAGGCGGACGCGGTTCTGGCCGATAAATCCTTCCTGGCGCCGATCGCCGACGAGGATGCGGACCTGCGCTTTGTCGGTGATGACGTGCCGCTGGGCGGCGGCGTCGGCATCGGTGTTCGCGAATCGGACACCGAGTTGAAGGAAAAGCTCAACACAGCCATCCAGTCCATGAAGGATGACGGCAGCCTGAACGCCATGATCACCAAATGGGAAGTGTCCTCGACCTTCTGATCTGAAACAGGTGGCGCGCCCCGAATACTGCGGGCGTGCCACGTCTGAGCCTTTGCCACGATAAGAGGCCCGCCATTTTTTCGTTCTGCTCCGATCCCGATACGCTGGGCACGTTCCGCTGGTTCTCGTGCTACCTGACCAATGGTGTGCACTGGTCGTTCTATCTGTCCTTCGTCAAGGTTCTGGCCCTGCTGGCGGTGACGGCGCCCGTGGCACTGGGGTTCGGCTTTGTCGGCGCCATGGCCGCCCGCTCGCATATCCCTCCGGTCAGCTGGTTGGGCAAAGGGTACATCGCCATCGTGCGCGGCGTGCCGGATATCGCCTTTTTCATGTTCTTCGTGATCGCTCTGGATCAGGCGTTCGAATGGACGCGGCACAAGATTCTGTGCCCCGACTGGACCGATCCGATTCGTCAGGGCAATGACTTCATCGTCTGTCAGGCCGCCAAGTTGCCGCTGGGCACCTCGCCGGAATGGGTTCATGAAACCTATGGCTTCTTCCTGGCCGTCATCACCTTTTCCATCGTCTTCGGCGCTTTTGCCGCCAATGTCCTGTTCGGTGGCATGCGCGCCGTGCCCCACGCTCAGCTAGAGACCGCCGAGGCCTATGGAATGAACCGCCGCCAGACTTTCTGGCGCATCCTCGTGCCGCAGATGTGGGTCTATGCCCTGCCCGGCCTCTCCAACCTGTGGATGGTGCTGATCAAGGCCACGCCGCTGCTGTTTCTGCTGGGGATCGAGGACATCGTCTATTGGGCGCGCGAACTGGGCGGCACCAAGACCACGAAATTCACCCAATATCCGCATGGCGACTGGCGCATGTGGTATTTCCTGTTCCTGCTGGTCTTCTATCTGGGCATGACCCGCGCCTCGGAAATCGGCCTCGAAAAACTGATGCGCAAATTGTCCCACGGGCAGGCGACATCCGGCGGCGAGCTGCTGCGCAAGGAGACCACCGCATGAGCTGCCTGCAAACCATCCACGACTATGGCCTGCGTTCGCTCGGCATCGGCGAGCGGCTTTTGCCCAGAAGCGACTTCACGCTGTGCGAGCATTTCACCCTGATCGGCTCGGGCATGATCTGGAACGTCTATTTCGGTGCGATGGCGATGGCCACCGGGTTCTTTCTGGCCACCGCGCTGGCGGTGGGGAAAAGTTCGGGCAACCGCTGGATTCGCAAATCGTCGGAATGGTTCATCTTCGTGTTCCGCGGCTCGCCCCTCTTCATCCAGTTCTTCTTTGCCTACTTCCTGTTCCTGTCGCTGAAGAAATCCTATCCGATGTTCGACGCCTTCACCTCGGCGTGGCTGGGTGCGCTGATCGTGTTGTTTCTCAACACCGCCGCCTATTCGGGCGAGATCTTCTATGGCGCGCTGCGCTCGATCCCCAAGGGGGACCTGGAAGCGGCTGACGCCTATGGCATGTCCGGCTGGCCGCGCTTTCGCCGTATCGTCTGGCCAACCATGCTGAGGCTGGCCTGGCCCGCCTACACCAACGAGGCGATCTTTCTGTTCCACGCCACTACGCTGGTCTTTTTCTCGGCCTTTCCAGCCTGGCAACAACGCGGCGACGCGCTTTACTATGCCAGTTATTTCGCTGACAAGACCTTCAACCCGTTCGTGGCTTACCCGATCCTGGCCTTCTATTTCATCCTGCTGACATTGGTGATTTCGTGGGGCTTTGGTCTGGTGAACAAGCGTCTGAACCGCCACCTGCCAAGTGCTCAGCGCACCAGAATGCGGTTCCGCCTGAATCTCGCACGATAACGGAAACCGGGCGGCTGGTTGGCGACAGCGTTCCTTACCGGCTGAGTATTGAGCACGCCAACGGCGCATGATCTGGAAACGGTCGCGTGTTCGCTATTGGACAAAACGGGACAAAGCCGCCAAAATCGGTTCAAACCACCCAGAAAACCGCACCTCTTTGGCGCCATGACCGGTCCCGTTCTTCAAAGCACCATCACCTGTCCGTCCTGTGGCCATGCACAGGACGAAGAGATGCCGACAACCAGTTGCCAGTGGTTTTATGAATGCGTCTCCTGCAAGACCCTGCTCAAGCCAAGGCAGGGCGATTGCTGTGTGTTCTGTTCCTATGGCACCGTCCCCTGTCCGCCCGTGCAGGACGGGAAGAGTTGCTGCGGAACATGAACAGGAGTGGAAAGACAGCCTGACCGGGTGTTTTCCGGCTTCCAAAATAATTTGATCAAATGTGGTGACAAGTCTTCTGCGCTCGTCTAAATCTTTTGCCGACAGCAATGGAGACCCCCATGGATCTGAGCACCCTGCACACTTTCCGTGTCGCCGCCTGCGACCTCAACGGTCAGATGCGCGGCAAGCGCGTACCGCCCGGCTATGCTGACAAGCTCGGCAAGGGCGCGGTCCGGATGCCCTATTCGGCGCTCAATGTCGATCTGTGGGGCGCGGACATCGCAAACAGCCCGCTGGTCTTTGAATCCGGTGACGCGGATGGCACGCTGTTGCCGACCGATCGCGGCCCGGTGCCGATACCGTGGCTTGATACGCCCACCGCGCTGGTGCCGATGAGCCTGTATCACGACGACGGTGCGCCGTTTACCGGTGACCCGCGCCACGCCCTTGCCGACGTCCTCGAACGCTATGCCCGGCGCGGCTGGTCGGTGGTTGCGGCGACCGAACTGGAATTCACTTTGCTGGATGCCTCTGGCGACGGTCCCAGACCTCCGTTCAACCCGCTGACCAACCGGCGGCTGGACAGCGAATCGGTTTTGTCGATGGCCGAAATGGACGCCTTCGACGCCTTTTTCACCGAACTCTACGACGGCTGCGAGGCGATGGGCATTCCCGCTCAAACCGCCATTTCCGAAGCCGGCATCGGACAGTTCGAGATCAATCTGAATCATCAGAACGCTATGCGCTGCGCCGATGATACGTGGCTGTTCAAGGCTTTGGTGCGCGGTCTGGCGCGCAAGCACGGCTTTGCCGCGACCTTCATGGCAAAACCATATGCCGATGACGCAGGCAACGGCATGCACGTGCATTTTTCGGTCCTCGACGCCAGCGGCAAGAACATCTTTGACAATGGCGGAGATGAAGGCACCGAAGAACTGCTTTCTGCAGTCGCCGGTTGCCTTGCCGCGATGCCGGGCAGTTCGCTGATTTTCGCCCCGCACGGAAACTCCTATGACCGCCTCGTCCCTGGTGCGCACGCGCCAACCGGGGCCTGCTGGGCCTATGAAAACCGCACCGCCGCGATCCGCATTCCCGGCGGCGCACCCGCAGCCCGCAGGATCGAGCACCGGGTCGCGGGCGGCGATATCAATCCCTATCTGATGCTGTCCGTGGTGCTGGGCGCAGCACTTGTCGGCATCGAGGATTCGATGACCCCGCCCGCCCCCATCTCGGGCAACGCCTATGAAATCGACGGCCTGCCCCGGCTCGCGCCGGATTGGACCACAGCGATTGCGGCGTTCGAAACCGATCCTGTGATCGCCCGCATCCTGCCCGCGGACCTGATCCGTTTTCTGGCGATGACCAAGCGCCAGGAAATCGCCCGTTTCGCGGATCGCCCCGCCGAGACCCACTGGCTCAGCTATCTGGAAGCGGTCTGACCCCCCTTGCCGGGTGACGCCCAATCGATTAAGTTAAATTTGATCAAATTAGGTGACCCATGAAAATCGGCATCCTGCAAACCGGCCATGCCCCCGACATGCTGATCGACAGCACCGGCGACTATGACGCCATGTTCCGCGCCCTTCTGGGCGGCAACGGCTTCGGGTTTGAAACCTTTGCGGTCGTGGACGGTGTCTTTCCGCAAGGCACTGGTGACGCCGATGGCTGGGTCATCACCGGCTCGCGCCACGGCGCCTATGAGGATCATCCCTGGATCCCGAAACTCGAGGCCCTGATCCGCGAAATTCACGAACAGGGGCAACCGCTGATCGGCGTCTGCTTCGGCCATCAGATCATTGCACAGGCGCTTGGCGGCAAAGTCGAGAAATTCGATGGCGGCTGGGCCGTCGGGCGCACCGAATATGATCTGGGAGGAAAATCCGTCACCCTGAACGCCTGGCATCAGGATCAGGTGACGGAGCTGCCGGCGGGCGCAACCGTCCTGGGCAGCAACGCCCATTGCCGCAATGCGGTTCTGGCCTATGGCGACACCATCTGGACGGTTCAGCCGCATCCCGAATACGACAACGATTTTCTGCTTGATCTGATGCGCACGCGCGGCAAGGGCGTCGTGCCCGACGATCTGCTGCGTGACGCGGCCAACCGGCAGGACGGACAAACTGACAGTGCGGCCATCGGACAATACATGGCCGATTTTTTGAGGAAAGAGAGGGCCTGATGGCCGATTGGACTGACAACCTACCGCAAGCCGCCCGGGATTATCTCGAAGGGCGCCGACTGGACGAAGTCGAATGTATCATCTCGGACCTGCCGGGCATCGCGCGCGGCAAGGCGGTTCCGGCGTCGAAATTCGCACGCCAATCCTATTTTCACCTGCCCGACAGCATCTTTTACCAGACCATCACCGGCGACTGGGGAGAAGCTGCGGGCGATGACGGGTTCATCGAGCGGGACATGATCCTGAAACCCGATTTCAGCACCGCATCGGCCGCGCCATGGACCGGCGACTGGACCCTGCAGGTGATCCACGACGCCTATGACCGCGACGGCGATCCGATCCCGTTCAGCCCGCGCAACGTGCTGAAACGGGTGGTGCAGCTTTATCTCGACAAGGGCTGGAAACCGATCGTGGCACCCGAGATGGAGTTCTACCTGGTGGCCCGCAACGTCGATCCCGCCAAGGAGATCGAGCCGATGATGGGCCGCTCGGGGCGCCCGGCGGCGGCGCGGCAGGCCTATTCGATGACGGCGGTGGACGAGTTCGGCCCCGTCATCGACGACATTTACGATTTCGCCGAAGCGCAGGGATTCGAGATCGACGGCATCACCCAGGAAGGCGGCGCCGGTCAGCTGGAAATCAATCTGCGCCACGGCAACCCGGTGAAGCTGGCCGACGAGGTGTTCTATTTCAAACGCCTGATCCGCGAAGCGGCGTTGCGCCACGACTGTTTTGCCACCTTCATGGCCAAACCGATCGAGGACGAGCCCGGCTCGGCCATGCATATCCACCACTCGATCGTGGACATGGATACCGGCCAAAACCTGTTTTCGGGGCCGCAGGGCGGTGAAACCGATGCCTTCTATCACTTCATCGCCGGCCTGCAGAGTTACATGCCCGCCGGTCTGGCGGTGATGGCGCCCTATGTGAACTCGTACCGCCGCTATGTGAAGGATCACGCGGCACCCATCAATCTGGAATGGGGCCGCGACAACCGCACCACCGGCATCCGCGTACCGCTGTCAGGGCCCGAAAGCCGCCGCATCGAAAACCGCATCGCCGGGATGGATTGCAACCCCTATCTGGGCATCGCGCTGTCGCTGGCCTGCGGTTACCTGGGCCTGATCGAACAGGAGCGCCCGCGCCGCCAGTTCTATGGCGATGCCTATGAGGGCGACGGCGACATCCCACAGGTGATGGGCAACGCGCTGGATCTGTTTGACGAGGCCGAGGCGCTGCACGAAGTGCTGGGTCCGGAATTCGCGCGCGTCTACGGGATCGTGAAAAGGGCGGAATACGAAGAGTTCCTTCAGGTGATTTCACCCTGGGAGCGTGAGCACCTTCTGCTCAACGTCTGACCCCGGCAGCGGGGCCGGATTACCGCATTCGCAACGAGACAAAGACAGGGGACGGGGATGAACCTGCTACACAGCAATGATCAGCGCGGGGCTTTCCCGCCCAGCTGGTACGCGGCCACGGCGCATCCGTTCAATCGATGCGCGCCGCTTCGAGGTGAAACCAAGGCCGATGTGTGCGTGGTCGGTGGCGGCTATACCGGCCTGTCAGCGGCGCTGCATCTGGCCGAGGCCGGTCTGGATGTCGTTTTGCTCGAGGCGCATCGCGTGGGTTTCGGCGCCTCGGGGCGCAACGGCGGGCAGCTTGGCAGCGCCCAGCGGATGGATCAGGAAGATCTTGAAAAGCTGGTCGGTCAGGATGACGCGGAAAAACTGTGGCATTTGGCCGAAGACGCCAAATCTTTGGTCAAGGACCTGATCGCAAAACACGACATCGACTGCGAGCTGAAACCCGGCATCGCCGCATTGGGTTTCAGCGACAGGGAACGGCAGGATCTGCACGATCACGCCGAGCATCTGCGGACACGCTATGGATATGATCGGATCGAGCCGCTGGACGCGGAGGCCGGTCACGCAATTTGTCCCTCGCCTGCCTACAAGGGTGGCTATCTCGATATGGGGGCTGCGCATCTGCATCCGCTGAATTATGCGCTGGGACTGGCGCGAGCGGCGCAAGCAGCCGGGGTTCGAATATTCGAAGAGACCGAGGTGAAAGGCATCGAAGAAGGGCAACCCGCCTCGGTTCGGACCGATCAGGGCCGTGTCGTGGCCGGCCACATCATTCTGGCCTGCAATGGGTATCTGGGCGACCTCAACCGCAAGGTCGCGGCAAGGGTCATGCCGATCAATAACTTCATTGCCGCAACCGAACCGTTGGGAGAGGACGCAGCTCGCGTCCTGACGCGAGACGTCGCCGTCGCCGACACCAAATTCGTGATCAACTATTTCCGCTTGAGCGCTGACAAACGGCTTCTGTTCGGCGGCGGTGAAAGCTATGGCTATCGCTTCCCGTCGGACATTGCCGCCAAGGTGCGCAAGCCGATGGCCGAGATCTTTCCGCATCTGCGCGACGTCCGGATCGACTATGCCTGGGGCGGCACCCTGGCCATCACCATGCGCCGGATGCCCTATCTGACCCGGCTGGCCCCGAATATCCTGTCGGCCTCCGGATATTCCGGCCACGGTGTCGGCACCGCCACCCATGCCGGCCAGCTTATGGCGCTGGCCATTCAAGGGCAGGCGGAAGGATTCGACACGATGTCCCGCGTTCCGGCCCTGCCCTTCCCCGGCGGTTCTGCCCTGCGCAGCCCGCTGCTGGTGCTGGCGATGACCTGGTTCGCCATGAGAGACCGTCTGGGCATCTGAGCCCTTAACGTGACAGTTGAGTGAATTTTTGCCGAAGCCGCAAAAGCGGTCTTGGCATATCCGAGTCCTGAATTTAACTTTATGAAAGTTAGAATTCGGGAAAACCAAATATGATACAGCCGCCAAACGTTCACGACGCCGAACCCATCCCCGCCCCCGCGCGCGCGGCCATCGACGCGCTGCTGCAATCGGGCGACCTGTTCCGCTATACCGCGCCGCAGGACGCGCCGGTGGCCCTGCTCGAGGCCGAATTCGCCGAACTGCTGGGAACGAAATACGCGCTGGCGGTTTCATCCTGTTCAGCGGCGCTGTTCCTGTCGCTCAAGGCGCTGGGGTTACCGCGCGACGCCCGCGTGCTGATCCCCGGATTCACCTTTGCCGCCGTGCCCTCTTCGGTCGTGCATGCCGACTGCATTCCGGTGCTGTGCGAAGTGGGCGAAAATTATCGCATCGACATGGCAGATTTCGCCGCCAAGCTGGACGGCGTGCAGGCCGTCATCATCAGCCACATGCGCGGCCATACCTCGGACATGGACGCAATCATGGAATTGTGCGATGCGCGCGACATCCCGGTAATCGAGGACGCCGCACATTCGCTGGGCACCACCTGGGCCGGCCGCAACATCGGCACCATCGGCAAAGTCGGCTGTTTCTCATTCCAGTCCTACAAGATGATCAACGCGGGCGAAGGCGGCATCCTGATCACCGACGATGCCGACCTGATCGCGCAGGCGGTCATCATGTCGGGCGCCTATGAGCATAACTGGAAAAAGCACAAGGGCCCGCGCGGCGACAATTCACCCGAGCTGGAACAGGCCTTTGGCCGCTGGCAGAACAGGCTGCCGCTCTACAATCTGCGCATGAGCAACCTCAGCGCCGCAGTAATCCGGCCGCAACTTCCGGAACTGGCGCGCCGCGTTTGCAACGGCCTGATCAACCACGACTATGTGGCTGAGCGCCTGAATGCCTCGCCTTATATCCGGGTTCCCGCGCCGCTGGCCCCCGAGCGCCGCGCACCGGATTCGATCCAGTTCAATCTGACGGGCCTGACCGAAGACGAGATTCGCGGCTTTGCCGCCTCGGCGGAAGCGCGTGGCGTCAAGGTGCAGGTTTTCGGCCTGAGCGAGGACAACGCGCGCGCCTTCTGGAACTGGCAGTTCCTGCCCGAACAGGTGGACCTGCCGCAGACCCGCGCAATGCTGATGCAGGCCTGCGACGTGCGCCTGCCGGTGCGTCTGACCCGCGACGAACTCGATGCGATTTCGGACATCCTGCTGGCGGCGATGGAGGACGTGACCGGCTCCGTTCCGGTCTACGGAACCTGACGGCCCGCCATTTGCTGTAGGCAAGTTCCGCATTTTCTGCTGGAATACCGGTAGCGGGCAAACCCGCCCGCATACCGGAGGAACCCGATGACGCGCCGACTGGCCGCAATTCTCGCCGCCGATGTCGTCGGCTATTCCGCGCTGATGGCGCGGGATGAGCAAGGCACTTTGTCCCGCCTCATCGCGCTGCGCCAGTCGGTTTTTGATCCGCTCGTGGCGCAGCATTCGGGGCGGATCGTCAAGCTGATGGGCGATGGCGCCCTGGTCGAATTCGCCAGCGTCGCCGATGCCGTTTCCTGTGCTATCGCCGTTCAGACCCGGTTGCGCGAAGATACGGCGCAGGACCTGAGCCTGCGCATCGGCATCAATCTCGGAGATGTCATCAACGAGGCGGGCGACATCTATGGCGATGGCGTCAACCTTGCCGCCCGGTTGGAAACCCTGGCCGAATCCGGTGGCATCTGCATTTCGGACATCGTGCGGCAAGGCATCGGACAACGCATCGAAGCCGAATTTCAGGACGGCGGCCCGCAACAGCTCAAAAACATCGACCAGCCGGTGCGCGTGCATCACTGGGTCGCCCGACAAACCAGGCAGCCGGACACAACCCTTCCCCCCGTCACGGCACCGGACAATCCCGGTATTGCCGTGCTGGCCTTCGACAACATGTCGACCGATCCCGAACAGGAATATTTCTCGGACGGTATCGCCGAGGACATCATCACCGCATTGTCGCATTTCCGCGAATTCTTCGTCATCGCGCGCAACACCACCTTTACCTACAAGGGGCAGGCCATCCGCGTCGATCAGGTCTGCCGCGAGTTGGGCGTGCGCTATCTGCTCGAAGGCAGCGTGCGCAAGGCCGGAAACCGGGTGCGGGTCACAGCACAGCTGATCGACGGCGCAACCGGTGCGCATATCTGGGCGGACCGCTATGACCGCGCCATCGACGACATATTCGCTGTGCAGGACGAGATCACACAGGCCATCGTCGCCGCGGTTGCGCCCGAAACCATGGGGGCCGAGATGCAGCGCGCCCGCACGAAACGGCCTGACAGGCTGTCTTCGTGGGACAAGATTCTTCAGGCGCGCTGGCATCTGGGCAAGTTCACCCAGGCCGACAACGACGCAGCCCGGCAACTGTTGACCGAAGCGGTCGCCAGCGATCCCAATCTCAGTGACGCTCATACAGGTATCGCCCTATGCGATCTGATTGCAATGCTGCATATCTGGCGGCGGGATACAGACGTTGCCATTCAGTCCGCCAAGGCAGAGGCCGAGCTTGCCGTCGAAATGGATAGCGGAAACGCGCATGCCCATGCGGTACTGGGGATGGCAAATACGTTCGCCCGCGAATACGAAGATGCCGAGACGCATCTGAGCCGCGCCATCGCGCTGAACCCAAATCTCGCTTCCGGATACGGTAACTTTACCGCCCTGTATGGTGTGAGCGGGCAGTTCGAAGAGGCACGTACTTCCTTCGAGCGCGCCATCGCACTTTCGCCCCGCGATCCGCTGCGCGCCTTCTGGCGCGCCGGATTTGGCATAGCGAGCTATGTCTCGGGCCAGTACGAAATCTGCGTCGAAAACGCGCGCACTGGATTGAAAGACACTCCCGCCTATGCGTCGTTGATGCGGCAGGAGGCTGCGGGGTTGGGCATGCTGGGCCTGACGGACGAGGCGCAGGCGTCGGTTGCCCGGTTACTGGAAAAGATGCCCGGCCTGACAATTTCCCAGGTACGCCAGATCGTCCCCGTCCGCTCTGAAGAGGACTGGGAAAGATGGCTGGAAGGCCTGCGCCGGGCGGGCCTGCCGGAATGAACGCACTCAGCTCAGCTTCGACAGCTTGTTCTGCAATTCGGCCAGTTGCTTTTTGATCTCGTCGAGGTCTTCGCCTTTTTCCGGCTTTTCATCCTCGTCGGCATTTCCCGGACCCGACCAGTTCCCGGACAACCCGCCGGTCATCGCCTTCAGAAACGCCTGTTGCTGCGCCTGCATCGCTTCGAACCCCGGCATTTTGCTCATCGGGTTCATCGCGTTCATGTTCTCCATCATCTTGGCCTGGCTTTCGCGCAGCATCTCGAACGAGCTTTGCAGGAATTGCGGCATCACGCCGCCGCCCGGCAGCATATAGCTGCGCACCAGATCATTGAGCACGCCAACCGGCAGAACGTTCTCGCCCCGGCTTTCATGTTCAGCAATGATTTGAAGCAGATACTGACGGGTCAGGTCGTCGCCGCTTTTCAGGTCGACAATCTGAACCTCGCGCCCGTCGCGGATGAATCCGGCGATATCTTCGAGAGTTACGTAATCGCTGGTTTCGGTGTTATAAAGCCGCCGGCTGGCATATCTTTTGATCAGCAGCGGTTTTTCCTGTTCAGCCACTGGTTCCCTCCCCAAGGATGATGCGATGCAGCATAGCCTATGCGACCGCAGAAGAAAAAGAAAGGGCGACCGAAAGAGGAAGTCGCGGCGATTGCATGATAAAATCGCCCTCTAAAACCGAGTCGGGTGAACGGGCGATGGCTGAAGGCAATCCCATACGCAGGCTGGCGGCAATTCTGGTCGCGGATGTCGTAGGATATTCCAGGTTGGTGAAGGTCGACGAGGAAGGAACCGTCGCCATCATCCGCAGGCTGACCAGACATGTCATCGACCCTGTCGCCCGCCGCCACTCGGGACGGATCGTGAAAACGATGGGTGACGGTTTTCTGTTAGAATTCGCAAGCGCGCTGGAGGCGGTGCGGGCGGCGATTGAGATCAGCGGCACAATTGACGAAACTCAGACCAAAGACCCTGCCTTTAGCGGTCTGACCCTGAGAATGGGCGTCCATGTCGGCGACATTCTGGCCACCCCGCATGACCTGATGGGGGATGGCGTAAACATCGCCGCACGGATCGAAACACTGGCCCGGCCCGGCGAAATCTGGATCTCTGCGGACACCCACAGCCAGGTTCGCGGCAAACTGGACGTGGAGTTCGAAAATCTCGGTCAACACCAGGCCAAGAACATGCCCGAGCCGCTGCATGTGTTTCGCGTCGCCGGCGGCGGCGGCAACACAATCAACGCCTCTCCGTCCCATGAGCCATCCAGCGATTTGGTCGTGGTGGTGCCCCTTGCCTTTGTGGGGGCGGACCCCGAGGGGCATTCCCTTGCCGAAAGCATCACCAAGGACATCACCACCGGGCTGGCCCGATTTCGCGATCTGCGGGTGATATCGCCTGGTTCCTCTTTCCAATATCGCGATCAGAATGCCTCGGTCCGGCAAATCGCGCAGGACCTGAACGCCGCCCTGGCCATTGAAGGAAATCTTCGCAAATCCGGTGACCGCCTCCGGCTGGATGTCAGCCTTGTGGATGCGACTACCGGAGAATGCCTGTGGTCGGACCGGTTCGACCAGCAGGGGGACGATCTGTTCAAAGCTCAGGACGACCTTGTCAGCAGCGCCGTTCAAATTCTCGCGAGCCGGATCGACAAGACCCTTCGAAATCGCGTGTTGCAAGGCGCAGATACGGAAAAGTCCGGATCAACCCCGGACCTGATCCAGCGGGCACGGGCAGTTATTCTGGACACACCCGAGGCGCTGGAAAAATGCCGAAAGCTGTATGAAAGGGCGGTGGCGCAGGATCCGCGATCAGCATTGGCGCTGGCCGGTCTCGCCGGTACATACTCGATGGAATGGACCAGCACCTGGTCCACGTCACGGCATGACACGCTCGACAAAGCCCTCGACCTGTTGCGCCGCGCCGCCATCCTCGACGATCAAAGCAGCGAAATTCAACGCAGGCTGGGCGTGCTTCACGTTTTCCGCGGCGAACCGGAACAGGCGGAATCTCATCTTGACCGGGCGCTGCGGCTCAACCCGAACGACGCTGCCGCGATGGCCTATAAGGGGCTGCATCTTGTGTATCGGGGCAAACCGCAAGAGGCGCTGGCCGAGTTGGACCGCGCGACGCGCTGCAACCCGTTTCACCCGACCTATTTCCTGTGGTTTGCGGGCCTTGCCCATTTCATGTCGGACGAGTTTGAAGAAGCCATTCCCAAATTGACCCGCGCCGTCGAACTTTATCCCGGTTTCGTGACGCCGCACCGCCATCTGGCCGCGTGCTATGCCAGGATGGGTGAATGGAACAAAGCCGATTTCGAGCGCAGGGCGGTCTTGTCGTTGGAACCCGGTTTCACGATTTCCGGAATCGCTCAGACATTTCAGTATGTCGATCCGGCAGACAAGGCGAGATATTGCGAGGCTCTCAAGCTTGCGGGCCTGCCCGAGTGACGCCTGAACCCCACGGAAAACAAAAAAAAGGCGGGTCAATCGACCCGCCTTTCGCGACTGCACCGAATAGGGAGGAGAGGGTGCAATTTCGCGATCGTACTTACTTGGCTGCCGAAGCTTTCTTGGCAGCAGCGGTCACCTCGTTGGTGGCCTTCTTGACGGCGGCGGTGGCATCTTCGGTGATGTCCTTGCCAGCAGCCATCAGCAGCTCGACGGTTTCGGTCTGAACCTTCTTGGCGATTTCAGCGAAGGCGGCCATGTTTTCGGCTGCGACTTCGGCCGAGGCGCTTGCGAAATCGGTTGCTGCCTTTGCATAGTCGGCCGGCTCTGCCTTGGCTTTCGACATCTCGGTCAGCTTGGCCAGGGTTTCCTTGGTCCACTTGTTCGAGATCTCGGCCGATTTCTCGGCTGCTTCCAGAGCAACGCCCGACAGCTTTTCGTTCAGGCTTGCGGTCGATTTGAACGCATCTTCCATCGCTTTGGTGTCAACCGGGAATGCGCCCATCATGTCTTTCATGATCGCGGTAAAGTCTTGGGTCTTTGCCATTGTCCTAATCCTCTTTTGCTGTCCGGGCCCACCCCGGTGTTCATCAGCTTGAGAGGAATATGCTTTCTGCATTGCAGCATTTCAAGCTTTTTCTTGCTGCAATGCAGAAAAAATTAAGTTTCAAAATGAAATCAACCGCTTGCCTTTGCAACGACATAGGTCCCCGGTGCGGCAGCCAGACGCGGGTGATCCGAATCGCCGGTATCACGCGCCGGAACCTGCTTGCCCGACCGCTTTTTCAGCCAGGCCTCCCACATCGGCCACCAGGATCCTTCGTGAAACTTGGCCCCCTGCATCCAGTCATCAGCGCCAGCCTTCATGTCGGGGTTGGTGTAATGGCCGTATTTCTTCTTGGTCGGCGGGTTGACAATGCCGGCGATATGCCCCGACTCCGAAACCACGAATGTCTTCGAGCGCGACCCCATCTTCTGCACGCCACGATAGCAATCCTTCCATGCGGCGATGTGGTCGGTCTCGCAGGTGATCGCCATCAGCGGCACATCCACATCCTGTACATGCAGTTTGTGCCCCATCAGTTCGAACCCGTCCGTGACGAACTCGTTCTTCTGACACAGCCCACGCAGATATTGCATCGCCATCTTGCCCGGCAGGTTGGCCCCGTCGCCGTTCCAATAGAGCAGATCGAACGCCGGCGGGGTTTCCCCCATCATGTAGCTGCGGATCGCCGGGGTATAGATCAGGTCGTTTGAACGCAGATAGGAAAAGGTACGCGCCATGATCCAGGATCGCAGAACGCCGTCCTTGTCCACCTGTTCCTCGATCCCGTCGATGAAGTCGTTTTGCAGGAAGGGTGTGAACTCTCCCTGATCCGCGAAATCGGTGAGCGCGGTAAAGAAGGTGGCCGATTTCACCGACGTGTCGCCCCGCTGTTTCATCAGCGACAGGGTCAGGCTCAGCGTGGTGCCTGCAATGCAATAGCCCACCGCGTTGACCTGCTCGACCTTGCAGATCTTCTTGACCTCGTCGATCGCGGTCAGGAACCCGTCCTGGATGTAATCTTCCATCCCGACATCTGCAAAACTTTCGTCGGGGTTCACCCAGCTGACCACAAACAGCGTATAGCCCTGTTCGGTGATCCACTTGATCAGGCTGTTCTGTGCCTTGAGGTCAAGGATATAGAATTTGTTGATCCAGGGCGGGAACAGCACGATGGGGGTTTCGTGAACCGTATCGGTGACCGGCTTGTACTGGATCAGTTCCATCATACGGTTGCGATAGACCACATCGCCCGGCGTGGTGGCGATATTGCCGCCGATCTCGAACGCGCTTTCGTCCGCCAGCCGCACGACGAATTCGCCCTTGTTGGCCTCAAGGTCCGCAACCAGATTCTCCAGCCCCCTGATCAGTGACTGCCCCTCGGTCTCGACCGCCTTTTCCAGTGCATCGGGATTGGTCGCCAGGAAATTCGTCGGCGCCATCATGTCGA
This sequence comes from Ruegeria sp. AF8, assembly GCF_056541825.1. NCBI lineage: Bacteria > Pseudomonadati > Pseudomonadota > Alphaproteobacteria > Rhodobacterales > Roseobacteraceae > Ruegeria > Ruegeria sp. AF8. Next base: position 547,136 of record NZ_JBQFYW010000001.1, on the reverse strand, counting down.
TGATCTGCTGCGAGAAATAGTTCAGACGGCGGCGGTCCTTGTCGTCGATGTCATCGACGGATGCGACCGCCTGCGCAAGCGCCTCGGCATTGGTCTGGTACTGCTGGCGGATCAGTCGGAAATAGGGGTTGGTTTCCCACAGGGGGTTGGAAAATCGCCGGTCCCTGGGGCCGTCTTCCTCCGGCGCATCGCCCCCCGTCGCCATTGCCTGCTGCGCCGCGGCGAAGTTCATTACCGATTTGCCCCAGTATTCGATCTGTTGTTCCAGCAACTTGGCGGGATTTTGCCAAGCTTCGGCCCAATAGGCCGTTGCTGCTTTTGCAAAAAGCTCTTGATTCGGGCCATCCAGCGCAGGGGTATGCGGTTTTTTCTCGGCCATGATTTCGACAAGGCGCTTGGACAGCTCTTCGACCTTGGTCATGTTTTCTTTAAGCTGTTCAATATGTTCGCCGCTCAATTCAGGCGTCTTGTCGTCTGTAGTTGTCATTTTAAGGAATTCCCCCTAACCTCGCTGCTATGCAGAATAACGTCGTAAACTGCGGGGAGCAAAGCGACGAATGGTCCGAACTCTCACAATGGGACTCAGGAGGCCCATTCCATGCGTTACATGATGACCTACGACCTGATGGAAACGGTCCGAAACACCAACCAGTGGCTTGGTGCGACGGCAAATTCCATGGCTTCCTATCCATTTTTCAGCATGTTTCCAAACCCCGCTTTCAACTGGATGGCAGCCTGGGGCGAGGTAACCGAGCGCACGTTTCAGCGCATGGTTGTCAAGCCCGACTGGGGCATCCGGACATTCACCTGCGAGGACGGCAAGGACCATCTGGTCGAAATCACCCCGGTCGTCGAACACCCCTTTGGCGATCTGCTCCATTTCCGTGTCAATGGGCGCAAGGAACAGCCCCACAAGGTTCTGCTGGTTGCGCCCATGTCGGGGCACTATGCCACGCTCCTGCGCTCGACGGTCAAAAGTCTGCTGGTCAATTGCGAAGTCTATATCACTGACTGGCACAACGCCCGCGACATCCCGGTTTCGGCGGGCAAGTTCGATATCGAGGATTACACGCTGTACCTCGTTGATTTTATGCGCGAACTTGGCCCCGACACCCATGTGATCGCGGTCTGTCAGCCTGCGCCTCTGACACTCGCCGCAACGGCTTACCTGGCCGAGCTAGAACCCAAGGCGCAGCCCAGCACCCTGACCCTGATCGGCGGCCCGGTTGACCCGGACGCGACCCCGACCGAAGTGACCGATTTCGGCCGCCGCGTGACCATGGGGCAACTGGAAGAAACGATGATCCAGCGCGTCGGCTTTAAATACAAGGGCGTCGGCCGCATGGTCTATCCCGGGCTGCTGCAGCTTGCCTCGTTCATGTCGATGAACGCCGAGCGCCACTCCAAGGCGTTTTCGGATCAGATCCACCGGGTGGTGCGCGAAGAGGCGTCGGATCACGACGCGCACAACCGGTTCTATGACGAATATCTCGCCGTCATGGACATGCCCGCCGAATTCTACCTGTCCACGGTCGAACGGGTGTTCAAAAACCGCGAGATCGCGCGCAACGAATTCGTTGTCGGCGGTCACCGTGTGGACCTGAGCAAAATCACCGATGTCGCGATCATGACCGTCGAGGGCGCCAATGACGACATCTCGGCTCCCGGTCAGTGTATTGCCGCGCTGGATTTGAGCACCGGCATCCCCGCCAGCAAGAAAGCCAGCCATGTGGAACCCGGCGCGGGACACTATGGCATTTTCGCGGGGCGCAGCTGGCGCGACAATATCCGTCCGCTGGTTATTGAATTCATGAAAGAAAATCTGCGGAGCCCCTCCCCCCGAAAGGCCGCGAACAAGAACACGGCCGCCTGACCGATGGCCCCGGCCGACCGCACCCTCGCCTTTTCCTGCGACTGCGGCGGCCTGACGGGACACATTACTGCTCGGGGCGTTCGCCATGGCACGCATGTGGTTTGTTTTTGCCATGATTGCCGTGCGGCGCAGCTCTATTTCGGTCAGCCGGACCCTGCGCCGGGGCCGGTCGAGATTCTGCAGACCACTCCCGAAGATATAGAGATCACAGCTGGTGCCGAGCACCTGGCTCTGATGCAGCTCAGCCCCCGCGGCATGCTGCGCTGGTACGCCGGATGCTGCAACGCGCCGCTTGCCACCACGTCACGGACGCCGAAATTTCCCTTTGCCGGATTTATCGTTCATCGCCTTGCAGATCCGGGTCGGCTGGGTCCGGTCACTACACGCGGGTTCGTTTCGCAACCAAATGGCAAACAGTCGCATGAAAAGCTCCGTTATGCGGCCATCGGGTTGCTGACCCGCGTGATCGCCTCCAGACTTTCAGGCCGGTGGCGCAAGACACCGTTTTTCAACATCGCGACCGGACAGCCGGTGGCCGAACCCACTGTGCTGAGCAAGGCAGAGCGCGCCGCCCTCTATCCCTGATCCGGTCGGTTCAGCCATCCCTCCATGGCCCGCGTCACCGCATCCGGTGTCTCCATCGCCGGCAGATGGCCCGCGTCGTCTATGATCGTCAGTTCGGCGTTGGGAACCAGCTCCGCCATCACCCTGTGCCGTTTAACCGGCGTCAGCCCGTCATGCGCGCCGCACAGGATCAGCGTCGGCACCCTGATCTTGCACAGCGTGCCCTGCTGATCGGGGCGCCGCTGCAAGACCCGCATCTGGCGCACGAAAACCTCCGGCCCCAGATCCATCGCCATGCGGAGGAACCGGTCCAGCACTTCCATCCGCTGCGGGCCCGGGGCCAGAAAATCGGGCCGGATCGCCTCGCGCAGCGCATCCTCCAGCAATCCCGCCTTGGCGCGCACCATCAGCGGCTCGCGCGCCGCCGCGATCTGCGGCGTATCGGCCAGCGCATCGGTATCCATCAGGCACAGGCGCGCCACCCGGTCGGGGGCCCGGCGCATGATCTCCATCGCCACGATGCCGCCCATGCTCAGCCCCGTCAGCGCAAACCGTTGCGGCAGCTGATCCAGCAGGCCCGAGGCGATTTCCTCAACCCGCTCTCCCTGCGTGATCGGCGCAACCATGACCGCCCGTCCGCGCGAAAAATACCGCAGCTGATCCTGAAACAGCCGCGCGTCGCACATCATTCCCGGCAACAGAACCAAGGGCTCGATCATTTCCGGCCTCCTCACCAGCACCCCACAAATCGCACAATGAGACCTCGCCCGCTACCGGGCAAGCGGAACGTTACGGATATCGAATGCCGCGAAACGCCGGAAAATCCGCATAGCGCGCGCGCCGCGCCTCTATTGGTTCCGCCGGCTCCGCCTCCGGCGCCAGCAGCCGCCCGCGCGGCACGATATAGCTGTCGATCCGGCGCAGCGGGCTGGGCCGCCAGACCAGATTGAAGGCGCAAAGCTTGGGAAAGAACCAAATCTCGGAATAGTCCAGATGATCATGCATCCACCACGCCAAGTCGCGCCAGTCGCGCCCCTGCGCATAGCGGTCGGCAAACCACGGGATCACAACCGACGCCCCGGCGATGCGCTCATCGCCGCTGCCGCGATCCCAGATATGGCATTCCAGCGGATGATCGTTGCGCGCACAGTTGAGCCTGTTCTCATTGCCGAACCGGTTCAGCGCGGGCGACCGATAGCCCGACCGAACCGCAACCCGGCCAAAGGTCTCCTCCAGAGGGTCCATCAGGGCTTCGCAAAAGGCCCGGCCCGTCTCGATGGCCAGATCGGGATTGTCGGGAATGTTCTGCCGCTCATGAAAATTTCCGATTTCAGAATACAGAAAATCCCGCATGAAGAAATGCCGCGACAGGCGCACGCGGCCCAAGGTTTCGAGACTCCACATGCTGCCGGGTCTGCGCATCACGGCACCCGGCACCGGTTTGCGCTCGGCTTCATCATTCGATCCCCTGCTGCGCCAGCCAGTCGAGGATGCCGCTAACCGCTGCCTCTGTCTGGCCGGGCGACACCAGATCTCCGGCAATCACATGCGACGAGGGGTCGTCTTCTTCCCCCACCGTCACCAGATGCTCGGTCGCCGCCCCGCCCCAGCGACCGGCAATCTCATGGGTCCTGTCGGGCCGCACCACCTGATCGTCGGGCGAATACCAGAACAGCGCGGGGATCGACACGCCCGAGAAATCCAGCGCCACCACGGCCTTGACCAGCGCCGACATCGGCACCACCGCCTCCCAGGAATAGCGCGTGGTCCAATAGGTGTTGATCTCGGGGTCGGGATCAGGCTCACCCCGCTCGCCGCCCATCACCAGCGGCAGCCAGATGCGCGCGCCGGGCAGCGTCGGCGCCCAGGCGGCGCGTTCGTTCACCCCGAAATTCGGCGAGACAAAGACCATCGCGGCAACGCCTTCGCCCAGTTCCGCATCCACCGCCGCGGCCGCCGCCAGCGCACCCCCGGTCGAGGTCGAGATCACCACCACCTGCTCGCCCACTGCCCGCGCGGCCGCCAGCGCCTCGGCGGTGTCCCGCATCCAACCCGACGCGGTTGCCTCGGCCATTGCGGCACTGCCGCGGCCATGGCCCTGCAGCCGGGTAAAGACAAGATTGGCCCCCAATGCCTCGGCCACCCGGTCGGGCACCGGGCGGATTTCCTCGGACGTGGCCGAAAATCCGTGAATATACAGAACCGAATAAGGCGTGCGCTGCTCCTCCGCGCCCGGTTGCCAGATCACCCGCTTTTCGACTCCAGGCGTGATGTCATCAAACCGCGCCTCGACGCTTTCGAAATAAACCTGCACCCCCTCACCGAACCGCCGCGGATCAAAGCGCGGGGCCAGTTCGACCTCCTCATAGGGTCCGAACCACCACAGCAGCCCCGCCGCCGCCAGCAGCGCCAGCAGGAAACGTCCGAGAACTTTGCCGAACACCCGCATCACATGGCTCCCATCACGTCCAGAACCGCCGCTTCAATCAGGCCCAGGCACGGCCCGTCCGAAAACCGGTGATCGGCATCCTTGACCAGCAGCAGACGCATGTCGTCACAGGTCGCGTGTTCCAAAAGCCGGATCGCCGTATCCACCGTCACCGCCGTATCTGCCGTGCCCTGCAGGCACCGTACCGGAAACGGCAGGTTCAGCGTTTCACGCAACACCAGCCGGTCACGCCCATCCTCGATCATCCGCCGGGTCACCACATAAGGTTCCATGTAATCCGACGGCAGCTCCACCCGTCCGGTTTCTGCAATCGCCGCCCGCTGTGCCTCGGAAAACGACGCCCACCACCCGTCCTCGGTGAAATCCGGCGCCGCCGCGATCGTGACCAATCCCGCGATCCGCTCCGGCACGGTCCGCGCCAGCAACAGCGCCTGCCAGCCCCCCATGGACGAGCCGACCACGATCAGCGGCCCCTCGGTCAGCGACGAAACCGCCACCACCGTATCCTCGTGCCAGTCGCCGATGCAGCCATCGGTGAACTGCCCCGAGCTTTCGCCATGTCCGGAATAGTCGAACCGCAGAAACCCCTGCCCGCGCGCCTGCGCCCAGGCCTCAAGATGAACGGCCTTGGTACCCTCCATATCCGACTTGAGGCCGCCCAGAAAAACAACGGTCGGACCAGCACCTTCGCTCTTGTGATAGGCCAACCGCCGTCCCTGCGGTGTTTCCAGAAAATCCGTCGCTGCCATGAAACCCTCTTTCCTTTTGCAGCATCATGCACGCCCCGCCCTCAAGTGCAATTCCAGGATCCCTCTTCATCTGGCCCAAAATATCCCCAGGGTGCGCGAGGGGCTGGCCCCTCGCTCCTGCCCTTGACACAAGCGCAACCACCTGCCACATGAGCCCGGCATCATAACCCGCAACCGGGCGTTCAGTGGGCGCCAAACCGACGAGGAGTGCCAATATGGCCCTGGATACACAATCCGTCTCCCTTACCTTTCCCGATGGCAATGCACGATCCTATGACGCAGGCGTAACGCCCGCTCAGGTGGCGGCCGATATTTCGACCTCGCTGGCGAAAAAGGCCATCTCGGCCACGGTAAACGGCCGGCACTGGGACCTGCAATGGCCCATCGAGGCCGATGCCGACATCGCCATCCACACCATGAAGGACGAGGCGCAGGCCAACGAACTGATCCGCCACGACCTGGCGCATGTGATGGCGCGCGCGGTGCAGGAGATCTGGCCCGCCACCAAGGTCACCATCGGCCCGGTGATCGAAAACGGCTGGTATTATGATTTCGACCGCGCCGAACCCTTCACCCCCGAAGATCTCGGCCTGATCGAAAAAAAGATGAAGGAAATCATCAACAAGCGTGATCCGGTCACAACCGAGGTCTGGGATCGTGAGCGCGCGGTTGAGTTCTACAAGGCCAATAACGAGCCCTACAAGGTCGAACTGATCGAGGCCATTCCGGGCGACGAGCCGCTGCGCATGTACTGGCACGGCCACTGGCAGGACCTGTGCCGCGGCCCGCACCTGCAGCATACCGGCCAGCTGCCGGGCGACGCGTTCAAGCTGATGTCCATCGCGGGCGCCTATTGGCGCGGCGACAGCAGCCGCGCCATGCTGCAACGTATCTACGGAGTCGCTTTCACCGGCAAAGAAAAGCTCAAGGCACACCTGCACATGCTGGAAGAGGCCGCCAAGCGCGACCACCGCAAGCTGGGCCGCGAGATGGACCTGTTCCACATGCAGGAAGAGGCGCCGGGCCAGATCTTTTGGCACCCCAACGGCTGGACCATCTACACCCAGCTGCAGGATTACATGCGCCGCCAGCAGCGCCGCGGCGGCTATGTCGAGGTGAACACGCCGCAGGTCGTCGACCGCAAGCTGTGGGAGCGTTCGGGCCACTGGGACAAGTATCAGGAAAACATGTTCATCGTCGAAGTGGACGAGGAGCATGCCCGCGAAAAGGCCGTCAACGCGCTCAAGCCGATGAACTGCCCCTGCCATGTCGAAATCTTCAAACAGGGCCTGAAATCCTATCGCGACCTGCCGCTGCGCATGGCGGAATTCGGCTCGTGCAACCGCTATGAACCTTCGGGCGCGCTGCATGGCATCATGCGGGTGCGCGGCTTTACACAGGACGATGCGCATATCTTCTCGACCGAAGAGCAGATCGAGGCGGAAACTGCCGAGTTCATCCGTTTCCTCAGCGTGATCTACAAGGATCTGGGCTTCGAGAACTTCTCGGTGAAATTCTCTGACCGCCCGGAAACCCGCGCCGGATCGGACGAGGTCTGGGACAAGGCCGAAGCCGCGCTTCTGTCCGCGACCCGCGCCGCCGGGATCGAACCGGAACTGAACCCGGGCGAAGGTGCGTTCTATGGTCCGAAACTGGAATTCGTGCTGACCGACGCCATCGGTCGCGACTGGCAGTGCGGTACCTTCCAGGTGGATTTCGTGCTGCCCGAACGGCTGGACGCTACATATATTGGCGCCGACGGCGGCAAGCACCGCCCCGTCATGCTGCACCGCGCGACGCTGGGATCGTTCGAGCGTTTCATCGGCATCCTGATCGAAGAGCACGCCGGCAAGCTGCCCTTCTGGCTGGCCCCGCGCCAGGTCGTCGTCGCCTCGATTACCTCCGAGGCGGATGACTACGTGCACGAGGTCGTGGCCGGGCTGCAAAAAGCGGGCGTGCGCGCCGAGGCGGATACCCGCAACGAAAAGATCAACTACAAGGTCCGCGAACATTCGGTGGGCAAGGTGCCGGTGATTTTGGCCGTCGGTCACCGCGAAGTCGAAGAGCGCACCGTCTCGGTCCGCCGTCTTGGCGAAAAACAGACCAGCGTTCAGCCGCTCACGGATGTAACAAAAGAGCTGGCCCGCGCCGCGACACCGCCGGATTTGCTGTAACAATCCCTGCCATTCCGGCCCCCATTGCGGGGCCGGAATGAAACAGAAATAAACTTTATCATTTAAAACCAATAAATTAACCTCTATGAGGGCATGACACTCCCTGACGGGGTTGTGAGACACGTGGTCGTGAATTCAACTGTGCGGCCCAAGCCACTACCTTTGTCAGTGTCACAAACAAACTTACCTGGTCATCAAGAGGATTATCGAGATGTCGAACACCGCAAAAACCCTTGTCATCGCCAGCGCCGTCGCCGCCGCAATCTCCGGCGCCGCCACCACCGCGAGTGCGCAGGCCAAAGAAAAGTGCTATGGCGTGTCGCTGGCCGGTCAGAACGACTGCGCCGCGGGCCCCGGCACCACCTGCGCCGGAACTTCGACTGTGGACTATCAGGGCAACGCCTGGACTCTGGTTGACGCCGGCACCTGCGAAGGCATCGACCTGCCCGCACAAGCCGACGGCAGCGCCCGCAAAGGCTCGCTGGAAGCACTTGACCGCGACCTTCCTGCATAAGCCGAACCGGAATAAAGGGGGCGGGTATTGCACAAATACCCGCCCTTTTCCTATCAGACAGGAGACGGGTAGATGTTGGATGATGCGCTAAGGTCGAACCGCCTGCCAGCAGGCCCCGGCGTGGGCTACAAGCCGCAGCATTTCGCCCAGATCCTCGACGCGGCCGACCCCGTGGCCTGGCTGGAAATCCATGCCGAAAACTACATGGGCGACGGCGGCCGCCCACTGGCGCAATTGCGCCATCTCTCCGAACGCTTCCCGATCTCGGTTCACGGTGTCGGCCTGTCCATCGGCGGCGAAGGCCCGCTGGACCCCGATCACCTGGCCCGCCTGAAACATCTGCTGGGCTGGCTGAACCCGGCCAGCTTTTCCGAACATCTGGCCTGGTCAACCCATGACAGCCATTTCCTGAACGATCTGCTGCCGCTGCCCTATACCGACGCCACGCTGGCGCGGGTGTGCGACCACATCGATCAGGTGCAGGAGGTGGTCGGGCGCAAGATGCTGCTGGAAAATCCCTCCAGCTATCTGGCCTTTGACGAAAGCACCTGGTCCGAGCCCGATTTCCTGCGTGAGATTTCCCGCCGCACCGGCTGCGGTCTGCTGCTGGACGTCAACAACGTCTTTGTCTCGGCCACCAATCTCGACTTTTCACCGCAGGGTTACATTGACGCCTACCCGCTTGAGAAAGTGGGCGAAATTCACCTCGGCGGCCACGATGAAGATCACGACGATCACGGCAAGCCTTTGCTGATCGACAGCCACGGGCGCGAGGTGGTCGATCCGGTCTGGGCGCTGCTCGACCACGTGCTGGACCGCTCGGGCCCCAAACCCGTGCTGATCGAATGGGACACCGACGTTCCCGACTGGCCGGTTTTGCGGGCCGAGGCCGTGCGGGCGCAGGCCGCGCTCGAACGGATACCCGCATGACGGTGTCGCAGACCACCTTTCGCCACGCCCTGCTCGACGCGGAGCAGCCGGTTCCTGTCGGGCTGAGCGACGCTCACAAGCAACCCGCAGGCCGCCGTTTCAGCGTCTATCGCAACAATGTGGCGGTGTCGCTGACCGAGGCGATGCATCAGGCGTTTCCCGTGGTCGCCAAGCTGCTGGGACCGCAGAACATGGACGGGCTGGCAGGGATCTTTCTGCGCCGGCACCCGCCCGACTCGCCGCTGATGATGCATTACGGCGGAGAATTCCCCGATTTCCTCGCCGGCATGGAGCAACTGTCGCATCTCGGCTATCTGCCGGATGTGGCGCGGCTGGAACTGGCGCTGCGCCGCTCATATCACGCCGCCGACAGTGTGCCGATTGCGCCCGAGGCGCTGGCCGTCGACCCCGAGGATCTGCTTGCCGCACGGCTGGGATTTGCACCCTCGATGATCCTTTTTCGCTCGCCCTGGCCGGTCCATGCGATCTGGCGCTTCAACACCGAAGACGGTGCTCCCAAACCCGAACCCGGCGCGCAGGACATCCTGATCACGCGCGCCGAATTCGATCCGGCCCCGCACCTGCTGCCGCCGGGAGGCGGCGACTGGATCGAGGCGGTTCAGGCCGGGCAAACCATCGGCGAGGCCCATGAACACGCCCTGTCAAAGGCCGTGGACTGCGATCTGGGCGCCACACTGACCCTGATGTTGCAGGGCAACGCACTCACTTCCCTGACTATCGAAAGGCTCACACGATGACTGCTGCACTGATTACCCTTCACAACAGTGTCTCTGGAAAGCTCGACCGCGCGTCGGACCTTCTGACGCCGACACTGGCGCGGATCGTATTTGCGGCAGTCCTGCTGTTCTATTACTGGAACTCCGCAATGCTCAAAATCGACGGCTCGATCTTTTCGCCGTCCGCCGGCGCCTTTGGCCAGATCTTCCCAAAGGCCGCCGAGGCGGTTCTGTATGACGTCACTCAGATGACCTTTTTTCAGCGCCTGGTGATCTTCGCCGGCACGGTCGCCGAATTCGTCCTACCAGCGCTGATCGTGCTGGGTCTGCTGACCCGCCTGTCGGCGATCGGCATGATCGGCTTCATCTGGGTGCAGACCATCGTTGACGTGACCGGCCACGGCGTCAAACTCGGCAGCCTGTTCGACAACACGGTGACCCTGGTCGATCAGCGCACCATGTGGACTTTCCTGCTGTTGGTACTGGTGATCAAGGGGGCCGGGCCGATCTCGCTCGACCGTCTGCTGCGGCTGCCCTGATTTCAGAAATGCGCCTTGGGCTCGTCCGGTTTCCCGGCGGCGAGCCCAAGCACCCCGGCCAGACCGGCAAATGCGATCGGGAACATGGTGAAGGCATTGAAACCAAAAGCGTGATACATGCCCGCCGCCGACAACAGCAACAACACCCCGCCCCACAACGCCCTGGCCCGCGCCATCGCACCGCCCGCGATGGCCAGCATCGGCGACAGGATCGAAACGGTCCGGATCAGGGGCGCGTTCTGCACCTGCTCGGCCACGCCCTCGATCTCGCCGAAATGGTCGATCAACGCGACGTAGCCATAGCCGAAGAACCCGACGATCATCCCGGTCAGCCCGGCAATGACACCCAGCACCAAGGCGGCGTTTCGCATATTAACTCTCCAGTTGCGTAAGTCCGCAGATAGTCAGCCGATCAGGCAACGCCAAGGGCGGCGCGGGTTTTATCCGTCCAGCCCAGATACAACGCCCCATCCTTTTCGATCAGCGGGCGTTTCATCAGCGCCGGATGCTCGGCCAGCAGTTCTGCGGGCGGTTTTGCACGCTCGGCCTCGTCCAATCCCCGCCAGGTCGTGGACCGGGTGTTAAGCAAAACATCGCCGAACGCCGCAAGCGCCTGTGTCATGATTTCCACAGGTACACCATCCGAGCGGACATCGACAAACTCCGCTTCTGAAAGTGATTTCAATGCCTTACGGCAAGTATCACAGGTCTTGAGACCGTATAAGCGCATAGTTCCCCCTGCTATTGGGTCTGCTTAAAAAATAGACAATCTGGATCGAGCCAGAGCGTTGTTCTTGATTTTTTACAATGCCATGCAATGGTACAAAAGGTGAAACCTGCCTTTTTCGCCGGTTTGTTCCTGCAAACCGGGCAGATAAGGGTGGGTGGACCAACTTCGCCTCAAATTCCGGGGCAACGACAAAGTAGAAGGAGACACGGGAAATGCCAACTGGCACCGTGAAGTGGTTTAATACTACCAAAGGCTATGGATTTATTGCGCCCGATGAAGGGGGCAAAGATGTGTTTGTTCATATCTCGGCCGTTGAACGATCTGGTCTGACAGGGCTCGCTGACAATCAGAAAGTCTCGTACGAGCTTCAGGATGGCCGCGACGGCCGGCAGATGGCTGCTGATTTGAAAGCGCTGTAATGGCCCACCGCGCCATTTCGGCGCGCTAAATCAAGGGCAACGGCTGAATTGACGGCCGTTGACCAATCCCAAAAAACCGCAATCTTCCGGACAGGCCAAACCCCTGTGCCCGGAAGGGTTTGCGGCTGCCCATTCGCCTCGGCATAAACCCCGGCAATATGATAGCAAACTTGGCCGAATGATCTCACTTCCAACGGTACGCTGGCTATATCACGGCGCCATGAGCGGATCCCGGTGTCATAATCATTGTCGCGGTCCTTACTCTTACCTGTGCCTCATATACTCGTTTAAGAAGCACTTTGGCTCGACTGACCGCAGCAACCTTTTATTGATCAAACACCAGGAATCCAGATCCAAACCAGGAAAAAAAGTGTCGGCATCTTGAATCCGAATTTCGACTTCGGAAATCATCAACCTATCCGCCAATGGGATCATCTCTTCGTAAATCTGCGCTCCGCCGATGCCATAAATCCGATCGTACCCCATATCGGAAGCTGTCTGGACGGCCGCGGCCACCGAGGGAACCACAACCTCCGCAGCATCAGAACGCGAAGAGACAACTATATTCAGGCGCTTTGGTAGCGGCTTTCGTGGAAGGCTTTCCCAAGTGTTGCGCCCCATGATCAGCGCTCCACCAAGCGTTTCCCGCTGAAATGACTTCAAGTCCTCGGGAAGATTCCATGGGATCTCGCCGTTTCGGCCGATTGCTCCGTTTTCGGCACGCGCCACAATCAATGTTATCATCGCCTAGACCGCCACTGGCGCGCGGATCGCGGGTTCGGGATCATAGTCAACAATTTCAAAGTCCTCGTAGCGGAAATCAAAGATGGACGACACATCGCGCTTGATCCGGATCGCTGGCAGCGCCTTCGGCGTGCGAGTAAGCTGCAATTTCACCTGATCCATATGGTTGGAGTATATGTGGGCATCCCCGATGGTGTGCACAAAATCACCTGCTTCATAGCCGGTTACATGAGCGAGCATCACGAGAAGTAACGCATAGGAAGCAATGTTGAAGGGAACGCCTAGGAACATGTCGGCTGACCGTTGGTAGAGCTGAAGATGCAAGCGACCGTTCAAGACCCGAACTTGCCAGATTGTATGGCAAGGAGGGAGTGCCATGCGCGGAACATCTCCCGGATTCCACGCAGAGACAATAAGGCGGCGACTATCTGGCGTTGCCTTTATCGTTTCGATTAGCTGCGTGATCTGGTCAACCCCCCTCCCGACGTACAGGGGTTCACCATCCCTCATCTGCCCAGTTGGTTGAAGTGTGGGGAAAGCTCGCCATTGATGGCCATATACAGGACCAAGATCACCGTTTTCGTCAGCCCATTCGTCCCAAATCGTAACACCATTGTCGTTCAAATACTGGATATTGGTGTCGCCGGCCAAGAACCACAGAAGCTCGTGAATGATTGAGCGCAAGTGTAGCTTCTTGGTAGTTACCAAAGGAAAACCGTCCGCCAGCCGATAACGTGACTGCAAGCCGAATAACGAGATTGTACCCGTTCCCGTGCGGTCAGTTGATTCTTCACCACATTCTAGAATGGTGTTCAATGCATCGAGATACTGCTTCAATTTTGCCCTCGTCTTTCTTTCCTCAGCTTGGACGTCATCGGCCCGAAGCTAATATCATAGTGCAATCACATCGACGTTCACTCGGACCTACTCTCGGAGCAAAAGCCGTCGGCGCGGCACGTTATATCAAACAGAACCTAGCTGGCCCAACCATCCACGTTTGAGAAGATCTCTCAGTTCAATAATGGGAAAAAAGCCCCCCATCTTCTCGTAACTAATTGATCTCAATAAACCTCTCTCCAAATCTGGAAAGCCAGCGACACCCAAGACATTCCAGTACCATTGCGTATAGACATTGGCCGGCAGATCCATCCGCGCCAGCCCCGGCTGGCCGTCCCGACCGATCATTGCCTGGTAATTGTCATAGCACCGGGTGCTGTCGGCCTTGAGGATCTCCGGCACGCGCGCCGCCTGACGGATCGCCGCATTGTCGTCCATATAGTCGGTCACCCGGACAAATTCGTGATGCGGAACCGAATGCGCGGTGTAAAGGCGTTCTTCCATTCCCCGCGTGACCACCCGGCGTGTCGACAGCGGCTGCGCGCGCTGCGCCTCGATTTCGGACAGTTGCTCAGGGGACAGCCGCATCGAAGAGTCCTTTCGTGAAATGAGTCGTCTGCCACTATATATCGACATTGCGCACGTCGGAAAGGCAACATAATGTAATTACCCCCAAGAAATTCACCGCCCGGCCTTTTTGAATTTCCCCGTTTGGAACCCTCGACTAACCGGCAAGGCGCGCTAAGCTTGGTCCCGATGACTATCTGACAAAGGATGACCGCGATGGCGCTGACCTATCTGCACACCATGGTGCGCGTGAAGGACCTGGAAAAATCCATGGCTTTCTATGAGTTGCTGGGGCTGAAGGAAACCCGGCGATATGAGAACGAAAGCAGCCGCTTCACGCTGGTCTTCATGGCCCCGCCCGGACAGGAAGACGCCCCGATCGAACTGACCTATAACTGGGACGGCGACGACGCCCTGCCCAGCGACAGCCGCCATTTCGGACATCTGGCCTATGGGGTCGATGACATCTATGCCGCCTGCCAACGGCTGCAAGACGCCGGGATAACCATCAACCGGCCGCCTCGCGACGGGCGTATGGCCTTTGTCCGCTCGCCCGACAACATCTCGGTCGAGCTGCTGCAGAACGGCCACGCGCTGTCGCCCGCCGAGCCGTGGGCCAGCATGGAAAGCACGGGCCACTGGTGATCCGCTGGCTGGCGATACTGGGGCTTGCGGTGCTGGCGGCCCCCCTCCGGGCCGAGGATTGCCGCCTTGCGCTGGTGCTGGCCATCGACGTGTCGTCCTCGGTCAACGAGGCCGAGTACGCGCTGCAACGTAACGGCCTCGCCGCAGCCATGCTCGCGCCCGAGGTCGAACACGCGTTTTTCTCTGCTCCGTTGCCGGTGGCGCTGGCAGTCTATGAATGGAACGGCCGGTTCAATCAGCGCGTCGTGCTGGATTGGCGGATCATCCGCGGACCCGAAGATCTTTACGCCGTCTCCGCCAGTCTCGCGTCGACCACGCGGGCCGAGGGGATCTTTCCCACCGCGATGGGGCATGCGCTGAGCTTTGGCGCCGAAATGTTGCAGAAAGCGCCGCAATGCCTGCGCCAGACCATCGACGTGTCGGGCGACGGCATCAACAATGACGGCTACGGTCCGGCCGAGGCCTATCGCCACTTTCCCTTCCAGAATGTCGTGGTCAACGGGCTGGTCATCATGAGCGGCGCCTATGAGGCGGCCACGGAACTTATCCCGTTTTATCGCGAGAACGTGCTGAGGGGGTCGTCCGCATTCCTCGAGGTCGCCACCGGGTTCGAGGATTTCGAACGCGCCATGCGGCGCAAGCTTGAACGCGAATTATCGGGCCTGATCGTCAGCCAGGCCGATACCGGGGGGGCGGAGTGATCCTGCGCGCCGCGGCAACGGTTCTGTGCCTTCTGGCGGCGCAGGCCACGGCGCAATGCCGCCAGGCGCTGGCCCTTGGGCTGGATGTCTCCGGTTCGGTCGACAGCCGTGAATACCGCCTTCAGCTCGATGGCGTGGCGCAGGCCCTGCAACATCCCGACGTGACCCGGGCGCTGCTGTCACATCCGTCAGCCCCAGCGCGTCTGGCCATATTTGAATGGAGCGAGACCGGACATCAGCGGCTGCTGCTGGACTGGAGCGATATTCGCAGCGCCTCGGATCTGGCGCGGATCGCCGCCACCCTCTCTGCGACCCGACGCGCCCCGGCCCCCAGCGGCACGGCCGTCGGCTCGGCCATGCTGTACGGCGCGGATCTGCTGTCGCGGCAAAAGGCATGCTGGAAACGCACATTGGATCTGTCCGGCGACGGCAAGCACAATATCGGCCCGCACCCGCGCGAGGTGAAAGACAACCTTGCCGATGCAAATCTGACTATCAACGGTCTGGTCATCGGCGCCGACGACCCCGGTATCGACGACAAGCGGCTGTTGCAGGTCGGTGAACTGATCGCCTATTACAATGCCTGGGTCATTCTGGGGCCGGACGCATTTGTCGAATCCGCCCTGGGATTCGAGGATTTCGAGGCCGCCATGGCCCGCAAGCTCATGCGCGAACTGGAAAGCCCGTCCGTTGCGGCATTGCCGGGCGGTCAATAGATATACCGGATCTGATCAGTCCAGTAACGCTCGACCCGCCGCAGGGACGATGTGATGCCTTCGACCCCATCCGCACCAAGAACACCCCGGGATTGCAGCCCCTCGGCATGTCTCGCAAAAAGCTCCGATACGATGTCCCGGATATCGCGCCCCTTCTGCGTCAGCCGGACCCGGACCGAGCGCCGGTCGATCTCGCATCGCTGGTGGTGCATGTACCCCATCTCGACCAGCTTCTTGAGGTTATAGCTGACATTGCTGCCCTGGTAGTAGCCGCGGCTTTTCAATTCGCCTGCCGTCACCTCGTGATCGCCGATATTGAACAACAACAGCGCCTGCACGGCATTGATCTCCAAAACGCCCACCCGCTCGAACTCATCCTTGATCACATCCAGCAACAGACGGTGAAGCCGCTCGACCAGCGCCAGCGCTTCCAGATAGGCCCCCATGAAGCTTTTGTTTTCCGGTGCGGCAAACTTCCTTTCGATACTCATCCCGTTCTCCGACTCGCTATGCTGCGCAGACAGGATGCGCTTCAAAAGCCGAAGAATCGGTTAAGACGAAATTTCCCTATTTTTGAAAGGTTTGCGCGATGTCACCGATCAGATTGCCATATTTGTCGGGCACGTCCACCTGCCCCGTGACCCATTGGTACAGATCCTGATCGTTCTCGTGCAGCAGCGCGTCGTACAGGTCTAGCGCCGCGGCGTCCATCCTGTGCAGGTGGCGATCCGCATAGGCCGAAAGGATCAGATCCATTTCCTTGATGCCGCGCCGCATCGAGCGCATCTTCATCCGCCGGATGCGGTTTTCACGCGTTTCCGTCATCCGGTGCCCTCCGCCAGCAGACGCAGGCGCTTTTCCAGACGGGCGGCGCGTTCGGCGTTTTCCCGCATCGCACCACGCAGGGAACGCAATTCGGTCAGGATCGAGACCAGGTCCGCGTTGTCCCCGGCAAATTCGCCGGGCACGTCCGCGCCTTCGCCCTCACCGGTCAAAAGCCACTTGATCGAAACATTCAGCATGCCCGCCAACATCGACAGCCTGTTGGCCCGGGGTTCCGACATGTCGTCTTCCCACCCGGCAATCGTTGCCTTCTTGACGCCCAGCCGGCGCGCCAGCTGGGTTTGCGTCATGCCCGCCGCTTCACGGGCCCCGGCAACCCGGTCGCCAAAGGTCGCCGCATCCGGTCCGAACCAGTCATTGTCTTCGTTCATCGCGAGCTCCCTTGCCGTTTCCATATCGCTTGATCACAAATCGGGCGCACCCTATGACAGTCGGGCTCAACATACAAACCGAGGCTGCCCATGAGTTTCCTGTCTGCGACATTGTCGCGCGTCAAACCTTCGCCCACCATCGCGATGACGGCCAAAGCCGCCGAGCTGAAAGCCGCCGGGCGTGACGTGATCGGGCTGAGCGCGGGCGAGCCCGATTTCGACACACCGCAGAATATCAAGGACGCCGCCGTCGCTGCCATCGCGGCGGGCAAGACCAAATACACCGCCCCCGACGGCATCCCCGAGCTGAAACAGGCGGTCTGCGCCAAGATGAAACGTGATCACGGGCTCGACTACTCGCCCGCGCAGGTCTCGGTCGGGTCGGGGGGCAAACAGACGCTCTATAACGCTCTGATGGCGACGCTGAACGCCGGGGACGAGGTGATCATTCCCGCCCCCTACTGGGTCAGCTATCCGGATATGGTTCTTCTGGCAGGCGGCACGCCGGTGGTGGTCAGGACCAGACTGGAAAACCGCTTCAAACTGACCGCCGAACAGCTTGAGGCGGCGATCACGCCAAAAACCAAGTGGTTCATCTTCAACTCGCCCTCCAATCCGACCGGCGCGGGCTATTCGCATGACGAATTGAAGGCGCTGACCGAGGTACTGATGCGCCATCCCCATGTCTGGGTGATGAGTGACGACATGTATGAACATCTCGCCTATGACGGGTTCGAGTTCTGCACGCCGGTTCAGGTCGAACCGGGGCTTTACGGGCGCACGCTGACCTGCAACGGCGTCTCCAAGGCCTATGCCATGACCGGCTGGCGCATCGGTTATGCCGCCGGGCCGGACGAACTCATCGCCGCCATGCGCAAGGTGCAGTCGCAATCCACCTCGAACCCCTGTTCGGTCAGCCAGTGGGCGGCGGTCGAGGCGCTGAACGGCACCCAGGATTTCCTTGCCCCCAACAATGAAATCTTCAAACGCCGCCGCGATCTGGTGGTCTCGATGCTGTCCGCCATCGACGGCATCACCTGCCCGACGCCCGAAGGCGCGTTCTATGTCTACCCCTCGATCTCCGGGCTGATCGGCAAGACGACACCCAAGGGCACCCGGATCGACAGTGACGAGACCTTCGCCACCGCCCTGCTGGAAGAGGCCGACGTGGCGGTCGTTTTCGGCGCGGCCTTCGGCCTGTCGCCGAATTTCCGCGTCAGCTACGCCACTTCGGACGAGGCCCTGACCGAGGCCTGCACCCGTATCCAGCGCTTTTGCGCGTCCCTGACCTGACGGAATAAGCGAATGGCGACCGAACTTCCCGAATATTATTTCCGTGTCCGCGAAAACGGCGCGTTCGTTTTTCGCCTGAACCTGGAAAACCGCCACCAACGGATCGAGATGGACCAGATCGCCGTGGTCAACATCCGCAACGGCGAGATCAAGCCGCACGGCCAGCGCACCCTGACACCCGGGGATATGGCCGAGATCGAAAGCTGGATGGCCGGGCGCAAGGCGCAACTGGCCCTGCGCGACATCGACGATATCCTGCGCACCGTGGATCGTCTGAACCTCACGGCCCACTGGGCGCAATCCAGGGCGACGCCCGAGCAGCTGGACCAGGTCACCGACGCCCTGCTGCTCGCCATGCACGACCTGCGTTCGGTTCTGGTGCGCAAGAAAGCGGATCGGATCAGCAAAGGCTGACGCTCCGTTCTATTTGCCTTGCGGGCGCAATCCGCCCACTCTTCCACGCTGTCAGAGGGGGGGGTCTCCAGATTCCCATGCGTTCGGCCAGACAGACCACCGGAACACGCACCTAGCTGGTCACCTCCGGCGCGCATCTTCTTTCAACGCCCTCGCCGTGGTCCATCAGATATCCGTCCACATCGCCAGCCACATCCGATTTGGGTTCCTCGGTCACGTCCAGACAAAGCGCGATCCCGACGCTGATCTCGGCGATGCGTTCAAAGAAGGCTTCAAGCTGCTCGACCGGTGGCGGTTGATAAATCCGGGTCAGAACGATTACCCGTGGATCAAGAGGATAGCGTGCCGTTAACCCGCAATATTCGAAAGTCGCTGAGTGACTTTCTGCGGAACAGCCAATTGCGTACTGTTTTGATGATGATTTTGGCGTCAAGTACAGGAGCCTGAATCCGTTTTTTGCGGCTGAGTTTACCCTAAATCCTGGCAACCTGAGGTGGTCGGGCACAGGATCAGGGAACTTATAAGCCCCGCCGGGGCCAGTTGGCGACCACAAGAAATCGGATGTTCGGTTCAATTGCTTGATATGAACAACAGTGTTTTTCAGAATGGGTTCGCGGCGCATAAGCTCATCCAGCCAGTCAATACGGTTGAGCGGGATGAATTCGGGGTCCGGACCGATCCGAGGCAACTCTGCTCCCGTAAAGAAGGTTCGTGAACTGAGCTGAATGGTGAAGTCATCTTCCCCTGCCTGCGCGGCAGAGGCCCCCAGCAAAGCAAATACAAGACTACCAAGAATTCGTGCGCGTGTAATCAATTCTGATTTTCCCAAGACTGAGTACGGAAATATTTTGGCACTTTTACCCAACCGCCTATTGCCGGTTGCCGGGTAAACTCGGCGGCTGATCGGGAACCGGGCCCACCTTGCGGATCACCCGGCCCCAGAACCGCGACATCAGCAGCACGCCGGCAAAGGCCAGCCCCACCACCAGTCCCGACCACACACCGATCCCCTCGAAGCCATAGACAAAGCCCAGCAGGTACGAGGCCGGGATGCCGATGGCCCAATAGCTCAGCACCGCCATCACCATCGGCACCGCCGTATCCTGCGCCCCGCGCAACAGGCCCAGCGCCATCACCTGCGCGCCGTCGACCAACTGAAACAGCGCCGCCATCGCCAAGAGGCCGACACCGATGGTCAGGATCTCGGGCCGCACCGGGTCATCGGGTTCCAGAAACAGCGAGATCAGCGGCTCGGCACAGGTCAGAAACAGAACGATCGTGACCAGCGACATCGCCAGCGACATGCCGATCACAACCACCGCGCCGCGCGCCATGCGCTCCCGGTCCTTGCGGCCAAAGGCGTTGCCCGCCCGGATCGTCGCCGCGTTGCTCAGCCCCAGATGAACCATGAAGGTGGCCGAGGTCAGCTGAATGGCGATGCCATGCGCCGCCAGCGGCACCGCGCCCAGCCAGCCCATCATTATCGCCGAGGCCGCGAACAGGCTGACCTCGCTCAGATTGGTCAGCCCGATCGGCACGCCCAACCGGTACACGCGCGCGAACATCTCCCAGTCGGGCCGCCAGAATCGATGGAACAGCTGATGCTTCGGCAACTCGCGCACGGCATAAACGACCACCGCAACCAGCGACACAAGCTGGGTCACGACCGAGGCAATCGCCGCCCCGATGATCCCCAGCTCGGGCGCGCCCCAGTTGCCGAATATCAGGGCATAGTTCGACAGCGCGTTGACCACGGCCGCCGCCACCGTGATCCACAATACGATCTGGGTCCGCTCCAGCGCCGCCAGATAGGATTTGAGCACCATGACCAGCAAGGCGGGCATCAATCCCCAACCGGCGACACGCAGGTAACCCGCGGCCATCCCGGCGACACTTTCTTCCTGCCCCAAAGTCAGCAGGATCGGATATGACCACAACAAAAGCGGCATCGCCAGCACGGTGAAAAGTGTCGACAGCCACAACCCCATGCGCGTGGCCCGGCGGATGCTGGCCTCGTCCTCTTCGGCCGCCGCCGCCGCAACCATCGGCATCACCGCCAAGCCGAAACCGGCGCCCAGCAGGAACAGGACAAAGAAATAGCTGCTTGCCAGCGTTACCGCCGCCAGCTCCTCGACGCCATACCAGCCCAGCATCACGGTATCAGTCAGCCCAATGGCGAATTGCGCGAGATGGCCGCCGATCAGCGGCAGCCCCAGTATCGCAATCGCGCGAACATGGCCTCTGTATGTCATGGGTGAATTCATCCGGTCAGGATTACGTCCGGTCTGCGGTACTTACAAGCGGCAATGAATTCCGTTTCCTCCTCCGCGCCGCCTGCTAAACTGGCCACGAAGGAGGTGTGCCCGATGCCCGACCCTTTCGCCGATCTGATCCCCGAGGCCCGCGCCTTTCTGAGCGAACTGGCCCGTAACAATTCGCGCGACTGGTTCAACGGTAACAAGTCCCGGTTCGAAACCAGCCTGAAAACCCCGGCCACCCTGCTGCTGGAACAGGTCGCCGCGGTCATAGGGCCGGGCACGGGCACCAAGCTTTTCCGTCAGCAACGCGATATCCGGTTCTCGAAGGACAAGACCCCCTATCACATCCACCTGCACATGATGTGGACCCTGCCGGAAAGCCCACCCGCTCCGGGCCTCTTTTTCGGCATCTCTCCCGATTACGTCAGCATCGGCGGTGGCGTCATGGGTTTTGACAAAACCGCCCTCACCTCCTGGCGCCAGGAGGTGGACGGGCCGCGGGGCGATGCCCTGTCGCGGCTGCTGGACAGCTACCGGGCAAAAGGCTTTCGGATCGGCGAACCGGAACTCAGGCGCGTGCCCGCTCCTTTCGACCGCGATCACCCCAACAAGGAGCTGTTGCTGCGCAAATCCCTGACGATCTGGAACGACCTCGCCCCCAAAGCCTTCAACCGCCCCCTCGGCGCCTTGCAGGACACCTTCACGCAGCTCAGCCCCCTGTTCACGGCGCTTCGGGACGCACTCGGATAACAGCGCCAGGGTTACTTGACGCGCGTCTCCGGGTGCATCGCCGCCCCCAGAATGTGATCGGATTTATGGATCACGTGATGCGCCTGCCCGACAATCAGCGGATCGGGTTCACCAACCAGCGCCTGATCCTTGCCGGGATAGTCCAGCGTCGACAGGAAATGCCGCATGCAGTTCAGCCGTGCCCGTTTCTTGTCGTTCGACTTGACGATGGTCCAGGGCGCGTCGGCGGTGTCGGTATAGAAAAACATCGCCTCCTTGGCCTCGGTATAGTCGTCCCACCTGTCCAGGCTCGCCTTGTCGATCGGCGACAGCTTCCACTGTTTCAAAGGATCGGTCTCGCGCGATCTGAACCGGCGCAGCTGTTCGTCGCGGGTCACCGAGAACCAATATTTGTAGAGCCGGATGCCCGAGCGCACCAGCATCCGCTCCAGTTCCGGCGTCTGGCGCATGAATTCCAGGTATTCATTGGGCGTGCAGAACCCCATCACCCGCTCAACCCCCGCGCGGTTGTACCAGGACCGGTCATAGAACACCATTTCACCAACCGTCGGCATGTCCTGAACATAGCGCTGATAATACCACTGCCCCTTCTCCTCCCACGTGGGCTTGTTCAGCGCCACCACGCGGGCCTGCCGCGGGTTCAGATGCTCCATGAAACGCTTGATCGTACCGCCCTTGCCCGCCGCGTCCCGGCCCTCGAACAGCAGCACAAAGCGCTCGCCGGTTTCCTGAGCCCAGTGCTGTACCTTGAGCAATTCGGCCTGCAACTTGGCCTTCTCGGCCTCATAGTCCCGCCGCCCCATCTTCCTGGGATAGGGGTACTCGCCGCTCTCGAAGGCCTGCCGCACCCGCTCCGCACTGGGCTCTGCCGGGCTGGCCGGTACCGGACCCGGCCCATTCGGACGCGCGTTATTCTGTTCGGGCTGGGGTTCTGTCACCATCCGCTCATTCTCCTACTTGTTGTTGCTTTGAACAGTCTAGCATGAATGCCCGATGCCCCGCGTTGATCGGTATCAACACTTCAGGGCAACCAGCCCCGAAAAGCAGTCGCCGCGCAGGCCGAAACCGTCAACCGGAACGGTTCACCCTTCCTTCTGCGTCTTTCCGGTTGCAAAAATCCCGGGGAAACGAGCGGCCGCTCCCTACCGGTGCCCCCAGTCGTCGGGATTATCCGAATTGTTCGGCGACAGGCCCAGAATGTCGCCCTCGGTCGAACATCCCAGCCCCAGCACCGTTCGGTTGGCATATGAGAAATAGGCGCAGACCTGATTGATCTCGAGGATCTCGCCATCCTCCCAGCCCGCCGCGCGCAGGGCGGCGATGTCCCGTTCGGTCAGGTCTGCCGGGGCCTCGGTCAGCTTTTTCGCATATTCCATCGCCGCCACCTGCGCGCTGTCCAGGGGCGCCGCCACCGGATCGCGCGCCTCGATCGCCGCCCGGATCGCCGCGCCCCGGTCCCGATCCCCCAGCAGCCGCTGCAACCCGCTGAAATGATGCTCGACACAATAGCCGCACTGGTTCAGTGAACTGACCCAGACGCCAAGCGTCTCCAGAAACCACTTGGGGATCTTGTTCCCGGTGTGGTGCAGCACGTTCTTGTACAGCGCCATATGGCCTTCCATCGAATGCGGCCGCAGGGAATGCGCCATCATGATGTTGTCCACATTGTTGTCCGGGCCGGTGACGCGGTCATAGAGTTTCTTCAGCTTTCCGGTCGCCTCTTCAAACGGCACTGTCCTGATCCAGCTCATGCGGTTCCCGTCTTTCCTCTCGATTGAATGTCAGGCGCAGCCTAGTAACAATTCGAACCGGTTACGAGGCTAACATTAAGCGATGGCGTACCGGGACGCAGAGGGCGGTGAACCACCGGTTCGAGCCCGAAGCAGGCATTGCAATTTCTCGGCTAACGGATGCTATGGCAGCGGATGACGCAGAACCTTGATGACGTCGTCGCCTCGGCGGGCAAAGCGCCGGTCACGGCGCGTCATGACCTGCCCGTCGAAAGGCGAAAGTATTTCATGGTGCGCTGCTCCCGGTTCCGACAAAACAACGGCAAGACATTGTCCTTCCTTCACCCAGTCGCCGACCTCAACGCCATAAATAAGGGCACCAGGCACCGGCGTCTGGATCAGTTCGGCGGCATCGACATCGCCCACAATGGGTTCTGTGGAAGAAACAGCAGGGAGTTCGTCGTCGACGGCACCAATATCCACGAGATATCGGTAGAGACCGCTGGCGTCTTGTTCTGCAAAGTCGGAGGTTACATCAATCATACCGCGCAACTCGACTGTAGCGGCAAAACGCACATCACCTTCGCATTTCTCAGCCGCCCAACGAGCTCCAACTGCAAGATCGAAAGAGATTGGATCGATACTGGCGTCCGTCAGTATCACAGCGGCTTGCATCGCCCGGGCGAGGCGGCGCCCTTCGTCAAGTTGCGTTTCGGAAACGTACAAATAGATCGGGCCTTCATCGTCGCAGTGCAGATCAAGAACGACATCAGCTTTTTCTGCAATCTCGAGAAGAGTTGCTTTCAATCGATCGGCGGCGGGCTTCCCAGTCAGGTCTTTTGCAGCTTTGGTGGGAAATGACCGGTTGAAGTTGGTCCGGCCATTCAAATCAAAACGTCCCAGCGTTTCTCCGTACACACCTTGGGCCAAACCGATCGGATTGGCGTGGGGCACGATAGTCACAATTCCGACAAGTCGCCCATCACGTTCGGCCTTTTCAAGACGCGGGATCACACGGTGGAGCGCAACCATCCCCGGCATCTCATGTGAATGAAGCGCGGCTTGAATGTAAACTTTTGGACCATTCCCCGTACCTTGAAAGCGAAAAACACGAAATGAGAGTTCTTGGCCCGGTGTGTCCGACTCGAGTGTGACGGTTTCGATCTCCATGGACAGATAGTCTAAACTTAACCGCCTCGTTTCGCTAAACCTTTATCGCGATTGCAACCGACGACGGACAAATGTCCGTTTCGTCCGCATAGCTGGCACCTACGCTCCTCGTCGCCCCTCAAATCCCCACAACACCTCGCGCCCCTCTTCCCCCGGACCACATCACCTGCCATAATGGGGCCAAACCCGATAACAAGAGCAGCCCCCATGCCCGAAGACCTTCTGACGCCCAGCGCCACCTCCACCTATGACGCCTCGTCCATCGAGGTGCTCGAAGGGCTGGAACCGGTCCGCAAACGCCCCGGCATGTATATCGGCGGCACGGACGAACGCGCGCTGCACCACATGGTCGCCGAAATCCTCGACAATTCGATGGACGAAGCGGTGGCGGGTCATGCCAACCGGATCGAGGTGGAACTGCATTCCGACTACGCCCTGACCGTGCGCGACAACGGGCGCGGCATCCCGATCGACCCGCATCCGAAATTCCCCGGCAAATCCGCGCTTGAGGTCATCCTGTGCACCCTGCACGCGGGCGGCAAGTTTTCGGGCAAGGCCTATCAGACCTCGGGTGGTCTGCACGGCGTGGGTGCGTCCGTGGTCAACGCGCTGTCGGACTCCATGGTTGTTCAGGTGGCACGCGACAAACAACTGTTCGAACAGCGGTTCTCACGGGGCGTCCCTTTGGGTCCTGTCGAAAAAATCGGTGCAGCCCCCAACCGGCGCGGCACCACGGTAACCTTCCACGCCGACGAAGAGATCTTTGGCCACCACCGGTTCAAACCCGCGCGTCTGTTCAAATCCATCCGCTCCAAGGCCTACCTGTTCTCGGGCGTCGAAATCCGCTGGAAATCCGCTATCGATGATGGTGAAACCCCGACCGAGGCATCCTTTCACTTCCCCGGCGGGCTGTCCGATTACCTGAAAGAGACGATGAACGGCTCGTCCACCTATGCCGAGCAGCCCTTTGCCGGCACCGTGGATTTCAACGAGAAATTCAGAACCCCCGGCAAGGTCGAATGGGCGATCAACTGGACGCCCTCGCGCGACGGGTTCATCCAGTCCTACTGCAACACCGTCCCCACCCCCGAAGGCGGCACCCACGTCGCGGGGTTCTGGGCCGCGGTCCTCAAGGGGATCAAGGCTTACGGAGAGTTGATCAACAACAAGAAGGCCGCGCAGATCACCCGCGACGACCTGATCACCGGCGGCTGTGCACTGGTATCCTGCTTCATCTCGGAACCGGAATTCGTCGGCCAGACCAAGGACCGCCTTGCCACGGTCGAGGCGCAACGGCTGGTCGAAAACTCCGTCCGCGACCATTTCGACAACTGGCTGGCCGCCGATACGAAATCCGCCGGGGCCATCCTCGACTTCCTGATCCTGCGCGCCGAGGAACGCCTGCGCCGCCGGCAGGAAAAGGAAACGGCCCGCAAATCCGCCACCAAGAAACTGCGCCTGCCCGGCAAGCTGGTGGACTGTTCCGCCACCAGCCGCGACGGCACCGAGCTGTTCATTGTCGAGGGCGACTCGGCCGGCGGCTCGGCCAAGATGGGCCGGGATCGCAAGACACAGGCCCTGCTGCCCCTGCGCGGCAAAATCCTGAACGTGCTGGGCGCGGCCAGTTCCAAGCTGGGCACCAATGCCGAGATCAACGACCTGACACAGGCGCTGGGCGTGGGGCTTGGCACCAAGTTCAACGTCGACGACCTGCGCTATGACAAGATCATCATCATGACCGACGCGGATGTGGACGGGGCGCATATCGCCTCGCTGCTGATGACGTTCTTCTTCACTCAGATGCGCCCGATGATCGACGCAGGCCACCTGTATCTGGCCTGCCCGCCCCTTTACCGCCTGACCCAAGGCGCGAAACGCGTCTATTGCCTGGACGAGGCCGAACGGGACGAGTGGCTGGCCAAAGGTCTGGGCGGCAAGGGCAAGATCGACGTTTCCCGCTTCAAGGGTCTGGGTGAGATGGACGCCAAGGACCTGAAAGAGACCACGATGGACCCGGCCTCCCGCAAACTGATCCGCGTCACCATCGACGAGGACGAACCCGGCGAGACCGGCGATCTGGTCGAGCGCCTGATGGGCAAAAAACCCGAACTGCGGTTCCAGTACATTCAGGAGAACGCGCGGTTTGTGGAGGAGTTGGATGTTTGAGGTAGAACCCCAGAATTTCGGATGCTGACAAAAAACTTACTGTTAGCGGCGTTTGCCACATCATTGGTATTCGCACCCAAAGTGTACGCTGATAACTCGATCGAGCTCTCTTCGCCGAAAATCCAGCGTGTCACTTATGACAAGATCCACTTCCACGGCATCCCGAGCATTAATGATGATGGGCAGATCAAATTTGAATTTTCCATAAAACGTCCCGGTCCTAAGACCGCGTCGTTTCGGTTCTGGGGCATTTCTATCACCCAAACTGATGAACTGCGCCGTCTACTACAAGATCGTGCTCTGAGTTGTTGGCAAATATTTGAAATCGACGGGGTCGGCCTTGTAGATTGCACGGTATCACCGTCACGTGGGGCAGAACAATTACTCGGGGTCTCCGCACCCAATTGGTTGGACGTATTCACTTGGCTCCCAGAACTGGGATTGGCAACTAAACTATGCAATTTCCCTCAGAATCTTCAAGTGACTACCAGGGACCCTGAGGTGGCCTACTTTTGTCGAACCTCAAATGGTCAGGTGTCTGAGCGCAGCAATAACCAAGCAATTCCCATACGGGCGATGCCCTTGGTCCCCGCTCCCTATTAAAAGCAAGCCGTAGGGTGGGTTTCCAACCCACCGGTGCTCCATCGAGCCCCCCCGCAAGCGTAGGATGGGTGCTTGCACCCATCATTCAAAAACCCGCTGACGCAACTATGGGTTGAAAACCCATCCTACCCCATCCAAGAACCCTCGCGCCCGGCCCGAGGGTGGGTGCGGATCGCGCCCGCCGTCAAACTGAAGGTTTGCCTTCGGCAAAACGGGGGCGGGTCGGGCGCGTGCTTGATGCTTCGAATCAAGCATTGGGCGGATAGCGAGGGACGTCCCCACAAGCGGCCTGCAAACACGCCCCTTGCCTAACCCGTTGATCTCGTTCACACTTACCCTCAAACCGTCATTCAAGAACGACATTTGAGGTTCCGAGCGTCCAAGACCCAGTTGGACCAACAGATATTCGAACGGGAGGACGACATGAAAACACTAACCCTCGGACTGGCTCTGGCCATGCTGGCCTCGCAGGCCCCCGCGCAACAGATGCTCACCACCGCATCCCCGATCCCGGACGGGGCCGAGACGCGGTTCTGCTATTACCAAGGCATGGCTTATTCCGAGAATGCCTTTGTCCTGATGGTTGGTGACAACACCGTCACCGAAACCATCAGTACGGTACAGGAACGCCTGCTGCGCTGCCATCGGGAGAGCGACGGCGTCCTGAAATGGAAACCGCAAAGCACCTTCTCGACCAATAAATAAAGCCGAGGGCGGGTGTTCTAGCCCACCTTCTGATCCAGCCAGTCCGCGATCTGTCCTGCCGGCTTCTCCCAGCCGGGTTCCATGAACAGAAAATGCGCGTGATCCTCCACGGGCAGGAAAGTCGCGTGGTCTCCGTACAGGTCGGCCAAGGCGCGGCAGGTGTTGGGGTTCACGGCCCGGTCCTCGGTGCCCGAGACGATCAGAACCGGGCAGTCGACCTTGTCGATATCGACCTTCATCGCGTGCTGGTCGTCGAACATCCAGAAGAACATCTCGAACATCACCCGCCCGCTTTCGGCGCCCAGCCGGTCGAAGACCTCATGCTGCTGCGCCTCGGGCATCCTGTTGAGCGCAAAAGGCGCCATCAGGTCGAACTCCACCCGCATCGGCGCTTTCCAGAACGCCCCGCCCTCCATCAGCGCACGGGGCACCGCGCGTTCGTCGTCGGTTTCCGGCAACGTCCCCCAGGGTGCGTTCGGGTTGATCAGAACGATGGCGCTGGCCAACCCGCGCGCCGCCACCTGCTGCGCCACCACGCCCGCGATGGCATGACCCAGCAGCACCGGCTTGCTGTCCAGCCCCTGCACGAAGGCAGCGATGTCATCGGCGTAATCCATCACGCTGGTATCGGTCAGTCCCGGATCGGGCGCGGCCTTGGGGTCGCCGCCGTGATAGCGCAGCGCTGGCGTGTGCACCGTCCAGCCCCGGTCGCGGAAAAAGCCCGCGTAATCCTCCATGCACCACGGCCCGGCAAAAGCCCCGTGGATCAGAACAATCTCTCTGGTCATGAAGTTCCCTCCCGTCGCAGCCTCCGTCACTATGACCGGCAAACGCCCGATGCGGCAAGCGGCCGCCGCCGGGGCGCCTCGTACAATTCGCACAAGTGCCGCCTGAAAACCCGTACAATTCGGACCGTTCGCGCCCGACCTACATCTTCGTGAGGACAGTTGCGCAAACCCGCGCACCCCGTAAACTTTGCCCCATGACGTTCATTACCGACAACCAACTGCCCCTGCTGATCCTGTTTTTCTTGGTCGGATCGGTCGGCACCGCGTTCCTGTTCCGCAAACCCGCCGGACACAGGGCGTGGAAACTGGCCGATCTGGTCTGGGTCGTGCTCGGCGGTATCGGTGCGTTGGTCGCTGTTCTGGCCGGGCTTTATACTTCCGACAGCTCGCGCCTCGACCGGCAGATCGATGTCGCCTATGCCGCCACGCAAGCCTTTGACCGCGACGCCGCGCGGTTCCGGCTGCGGTTCTGCGACCCGGCCTATGACGTTGATATTGCGGCATTATGTGACAAAGTCGAGTTCCTGTCGGCCTCAACCGCCAGCAATGCCGACCTGCCGCTGTTCATCGAAGTCACCAACGAGGTCGCCCCCCTTCAGGGGCTGCATTTCCTGTTCGGAGGCAAGGCCCGGGACGAGATGGAAGAGGTGCACGAGATGGTGGCGCAGGCCGATGCCTTTGACATCGACCAGTTCCTCGTCTTCACCACGCTGGACGAACCCACCCAAGTGGCCATCGACAATCTGCGCCGAAAAGTCCCTGCAATTGCAGGAGATTACGTGATTCTGGCGCAAAGCTATGACGATCTGATCGAACAGGTCGGCAAGCTGCGCGACGAGTGGAAATACCTGCAGGACAACGCCCATATCCTGATCCTGCAGATCATCGCGCTGTGCCTTGTCAGCTTTGCAGCGCCCTTCCGGCTGGGCAAATCGCTGGTCGAACTGCGCCGCAGCCTCAGCGGCGATAGCCCCGCGCCAGCCGTTCAGGATCCGCACCCAGACAATAGCGGATAAAGGTCCAGAGGTTGCGCGTACCCCGCCGCAGCCATCCCGCGCGCTGGTATCCGTCGGCGCTGGTCAGGGCCCGAACCGGCAGCAGCGCAACGCGGGGCAAAGCGCGAACCAGTGCCACGTCCTCCATCAACGGCTGATCGGGAAACCCGCCCGCTGTTTCGTAGTCCCTGCGCAGAACCAACAGGCCCTGATCGCCATATGGCAACCCGAAAACCCGGCTGCGCAGATTGGCCCACCCTGCCACCCAGACCGCCCCTAACCCTTTGGCACGGAACGACAAACGAAACGCTGCGGGTGCCTTTTTCGACTGCATATGCGCCGCCACGGCCTCGCTCCAGCCCGGTTGCAGAGCTGTATCCGCATGGAGCACCAACAGCCATTCGCCCTGCGCCCTTTCGCAGCCGCGACGCAACTGGCCGCCGCGCGAGGGCGGGCCGGTTACAACCACGGCTCCGGCCTCTTCGGCAATCTGCAGCGTGGCGTCCCCGGAACCTCCGTCACTGATGATCAGTTCGCGGATCAACCCGGCCTGCAGCCCTTCGAACAGGGCCTCCAGCGAAGCCTGCAGGTCACTGCCCGCGTTCAGGGTTGGGATCACGATGCTGATCGGGGCGGGCACGTCGGTCACCTCTGGTCTTGGTCACGGGTTCTCCTATATCAACGACCCAGACAAATGACGAGGACCCGCATCATGCCCACCCGCCGCATTCTGCGCCTGACCGGAACGGATACCGAGCCGTTTTTGCAGGGGCTGATCACCAATGATATCGCGCGGCTGAAAGACGGGCTGGTCTATGCCGCCCTGCTGACACCGCAGGGCAAGTATCTGGCGGATTTCTTTCTGGCCCGGGACAGCGACGGCATTCTGTTGGATGTGAGCGAGGAATTGGCGGATGGCTTGATCAAGCGGCTGAGCATGTACAAGCTGCGCGCCGACGTGACGATCTCCGACAGCGGCCTGCACCTGCAACGCGGCACCGGAGCGCGGCCCGATAGCGCGCTGGCGGACCCCCGCCACCCGGATATGGGCTGGCGCGCGTATACAGACGCGCCGGAAAGCGACGACGGTACCGATTGGGATGCAATCCGCGTGGCCCATTGCATTCCCGAAACCGGCATAGAACTGACGCCTGACAGCTATATCCTCGAGGCGCGATTCGAAGCCCTGAACGGTCTCGACTTCAAAAAAGGCTGCTATGTCGGCCAGGAAGTCACCGCGCGCATGAAGCACAAGACCGAATTGCGCAAGGGGCTGAAGATCGTTGAAATCGATGGCGAAGCCCCGGTCGGATCAGAAATCACCGCAGCGGGAAAACCAGTCGGCACCCTCCATACCCGGTCCGGCAACCGGGCCATCGCCTATCTCCGGCTGGACCGCGCAAAAGGAGAGATGCGGGCCGGGTCCGCGCCCGTCCGCCTGCCCGGATAGCCACCGTGCTGGGGCCAGAGGAAAAACACGGTTTGAACTCTGCCCCCTCCCGCGCCAAACTCCATTCACCATCCGGACGGGGGGGGCAAATATGTTTCAACTCTATTCTGCCATCTGGCGCGTCAGTTCCGGCCGTCAGATCGTTCTGATTGTCCTGTCCATCGCGATTGCCGCACTGGCGGCGGTGCCGCTGGAGTTCCAGCGGGACATCATCAACCATCTGACCTCGGGCAATATCGACAAGGACGAGCTTCTCCTGCTTGGGACCGGAATGATGGGCGTCATATTGCTGAGCCTCGTTCTGAAATGGTTGTTGGGATTCCGCTCGGGCATTCTGGGTGAGGACATCATCCGTCTGATCCGCCACAGGCTGCTTGGACGCGCGGCGGACGCGGAAGAACAGGAACAACCCGTGCGCAGGGGTACACTGGCGACGGCAATCTCGGCCGAAGCCGAAGAACTGGGCAAGTTCGCCGGGGGCGCGTTTTCCGACCCGGTCGTGCAATTCGGAACGTTGATCAGCGTTATCGGCTATATTTCATCCACCCAACCCGGATTGGGCCTGATCGCCCTGTCGATGATCGTTCCGCAGGTCGTGATCGTTCTGATCTCGCAGCGCAAGGTCAATGTCTTTGTCGCCGAGCGCGTCCGCATCCTGCGTGCCGCGACCGATCACGTGACCACACAGGATATCGAGGATGCGGTCCGGGCCGTAAACGATCGCTTTGACGCGATCTATGAAACCCGCCGCAAAATGTTCCTGTGGAAACTGTCCGCCAAGTTCCTGCTCAGCGTAATCAACGGGGCCGGTACGGTGGGGGTTCTGATGTTGGGGGGATGGCTGGTGCTGAATGGCAGGACTGATGTCGGCACTGTCGTCGCCGCCACCACAGGCCTGACCCGTATCCAGGGTCCGACCGCATTTCTGATCGCCTTCTACCGCCAGGTCAGCGCCAACCGGATCAAATACGAACTGATTCTCGAAATATTCGGGGATCAGCCGGGACGCCGATGACAAAATGCCCGCTCTTTTCACCAAAAAGAGCGGGCATTACGGTTTCCCGGATCGGGTGACGCGACGTCAAGCGCGCTCGGAATAATCCATGGTCTCGGTATTCACGACGATCATTTCGTCCTGCGCGATGAACGGCGGCACCATGACCTTGACGCCATTGTCGAGGATCGCGGGCTTGAACGAATTCGCTGCCGTCTGTCCTTTGACCACCGGTTCAGTTTCCACAACCTGGCACGTGACTTTCTGCGGCAGGGTGGCGTTCAGCGCTTCGCTTTCATAGAATTCCACGACGATGGTCATGCCATCCTGCAGGAACGGACGGCGCTCGCCCAGCAAATCCGCAGGCAGTTCGATCTGTTCATAAGTTTCGGCATCCATGAACACCAGCATCCCGTCGTTTTCATACAGAAATTGCTGATCTTTCTGCTCCAGCCGGACGCGCTCGACCTTGTCTGCCGACCGAAAGCGTTCATTCAGTTTCGAGCCGTTGCGCAGGTTGCGCAGTTCGACCTGGGCAAAGGCGCCACCCTTGCCGGGCTTCACATGATCCACCTTGACCGCGGCCCACAGCCCGTCGTTGTGCTCCAGAACGTTGCCGGGGCGGATTTCGTTCCCATTGATCTTGGGCATGACATTATTCCTTCACACATGGTTGATGCGCCGTTCGGCGACCCTATATCTGGCGGGACCGGACCTGGCAAGACAACGAAACCTAGTGCTGCAGTTGCAGCGAGCCATGCAGTTTACGCAACGCAACTATGCATTTTAGGTGTATCCGAATCACGCGTCATCGGTCATAAGGAACGCCACGCCGAAAATTGCAAGAGCAAGAACAACAAGGAAGACGAGATGAGAGATTTCGTTGACGGCACCGCCTTTAACAACGAGCAGGGCAACCGCGCTCGTAAGCTGTTTGCGGCCGTTGTACTGGCTGCGCTGGATGATGCCATCGCTGACGACAAGAAATACGGTAACGGCCCGGAACAGATCGCCCGTTGGGCCCGTTCGCGTGATGGGCGCGAAGTGCTGACCTGTGCCGGAATCGACCCGAACGAGCGCGTCGTGAACGGCCTGATGGAATTCGTGGGCCGCGGTATCCGTACCTCGGTGGCCCTGTCGCGCGAGGAAAGTGAGCGCCGTAACGCCGCATTGCAAGCGGAAGCGGCTTAAACTCGCCTTCGCCCCCTAAAAAACGCGCCGGTTTGACGGCGCGTTTTTTAATGCCCGGATCCTTGGCCCCGCAGTCAGGAATGTCGGTTTTGCCGTCAATTGCGTGCCGTCCAGGTCTTTTCCTTGACCGCGAATTCGGGTCATGTGCTGGCGTCAGCAGGAGGCACCCCATGGTTCGAGCCATCATGATTCAAGGCACCGGCAGCAATGTCGGCAAGTCGATGCTCGTGGCCGGGTTGGCGCGTGCCTATGCGCGGCGCGGCCTCAGGGTTGCGCCGTTCAAGCCGCAGAACATGTCCAACAATGCCGCTGTCACGGAAAACGGCGGCGAAATCGGGCGTGCGCAGGCGTTGCAGGCGCGCGCGGCCGGGCGCGCCGCGCATACGGATATGAACCCGATCCTGCTGAAGCCCGAAACCGATACCGGGGCGCAGATCATCGTTCAGGGCAAACGCGCTGGCACGATGAGGGCGGGCGACTATCGCAAGGACAAATCCAAACTTCTCGGCGCCGCACTGGAAAGCTTCGACCGGCTGTGTTCGAATGCCGATCTGGTGTTGATCGAAGGTGCGGGCAGTCCGGCGGAAACCAACCTGCGCAAGGGCGACATCGCCAATATGGGGTTCGCCTGCGCCGCCGGAGTGCCGGTGGTGCTGGTGGGCGACATCCATCGCGGCGGCGTCATCGCGCAGCTTGTCGGCACCCGGGCGGTGCTGGAACCCCAAGACTTGTCGATGATCCGGGGCTTTGCGGTCAACCGCTTCAAGGGCGATGTGACACTGTTCGACGAAGGCCGCGAGGACATCGCGCAACGGACCGGCTGGCCCTGCCTTGGAGTTGTTCCATGGTTCAATGACGCCTGGAGACTGCCCGCCGAGGACATGATGGATATCCGCTCTCATACCGGCGGTGCCTGCAAGGTGGTGGTGCCGCAACTGGAGCGGATGGCGAATTTCGATGACCTCGACCCGTTGTCGGCGGAACCAGAGGTCAGCGTCGAAATCATCCCCGCCGGACGCCCCTTGCCGGGCGATGCGGATCTGGTGTTGCTGCCGGGCAGCAAGTCGACCATTGGCGATCTGGCCTATTTCCGGGCGCAGGGATGGGACATCGACCTTTACGCGCATGTGCGGCGCGGCGGGCATGTTTTGGGCCTGTGCGGCGGCTATCAGATGCTGGGCAAAAGCATCGACGACCCCGACGGCATCGAAGGGTTCAGCGGCCGGGTCGAGGGGCTTGGCCTGCTGGATGTCCACACCTTGATGGTAGGTGACAAGCGGGTGACCCTGACCGACGCCGTGGCGTTGCCGAACCGTGAACCCGTCAATGGATACGAAATTCACATAGGGCGGACCGAAGGCCCGGACTGCGCGCGCGCGTGGCTGGAGATCAATGGCCGCCCCGAAGGCGCCGCCAGCCGGGACGGGCGCATTCGCGGCAGCTATCTACACGGGGTGTTTTCATCCGACCCGTTCCGCGCCAGCTTTCTGGCCGGGCTGGGGGTTCGGTCGCTGGGGGGGTACGAAGACGGTGTCGACGAAACCCTCGACGCTCTCGCCGATCATCTGGAGCAGCACATGGACCTCGACCAGTTGCTAAAACTGGCCGAAAAACCCGGGCGCCATTAAAAGAAATCAGTCCAGATCCTGAGCATCCAACGCGCGGTGGATTTCCCGGCGCACCAGCTTGCGCACATTGCGGGTGATCCGCTCGCCAAGCGCGCCCTGTAGCTCTTCGCGGACGATATCCGAGACAAGCTGCCGAAGCGCCTCCTCGTCGATCACCGCCTCGACCGCCCCGGCGAACTCAAAATCAAGCATGTCATCGTCATCGAAGTTACCGCCAGGTTCGCGATCCGTGCCCCTGTTCGCGGGACGACTCTCTTCTGTCACCTGCTCACTCTCCAGAACATACGGTGCCGGCTCTGCCTTTTCCGTGGCTTTTTCTGCGACACTCGCACCATCGTCTGTGTGTTGGGATGGCCGGTCTTCTTCGTGCCATTCCATCGCCCCGATCCGTGTACCGGCATAGGCGTCGGTGCTGTCCCCATCCGGTTCCCACTGATCTTCTGTCTGAGCGATCGCCGCCTCCAAGGCTTCGATCTTGGCACTCAGGCTGATTGCCGGTTCCACCCGAATCACGCCGCGATCGACAACCTGTTTCTTGACCGCTTTCGTTTCCGCCGCCATGGCGAACGATGGTTCGACCTGTGCATGGGCTTCAAAGGTCTGATGAGCCGAAACGCCGGCAACCGTTTCATTGGCCGGTTCGTTTCTGTCGTGCCTGGCCGAATCCGCGACCTGTTGCGCGCGCCCCAGGACCAGGGGGGTGCGGGCCGCCCCTCTGCGACCTTCAGGCATATCGGCAATCCGCAGCGCCGGCGTCAGCAATAGCCGACCCGGTTTTCTGCGCACATTTTGGGTGGGCATATCCTGTTCCCCGTCCTGTTCGCGAACCAGACGACGAACTGACGACAGAACGTCCTCAGATTCGGCTTTTTTGACGGGATCCGACATTCTCTGACAATACTCCTACCCTATGGGTTGAGTTTAGCGAAACTCCGGCCGAACCACAACGGACGACAACCACGCCTATTTTCTTCCCAGCGCATTCAGAACGCGCTCAAGGTCCCGGCTTTGCTTGCTGACCTGCGCCGGAGCATTCTTGACAAGGTTGTAATATAGCGTCGGATCATAGATCTGAACGGCCAACCCAAGGTGCTCAGCCGTCAGCAGACCCTGCGCCTGCAACAGCTGATAGGCGGCCAATGCCCTTTCAATACGCGATTCAACCTGTGTCAGCTGCGCATCCAGAAGATCCTGTTCGGCGGTCAGAACATCCAGCGTGGTACGCGCGCCAAGCGTGGCTTCTTCGCGAATACCGTCAAATGCGACCTGCGAAGCGCGCACACTTTCGGTCGATGCGGTCAGGCTGGCCCCCGCGGTCTGGAACCGGGCAAAGGCTTCGCTGACATCCTGCGTCACATCCTTCTGAACGTTTAGCAGATTTGCACGCGAAGCATCACGCTGCGCCATCGCCCTGCGAACCGTAGCGGCGAGGCGGCCGCCGGCATAGATGTTCTGCGTGAACCGAAGACTTACCCGGGCGTCGTTTCTGTAATCATCGTCGCCGTAGTTTTCAGTGATACCTGCCTCAGCCAGCAAATCCACCGACGGTCCCAATCCCGCCCTTTGCTGCTGAACAAAAAGATCAAAAGAACGAACCTGGTGCTGGGCGGACAATATCGAAGGATGATTTCGCGCGGCGAGGTCGGTTGCGCTGCCGACCGAGCGGGGGATTTTCGGAAGCGGAGGCTGACCGGCCGTGCGGCCCGGATCCCTACCAACCACATTGACATATTGCGCCCGTGCCGTGGACAGGTTGCCCTGAGCATCGGCAAGAAAGGCCCGTGCGCTCGCCAGTCGCGACTCGGACAGGGCGACGTCGGTTCGCGTCACCTCTCCGACTTCGAACCGATCCTGCGACGCGCGAAGCTCTTCGCCAAGCAGTTGCACGTTATTCTGCCGGATCTCAACCGTTTCCTCAAACAGCAAAACCTGCAGATACGCCACCACGGCGCTGAACAGAACCTGCTGTTCAATATCCAAAAGACCCTGCCGCGTCGCGAGAACGGTTTCCTGAGCCGACTGTTTGCTCAGAACCGAAGCGCCACCATCGTAAATCAGTTGATTGAGAGTGAGGCCGGTGAAGAAGTCTGCCTGATCTCCACTGGTGACCACGTTCCCGGTTCGGGCCCGGCTGTAGTCTTCGGTGATGCGCGCGGTCCAGTCGATGATCGGACGCAGCGCCGAAAGCGCAATGGCCACATCTTCGTCGGCGGCGCGCAACAACGCGCGGTTCTGCTCCAGCAGACCGCTGGTGTTGTACGCACCGATCATTGCATCGGTAAGATTGTCTGCGAATCCGACCCGTGGCGAAATTGCCATCCACGAAACGCCGACCGTCAGAACAAGCGCTTTCGCAAGCTTGCGCCCTGTCGCTCTGTGCATTTTATGCCCCTTGTTTGTATGTCAGCCTTGCCTCCACGCTAGTTTGGGCATGATTCCACATAGTTGCAAGAAGGAGCTGAAATCAAATTTCGGGACTATAGCACAAATGCCAGTTCTTTTTCGAACCCCAAAAGCACCGGCGCGCCGGCATTGAAGGCATTCCGCCAATTGACCCGGCCATTCGCCTTGTGCCCAACCCGTACGGTTCCCAGATTGCCGTCCATGAACACGCAGGCAATGCGACCGTGATCCTTTAGCTGATCCAGCAGCGCCTGCGGAACCTCTTCGACACCGCCCTGCACCATGATCACATCGTAGGGTCCATGTTCCGCGGCCCCCTCGGTCAACGGACCCTGATGCACGATCGCGTTGTCGGCACCGGCCTGGACCAACTGCGATTGCGCCTCTTCGGCCAGCCCCTCTTCTTCGACTGCGACGACCAGCTGTGCCATGCAAGCCGCCACCGCCGTCGAGTATCCCAGTCCCGGGGCAATATCGAGAACGACTTCATCCTTCGAGATATTGAGGAAGTCCAGCATCTTCGCCAGGGTGCGCGGCTCCGGCATGTACCGCCCGCCTCCCAGATCGACCAGATCGCCCGCATAAGCCGCTTCGCGCTGCGCATCGGGCACGAATTTTTCCCGCTCGACCCTCAACATCGCATCTATAATGGGAAACTTGGTGACATCCGAGGGCCGGATCTGAGTGTCAACCATGGTGCGGCGGCGGTCTGCGAAATTCGTCATCTCGTTGCTCGTGATTTCCTTTGGCTTTCCGGCTTTTGCCATATCCCGCAGGTTCCGGCAATGTCCGTTTGGACGTATTTGTTCCTTATCCGCAATTTACCGGCTTCGAGCCGTGACAGATAAATTCCCGCTCAACCGCAACTTTCGGCTCCCGCCCTACTGGACGTCCGCGACGAAAGCTGGTAGAACGCCCATCACACCACAGCAAGTGCTTGAAAACACTTACAAAGGCGAGTTGGCGGAGTGGTGACGCAGCGGATTGCAAATCCGTGTACACCGGTTCGATTCCGGTACTCGCCTCCATCCCATCCAGCTTTCGAAATCGAATTGCATTCCGTTTGGCAGTTCGGGCTCTTGCATACCGGGACTGTGGCGATGCCCGGCAAGTTATTCGTCATCAATCAGAATGGACCATTCAAATCAGACCGACCGCACCGCACGGTAGAGCACTTGCCGCCCACCGGTTCGGCACTTTTTTTTCCGATGAATGCGTTTTTCCTCTTGCAGCTTGCCGCCAGAATTTATACTTCACGCCTCACTCAAAGGGGCGGGCGTAGCTCAGGGGTAGAGCATTACCTTGCCAAGGTAAGGGTCGTGAGTTCGAATCTCATCGCCCGCTCCAACGAGGAACCGAATGTATCTGATTGCGGGCGTAGCTCAGGGGTAGAGCATTACCTTGCCAAGGTAAGGGTCGTGAGTTCGAATCTCATCGCCCGCTCCAGATACACTTCCCACCTTTGAATTTTGAACGCCCAGCTGGCCTTGCCCTTCCGCTTGCGCCATGCTGTCTGCACACAGTTCAAACGGCAAAGGAGGCGGCATGTCCGACCATGTGATCAGACCCCTGCGGTCGGAAGAGATTCAGATCGCAGTCGATTGGGCCGCTGACGAAGGCTGGAACCCCGGCAGGCACGATGCGCAGTGTTTTCACAGGGTGGATACACAAGGATTCTGGGGCGTATTTTTGGATGGCCGCATGATCGCATCGGTCTCGGTCGTCAAATATGACGAGACATTTGCTTTTCTCGGCTTTTACATCGTTCATCCTGATTATCGCGGCCTGGGCTTTGGATTGCGTTTGTGGGAACATGCAATCGCGCAATGTGAGAGCGACAACATCGGCCTGGATGGCGTGGTTGATCAGCAGGAGAACTACCGCAAATCCGGTTTCACGCTGGCCTACCGCAATATCCGGCATGGCGGATCGATCAACGGCGCCCTCGCCGCACTGAAAGCGCCGGCAAAAGGCCGCGAACCCGCTGCGGCAGAACAGCCGTACCGCATAACTGAAGCCTCCCCCCGGATCAGCGCGTTTGACAGCGCCCATTTTCCCGTGCCCCGCGAGAGTTTTATTCAGGGGTGGTTGAGTGCGCCGAAACATGTCTCATACGCCACCGAGCAAGACGGGGAGATAACGGGATATGGCACATTGCGCCCATGCAGAAACGGCTACAAGATTGGCCCGCTCTTCGCGGCAGACCCGGTCACGGCGCGCGCGTTGTTGATTTCTCTTTTGTCGGAAATACCGGCAAGCGATCACGAAACGGACGTTTATTTGGACACGCCTGAACCGAACACGCATGCCGTGTCACTGGCCCAGGAACTTGGCCTTGTTCCGGTCTTTGAAACCGCACGCATGTACACCGGACGCGCGCCGGATCTTGACCTGGCGCGCATATTCGGGGTGACGACATTCGAGCTGGGCTGACCCTCAAAACGCCTTGAAGGTCATGGTGGTCAGCGAGCGTTCAATGCCCGGAATCACCAAAAGGTTTTCGTTGATGAAATGACCGACATCCTCGTTTTCCGGGATGTAGAGCTTCAACAGCAGATCGTATTCGCCGCTGGTGGAATAGAGTTCGGAATGAATCTCACGCAGAGCGATTTCTTCGGCCACCTTGTACGTGGTTCCGGGTTTGCAGCGGATCTGGATGAAAACACAGGTGGTCATGCCGGGCCTATTCTTTGATTTTGCCTCAGGCTGGCATGCGAACGACCCGGACGCAATCCCCTGTTATTCGCGCAACACATCGCCGCGCCCGGTCGATGCGGGCTGGAATTCAGGTCGGTGTCACGCCTATAAGCGCGCGGTAGCAAAAGGAATACGCCCATGCGTCGCGCCACGATCAGCCGCAACACCGCCGAGACCGATATTTCGGTCGAGATCAATCTCGACGGTACCGGCCGGTATGACAATCAGACCGGCGTCGGATTCTTCGATCACATGCTGGACCAGTTGTCGCGCCATTCCCTGATCGACATCACGATCCGCGCCACGGGTGACTATCACATCGACGATCACCACACGGTCGAGGATACCGGCATCGCACTGGGTCAGGCGCTGAGCGCCGCGCTTGGCGACAAGATGGGTATCCGCCGCTATGGCGAATGCCATCTGCCGATGGACGACGCGCAGGTGCGCTGTGCGCTTGACCTGTCGGGTCGCCCGTTCCTGATCTGGAACGTGGATCTGCCAACCCAGAAGATCGGCAATTTCGACACCGAACTGGTGCGCGAGTTCTTTCAGGCGCTCAGCACCCATGGCGGCATCACGCTGCATATCGACCAATTGCACGGTTTCAACAGTCACCACATCGCCGAGGCCGCCTTCAAGGCCGTGGCCCGCGCGCTGCGCGACGCGGTCGAGACCGATCCGCGCAAGACCGATGCGATCCCTTCGACCAAGGGTGCGTTGTAAATGCTGACCGCCATCATCGACTACGAGTCGGGCAATCTGCACTCCGCTGAAAAGGCGTTTCAGCGCATGGCGCAAGAGGTGGACGCGGGTGAGGTCGTGGTAACCTCGGACGCCGATATCGTCGCGCGCGCCGACCGGCTGGTGCTGCCGGGCGACGGGGCGTTCCCGGCCTGTGCGACGGAACTGCGCGGCCACAAGGGCATCCACGACGCCATGGTCGAGGCGGTCGAACAGAAAGGCCGCCCGTTCCTGGGTATCTGCGTGGGCATGCAGCTGATGGCCACAAAGGGCCACGAATACTCTGAAACCGACGGGCTGAATTGGGTCGCGGGCGACGTGGTACGGATCGAGCCGTCAGATGCCGCGCTGAAGGTGCCGCATATGGGCTGGAACGATCTGGTTCTGGAAAGCGACCACCCGGTCTTTGCCGGGGTGAAATCGGGCGATCACACCTACTTCGTGCATTCCTATCACTTCCGCGTCGCCGACCCGGCGCAGCGTCTGGCCTATGTCGACTATGGCCAGCAGGTCACGGCTGTGATCGGCCGCGACACGATGGTTGGGATGCAGTTCCACCCCGAGAAAAGTCAGGATGTGGGTCTGCGCATGATCGGGAATTTCCTGACCTGGGCGCCCTAGGGTTTACTTGACCCGCGTCCAGTCCTGCCCCCGACAGACCAACCCGCCCACGACGCAGCCCTTAACCGTCAGCTTGTTCTGCCCATCCAGCGACATTTTCGAGTTATAGGTCTTGTCCCGGTCCGGTGCCCAGATCTTGCCGCCGCCATAGCTGCCGTCGCCCTCTGGCACCATGTCCCAGATGATTTGCTTGCCCAGATTTTCGTAGTCCAGCGATTCATTTCCTTCGGCATCAAAAGCAGTGTCGATCGTTCCGCAGATGGCGCTGCCGCATGGGCCGATCGTGACATGCAGATAGCCGCCGGTATCGCCCGGCTGGGTCTTCCAAAGACCATCGACCGGATCATCCGCCAAAGCGCCGGTCGCAAAAGCGGCAAATGCAACCGCAAGTGTGAATGTCTTCATGATAATCTCCCTTTTTGCGACAAGTCTGACCTTCAAAGGACCATCCGGCAAGATTGACTTAGCGTCGCGTTGCATCCCCTGCCCTTCCCATGCCATATCCCTCGCAATTATCAGCAAAAGGCCGCCAGATCATGATCCTTTATCCCGCTATCGACCTCAAAGACGGCCAGGCCGTTCGCTTGCTGCGCGGCGAGATGGACAAGGCCACCGTGTTCAACGAAGACCCCGCCGCGCAGGCCCGCGCCTTTGTCGAGGCCGGGTGCGAATGGCTGCATCTGGTGGACCTGAACGGCGCCTTTGCGGGCGAACCGGTCAACGCCGCCCCGGTCGAGGCGATTCTCAGGGCCTGCGACGTGCCCGCGCAGCTGGGCGGCGGCATTCGCGACATGGCCACGATCGAGGCATGGATCGACAAGGGACTGGCGCGGGTCATTCTGGGCACCGTTGCAGTGGAAAACCCCGATCTGGTGCGCGAGGCCGCTCGTGCGTTCCCCGGCAAGGTTGCCGTCGGCATCGACGCCCGCAACGGCATGGTCGCCACCAAGGGCTGGGCCGAGGAAACCGACGTTCAGGTCACCGATCTGGCCCGCAGCTTCGAAGACGCGGGCGTGGCCGCCATCATCTATACCGACATCAACCGGGACGGCGCCATGCAGGGTCCGAATATCGAGGCCACGGCGGCGCTGGCCCGGGCCGTGTCGATCCCGGTGATCGCTTCGGGCGGTGTCAGTTCGCTGGACGACCTGATCGCCCTGCGCGATTGCGGCGTGGAACTGAATGGCGCGATCTCGGGCCGCGCGCTTTATGACGGTGCGATTGACCTGGCCGAAGCACTGACCACGTTGCAAGGCTGAGGTCATTGGACTTCGGCCACTTCCGTCAGCGTTATTTCATCTTCGCGCGGTGCTTCAACGGTTTACCGTCCTTGTAAAATTGGAACTCTTTCTCGCCGGTTTGGACAATCTGCCAACACCCTGAGCCGCTGCCCCAGTCTTCGCACCATAGGTCACCCTTCACAGACCATGTGCCCTCGTATGCGTCGCCCCCCCAGTTTCCGGCCAGCTTTCCCTTTTTGCGGCCCTTGCCGTACGCTTGTGCCCAGGGCGTTTTACCATCGGCGTTGGAAATGCCCTGCAGCGTCGAGCCTGGAATAGTGGCCAGAAGCTCTTTTTGGGTCATAAATTCCTGAGCGTAGGCAGACCCTGCAATTACAATGGAAATCAAGCCAGCCATCCACATTGCTTTAAGTGAAAACGGCATCAGAAATTACCTCTCTTTACGGAAAAAAACACGAGCAATTTATCACACGAAGCAGAATCCAGCAATTTTGGTGACTTGTGAGAAGCTTGCCCCGTCTCCCATCGAGCAGGGCAAGCGATAAGAAAGTGAGCTTACTCGGCAGCGACCGAAGTCAGCTTGGCCAGAGCGCCGCGCATTTTTTCGATAACTGGTGACTTCTCGACCTCGTCAAGCTCGTCCATGGTCTCTTTCGGGTCTTCATAGATCAGCCAGACCTGACCGTCGGCATCTTCGTATGCCTGCACCTTCAGCGGCAGGAACAACCCGGCGCGCGGGTCCAACTGCATCGCGGGCGTGCCCAGCGCCGGATTACCGAAGATCAGCACCTGATTGGCCGGGATGCTCAGGCCGACCTTTTCGGCCCCTGCCGCATGATCGACGCGTGCAAAGACGGTTGCGCCCGCATTGCCCACGGCGGCTTCAAGCGCGTCCATCGCCTCTGCCACAGATTTGTCCGTGTTTATCTTGATGATGTCTTCAGCCATTGCTGCGACGGCTCCCGTGAAAATGAATGTTGTCGTCAAAAAGAGTTTGCGCATCTCATTGATCTCCTGATGAATTTGGAGATAGTTTTCACAGGTTCGAGAGTTGTGACAATCACAAGTCTGGCATCGGCGGGGCTTTGCCGGTAGAGGTGCGCCAACAAAGGATGCCGCCATGTTGAAAACCCGGATCATTCCCTGTCTCGATGTTGCCGATGGCCGCGTGGTCAAGGGTGTGAATTTCGTCGGTCTGCGCGATGCGGGCGACCCGGTGGAATCGGCCAAGGCCTATGATGCGGCGGGCGCGGATGAGATCTGTTTTCTGGACATTCACGCCACCCATGAAAACCGGGGCACCATGTTCGATGTGGTGCAGCGCACTGCGGAACAGTGCTTTGTGCCGCTGACGGTGGGCGGCGGCGTGCGCAGCAAGGACGACGTGCGCGCTCTGCTGCTGGCAGGGGCGGACAAGGTCAGTTTCAACTCGGCGGCCGTGGCCAACCCGGATGTGGTGGCCGAAGCGGCGGATCAGTTCGGCGGCCAGTGCATCGTGGTCGCCATCGACGCCAAGACCGTCAGCCCCGGCAAGTGGGAGATATTCACCCATGGCGGCCGCAAGCCCACCGGCATCGACGCAGTCGAATTCGCCAGAACCGTCGTCGCCAAGGGCGCGGGCGAGATCCTTCTGACCTCAATGGACCGTGACGGCACCAAGGCGGGGTTCAACCTGCCCCTAACCCGCGCCATTTCAGACGCGGTGGACGTGCCGGTGATCGCCAGT
The DNA here is from genome assembly GCF_056541825.1 of Ruegeria sp. AF8. Taxonomy (NCBI): domain Bacteria; kingdom Pseudomonadati; phylum Pseudomonadota; class Alphaproteobacteria; order Rhodobacterales; family Roseobacteraceae; genus Ruegeria; species Ruegeria sp. AF8. The sequence continues at coordinate 502,467 of NZ_JBQFYW010000001.1, read as the reverse complement.
GGCGGCGTCGGCACTCTGGACCATCTGGTCGAAGGCGTCACCGAGGGCGGCGCCAGTGCGGTGCTGGCGGCCTCGATCTTTCATTTCGGCGAATACACCATCCGCGAGGCCAAGGAACACATGGCCGCCGCCGGCATTCCCATGAGGCTGACATGAGCATTCTGCACGATCTGGCCGCCACCATCGAGGCGCGCAAAGGGGCTGACCCGGACTCGAGCTGGACCGCCAAGCTGTTGGCCAAGGGCCCCGAGAAATGCGCCGAGAAATTCGGCGAAGAGGCCATCGAGGCCATCATTGAAGCCACCAGGGGCGATCAGACCAGGCTGACGTCCGAAGCGGCGGATGTGCTGTACCACCTGCTGGTCATGCTGGCCGCGCGCGATGTGGCGCTGGACGATGTGCTGGCCGAACTGGCCCGGCGTCAGGGCGTCAGCGGTATCGCCGAAAAGGCCGCCCGGACCAGTAATTGAAACCCGGCAAAACCGGGATTACGATCACCCTGATTGCAAATCAGGTAGCAATGTCCGAGGAACCAGAAATTGCCGACACGCATTTTATCCATCTTTGCGGCGCTGACTCTGGCGGTTTTGGCCGGCTGCGCCCAGACGCCCAGCGTCACCCAACAGGACATTGACGAACTGGCGCTGCAAATCAAAAGCCTCGGCCCCGAAGTTGATCCGGCAGAGGCCGAACGGGCGGCAAGCATCGCCTATCTGTATCCCAGGCAACTGGCCGAGGAATACCAGATCACCGACCCGCCGCTGGTGCACAACGCCAAGGTAAATCACGGCCTGCGCCCGCGCGGTCTGTGCTGGCATTGGGCGGAAGACATGGAAAAGCGTCTCAATCAGGAAAATTTCCGCACTCTGACGCTGCACCGCGCGATTTCCGACCCGGAAAACCCGTTCCTGATCGACCACAGCACAGCAATCATCTCGAAACGCGGTGATGACATGTATGGCGGCGTGGTACTGGACCCGTGGCGCTATGGCGGTACGTTGTTCTGGGCGCCGACGCTTGAGGATACCCGCTATGACTGGCGGCCGCGCATTGAGGTGCTGATCGACAAGACCCGGCGCAAGCAGGCCAAGCTTGATCAGGAATTCAACGAATAGGCGCGCCCTACAGCTTTGACGAGATGATGCCGGTGGCGAAACCGCCCATGCGCAACTCGCCGAACAGGCGCTGATATTCGATCTTGGGACAGCGATTCATCACCACATCAACCCCGCGCGCCTGCGCCTTTGCCGCAGCCTCGGCATTCTCGACCCCGATCTGCATCCAGATCGTTTTCAGGCCCGGGAAACTGTCCAGCGCCTCGGCCACGATGGGCGGCACCGCCTCGGAACGGCGGAAGATGTCGACCATATCCACCGGCCCGGATATCTCCGACAGCGACGCTCGCACCGTTTCCCCGAACAGCATCTTGCCGGCATGACCCGGATTGACCGGGATGACCCGGAACCCCTTCAGCCCCAGATACCGCGCAACGTAGTAACTGGGCCGCACCGGGTTCATCGACACGCCCACCACGGCAATCACCTTGGTGCGCTGCAAAATCGTCCTGAGATAGTCGTCGGAGTAATCTGGCATGCGGCCACATTATCCAGCACCGCACAAAGAAAAAAGCGCCCAAGTGAACCTTGGGCGCCAGTTATGGAACGAGGGACAGTGAAATGACCCGCGGCAGTTCCAATCCGCGGTCACTGTGACATTTAGGACCTATTTCTGAGAAAAAAAGGGGTTTCACAAAAAAATGTGATGACACGTCTGCATTGGCAAAGAATCGCCGCTCATCCTTGCTGCAGGTGCGGCCAGTTCTGTTCGGCCAGGGCAATGTTTCCGGCGATATCCCGCTCCCAGATCAGTTCCACATTTGGTGAGTGGATCAGGTACAGCTTGCCATCGACGATCCTCCAGGCTTTGGGATCGGAATCCAGAAGCTTTCCGCGTGAAACCCCATAGGCGCAATAGCCTCCGAATTGCGGCGCAAAAGCGCGGGGATTGGCTTCGAAAGCCTCACGATGCGTCATCGACGCAAAGCGCCACTCGGCGCCTTTCCACATGACCGCGACATCGGCCCGTCCAACCAGAGGGGTTTGCGACCGGAAATAGGAAACGGCGTCAAATCCCCTGACCGCCAGTCCATTATCCGAATAGTACAAAGAGGAATTCGCCCACGCGGATCTGGCGGAAAAGGCCGCCGTCACGCCCACCACGAAGTCACGTCGTGATATCATCAACTCTCTACCCAAATATTCAGGCTATAAAATGCATAAAACAGCCGATTTTCGAAACCCCATCTGACGCTGTTGTGAACGGCGCGGGCCTCAAAATACCCGTTCAGTCGAATATATCTTCGATCACATCCCAGACTTCATCCAGGATCTTCGACATCGCACGTTTTCGCGGCCTGGGTTTCGACCTTTTTTTGCGTGTGTGATTCGGCTCAAAAGCCTGTTCCGGACGGCGTTCGGGCCTGGCGGGAGCCTTGCGCAGCATCTTCAGCTCGTGCAGGGGCGCCCCACAGCTGGCACAGCTCAACTCGTGGCGTTCGTGCCCGCGCAACACCAGCGCCGCACGGGTTCCGCAATAGCAACAGGTCGCGATTTTGGCCGGTCCGGGAATTGCTGCCTCCTGTCAGACGTGTCTGGACGCATATAAGGCAATCGCAGCCGCATTCGAGACGTTGAGCGATCCAAACCCACCAGCCGCGTCAATCTTGACCAGCCGATCCACCGTCTCCTTGGTTTTTTGCCGCAACCCCGGCCCCTCGGCCCCCAGCACCAGCGCCACCGGATGGTCCCTGCGCCCTTCCAGCGCCTCTTCGATGGTCACCTCGGCCTCACCGTCCAGCCCCAGCACAAGGAACCCCATCGCCTGCAACTCGATGATGGTATCGGACAGATTGCGCACCCGCAGATAGGGCTGCCGTTCCAGAGCCCCGCTGGCGGTTTTGGCCAGGGCGCCCGTTTCGGGCGCCGAATGGTGCCGCGTACCGATCACCGCGCTGGCCCCCAGCACCTCGGCCGAACGCAGAATCGCCCCCACGTTATGGGGGTCCGTCACCCGGTCCAGCAGCATCACGCGCGGGTGTTCGGTGCCGATGCAATTCTCGGCCAGCCCGCCCCAATCAAGCGGCCTGACCTCCAGCGCCGCGCCCTGATGTACCGATCCGGGATCGATCGGGGCAGAAAACTTGCGCGGATCGACCTGCTCCGGAGAAATCCCGGCAAATTCAATGGCCTCGGCCAGCTTGTCTTGCGCGTTCCGGGTCACGATCAGGCGCAGTTTCTGCCGTTTCGGATTCATCAGCGCATCGCGCACCGCGTGCAATCCGAACAGCCAGACGGTCTCAGCAGCCGCCGTCTTGCGAGCCCGTTCCTTTTCGACCACCCACTTGGGTTTCTTCATTTTGCCGGCCTCCGGGCCATGAAATCGGTTTCCTGCGCCAAAGCGGAATTTTCCTGTTGACGCTCCTTTGCCGCGCTAGTAATCACGCCTCCACGTCAGGTGCAACGCCTGACAGTGGGCGACAGGCCGCAAGGTGTGGCAGGGGACTGTAACTCCCTCGCGGAGACGCACGCCTGGTTCGATTCCAGGGTCGCCCACCATCTCTTCAAAAAACCAATCCCTTGCCGAGCATTCTTAAAGTTTGCGCAAAAGTGACGCGCTGGCCTCGATCGATTCCCCAGGCCAGTCCGCCATCACATCTCCGGCCCGGGTCCAGCCCGGGCAGGTAGCTCCATTCGAACTGCGGCCTCGTCAGCAGTCAGCGACGCCTGCGCAGTCTCAGGCGGCCGAACGTTCCGCGACCACTCCGGCGATCCATTCCTCGATCGCATCCGGATCGGCGGCCAGTTTGCGGGCTGCTTCACCGGCGAATTCAAGAAACTTGTCCTCGTTCAGCCCGTTGACCCCGACGAGAACCGGAATATCGCGGGCCAAAGCCTCGCCGATCACCGGGCGGAACCCGCGTCCGTCGGATTCGTGCTTGCCGAACTTGTTCACGATCATCAGTTGCGGGCCATTCTCCAGCGACGCAGTCACGTCGCCCACGGCCTGTTCCAGCGCCGCCGGATCCAGGCGGCAGCCCCGTGCCATAGACCCCAGCGATTGCGAGATGCGGATGGTCGCGCCATCCGGTAGCACCTGCAGGTCCATGTCGCATTTGCTGGTGTCGTAACATTCGGTGTTGGTCTGCACCACACCGGCCAGCGCATAGCCATTGGCTTTCAGACGGTCGGCGGCGGCGCTCAACAAGCGGTCGGTCGCGCCCCGGTCGGTGGTGGTGATATAGGCCAGATGCATGGTCGTGGCTCCTGAAGTTCGATTGTGGATTAAGCAGATAGCACGCAGTTCGGGTTTCGGCCACTCCTCTCGGTCAAGGCAGTGGCGACAGCCCGATCACGGGCGCGTGCAGGTGAAGGATCGCGGCATAGGCGGCGGCGGCGGCAAGCCACACCCAAAGGCGCGGCCAAGGACGCGGCGGGCGCAACGACAGGCGCGCGGTGTTGCGGGCAAGGCTTTCCCAATCCGGCATCTCGCGCGCCTTGCGCCGGTCGATCAGCGCCATTCCCATCCCTGCGAATCCGGCGAACAGGCCAAACAGAATAACGTGGGACAGGCTGCCATTGGCCAGCAGATGCGCCACCGCCCACAGCATCAGCGCCGCCAGAACGGGGTGGCGCGTGATCCGCAGGATACCCGGCCTTTCCGGGTCAAAAGGCCGGGTTCCCATGCCGCCAAAGGAAAACGGATTGTGGATCGCCATCCCCGCCACCGCAAGCCAGCACACGACCGGCATGAGCAGAACTGGCACCCAACGCAGGATGGGCAGCGGCGGAATGACCTCGACATAGGGCGCATTGGCGGCGGCCACGATCAACCAGACCAGCACCGCCACCGACAATACGGAATAGGCGGCGAAATAGCCGGCGCGTCCCAGCGTGGCGATCAGCCAGCCGCGCACCGTCGGGCGCACGGGGATGGCGTGGCTCAGCAGAAAGGTGGCGAGCGCCGCAAGGAATATGCCCCAACCGGTCATGGCTGCCTCCGAAAATGTACCCGCCCGGTCTACAGACCGCCCGCCGGCCGGTCCTTGTCCGAAATCAAGTCGGGTTCAGAGGCGGACGCGCCGCCCCCGCCCCTGTTTCCAAGGCATCGTCAAAGACCCAGCGCCTTGCGCCGCTCCTCGGCAAAGCCCTGCACCATGCGATCCGCGATCAGCGCCAGAATCGCCATCGCTGCGCCGGCAGAGATTCCCAGACCCACATCCGCCTGCCCCAGCGCCAGGTAGATCGACTGGCCCAGACCGGTGGTTCCGATCAGCGCCGCGATCACCAGCATGGCGAAAGCATAGAGGATGGTCTGGTTCAGCCCCAGCAGGATCGTCGGTGCGGCATAGGGCGCACGCACGTCGCGCATGATCTGCCACTCGGTCGCGCCGCTGGAAATCGCGGCCTCCATCATCTCTTCGGGCGTGTTGACCAGCCCGTGCCGCGTATAGCGGATCATCGGGACGATGGCGTAGGCACAGATTGCCAGAAAGGCCGAGAATTCGCCGATCTGGAACACCATCAGCACCGGGATCAGGAACACGAACAGCGGGATCGTCTGCAGCATGTCGCAGATCGGTCTAACGACTTTCCACACTGGCTCCCACACCGCGCTGGCCAAACCGATCAACCCGCCCAGAACCGCGCAGGAGAACACCGCCGCCCCGCTGAGGTACAGCGACAGCAGCGCCCGTTCCCACAGGCCCGACACCAGGATAGTGCACAGCAGCGCCACCGACAGCGCTGCCAGACGCCAGCCACCCGCAACCCAGCCCAGCGCGGCGGCGCCGGTCAGGACGAAAGGCCATGGCAGATTGGCGATGCCGGTCTCCAGCATACCGATCAGGATTAGCGCGATCAGCCCACCGGTCAGGCGGCCGCGCCACGCCATCAACAATGCGATAGCTGCACCAACGGCGAAGAGCCCATAGCTCATGGAGGGTGTCCATGCGAAGCCCCATGTAAACGGTAGCACCGCCTGATCCAGCCCGATCCTGAGCGGCAGCAGCACGTAGAACAGCGAGTTGTTCTTGAGCGCATCCAGCCACGGGCCGTTGGCCTGCGTGAACGCCGTCAAGCCGCTGTCGATCGCCTCGGCCATCGGGTCCAGCACGGTCAGCTCGGACGGGTTCGGCAGCCTGGCCCAGAATGCGGCGGTGAACAGCACCGCAAAGCCGAGCATCGCCCAGACAACACGGCGGTCATAGCGCTTGCGCTCGGTCGCCAGCGTGCCGCTCATGCGGTCGATGACCACAGCGAAGACGACGATGACCAGACCGGCCATCAGAGATTCCCCGAACTGCGCCTTGCGCATGGTCAGCAGAACCTCCCACCCGATGTCGTTGAACCCGCCGATGACGGCGGCGATGATCACCATCGACAGCGCGGCCATCAGGCATTGGTTCACACCCACCATGATCTGAGTCGTGGCGGCGGGAATCTCGACCTGGAAAAGTTGTTGGAACCGCGTGCCACCTGACATGATGGCAGCCTCCTTGATCTCGGATTCGACTCGTTCCAGCCCCAGCATCACGTTCCGCGCCATCGGCGGCGCGGCATAGATGGCCGAGGCGATCAGGCCGACAACCGGACCAAATCCGAACAGCAGCAGCAGCGGCGTCAGATAGGCAAAGGTCGGCACCGTCTGCATCACATCCAGCACCGCCTGCACAAACGCCTTCACCCGCGGCACTTCATTGGCGAGGATTCCGATCGCGCCACCCATGATCAGCGCCACCGGCACCGAAACGGCCACCAGCGCCAGCGTATTCATGCTTTCGGCCCAATAGCCCGAGGCGAGAACAAAACTGAGGCCGACAAAGCCCAGCGCCGCCATCGGCAGACCGCCCAGGTACCAGCCCAGCGCGGTGACAATACCGATCAGGATCGGCCATGGGGTGTTACCCAACACGAAATTGGCCCAGTTCATCGGATAGGCCATCAGGTCGGAAAACAGCCGGGCCGCAGGTTTGATCCCGTTCAGGAACCAATCGAGAAAGGCACCGACCCATTGGGTCGCAGGCAGTTCCCATGCGGCGGGCCATTTAACCAGCCATGGTGCGGCGCCTTCCAGCGTCAGACACATCGCGCCAACGATCACAGTGATCAGCGCCGCTTTAGCACCCACAGTCAGTCGCTCCGTGGGCTGTGAAGGGATGTCCGTGACAGCCGTCATGTCTCGTCCACCTGCAAGGCGGCGGCCAGATCAGACGGATGTACCGTCCCGACAATATTGCCGCTTTCATCGCGCACCGGGACAGGCTCATAAAGTTCCATGCAATGTGCCAGTGCCGCATCCAGCGTCATCGAAGTGGTCAGGCCCGGATCGTCCGGCCCCCTTTCACCATCTTCGCGCATGACCGAGGCCACCTTGGCATGCTGCCCTTTGGCCACATCTTTTGAGAACTCGCGCACGTAATCGTCCACCGGCCGCAGCACGATATCCGTCGGCGTGCCGATCTGAACGATCTTGCCATCGCGCATGATGGCGATGCGGTCGGCGAGTTTCAGCGCCTCTTGAATGTCATGGGTGATGAAAACGATGGATTTCTTCAGCGTCGCCTGAATGCGCAGGAATTCGTCCTGCAACTGGCGGCGGATTAATGGATCGAGGGCCGAGAATGGTTCGTCCAGGAACCAGATATCAGGGTTCACGGCGAGGCTGCGCGCGATCCCCACACGCTGCCGCTGCCCTCCCGAAAGCTGTCGGGGAAAGCTGTCCTCGCGCCCCTCAAGACCGACCAGAGAGATCACTTCCTGCGCGCGAGCCAGACGTTCCTTTTTGCCAACGCCCTGCACGCGCAGCGGATAGGCCACGTTTTCAGCGACCGTCATATGCGGGAACAGGCCGAAATGCTGGAACACCATGCCCAGCTTTTTGCGGCGCAGATCGGTCAGTTTTTTCTTCGACGCTCCGATGACGTTGTCGCCGTCGACGCGAATCTCTCCACCGGTGCCTGGCAGCAGCTGCGAGATACATCGGATCAACGTGGATTTGCCCGAACCCGACAGGCCCATAATGACAAATAGCTCGCCTTCCTTGACCTCGAAATTGGCATCCTGAACGGCGGGAATGAACCCGGCCTCGCGCAGACTGGTGGCAGCTTTGTCGGTGTCATCCCCTGACCGAGACAACGCGTCGGTCAGGGCCTTGTCAGCGCCGGGGCCAAAGACCTGCCAGAGATTCCGGCAGGCGATGGCTGGCGTAGCAGTGTCAGTCACCTACGGGGCTCACTTGGTTGCCGCGTCGACGACCGGACGCCATTTGCCTTCGTTCGCGGCCATCCATGCGGCGACCACTTCCTCGACCTTGCCGCCATCGACATCAATGGCACCCATCATCGGCTGCTGGTCTTCGACAGCCAGTTGATAGTTGGTCAGAATTTCATAGGCGGCGGGCCATTTTTCTTCCATGCCGCTCCAACCGGCCTTGAAGATGCGCGAGGGCGAGAAGTCGCAGTCGTTGACCGCATTCGGGTTCGGGCCCCAGGCCGGATCGTTAAAGCAAGCCTCTTCGCCCGCGGGCAAGTCGACGAACTGCACGTCATAGGCCGACATCGCCCAGTGCGGTTGCCAGAAGGTGATCAGCAGCGGCGACTTGCGCTCGGTCGAGGCACGAAGTTCTGCGATCAACGCACCCTCGGACCCGGCGGGGACCGCTTTGAACGGAAGCTCCAGACCGGTCATGCGGTCGGCGCCGGGCGTGCCCCAATCGGCCGGATAGTCAACCAGACGGCCGCCGGGCAGCGTTTCCGCCGTGGCAAAGACCTGCGCACAGTCTTTCAGCGCCTCCCAAGCTGGCAGGCCCGGGCACAGTTCGGCAACATGCGCCGGATAGGCGATGCCTTCCTTGGCATCCAGACCCAGATCACCGATTTCGACCACGGTGCCTTCGTCAATCTTCTTGGCATATTCGTCCGAAACGTTGGACGACCAGATTTCCAGCGTTGCGTCGATGTCGCCATCGGCCAGCGCCTGGAACTGGTTCATCATGCCCGCGGTCACGTATTCCACGTTATACCCCGCCGCCTTCAGCATCTCACCGGCGACATGCGTGGTGACGTGCTGGCCGGTCCATTCGTTGATCGCCAGTTTGATCGGCTCGTCCACCGCGCCCATGTCGGCGGCATAGGCCGAACCAGCAACGGTTGCGGCCGCAAGGCCCAGGCTCAGTTTTTTCATTTTCATTCTCCCAGTTGATTAATCCGCCGTCACCCGGTCGGTTGTTATTCATGGGTGTATCTTGCCGACATCTCTCGCTGCACTGCAACATACAAACCCGGAAAATTTCAGATTCCAACGCACCAAGGGCGTGCCTCTCCGGTGCCGTATTCCTCCTCTTTGAATATCTTCAATCCGGACCTGAGCTTGCGCAAGCCCAAACCGGTTCACCGCTCCACGTTCCTAGTCTTGCCGGTTATTGATTGACCAGTCAATTACAAATCTCGCCTTCCGGTGAACATAACATCGCAAGATCCGTCTCTGGCAAGCTGCCATGCCCTCGGAATTCCCCTTGCCAAAAGGGAACAAAAAGAAAACACTCAGGGCCGGAGGATGCAGGAATGCGCCATTTCGACGAGATCTTCAAACTGGCTGCCGACCGGCACGGCGGCACCGACGCGCTGAATGCCAAGCTGGCCAAACCAAAGCCGGCGGATGAACTGGCCGCCATGCCCGACGACCGGTGGCTGTCGATCATCAGCAAATGCGTGTTTCAGGCCGGCTTCAACTGGAAGGTCATTGAAAACAAATGGGACGGATTCGAGGCGGCCTTCGACGGCTTTGACGTCGGCCGCTGCGCCTTCATGGACGACGAAAAATTCGACGCGCTGCTTCAGGACACGCGCATCGTCCGCAACGGCACCAAGATCGCCACGGTGCGCGACAACGCCGCCTTTCTGTTGGAACTGCGCGAACAGGGCGGCGCGGGCAAAGTTCTGGGCGGCTGGCCCTCGACCGATTACGTCGGACTGCTTGTCATGCTGGGCAAGGGCGGCTCGCGTCTTGGCGGAACCACCGCGCAATACGCCATGCGTTTCGCGGGGCGCGACAGTTTCATCTTGTCGCGCGACGTCACCGCCCGGCTTGTCGCCGAAGGCGTGGTCGACAAGGCCCCCACTTCCAAAAAAGCGCTGGCCGCGACACAGGCGGCTTTCAACACATGGATGGATCAATCCGGCCGGTCGCTGACCGAAATCAGCCGCGTGCTGGCCATGAGCCTGTGAAAACGTCTTGCGGCAGGCAGATTGCGGGCTAGTCTCGAATTCATGGATAAACGCATGTTTCTTGTTCTGCTTGTGCTTGCCGCCTGCGGCCGCCCCCTGACCGATACCGAACGCGCGTTTGCCGCCAGCGTCCATGGCGAAAGCCTGAATCTCGACCGTGTGCGCCTGGTCGAGGGCGCGCCGGTGGCGGCGGTGACCTTCCGGCGCAACAAACGCCCGCGCGTGACCTGCCGCGAACGCATCCTGCCGCCGCTCAAGGAAGAGATCGTCACCAGCAAACCCGCCGCCGTGGCCCTGTTCAACCGGGTCTATTTCACTCGCGACTGGTATATCGACGACTACATGGCCGATTATCCGGACAACCTCAATCTGGTGGCGGCCATGTTGTTGGCTCATGAGTTGACCCATGTCTGGCAATGGCAGAACCGCAAGGAAACCGGGTATCATCCCCTGCGCGCCGCCGCCGAACATGGCGGCGACGACGACCCCTATTTGTTCGACCTCGACGGGCCGGCCGATTTTCTCAGCTACGGGTTCGAACAACAGGGCGCGATCGTCGAGGAGTATGTCTGCTGCCGTGCCCTTGCCCCAGATGCCCCGCGTACCAAACGCCTGCACGCCATGCTTGGCCAGTCGATGCCGGTCGCCGATCTGCCCCGGGCGCGCGAAAGCGATGTGGTCATCCCGTGGAGTGGCGCCGAAATACAGGGCATCTGCGACTGACCCGTCAGCCGGACACCTGTATGCTTTCCAGATAAGTCAGCAACGCGGCCAGCGGGCGCGGCGTGGGCGTCAGAACACCATCCACCTCGACCGGCACCAGATCGCCTTCCAGCAGCCCGCCGAATTCCGGCATGATATCCGGCGATACCCGGCCGCGCCCATAGCCGTCGATCTGCGACATCACCCTGGCGCGCGGAAATGTTCCGCCGTTCCGTTCCGCGATTCGCGTCAGATCCGGCGCGACCTGACCTTCGGCTAGCGCGCCTCCGCGCCCGTCATAATCGTGGCAGGCCGCGCAATTGGCGGCGAATATCGCCTCACCCTCTCCCGGCGTGGGCATCTTTTCCCCCGGAGTACAGGCGATCAGCGCCAACGCCCCGGCTATCCCGATCCCTGCTGACCGCATGGTTTCACCCTCCCTGCAGCGTCTGCAGATAGGCGACCAGATCGGCAATCGGCTCGCTGGTCAGAATGGGCTGTCCTGCCGGTGTCTTGATCGCCACATCATTGCCTTCGAAATACGGGCCATAGACCGGCATCGGGCTGCCATGGCTGACCAACGGGTCGCGCCCGTCAATACGGCGTACCACCCGCTCGGTCGGAAACACACCGCCTTCGCCCTGCAGGGCAGTCAGGTCCACCGGCTGGATGATCAGCACGCCCGCCATCGGCCCGAACCCCGTCGCCTCGATGCCGTGACAGGTGGCGCAATGGTGGCGATAGAGCTCGGCACCGCGACCGGTATCCTGCGCCACGGCGGGCGCGGACAGGGCAATTCCTGCAGCCAAAGCATATCCAAACGCTGTCCTCATCGGCCCTACTCCACATCTGATCTTCGCATTTGCAGGCTTGCCGATGGCCGACGATATCACAATGATCCAGATCAACGATCTGGAGGCAAGAAGGATTCGGGCATGACACACTACGCCACAATCATGTTGGCCGCAGGGATCGGCATCCCGATCCTCGCCGCGCTGAACGCCGCTCTGGGCAAGCTGATCGGCTCTCCCACCGTCGCCGCCGTCGTCCTGTTTGCCGTGGCTTTCGCCGCCTCGGCGCTGGTCATGCTGCTTTTTCCCGGCCCGCAGGCGCTCGCCAAGGTCGCCTCCAGCCCCAAACATCTGTTGCTGGGAGGTCTGCTGGTCGCCTTCTACGTCCTTTCGATCACCCATGTGGCCCCGCATTTCGGGGTTGGGAACGCGGTGTTCTTCGTGCTGCTGGGACAGTTGATCAGCGCCGCCGCCATCGATCACTATGGCCTGTTCGGCGCACAGGTCGAACCGCTGACGCTGATGCGTGCGGGCGGCATCGCGGTGATGGCGATCGGCGTGGCGATCACTCAGTTGGCCTGAGAACGCCGCCCTCCAGCCGCACCACACGGTCCATGCGCGCGGCCAGTTCCATGTTGTGCGTCGCAATCAGCGCCGACAGGCCGTTGCCACGCACCAGATCCATCAATGCGTCGAACACCTGATCCGAGGTTTCGGGATCCAGGTTCCCAGTCGGCTCATCCGCCAGCAGGACCCTCGGCGCATTCGCCAGCGCCCGGCAAAAGGCCACCCGCTGCTGCTCGCCACCTGACAGGGCCGCCGGGCGGTGCCCCGCACGCGCCGCCACACCAACGCGCCCCAGCAAGCTCATCGCCCGCGCCTGCGCCTCTTTCTCGGGCACGCCATTGGCCAATTGCGGCAGAGTGATGTTCTCGAGGGCCGAGAACTCGGGCAGCAGGTGGTGGAACTGATAGACAAACCCCACATCCCTTCGTCGGATCGCCGTGCGCGTCCGGTCACCCCTGCCGCTGGCCGCCTGCCCCGCAATCTCGACCGCCCCGGCATCCGGCGTATCCAGCAGCCCGGCGATATGCAGCAGCGTCGACTTGCCCGCCCCCGATGGCGCCACCAGCGCCACCGCCTCGCCCGCGCGCAGGTCCAGATCGGCGCCGCGCAGCACCTGCACCTCGCCCGGCGTGCCGCGCAGATAGGTCTTGGTCAGGCCCGTCAGCCGCAGGGTCACATCATTCATAGCGCAGCGCCTCGACCGGGTTCAGCCGCGCGGCGCGGCGGGCCGGAAAATAGGTGACAAAGAACGACAGCCCCAGCGACAGCCCCACCGCCTTGAGCACATCCGACAAGTGCAACTCGGCCGGCAATGCATAAATTCCCCGGATCGCCGGATCCCATACACCACCGCCCATCAGAAAGTTCACAAAGGAAAAGATCGGGTCGATGTATATCGCGAACAAGCACCCCAAAATCACCCCCATCGCGGTCCCGATCACGCCCGTGAATGCGCCGCAGATGAAAAACACCCTAAGCACCGACCCTTCGCTCAACCCGATGGTACGCAGGATGCCGATATCGCGCCCCTTGTTCTTGACCAGCATGATCAGGCCCGAGACGATATTCATCGCCGCGATCAGTACGAGGATCGACAGGATGATGAACATCACATTGTCCTCGACCTCGAGCGCCCGCAGGAACCCGCCCGAGGAATCCTTCCACGTCCAGATCTGCACCCGCTCTCCGGCGGCGTCGAAGATCGGCGTGATCACCTGACCCAGTTCCTCCGGGGCCTCGACCATCACTTCAATTTCATCCGCCAAGCCTTCTCGATTAAAGAAAATCTGCGCCTCTTCAAACGGTAGATAGGCCCGCGTCCGGTCGATATCATACCGGCCTGCCGAAAAGACATAGACGACGTCATAGGCTTTGACGCGCGGCGACACGCCGAATGCCGTCTTGACCCCGTTGGGCGATGTCAGCTTTACCCGGTCGCCAACCGTCGCTCCAATGGCCCGCGCCACGCCGGACCCGATGGCGATGCCCTCGTCGAACCTCGTAAGATCGCCGATCGCATTGTCGCTCTGGGCGATCCCCGGCAGGTTCATCAGGTCATCCTTACGAATGCCGAATATCTGTACACCCGAACTGTTGCTCCGGTTGGTGATCAGCACCTCACCCTTGACCAAGGGTGCTGCGCTGCGCACGCCCGGAACCTGAGCCACCCGATCCGCGATTTCATCAAAATTGCTGATCGTCCGGTCCACCTGCCCCTGGGCGTCCACCTCACCCACATTGTAAAGGGTGACATGCGCATTCGCGCCCAGAATGGTGCCGACAAATTCGGACCGGAACCCCGACCGCACCGCCAGTGTCGCAATCAGTGCGAACACTGCCAGCGTGATGCCGATCAGCGAGATCCAGGTCATCACGCTGACGCCGCCCTCGGCCCGCCGGGCGCGCAGATAGCGCCAGGCGATTTTCCATTCGAAAGGCGCAAAGGGCGGCGGTGTCCTGGTCATGCTTTCTCCGGGTATTCCGGGGCGGACCCTCGTTCGATCGCCGCCGATGGTCAAGGGCAGAGTTTGTGCTCGTGCGCCTTCCTGTCAGCCGGATACAGCCGATACGCGTTCCAGAACTGCCCGCGCCGTTTCCCGGTCACAGATCTCCCGCGCCTCCAGCGCGGCGAAAACACGATCCTGCACCGCCTCGGGCAAGGCTGCAACCGCCTTGTCATGCAACCCGAAGGAAACCGTTTCCGGCCGCTCCAGCCGCTCGATCTCCGCCCTCACCTGCTGCGGCGAATAGGCGGGCCAAAGCTCTGCGTTCTTTGTTCCCGAATCCTCGAACCCACCACCAATGTCGCCGTAAGTTTTCAGACAATATGCGTTCAGCAACATGAACTCGGACGGCCTGAGTGGCGAGGCGAATAACTCCTGAACCGAGTGGTTGCGTGCTTCGAGATCCTCGCACAGGCCAAGCGCCAGCTGCCGGCTTACCGGAAAAGGTGTCGAAAACGTCGTTGTCCGGATCTCGTCGGGATCGGCCACCTGAACGTCCAGCGCATTCAGGCTCTCGCGCCACCAGGCCCGGTGGCATTCGGTGCCGGGCGCAGCGAAAAACAACTTGCCCCGGCCATCCGGCGTAAAGAAATCCTCTATTCCTATGTGGCGCAGCAGCAGGTTCCTAGTCTCAAGTATCACCACCCTCTCACAAGGTGCCCGCGCGGCCGCCGCCAGTTTGAGCGCCTGTTGCATGCGATAGCCGTTGTCGCCCCGCCTCCCCTGATGCCGCACGAGCGGCAGCCGGAACCGGTGATCTACATAATATCGATCCGCCAATCCGCTGGCGGGCGGCCGCCCGCCCTCGCGCAACAGATCATCGCCACGCAGGATGCGCAGCTTGGCGGCCAATGGGCCATACGCGGTCAATACAGGCTCCAGCGCCCGCTCAAGCGCCGCCTCGTCCCGGTCGTTCATCACAAGCTGGATCGAACCGACCTGACTGATATCCAGAAAACGGGCCATCGACAGGGCTTGGAGCTCCAGCAATGGGTAGTCGCATGAGTAGACCACCGTCACGAAACTCAGCATCATGCCGCCTCGACCATTTCCGTTTCAGCCAGCGCCCAACACGCCATATTCGATCTGCACTCCTGCCCCGCAAGAACAATGATTTCAAGGGGCGCGGAGAATGCAGGTTCGACCAGCCCCGCCATTACTGTATCCACTTTAAAAACAATTCGTTTCCGGTTGCGCTAACTGACTTCCAAATGCAACATTCTTGCGGTAATTTTATTACATAGTTTGACCAAGAAGCGCAATTTTGTCACCCTGAGATGGGGGATTAATGAGTTCAGAGCGGAGGACGCTCATGAGTTATGAATATTCAGTTCAACCCGTAGGCCCATTGAGGCCGGAACACGCCTCAACACAACTGGATTGCGAATCCGCTGCCTTGCTTCGGGCGGCGATACGGCCGGATTTCGAAAACGCCGCCAGTTGGACAACGCTCAGGGATACGCTGCGGGCGAAGGGATACCGCCTCGCTTTCCGTCAGGGCCGCCTTTGTATTACCGATCGAGTGACCGGCGGGAGAATCTGCGGGCTTCGGTTCCTGGGCCTGGAACTGCGCGATCTGGTGATACGGCTGGGACGTCCGATTGTGGTGGCCCTGCCCGGCAGCAATGCGGATGGCGATCTGCTCTTTGCACGCCCGGCAAGCCAGCCCTGATCTCGCGCAGCACGCCGAGGCGTCCAGACCGCTGATCTCCTCCGGGGTCCGCTGCATCTTTCTGACGGCCAACACCCCGGAAGGCTCGCCGGACAGCGCCCCTCACACACATATCGAAAATGCGTGCCGAAGGCACTCAATCTGACAACCGCATGGTTCAGAGGCTCCGCCAGGGTTGCATGCAGCGGCGAAGGGTTTGAACGGGCTGTGTCGCGCCGCCGCCCGCAATGCCTTCGGCTGCCTCCGTTTGCAGAACCGGACGGAATCTTCGACCGTCAGGTCCTTTGCGGCGGCATTTCCGACGAAAACTTCACCCAGATCTTCGTATAATCCAGCCCCCAAAGCGTCGGCGGTCAGGATCAGAACATCGTCCGAGGCCAGAGCGTCGTCCGAGTTCAGAAACAGCACGTACTGCCCTGCGCCGCCTCGACGCGCGGTTCATAGCGTCATACAATCCGGTATCCCGGGCACTGTAAACATGTACAAATTGGTCATTTCGGGTCAGATCCCAAATGAATGGGGTTGTACAATCCGACGAGGCGCCTTCCTGAGTCACATGCTCGAACCGGTCACGATCCTGCCGTCTCAGGTATGCAACCACTTCGCGAAAGCTGTCGGCGCGCTCCTGAGACAGAAGATTTTACGTGGCCGTGATCACCGAGATCAGTGGCCGCCATTTTGATCAGGCGATACCTTCATAGATGCCCGCAACCTTGGCCACCGCCTGCTCCGGGTTCAGTTCTTCGCTTTCCCCGGTCCGGCGGCAGGTGAGTTCCACCACGCCGTTTTTCAGGCCACGCGGCCCCACGGTAATCCGCCACGGCAGGCCGATCAGATCCATGGTGGCGAACTTGCCCCCGGCACGTTCGTTGCGGTCGTCATAGAGTGGCTCAAGGCCCAGCGCAGTCAGCGCGCCATAGATCTTTTCGCAAGCCGCATCCGCCTCGTCGTCGCCCTGTTTCAGGTTGACGATGCCGCAGTGGAACGGGGTCACACCCTCGGGCCAGATGATACCCTTGTCGTCATGGCTGGCCTCGATGATGGCGCCGATCAGACGGCTGACGCCGATGCCGTGGCTGCCCATGTGAACGGGAACCGGCTTACCATCAGGGCCTTGAACCGTGGCACCCAGAGGTTCGGAATATTTGGTACCGAAATAGAAGATCTGGCCAACTTCAATACCACGCGCCACGCGGCGGCGTTCTTCGGGAATCTGATTGAACAGCGCCTCGTCATGGGTTTCATCCGTGCGCGCGTATTTCGAGGTGAACTCTTCCAGGATCGCCTGACACTGTTCGCGGTTGTCATAGTCAATCTCGCGGTCACCAAAGGTCAGGTCGGTGACGGCGCTGTCATAGAACACTTCGGACTCGCCAGTATCGGCCAGCACCAGGAATTCATGCGTGTCATCGCCGCCGATCGGACCGGAATCGGCACGCATCGGGATGGCTTGCAGGCCCATGCGCTCATAGGTGCGCAAATAGCTAACCAGATGACGGTTATAGGCGTGCAGCGCATCCTCTTTGGTCAGGTCGAAATTGTAGCCGTCCTTCATCAGAAACTCACGGCCCCGCATCACGCCGAAACGCGGGCGGATTTCGTCGCGGAATTTCCACTGGATCTGATACAGCGTCAGCGGCAGATCCTTGTAGCTGCTGACATGGCCGCGGAAGATATCGGTGACCAGCTCCTCGGCCGTCGGCGTGTATAGCATGTCACGGCCATGGCGGTCCTGCATCCGCAGCATTTCCTGACCGTAATCGTCATAGCGCCCGGATTCGCGCCACAGGTCAGCCGATTGAAGGATCGGCATCTGGATCGCGATATGGCCGGCTCGCGCCTGTTCCTCATGCACGATATTTTCCAGCTTGCGCAGAACTTTGAAGCCCAGCGGCAGCCAGGAATAGATGCCGGCAGCGGCTTGTTTGATCATCCCCGCCCGCAGCATCAGGCGGTGGCTGACGATCTGGGCCTCGGACGGGTTTTCCTTGAGCACGGGCAGGAAATAACGGGACAGGCGCATATACTCTCTCTTTGCTCGTCAAAAAGGCGTTCAGGGCGGTCTAAGCCATCGCCGCGTGACAGGCAATCACACATTGGCGCTATTGCGACGAGTGCGATGTCGGAAAGCGGGTTGAACCGCCCCGCAGCTTCGCGAAATGGTGGCGGAAACAGCGGTGGGAGAGAGCTGCGTTGGAAAACATTCTGGAGCCCGCGCGTCCTACGCCGGTGGTTCACAAGACCGATATTCTGGTTGTGGGCTCCGGCCCTGCCGGACTGGCGGCGGCGCTGGCGGCGGCGCGCACTGGCGCCGAGGTCACGCTGATGGACCGTTTCGGCTGCTTCGGCGGCAATATCACGGCGGTCGGCGTCGAAGGATTCGCCTGGTATCGCCATGAGAAGACAGTCGAGGCCGGCGGCATCGGCATGGAATTCGAAACCCGCGCCAAAGAGATGGGCGCGGCAGTGCCGGAAAGCCAGTCGCTGAGTTACGAGTTGGACAGCGAAGGGTTCAAACTGGTCGCGGATAGATTGGTCGAAGAGGCGGGAATTCACCCCATGCTGCACCGTCAATTCGTCGCTCCGATCATGGAAGGCGACCGGATCACCGGGGTCATCACCGAATCCAAGGCCGGGCGCGAGGCGATTTTGGCCAAGGTGGTGATCGACGCCACAGGCGATGCCGATGTGGCCCATCGTACGGGTGCTCCGACCCGCAAGACTGCGCCCGAGAATATGATGGCGGCCTCGGTCATGTTCCATCTAGCCGGGGTTGACAAGCGTGCCTTTGTCGAAGGGGTCAAGGCCGATCCGCAAACCTACAAGGACTGGGGCGGCGGCGGCGAGTGGAACATCGAAACGAGCGGCAAGGAAGACAACATGTTCTCGCCTTTCATTTACAAACCGTTCCAGCAGGCGATCGATCAGGGGCTGATCCCGCCGCATCTCAACACCATCGCGGGCACCTGGGGCGCAATGCATGACACCGGTGAGCTAACTTACATGAATCTGATCCATCTGGGTGGTGTGGATGGGACCGACCCCGACAGCCTGACACGGGGCGAGATCGAGGGGCGGCGGCAGACGATGCTGGCCATCGAGGCGCTGCGCCGCTTCATGCCGGGTTGCGAAAACGCGCGGCTGAGGAATTTCGGGATGACCATCGGCATCCGCGACACCCGCAAGATCGACGCGGTCTACAACATGACCGAAGAAGACGTGCGCCATCAGGGCCGGTTTGAAGATTCCATCGGCGTTTACCCCGAATTCATCGACGGCTACGGTGTTCTGATTCTGCCCACTACGGGGCGTTACATGCAGGTGCCCTATCGCTCGATGCTGCCCAAGGGAATCGAAGGATTGCTGGTCGCGGGCCGGTCGCACGGGGCCGACCGCATTGCTCATGCCGCCACCCGCAACATGGCCTGTTGCGCCGTGATGGGACAGGGTGCTGGCATAGCGGCGGCGCAATCGCTGAAAAGCAACCGCGCGCTCGATCAGATCGACATTAGCGCCGTTCACAAGGAACTGGATAAGCAAGGCGTGAGGATTCACTGATGCAGTATATCCCGACCATCGACATCACGCCGCTCAACCTGCCGGACGGACCGGAACGCGCGGAAACCATCGAACGGATAATGGAAGCCTGCACCGGTATCGGCTTTCTGTCGATCACCGGCACCGGCATCGCGCCCGAGACCGTGGACCGGGTACGGGCCTGCGCCCGCGCCATTTTTGAAGTTGATGAAAACGGCAAATGGGATCAGGCGATTACCCGCGACAATTATCGTGGTTACATCCCGATGGGATTTTTCACGCCCAACGACAGCTCGGGCACGGCGGACAAATACGAAGGCTACAAACTGCATCACGAAGTTGCGCCAGACGCCAGGGTCCGGTCAGCCTGCCCGCTATATGGCCCGAACCTCTGGCCGCGCGAGGTGCCGGAGGCGCGCGAGGTGATCCTGAACTATTGGGCGCAACTGGACTTGGTGGCGGACCTGCTTTTGGGCGCGATTGAATCCGGGCTTGAGCTTGCCCCCGGAATCCTGCGCGACGCCTTTGTCGATCCGATGACGAACATGACGCTACTGCATTACCCACCGCAGGCACCCGACGAGGCCGGCTATGGTATCCACCCGCACAAAGACACCGATGCGCTAACAATCATCGCCCCTGACCCGGTAGGCGGGCTGGAGGTGAATACCCTGAGCGGGGACTGGATCACTCCTGATTGCCCGCCGGGCGGGTTTGTCGTCAACATCGGTGACATGCTGGAACTGTGGTCGGGCGGGCGGTTGAAATCAACGCCGCATCGCGTGGTGAACCAGTCGGGACGCGAACGCTATTCCTTTCCCTACTTCGCCGTCCCGCGCCATGATGTGGTGATCGAACCGCTTCTGGAACCGGTCGCCGGGTTCGACCGACCGGCAGTTCATTGCGGCCATTGGTCGGCGGAAATCTGGCGCACCAACTGGCCGGACGAACAGGCCACGGACCAAACGCCTGAGCTGGGAACACTGAACGTCTGAGATTTGCCACCGGCCCGGGAACGGGTTGCATCATGCCATCGCATCGTCCAAGAACTGAATCAGGAAAGCGGCAACGGGAACAATATCATGGCTTTGCCCGTCAGGGATCAACTCAGATACTGGGGCATTGCAGCGGTAGGTTTTGTTGCGGTTCTGTGGCTGCTGGGCGACGTACTGCTGCCCTTCGTGATCGGCGGGGCCATCGCTTACTTCCTTGATCCGGTGGCCGACCGGCTGGAACGCCTGGGATTGTCGCGTGCAGGCGCGACCGCCGTCATAACAATTCTGTCGGTACTCGTTTTCGTGCTGATGTTTCTGATGGTGGTTCCGGCGCTGATCACGCAGCTATTGGATCTGATCGACACTTTGCCCAGCTTGTTCAAACAGTTGCGCGGCTTTATCGAACGCCAGTTCCCGGCGCTGCTGGACCGGGAATCGAATACGCATCAGATGCTGGTATCTTTTGGCGAAACGCTGAAATCCAAGACCGGGGACGTGCTGCAAACGGTGCTGGCCTCGGTCGGTTCGGCGATCAATGTCGTCATCCTGCTGGTCATCGTGCCGGTGGTGGCGGTTTACCTGCTGCTGGACTGGGACAGGATGATCGCGCGAATCGACCAGCTTTTGCCGATGGACCACGCCCCGGTGATCCGGCGGCTGGCAGGCGAAATCGATCAGGTTCTGGCCTCGTTCGTGCGTGGGATGGGCACAGTCTGTCTGATCCTCGGCACCTATTACGCGGTTGCCTTGATGATCGTGGGGCTGCAATTCGGCCTGATCGTGGGTTTCATCGCGGGGCTAGTCACATTTATTCCCTATCTTGGGGCGCTGATCGGCGGCTCTCTGGCCATCGGTCTGGCCTTGTTCCAGTTCTGGGGCGACTGGACCTCGATCGGGATGGTGGCCGGGGTATTTGCCATCGGACAGGTGGTCGAGGGCAATTTCCTGACCCCCAAACTGGTCGGCAGTTCAGTCGGCCTGCATCCGGTCTGGCTGTTGCTGGCTCTGTCGGTCTTCGGCGCGCTGTTCGGCTTTGTCGGAATGCTGATCGCAGTTCCGGTAGCCGCCGCGCTGGGGGTGGTCGCGCGTTTCGGTGCCGGGCAATATCTGACGAGCCGCCTGTACCTGGGGCTGACCGCGCAGGACCGGGATAACGAGTGAATGGCCGAGCAACTCAGCTTTGACCTCCCGGCCAAGACGGCGCTGGGGCGCGAGGATTTCTTTGTCTCGCCCGCAAATGCGCTGGCAGTCGCAATGATTTCCGCCTCGACCTGGCCCGGCAACAAACTGGTGCTGACCGGGCCTGCGGGTTCGGGCAAGACACATCTGGCCCATGTCTGGGCCGGAGAGAAAGGCGCGCGCATCGTTCAGGCGTCGGACCTGCGGCACGAGGATGTGCCCGAACTGGCGCAGCGGCACATCGCGGTCGAGGACGTGCCCGACATCGCCCAGGACATCGAACGCCAGAAAACGCTGTTCCACCTGCATAACCTGGTTTTGGCCGAGGGCAATTTGCTTTTGATGACGGGCCGTCTGTCGCCTGCCCTGTGGACGCTGCCGCTGGCCGATCTGCAGAGCCGGATACAGGGAGCGCACCATGTGGCGCTCGACCCGCCCGACGACGCCCTTTTGGGCGCGGTTCTGGCCAAGCTCTTTGTCGATCGACAACTTAACCCCGGCCCTGAAGTGATCTCGTATCTCGTGAAACATATGGACCGCCGATTCACGACCGCCGCCGGGGTGGTGGACCATCTGGATCGTCTCGCTCTGGCGGAAAAGCGCGAGATCACCCGTGCTCTTGCGGTCAGGGTGCTCAACTATGACGCAGGTCCGGGGTGAACCTGCAATTGACCCGATACCGGCGATTTCGCATCCTGCCGGCGCAATGACCGGGGGAGAGATGGAAAAACCAATCGCAACCACCGCGCCGGACTGGGGGTCATTTGGCAGGCCGCTTTTCGATGATCCAAGCGCACGTGCACTATCGCGCGTCGGGGTCGTGGACGTGGGTTCAAACTCTGTCCGGATGGTCGTTTTCGATGGCGCGGCCCGTTCACCCGCCTACTTCTACAACGAAAAGATCATGTGTGCGCTTGGCGCGGGCCTGTCCGAAACCGGACGCCTGAACTCCGAGGGCCGCACCCGCGCGCTGGCAGCATTGCGGCGCTTTCAGCAACTGTCGCGCGATCTTGAGATGCCACCGCTGCACGTCGTCGCCACGGCCGCAGTTCGCGAGGCCGAGGACGGGCCGGAGTTTTGTGCCGAAGTAAAGCGCGAAACCGGCTTGCGCATCGCAGTCATCAATGGCGAGGAAGAGGCCCGGTTGTCCGCGCAGGGCGTATTGCTGGGCTGGCCCGGCGCATATGGCCTGATCTGCGACATTGGCGGCTCGTCCATGGAACTGGCCGAGATCGGTGGCGGACAGGTCGGCCGCCGCTTGACCTCACCGCTGGGGCCTCTGAAACTGCGCGACCTCAAGGGCGGGCGCCGCGGCCGCAAGGAACATATCAAGGCGGTGATGGAAGGCCTGCGCGACCAGTTGGGTCCCCAGCGCGACCGCCTGTTTCTGGTTGGCGGCAGCTGGCGCGCGTTTGCGCGGATCGACATGATCCGGCGCGGTTATCCGCTGAAGGTGCTGCACGAATACCGGATGAGCACCAAGCAGGTGCGCGCGACCATCAAATTCATCGAACAGTCGAACCCCGAGAAACTGCGCCTGATGGCGGGCGTTTCGGGCTCGCGCATGGCGCTGGTGCCCTATGCGATGGACGTGCTGGCTCGCCTGATCCGCACATTCAAGCCCAAGGATATCGCAATCTCAAGCTATGGCATTCGCGAGGGGTTGCTTTACGAGCAGATGCCACAGCGCCTGCGCGACCGCGACCCGCTGATCGAAGCCAGTTATTTCGCGGAAGCCAAGGATGCCCGCCTGCCCGGTTTCGGAAAACATCTGTTTGAATTCGTCATGCCGCTGTTCAAATCGGCACCGCCCACCATGGTCCGACTGATCAAGGCGGCTTGCCTGCTGCATGATGTGTCATGGCGCGCGCACCCCGATTATCGGGCAGAGATTTGCTTTGACAATGTCACCCGCGCCAATCTGAGCGGCCTGAAACATTCCGAACGTGTCTTTATCGGTCTGGCGTTGCAGCACCGTTATCGAAACAAGCGCGAAATGGATCAATTTGACCCGCTTTACAAGCTTTTGGACGAAAAGGGGCAGAAGCAAGCCGAAATTCTGGGCAAGGCAATGCGATTTGGGGCCATGTTGTGGATGCAGCGCGACGTCAGGATGGGTCGGTTGAAATTCTATCCCAAAAAGCTTGAACTTGAACTTCTGTTGCCCAAGGAAACCCTGCCGCTTTTCAGCGAGGTTGCCGCCGCTAGGCTCGATTCACTTGCCGGTGCCTTGAACGCCAGGGTGCGGATCATCGTTGGGGATTGAGCAATGCTCAGATGTCGATTTCCCCGCCCGGTGCGGCTTTGTCCAGCGAGGGGGTCTGCTCTGTCTCGGGGTCTTCGGACGGCGGTTTTCTGCGTATGATGATATCCCCGTTCGGTAGCATCTCCGGGGCTTCGTAGACGCTCCAGTCCTGGACCTCGCGCGCCAGATCAGTCAGCGCCGGTCCCATCTCTTCCATGAACGAACGCATCGACGGGCCAAACTGCTGAGCCAGGTCACGCAGATTGTCGAGTGTCGGTTCCATTTCCTGACGCAGCCCTTCAAAGAACAATTCGGCACCCTGTTCCATCAGTGACTTTCCGGTTTCCTCTTCTGCAGGGGCGGAAACCGGCGTCAGGGCAATTGCAGCCGTGGCAAGGACAATTCGCATAGGTTGGATATAGGGGAGGCGGCTTGTGCATTCAAAGGTCATATCTCGATATCCAGTGTCACCGGGAAATGATCGGATGCGGTCAGCAGGGCATCGCGCAGTTCGGGCAGGTTCCAGCAACCCGGATCGTCGAAGGGGTGCCAGATACGCCAGGCCGGATTCCTGGAGCGCAGGTTCGGGCTGATCATGATGTAGTCCAGCAGCGCCTGTAGAAAGCGCCCTTCCCCGGGCAATTGAAACCGCGCTGTCGCTGGCAACGACCCTGGCCTGAACTGGCTGGCTTTGGTCGCGTGAGGATCGAACAACCCGGTGCCAAGCAGAATTTCGACCGAGGATCGCCCGAACAGATGTTCGAATTCATCCAGTCCGGGGCCGTCGTTCATATCACCCAGCAATATGACGTCTTCGTTCGCATTAAGATGCTGTTCGATACGCTGTTTCAGCCAGATCGCCTGTGCCAGTTGCTTGCGCCGGTTGGCAATGGAAATCTGTATCGCCTCATCGCGTTTTTGCGCGCCGTGGGGCGCTTTGGATTTCAGATGCGCACCGATCAATCGCAGATCGGTGCCCGACGTGGTGCGTATCGCAAGTTCGATCGGGGGTTTGGAGAACCGGACAAGATCCTCGGTGGCGTCGATATCAAGGTCGATGCGGAAAACGCCATCAAATCGCGGCGTGTCGGAGTTGCCTTTTTTGCCGGTTACGTCACCTTTGGGATCATGCCGCGCCTCAAGGCAATCCGGGTCATAGAGCAGTGCCAGTTCCTGATGCGTGTCATTGGCAAACCCCATGATCGCGCGCCGGGTGCGCAGATCAAAGGCTTCGGCAAACTCCTGCAAGGCGCGCACGGTGTTCTGGGTGCGGCCGGTATTGGGGGCTTCGACAATCAGAACGGCATCGGCATCAAGTGCCGTCATCACCTTGGCCAGCGCTTCGACCTGCTGGGCCTTGGTCACGTTGTGGCGCCCGGACCAGCTGTCATCGACGATCAGATGGTCATCCTTGTCGAAAAGATTGGCGAACCATTCCACATTATAGGTCGCCAGCCGCATCATATCAGACCTTCGCGCCGTTGATCTCGTCCCAGGCACGGTTGATGTCGATCATCTTCTTCTCGGCCAGCCGGATCGCCTCTTCCGGCACGCCCCGCGCCATCATCGCGTCCGGATGCGTTTCGCGCACCAATTGCCGCCATACCTTGCGAATTTCCGCCAGCGGCAAGTCGGGCGGAACGCCCAACACCGTATACGGATCGGCGGTCGCATCCGGAACGAACCGGGCGCGCAGGGCTTTGAACTGGGCATCGGTCTGTCCGAAAATCCGGCTGACCTCTTCGAGAAACTCGTTCTCGCCCGGGTGATAAAACCCGTCGGCCATGGCGATGTGAAACAATCCCTCCATCAGGTCGCATAGCGTCGTGCTGTCCTCGGCAAACATCTTTTTTATGTTGCGCGCATAGTCCTGATAGCCCGCAACATCGGTTCGGGCCATGTTGAACACTCGCGCAGCGCCGTCCTCGTCCGCGCGGGCAATCTGGAACACTTCGCGAAACGCCGTCACCTCGTCACGTGTCACCTGTCCGTCGGCTTTTGCCATCTTGGCCCCGAGGGCAATAACGGCAATGGTGAAGGCCACCGACCTTTCGGGCGGAGTGCGCAGACGTTCGAAAACCTTGGCAAGGCTCTCTCCTTGCGCCAACGCGCTGATTGCATCTGTTATGCGGGTCCAGATCGACATGGCTTCACCCTAGCCCTCATGGCGGTCGCTGTCAGGTGCGGCGAATCATACCTCGATCAGAATTTTCTGCATCAGCACCAGATCGAGCCATTGCCCCCGTTTGCGCCCCACCTCCGGCATCCGGCCGACCTCGTGAAATCCGATGGCGGCGTGAAAGGCGATCGCAGAGGGGTTGGCGGCCGAAATGCCCGCCACCAGCACATGCACACCATCAGCCCGCGCCCGTTTTTCGAGCTGTTCCATCAAAGAACGCCCCAAGCCCCGCCCCCGCGCGTCCGGGGCGAGCTGAATGGAAAGTTCCCGCGTATGAGCATAACCCGGCCCGCCGCGAAACGGGCCATAGGTGGCAAACCCCGCAATCGTGCCGTTCAATTCGGCCACCAGATACGCCGCGCCTCGGGCTACTATGTCGGCCGCGACACTTTCCGGGCTGCGTTCCGCTGTCGTGAAGGTGATCAGCGTGTCGCGGATGATGACGTTGGTGATGGCGGCAATGGCCACGGCGTCCCCGGGTCTTGCGCTGCGGACGGTCACTCCAGAACCCGCTTTCCGTGAGGAGTATCGAATTCCGCCAGCAATCCGGGATCTCCGGGCACGATTTCGACCCAATGCAGCGGTCCAAGAAGGCCGGAAAGGTCGTCGGCATGCGGGTGAGACACGATCAACCGCTTCAGCGCACAGCCACTTTGCGCCAGCATACCGGACGGGTGCAAATTGCCCTGCCATTCGATGAGCGCGGGAAACAGGTTGTCGAACGGCAAAACACCCGTGTCCGGCACCGCCATGCTCCATCGCAAATCGCCGCGCGACAATGAAATGGGTTTGCCGACTGAGTCCGGCAAGCTTGCCAGCACGGCATCCAAGCCGGCCACATGACATATCCAGTTCGTCAGGCGCGGTCTGCCGGAAAACCCGTCCAGACCGAACCAGCGCGGCCTGTCGGGCGCAGCAGCTTCGAGATCGACGGCGATGGCCTCCAGATACAACCCGTTCGCCAGCCCCAGCAGCTTGTTATACGTGCCGAACTTGTCGTGATGCCCGCCGGCCTGAAGCTTGACGCCCAATGCGGCCTCGACATGCTCGGTTGCTTCTTCCAGCGTCGACCCGGCGACAGCGATGTGGTCCAGTTGCATGGCGTACCTCCACTGTGGCGAACCCTAGCGCATTGGAATTGGCGTGCAACCGTCGGATGCGGTCTCAGATGAGCCAGACCAATCCCGACCACAATGCAGCCACAACAGTCGGATAGAAGGTTCCCGCAAAACCAAAGGCCCGCAATGGCGGCGACAGGTGGTAGCCAATCCAGAACAAAACCCGCATCACTGCAAAAGAAAGCCCCAATGCCACGGCCAGAGCCCCACCAAGCACCAGCGCGACAAAGGGCCAGACTGCCAGCGCCAGCACCAGTTGTTCAATCGTATTGGTCAATACCCGCTGGTCGATATCGGCGCCAGAGTCCGGGGCGAACGGTTCACCGTCAATGATCGCGTCGTCAAAGAAACGCCGCTGCGCCAGTCGCCCGATCATGGCGGTCAGAACCAGCCCCGGCAAAAGAAACGACGCCGGCAACGCCATCGGCAGAGGCAGAAACGGCAAATCCAGCCGCAAGGGAAAAGCGACGACGGCGAGCGCCCATAGAACGCCCGCCGCCATACCTGTCAGAATGACACCACGCTTAGCCACGCGCTTCGCGGATCAGGCGCAGGATATCCTGCGCGGCGTCCGGGATATTCGTACCGGGGCCAAAGATCGCCTTGACGCCATGGTCGTGAAGGAACTGGTAATCCTGCTGCGGGATCACACCGCCACAAATGACGATAATATCCTCGGCGCCGGCTTTCTTAAGTTCTTCGACCAGTTGCGGCGCCAGCGTTTTGTGACCCGCCGCCTGCGACGAGATACCGACCACATGCACATCGTTGTCGATGGCGTCCTGTGCCGCTTCCGCGGGTGTCTGGAACAGCGGGCCGACATCCACGTCAAATCCGATATCGGCAAAGGCAGTGGCAATCACCTTGGCCCCACGGTCATGCCCGTCCTGCCCCATCTTGACCACCAACAAGCGCGGGCGGCGGCCTTCGGCCTCGGCGAATTCTTCGATGGATTTCTGGATGGCGGCAAAGCCTTCGTCGCCTTCATAGGCCGCGCCATAGACACCGGCCAGCGTTTTTACCTCGGCACGGTGGCGGCCGAATTCCTTTTCCATTGCCATGCTGATCTCTCCTACGGATGCGCGGGCGCGTGCGGCCTCGACGGCGGCGGCCAGCAGGTTGCCGCCTTTGCGGGCGGTCGCGGTCAGGTTGTCCAGTGCCGCCTGGCACGCAGCCTCGTCCCGGGTGGCGCGGATGCGTTCCAGCCGCGCAACCTGAGCTTCGCGCACGGCGACGTTGTCGACATCCAGAATGTCGATCAGATCTTCCTGTTCCTTGCGGTACTTGTTGACGCCGACGATCACCTCATCACCGCGATCGATCATCGCCTGGCGCCGTGCGGCGCTTTCCTCGATCCGCAGCTTGGGCATGCCACTGGCCACGGCCTTGGTCATACCGCCCATCTCCTCGACCTCTTCCATCAGGGCCCAGGCCTTGTCTATCAACTCATTGGTCAGGCTTTCGACATAGTACGACCCAGCCAGCGGGTCGACCACATCGGTTACACCCGTCTCCTCCTGCAGCACCAGCTGCGTGTTCCGTGCGATGCGGGCCGAGAAATCGGTGGGTAGCGCAATCGCCTCGTCCAATGCGTTGGTATGCAGCGACTGGGTGCCGCCCAGAACCGCGCTCATCGCCTCATAGGCGGTGCGGATCACGTTGTTGTAAGGGTCCTGTTCCTGCAACGACACGCCCGAGGTCTGGCAGTGGGTGCGCAGCATCTTGGAACGCTCGGATTTCGCGCCGAAATCCGTCATCACCCGGTGCCACAACGTGCGGGCAGCACGCAGTTTGGCGATCTCCATGAAGAAATTCATGCCGATGGCAAAGAAGAACGACAAACGGCCCGCGAACTTGTCGACGTCCATCCCGGCCTCGGTCGCGGCGCGCACGTATTCGCGGCCGTCAGCCAGCGTATAGGCCAGCTCCTGCACCAGGTTCGCCCCGGCCTCTTGCATGTGATAGCCAGAGATTGAGATCGAGTTGAACTTGGGCATCTCGTTCGAAGTATAATCGATGATGTCCGAGATGACCTTCATCGACGGCTCGGGCGGATAGATATAGGTGTTGCGCACCATGAACTCTTTCAGAATGTCATTCTGAATGGTGCCGGACAGAACGGACTTGTCGTGCCCCTGCTCTTCGCCCGCAACGATGAAGCTGGCCAGAACCGGGATCACCGCGCCATTCATCGTCATCGAGACCGACACCTTGTCCAGTGGGATGCCGTCGAACAGGATCTTCATATCTTCGACGCTATCGATGGCCACACCGGCCTTGCCCACATCGCCCACAACGCGCGGGTGGTCGCTGTCATAGCCGCGATGCGTGGCCAGATCGAAGGCGACCGAAACGCCCTGCTGGCCAGCGGCCAGATTGCGGCGGTAAAAAGCGTTCGATTCCTCGGCCGTCGAAAACCCCGCATATTGCCGGATCGTCCACGGGCGCCCTGCATACATGGTGGCCTTGACGCCGCGCGTGAACGGGCCAAAACCCGGCAATGTGCCCATATGCGGCAGCTTGGCCGTGTCCGCCTCAGTGTAAAGCGGTTTGACCTCGATCCCTTCCAGAGTCGTCTTGTTCAGATCTTCAACGGATCGGCCGCGCAGTTCCTTTTCGGCCAGCGCCCGCCAGTCGTCGGTCTTGGTCATTGTGTCATCCTCTTGTCGAATCCGGTTGTGGCAGTCGCTTGCTGCCTATTGTTTTCCGATCCTGCGCGGGCAAGGTCCGCCCGTCCGCACGGCAGAATCGTTTCGTGTCCGTATCGCGCGTTATGGCTCGGGTCTGTGCTTTCGGTTGCCGGGCAGCGCTGGGACGCGACAGGGAAATTTCTGGTGCCGCCTTGCACGGCAACCCGCCCGCAGCCCAAAAATTTCAAGCCACTTCGAAATTCACCGGTCGCATTCACCCGATCAGAGGCTATATTCAACCTGACAGGAGACCAAATGACCCGAACGCTAGCCATTGTTTTAACAGCGCTTATTCCGTTTGCCGCGATTGCCGCGGATGGTGGTGCCACGCAGAACGACGATTTGATCCGGCCGGTCGGCGACAGCCACCTGGACGAGTTTCTATGGTTGAACCGGCCCATTGTCATATTCGCCGACACGCCAGCCGACCCCCGGTTCCAGCAGCAGATCGACATGCTGCGCGAAGGTGAAGACATGCTGCGCGACCGCGATGTTGTGGTGCTCACCGATACCGACCCCAAGGCGCGCTCGGCAGTACGCGCCAAACTGCGTCCACGCGGTTTCCAGATGGTTCTGGTGGACAAGGACGGCGTGGTCAAACTGCGCAAACCCTCACCGTGGAGCGTACGGGAAATCAGCCGTTCGATCGACAAGACCCCCATGCGCGAACGAGAAATCCGTGAGCGGCGCGAGAGCAACTGACCCTCGCGTCCGATCATCCGATCACGTTCCGACAAAGTAGTTCTGCCGCATTTCACGGTGTTATCCCCTGTATGCCATACGAGAGACCGAAGTTTTCCCGGTCACTCGAACTCCATGATCACTTCGTCGACGGCCAGGCTGTCTCCGGGACCCGCATTGAGCTTGGCGACGGTGCCTTTCTTTTCGGCGCGCAGGATGTTTTCCATCTTCATCGCCTCGATGGTGCACAGCGCCTGACCTTCCTGCACTTCCTGCCCCACTTCGACGTCGACCTTCACGATCAGCCCCGGCATCGGGCAAAGCAGCAATTTCGAGGTATCGGGTGGCAGTTTCTCGGGCATCAGGCGCGCCAGTTCCGCCTGGCGCGGGGTTCGCACATGCACCTTGAGGTCCGCGCCCCGGTTGCGGATGCGGAACCCGCCCGGAATCTTGCCGACTTTCAGAACCAGCGGGCTGCCATCAACATCCAGCGTGGCCAACTGGTCCCCTGGCGTCCAGTCCGAGGCGACGCGATAGGAACCACCCCCTTCAAACGTCACGGTCGAGCCCGCCTGATCCGCCGCGATCACAACATTGTAGTCATGGTCCTGGAGGCTCACGGTCCAGTGGGTGCCGACTTTGCGTTCGTGATTGTCCATCCGGCCCGAAACACGGGTGCGGCGGATCTCGGCCACCCGGTGCATGGCCGCACACGAGGCCGCGATACGGCGCAGGTCGTCTTCGTGCAGGGTCACGCCCTCGAACCCGTCAGGGTATTCTTCGGCAATGAAGGCGGTCGTCATGTCACCTTCGACGAATTTCGGATGATCCATCACCGCACTCAGGAAAGGCAGATTGTGGCCGATACCCTCGACCTCGAACCCGTCGAGCGCCACGCGCATCGCCTCGATGGCCTGTTCGCGCGTCGGCGCCCATGTGCACAGCTTGGCGATCATCGGATCGTAGTACATTGAAATTTCGCCGCCCTCGTAGACACCGGTATCGTTGCGCACGGCAGCTACGCCCTCGGGCGCATCGCCCTGCCATTTGCCATTGGCAAGCAGCGGTCCAGCAGCGGTTTCCGCAGGCGGACGATAACGGGTCAGACGGCCGATGGACGGCAGAAAATTGCGGTACGGGTCCTCGGCATAAAGCCGGTTTTCGATGGCCCAGCCGTTCAGGCTGACATCGTCCTGCGTGATCGACAGCGGCTCACCCGCCGCCACCCGGATCATCTGTTCCACCAGGTCGACCCCAGTGATCAGTTCGGTGACGGGGTGTTCAACCTGCAGGCGGGTGTTCATTTCGAGGAAATAGAAGTTCTTGTCCCCATCCACGATGAACTCCACGGTGCCAGCGCTGGCATAGCCTACCGCCTTGGCCAGTGCGACCGCCTGTTCGCCCATCGCCTTGCGCGTTTCGGGATCGAGGAAGGGGCTGGGCGCCTCTTCCACCACCTTCTGATTGCGGCGCTGGATCGAGCATTCACGCTCGCCCAGATAAATACCGTTGCCATGGCTGTCGCAGAGCACCTGAATTTCGATGTGACGCGGTTGCGTGACGAATTTCTCGATAAAGATTCGGTCATCGCCGAAGCTGCTGGCCGCCTCGTTTTTGGACGATTGGAACCCTTCGCGCGCCTCGTCATCGTTCCAGGCAATCCGCATGCCCTTGCCGCCGCCGCCGGCGCTGGCCTTGATCATCACCGGATAGCCGATTTCGTTGGAGATTTTCACGGCCTCGTCGGCGTCTTCGATCAGACCCATGTAACCGGGCACGGTCGACACATTCGCCTCCTGCGCGATCTTCTTCGAGGTGATCTTGTCGCCCATGCTTTCGATGGCGCCGACCGGGGGGCCGACAAAGGCCACGCCTTCAGCCGCCAACGCTTCGGCGAATTTCGAGTTCTCGGACAGGAAACCATAACCGGGATGCACTGCCTGAGCGCCTGTTTCGCGAATGGCGCTCATCACATTGTCGATAACGATATAGGACTGGTTGGCGGGTGGCGGGCCGATATGCACGGCCTCGTCCGCCATTTGCACATGCAACGCCTGTTTGTCGGCATCCGAATAGATGGCAACGGTTCCGATACCCATTTTGCGGGCGGTTTTGATGACCCGGCAGGCAATCTCGCCCCGGTTGGCAATCAGGATCTTGTTGAACATGGAACGTCCTTTGTCTTGGGGTGTTTCAGATGCAAAACGCCGCTTCGGACAATTCGGTCCGAAACGGCGTTCCACAGTGGTTTGGATTGGCCGGAAAAACCGGCCTGAATTACAATCTGCCGGTCAGCAGCTTTTCTGCACTTCGCAATACAGCAGGTTTCCTGCCGCGCCGGCCGCAGCGCCGACAACCGGGTCTGCGTCCAGTACGAGCGCGCCCAGCAGGCCCGCGCTGCCGCCAAAGAGCGCCTGTTCGCCTTTCGTGTCACCACAGGCGGCCAGCCCCGCACAAAGTGCAATGACCGATATGAACCGAATGTTCCGCATGAGTCCCATCCCCTATTAAAGTTTGACTGCTCACGCGTGTGTTGAAGGGGATTTTTCCGGTTCCGCAAGTCAATTCTACGGGCCGTTTCGCCATGCGCAAATCTTTGCCATGCTCCCGCGGAATTCGGCCACCAGAAAAAAGCGGGCGGGTCAATGTGGGGAACATCAACCTGCCCGCTGAAGGAAGGGGTACGGAATAGTAGGTGCCAGTGCGGCGCAGGCAAAGACGTGCCGCACGGCCCGATCACCTTGCCTTCGTCGCGGCCCGCCGCCAACACGACATTTTCGGCGACATATATTCCGGCCAGTTTCTGCCCATTCTTTGCCACCGCACGCAAAATTGCGCCGATACCGCCACGGCCAGGCTGATTGGTGTCCGCAGCCTTTGCCGTCACTTCTTTGTCAAAACCATCAATTCGCTCGTACACTGCCGTAAAGGCAACATCACAGGCGCAATTCCGGAGACCGCCGGAAAAGTTTTCATTTGTTAACAACTTGCATACCGACCTCACCGACGCGTGCGCAAACTGTGACAACCGATAAACTTGCCGTGAGGGATCCGCAAAAGACGATCTCAGGAACGTGAGTTCACACTTCGCAGACTGCGTGGAACGTTCGTTTTGCTCACTCGCAAAACAAGGACTAACAACATGATAGTAAAGACTAAAACAGCCCTTTGGCTGGCTTCCTCGGCGTGCGCGCTTGCTGCCCTTCCCGCGCTGGCTGAGGACTCTGGGGAAATCGCCGAACTGCGCGCTCGCGTGGAGGTTCTGGAAGCTTCCAAAAACGCTGCCCCGTCCGGAGATCTGAAGATTGGCAGTACCGCGCTCGATATCTATGGCTATGTCAAAGCCGACTTCTTTTACGACTTCGAATACGATCAGGGCGACACCGCATTCGTCAACGTGATCGGTGAACCGTCCGCCGCCACGGACGGGACGTTCGGCGCCACTTTGCGCCAATCGCGCCTGGGACTTCGAACCACCACGCTCACCGATATCGGCGAAATCACTGGCCAGCTTGAATATGACCTGTTTGCCTCCAACGGCACCGCCGAGCTTCGGCTTCGTCACGCAAATATCGGCATCGGAGACAACTGGCTGATCGGCCAAACCTGGACCAATTTCATGCCGCTGGACACCTATCCGACAACGGTCGAATTCAATGGCCCGGTTGGTATTCCTTTCGCCCGGGTGCCGCAGGTCCGTTTCAGCAACAAATTCGGCGGCAACACGACCTTCAGTGTTTCGGTCGAGGAAAACGTCGGAGGATCGAATTCCGACGATCCGGTCCTGACGGGTGCCGTCGAATACAACGACGGAACATATGTTGCACGCGCGTCCGCACTGTATGGCAAGGCCCAGTCCGGTTCCGTCGAGGTCGATCAGACGGGCTTTACCGTATCCGGCTCGGTCCGTCCCTGGCAGGGCGGCCTGTTTCAGGTCAACTATGTCAACGGCGAAGCGCTTGGCCCCTACCTTATCGGTCTGGGCAATGCCATCGTCGGCGCGCAGGCCAACGATGTGGACGGCTACACCGTCGAACTTCGGCAGGATCTGGGCTCCAAATGGAATGTCGGCGTCTCCTACGGCAGGGAAGATTACGACCTGCCAACCTCGACCGGCACACTGTCCTTCACCGAGTTGGAGACAATCCATGTCAACGCCTTCTACAAGGCGACGGACAATCTGACGCTCAGCGCCGAATACATCTATGGCGAGCGAAACGACGTGATCTCGGGGCAAACCTTTGACGGCAGCCGTGTTCAATTTGCCGCACAACTGAATTTCTGACGCCACATACTGGCCCTGCCCCTGATCGGGCAGGGTCATGGCGGAGTTCGCACATTGGCCAATATGTGTCGTCCCAGGAAGCACAGTCAGCCCTTCCCTTCGAAGATTTCCGGAAACGACTGCCGGGCAGCCTCCACATCGATGACCAAAAGCGCATCATAGCTCGCGGCATCGAACGGTTCCTCGGCCGGGATGACCTCGCGCCCGAACAGCCAGCTCAGCCGCCCGGCATCCAGATTGCCGCGTTCAAAAGGCTGATCGCCGAAATGTTCCCACAAGGCTTCGACAAAGGCCGCGTCCGCGCGACGGTCCGCGGCCTTGCGGTCGCGATATCTTTCGCGGCGAGTCAGCGGCGTTACCCCCTTGGGGTTGCCCCGGCGAATTGTGAACTGAAAGTCGGTGCCGGGAAGGCGGCCTGGAAATCCACGATGCTTCAGCATGGGCGAACCTCCCTGCGCGGCAATTTCGCGTGTAATAGCAACGCCATATTGGTGTTCGGTTTATTCCGGATCAAATCCCCGGTTATCGTCTGCATCATGTTTTTCGCTTTCAAAGCCGTCTGGCCCCGACAAGAGAACGGAGTCAGTGCGGAGGTTGCATTTGACATCAAAGCCCCTCCCACACGCAGGCGGCGTTTTCCAGCCTGTAGGCTTCGAAAAACTGGGTTGCGGCCTGTTGGGCCTGACCGAATTCCATCTCGCGGTCCGCCATCGAGATGATCACGCGGACCGGCTGCAAACGGTGTTTGGCGACGTAAGGCACCGCCAGCGTGTCGCAAAGGTGATCCATGTCGCTGGTTGCCACATCATGACCGATCTGCCCGGGCTCTGATCCGATTCTGGGCGCAACAAAGCGGAAGCGGACCCAAAGCTCACCCGGGTTGGTGTCCAACAGAACCTCGCTCAGCCAGACATCCTGTCCGGACGGGACCGGCAGGCTGCCTTGGGCCAGGGCGTTCGTGTTCGCGGTCAGGGACAGCAGGGCCAGCAGAAATCCGCAGCCCCGGCCCCGCCAGTGACGGACTCCTCCTGCCGGGGCTGCTGGCGCTGCGCGATGGGCGCGCGCTGACTCATGCCGGTTGGCGCGGATCATGGCGCGGTTTCATCCTGTGTGTCAAACGCTGCGGGAGAAGTGACTTCGATCAGCTCCATATCGTCAGAGTGCCGCACCTCACGATGTTTGATGCCAGGGGGCTGCAATACGCAAGATCCGGCGCGCAGCATATGTTCCCCCTGCCCATCGTACTCAAAGGCGACCCAGCCTTTGGTGACATAGACCATCTGGAAATCGAGCTCGTGAGAGTGCCATTCTCCGGGACTTTCCATCCCTGGCACCGCCCGAATCACATGGGCGCCGAATTTAGCATTGGTGGCGTCGCTGATCCCCAGATCCCGATACTGAAAAAACGCCCGCAGCCCATCGGCCGCAAACGGAGAGCTGTCCGGATGGGATATCGTGAAGGCCTGATTTTTCCAAAGCTGTGCCATGTCATCCTCCATAGAGCGGGGTTCACCCCGCCCTACCCTGTGTCTCTACAGCGGAATGTTGTCGTGCTTTTTCCAAGGGTTCTTCAACGACTTGCCTCGCAGCGAGGCAAAGGCGCGCGACACCCGGCGGCGGGTCGATTGCGGCATGATAACCTCGTCGATGAAGCCGCGCTCGGCCGCCACAAAGGGATTGGCAAAGCGGTCTTCGTAATCCTTGGTGTGGGCGGCGATCTTTTCCGCATCGCCCAGATCAGCACGGTGGATGATTTCGGTTGCACCCTTGGCGCCCATCACTGCGATCTCAGCAGTTGGCCAGGCATAGTTGAAATCGCCGCGCAGGTGTTTGGAGGCCATCACGTCATAGGCGCCGCCATAAGCCTTGCGGGTAATCACGGTGACCTTCGGCACAGTGGCTTCACCATAGGCAAAGAGCAGCTTGGCCCCATGCTTGATCACGCCGCCATATTCCTGGCTTGTTCCCGGCAGAAAGCCCGGCACATCCACAAAAGTCAGGATCGGGATTTCGAAACAGTCGCAGAACCGGACGAACCGCGCGGCCTTGCGGCTGCTGTCGATATCGAGACAACCTGCCAGCACCATCGGCTGGTTGGCGACGACGCCGACGGTCTGCCCCTCAAGCCGGATAAAACCGGTGATGATGTTCTTGGCGAAATCCTCCTGAATTTCGTAGAAATCGCCCTCATCCGCCACTTTGGTGATGAGTTCCTTCATGTCGTAGGGGGTATTGGGGTTTTCCGGCACCAGCGTGTCCAGCGAAGCTTCGACCCGCCCCGGCTCGTCAAAGAACGGACGCACCGGAGGTTTATCGCGGTTGTTGAGCGGCAGAAAATCGACCAGACGCCGCACTTCGGCCAGCGCCTCGACATCATTTTCGAATGCGCCGTCGGCGACGGAGGATTTTCTGGTATGGGTCGACGCGCCGCCCAGTTCCTCGGCCGTCACCACCTCATTGGTGACCGTTTTGACCACATCCGGGCCGGTCACG
The DNA here is from genome assembly GCF_056541825.1 of Ruegeria sp. AF8. Lineage (NCBI taxonomy): Bacteria > Pseudomonadati > Pseudomonadota > Alphaproteobacteria > Rhodobacterales > Roseobacteraceae > Ruegeria > Ruegeria sp. AF8. Next base: position 465,048 of record NZ_JBQFYW010000001.1, on the reverse strand, counting down.
AACATATAGGAGGTGTCCTTGACCATGAAAATAAAATCGGTCATCGCCGGTGAATACACGGCGCCCCCGGCGCATGGTCCCATGATCACGCTGATTTGCGGCACCACGCCCGAAGCCATGATGTTGCGCTGGAACACTTCGGCATAACCTGCCAGCGAGGCAACCCCTTCCTGGATTCGCGCCCCGCCCGAGTCGTTCAGGCCGATGACGGGCGCACCGTTCTGCACCGCCATATCCATGATCTTGCAGATCTTCTGGGCATGGGTTTCCGACAAGGATCCGCCGAAAACGGTGAAATCCTGCGAGAACACATAAACCATGCGGCCATTGATCGTGCCCCAGCCGGTCACAACGCCGTCGCCCGCAGGCTTTTGTTCTTCCATCCCGAAATCGGTACAGCGATGCGCGACGAACATGTCGAATTCTTCAAAGCTGCCCTCGTCGAGCAGCAGCTCGATCCGTTCGCGCGCGGTCAGCTTGCCGCGCCCGTGCTGTGCGTCGATCCGTTTTTGCCCGCCCCCCAGGCGTGCGGCTTCACGGCGGTCTTCGAGCTCGGCAAGGATGTCTTTCATCGCGATTGTCCCCTTTGAAATTTGTCCGGACCATATAGTGTGTATCGCGTCACCCAAAGAAGAATTCGGCAAATTTGCAAATAGTTGGCAACTTAATCTATGCTAAATGCAAATTAGTTAATTAACACATTAACTCATCAACCGACATGGAACTGGCGCCGCCTTTCCCGTAAATGCAGAGCATGCAGTTCGATAGTGCCCAAACTCACCGTAGCCCGCCAACACTGGCGACGCTTGTTTTGCTGTCCGGGCTGTCGGCATTGGGCATGAATGTGTTTCTGCCGAGCCTGCCCAACATGACCGAATATTTCCAGACCGACTACCGGGTCATGCAACTGTCTGTGGCAGTGTATCTGGGCGTTAATGCGGGCATGCAAATCATTATTGGCCCCCTTGCAGACAAGGCTGGCCGTCGCCCTGTCATCCTTTGGGGGATTGCACTGTTCCTTCTGGCGACGCTGGGGTGCATCTATGCGCCGACTGCGGAAATTTTTCTGTTCTTTCGTATGTGCCAGGCCGTGATCGCGGTCGGTGTCGTGCTCAGCCGGGCGGCAGTGCGCGATATGTACGAACAGGACAAGGCCGCCTCGATGCTCGGCTATGTCACCATGGGCATGGCCGTGGTGCCGATGATCGGTCCGGCCATCGGCGGGCTTCTGGACGAGACGCTTGGCTGGCAGGCCAATTTCTGGCTGCTGCTCATTCTAGGTGCTCTGACCTTTCTTCTGACCTATACGGATTTCGGGGAAACCTCTCTCAAAAGCGGCAAGACCCTGGTGCAACAGTTCCGGGAATATCCGGAATTGCTTAAATCGCCACGTTTCTGGGGTTATGCGCTCGCCTGCGGGTTTTCGTCCGGTGCGTTTTTTTCCTATCTCGGCGGCGCGCCCTTTGTGGGGTCCGAGGTGTTCAGACTGAATCCCGCACAGGTCGGCATCTATTTCGGAGCGCCCGCGCTCGGGTATTTCTTCGGCAACTTCTTGAGCGGCCGTTTCTCGATGCGCGTTGGGGTGAACCGCATGGTGCTTTGGGGTTGCTGGCTGAATACCCTGGGAATTTCGCTGTCCATTCTGATTACGTTCCTGGGTGCGGATAGTGCGGTTTCTTTCTTTGGCCTGATGACATTTGTCGGCCTTGGCAACGGGATGTCGATCCCCAATGCAACCGCCGGCTCTCTTTCGGTTCGCCCGCATCTTGCGGCCACGGCCTCGGGCCTGAGCGGTGCGATCATGCTGGGCGGTGGCGCGGCACTGAGCGCACTCGCGGGGCAGTTGCTGACGCCTGAAACCGGCACACTGCCCCTGCTTTGGCTGATGTTTGCCACGTCCGTATTCGCCATTCTCGCGATCAGCGTTGTTATTTGGCGAGAAAAGCAGCTTGGCCTTTGACCGCTTGCGCCGGACGATTTGCAAAGTTAGCCTTTCACCGAGTAAATCCGCAAAGGCGCATTGATGGCCACTCAGAAACTCTATGCCGGCGCAAAGCTGCGTGAAGTTCGCACGCGATTGTCCCTGACGCAAAAGGACTTTGCCTCGAAGCTTGGCGTCTCGCTGCCCTATCTGAACCAGATGGAGAACAACAACCGTCCGATCTCGACGACCGTTGTTCTGGCGCTGGCGCAGGAATTCGGGCTGGACGTGACCGAACTCAGCACCGGTGACAGCGAGCGGTTGGTGTCTGACATGCGCGAGGCCCTGGCCGATCCGATCTTTGCCGACGCAATGCCACCGCTGGCCGATCTGCGCCTGACCGCCTCGAACGCGCCCGCACTGGCGCGCGCTTTCATCGAGTTGCACCGCAACTACCGCCAAACCCATGAGCGGCTGGCCTCGCTGGACGAGGCACTGGGGCGCGAGGATTCCCGCGTCCAAGCCAGCCCATGGGAAGAGGTGCGCGACTTTTTCCACTATTGCGACAACTATATCGACGCTGTCGATCACGCGGCCGAACGCTTTGCCGAACGCGGTGCCCCCGGCGATATTCGCACCGTCGCAATGGAAAACCTCAGTGATCGCGGCATTCATGTGGAGCTTTCCGATATCGAAGCTTTGCGCAGCTATGACGCTCCATCGAAAACCCTGCGCCTGTCCTCGCGCGCGACCCCGCAAACCCAGGTTTTTCAACTCGTGCTTCAGGTTGCTTTGCTGAGCCAGGACAAATTGCTGGAAGCGACGCTGGATTTTGCCCGGTTTCAAAGCGAAGAAGCGCGATCCATCGCCAAGATCGGCCTGGCCAATTATTTCGCTGGCGCCGCATTGATGCCTTATGGGGCCTTTCTGACTGCAGCGCAGGAGGACCGCCACGATCTGGAACTGCTCGGCAACCGTTTCGGTGCCTCTATCGAGCAGGTGGCGCACCGCCTTTCAACGCTGCAACGACCCGGGGCGAAAGGAATCCCGTTCTTCTTTGTACGCGTGGATCAGGCCGGGACCATCACCAAGCGGCATTCGGCCACTCGCCTTCAATTTGCTCGGTTCGGCGGGGCCTGCCCGCTGTGGAACGTGCACCGCGCCTTTGAAACACCGGGTCATTTCCTGCGTCAGTTGGCCGAGACACCGGACGGGGTCCGCTATATCTCACTGGCTCGAGACGTCTCAAAACCCGGCGGCTCTTTTGGCGCGCCCGTGCGCCGCTATGCCATCGCCCTGGGGTGCGAAATCCGGCATGCCGACGCGCTGGTCTACGCCGACAATCTCGACATCAACAACGCAAGCGCCTATGAGCCGATCGGCATATCCTGCCGAATCTGCGAACGAAAATCCTGTCACCAGCGCTCGGTTCCGCCGTTGGAACGCCGCCTGACCATCAACGCCGACACCCGGGGTACATTGCCTTATGAGGTCAACTGACGGTGTTGTGCCTAAAGAGCGGCCTGTGGCAACCGGGGCCAATGCCACCCTTCAGGCGGGCTTGGGAACTAGGCCTTGGACAGGATTCCCCAGATCTGATCCTTCAGCACCGCGCGTTTCTTGCGCAGTTCCACCTCGGCCATTTCTACCATCGGCTCGATATTGGTTTCGGCCCGGTGAACCGCCCGGTTGATCTCGTGATACTCCTCTGCCAGCTTCGCGAAATGCGCGTCCGACTGCTTGAGCTGGCTCATCAGATCAACCTTGTCGGGAAACTCTTCGGCCAGTTCGTGAGGCGTGTGAGACATCCTGTTCGCTCCTTGTCTTGATGTTACCAACAACAGCTAGTCAGTCCCGAACGCGCGCTCTTTGACCCGGATCAAATCGAAAGGGAAAACACCTCTTTTCTCAGCGCTGTGTCACTTTCCACTGCGGATGCAACCAAGGCTCGTCATTGGCGCGCGGCAGCGGGTTGCGGCCCAGAAGGTGATCGGACACTTTCTCGCCCACCATGATGGACGGGGCGTTGAGGTTGCCGTTGGTAATCTGCGGAAAGATCGAGCTGTCCGCCACCCTGAGGCCGTCGACGCCGATCACACGACCTTCGGGATCGACAACGGCACCGGGATCGTCCGCGCTGCCCATCCGGCACGTACCGCAGGGGTGATAGGCGCTTTCGGCGTGTTTAGCTATGAAGCCGTCGAGTTCTTCATCCGACTGAACTGCCGCGCCCGGTTGAATTTCCTTTCCGGCGAACGGCTTGAACGCATCCTGCAAGAATATCTCGCGCGTCAGGCGGATGCAGGTGCGGAAGTCTTCCCAATCCTCGTCTTGGCTCATGTAATTAAAACGGATAATCGGCGCATCTTCGACCCGCGCAGAACGCAGAGTGACGTTGCCGCGCGATGGCGAACGCATCGGGCCGACATGAGCCTGAAATCCGTGCCCCTCGGCGGCGGCCTGTCCGTCATAGCGCACGGCAATCGGCAGAAAATGGTACTGGATGTCGGGGTACTTCACCCCCGGCCTTGATCGGATAAAGGCCGCGCTTTCGAACTGGTTCGAGGCGCCAAGACCCGTTTTGGTGAACAGCCACTGTGCCCCGATCGCGCCTTTGCCGATAAGGTTCCAATACTTGTACAGGGTCACCGGCTGGATCGCCTTCTGCTGGATGTAGAGCTCCAGATGATCCTGCAGATTGGCTCCTACTCCCGGACGGTCGGCAACCACATCGATCCCGTGCTCGGCAAGATGCGCACCGGCGCCGATACCCGACAGCATCAGAAGTTTGGGCGAGTTGATGGACGAGGCCGCCACAACGACCTCGCGCCGCGCACGGATCACTTCTTTTTTTCCGCCACGCAGAATTTCGACGCCCCTCGCTTTGCCGCCTTCAATGACGATCCGGGCCGCCAGCCCGCGAATGACGTCGCAGTTCGGCCGTTTCAGGGCCGGCTTGAGATAGGCATTGGCCGCCGACCAGCGCCGTCCTTTCCAGACGGTCTGCTCCATCGGGCCGAACCCTTCCTGCTTTTCGCCGTTATAATCGCCGGTGACCTCATAACCCGCCTGTTGACCGGCCTCGACAAAGGCTTTGAAAAGCGGGTTCGACCGCGGTCCGCGCGTTACGTGCAAGGGGCCGTCCGTGCCGCGCCACGTGGGATCGCCGCCGTGTCCGCCATCGTGCCACGTCTCCATCCGCTTGAAATAGGGCAGCACGTCCGAATAGGCCCACCCGCTGGCGCCCATCTCGGACCAGGTATCAAAATCCATTGCGTGACCGCGCACATAGACCATGCCATTGATCGAAGACGACCCGCCGATCACCTTGCCCCGCGGACAGGCCAGACGCCGGTTGTTCAGATACGGCTCGGGCTCGGACTGATATCCCCAGTCATAACGCGACATGTTCATCGGATAACTGAGCGCAGCCGGCATCTGTATGAACGGACCGGCATCGGTGCCGCCATACTCGATCACCAGCACCGAGGACCCGGCTTCGCTCAGTCGATAAGCCATCGCACAACCGGCAGACCCTGCGCCAATTATGACAAAATCAGCTTCCATATTCAGTTCTCCCTGGCTTCGGGGGCCAAGATTTTTCGTCAAAAAATCTCATCCTCCGCAACCGTGATTTTCCAAAATGTGCAGAGGTCACTCGCCACGCGGGAAGCGCTGGCTTTCCTCTAGGTTGTCCAGATTCATGTGGTTGCGCATATAGCGTTCCGAAGCCTTCTGAAGCGGCTGGTAATCCCACGGGAAATACCCTCCCTGCCTGAGCGCCTCATAAATCACCCAGCGGCGGGCCTGACTGGCACGGACCTCGGCATCGAAGCGATCGAGATCCCAGCGTGCTTCGGACTTGGCCCTGAGCGTTTGCACCGTGCCCGCATGAGCAGGATTATCCGCCAGATTTGTCAGTTCATGCGGGTCGGAGTGCAGATCGAAAAGCTGATCGGGGTCCAGCGCACATCGATTGTATTTCCACCTTCCGTAGCGAATCGACACCAGAGGCGCATAGGATGCCTCGGCCGCGTACTCCATCAGAACCGGTTCAGTCCGCTCTTCACCATTGGCCAGCGGCACAAGGCTGTGCCCGTCCGTCCAGGGTTCAAGCTCTTTCATGTCGACGCCGGCCAGCGCGCCCAAAGTGGGCGTCACGTCGATGGTCGAAACCGACGTGTCGATACGGCCTGCGGGCATGTCAGGTGCAGAAATCATCAGCGGCACCCGCGCCGAGCCTTCGTAGAAGTTCATCTTGAACCACAAGCCGCGCTCGCCCAGCATGTCACCATGGTCGGAAACGAACAGGATAATAGCCTTCTGCCGGGTGGTTTCCAGCACCTCGATAATCTCGCCGATTTTGTCGTCAAGATACGAGATATTGGCAAAATAGGCGCGGCGGGATTTCCGGATGTCCTCCTCGGTAATGTCGAAGCTTCGCCAGTCATTGGCATCGAAGATGCGCTGCGCGTGCGGGTCCTGATTGTCGTATCCCAGATCCGCCACCTGCGGCAGCAGATGCTCGCACTCCTCGTAAAGGTCCCAATACTTGCGGCGCGCCACATAGGGGTCGTGCGGATGTGTAAAGCTGACGGTCATGCACCACGGGCGGTCATCCTTGCCGCGGGCCAGATCATAGAGCTTGGCCTTGGCATTGTAGGCGACCTCGTCGTCATATTCCATTTGGTTCGAAATTTCGGCCACCCCCGCGCCCGTCACCGAACCCATGTTGTGATACCACCAGTCGATACGCTCCCCCGGTTTTCGATAGTCGGGCGTCCAGCCGAAATCGGCGGGATAGATATCGGTGGTCAGACGATCCTCGAACCCGTGCAGCTGATCGGGCCCGACGAAATGCATCTTGCCAGATAGAGCGGTGTAATAGCCCGCCCGGCGCAGGTGGTGGGCATAGGTGGGGATGTCGCTGCGAAACTCGGCAGCGTTGTCATAGACCCCGGTGCGCGAGGGCAGTTGCCCGGACATGAAGCTGGCACGCCCCGGCGCGCAAAGAGGCGATGCGGTATAGGCATTGGCAAACCGCGTCGAACGTTCCGCCAGCTTCTTCAGGTTCGGCGCATGAAGCCAGTCGGCGGGACCGTCGGGAAAGAGGGTTCCGTTCAACTGATCCACCATCAGGATCAGAATATTGGGCCTTGTCATTTTTCAGCCTCGATAAGGGTGTTGAGAACGCGCAGCGCGTGATTGACCGCAAGCTCAGGCTTTTCCGGGGCGCTCAGCGCCGCCCGGATATAGAGACCGTCAATCAGGGCGATCATGTTTTCGGCGGCTTCAACCGGATCGTCCAGCAAGGGCCGCAATGCGTCGACAAGATTTGACCTGATACGCGACTGATAGATTTGCCACAGACGCAGGGCGTCATCATTGGTTTGGGCCAGAACATAGAAGGTCATCCAGGCGGCAATCACGTCCGGAGTGAAACAGGAAGGGGCGAAACAGGCCCGAATGATCGCCTGCGCGCGCGCTTCTTTCGGCGCGGCCTTGAGTTCCGATCGGGCCTCTTCTCCGAAATCCGACAGGATGCGCCGCATGGCGGCCAGAAAAATCTGCTCTTTGCCGCCAAAATAGTGATGCGCCAGCGCGCTGGACATACCCGCACGTTTGGCAATCTGGCTGACGGTGACATCAAGCGATTTTTTCACGCCAAGCTCGGCGATGGTCGCCTTCACGATCGCATCGCGCCGGATCGGTTCCATTCCGAGTTTCGGCATGCCTGCCCCTTTTTGAGCTACGGTAGTGGTAGAAACGCTAAAAGGATTTTATTGACTCGTCAATCAATAACCGCCCGAGCGTTCACATTCCGCCATCAATCCGCTCAGAATTTGGTTTCAAGATTGGCAGGCGTGACAGCGCGGCGGTACAAGACGGCCTCGCGCCAGGTCATGAAACTGATGGCGCTCAAAATAAGCGTTCCGCCTGCGATCACCCAAAAATCCACCTTTTCGCTGAATACCAGCGCACCCAGCAGCGTTGCCCAGATAAGCTGCACGAAGGTCACGGGTTGTGTCACGGTGATGGGGGCCGCCTGCATAGCGAGGGTCATGAAATAGTGCCCGCCGGTTGCAAAGCAGGCAACCAGAAACAGGCCACCCAGATCCTGCCAGCTAGGCGTTGTCCAGACCGAAACCGCAAACGGAATCAATGCGACAGTGACCCAGATCGACAGATGCGCCACAACCACAGAGGGGCGAAGATCCTGAACCAGCATTTTCGCAATCAAATACGATCCGCCCAACATCAACGCCGTTCCCAGCATGGCCAGGTGCCCCGGCGACACCTCGCGAAATCCGGGGCGCAGGATGATCAGGACACCAATCAGAGCGACTGAGATCGCGGCCAGCCGACGCAGGGCAAGGCGTTCGCCCAGGAACAGAACGGCCCCCAATGTGACGTAAATCGGTGTCAGATAGTTCATCGCGGTCACTTCCGCCAACGGGATCTGCGTCATTGCGAAGAACCACAACATGACCGCAATCGCATGGATAACGCCCCGAACCCCGACCAGTGTCCAGTGTTTACGGGTCAATCGCGCCGACAGGATTGCGGGCATCACCGGGATCAGAAACACAAGGCCGAGCAGATATCGCAGGAACGCCGCCTGAATTGGATGCAATGACGTTCCCATGGACTTGACCATGGCCGTCATCATTACAAACGAAATGCCTGCTGCCAGCATCCAGAAAATGCCGGCAAGGGGTCGGGATTGGGCGGCGATCGTTGTCATGTGAATGGTTCAACACGCAATTGAACGCCGGAGCAAGACTTCACATCGCGATCAGCTTCCACGCGATGCCAAGCATGACCAGCCCGATCACCGTATCGAGGAATTGCCATGCCCGCGGGCGGGCAAAGAACGGGGCGACCAGCCGGGCGCCATATCCAAGCGAGAAAAAGAAAACGAAGCTGGATGCAACCGCCCCCAGGGCAAATCCAATCCGGTCGTCATATTGCGCAGAGATCGAGCCCAGCAAGATCACCGTGTCCAGATATACATGCGGATTGAGCCATGTGAATGCAAGAACCGTCAGCATTGCGGCTCGTAAGCTGATTCGCTGATGGGTGTCGGTCCGCAGTACCCCACCTCCCTTCCAGGCCAGCCACAAACTACGCACGCCGTAACAGATCAGAAACGCCGCCCCGCCGTACCGCATGACCGCCTCGAAACTCGGCGCGAGTTCCGCCAGCGCCCCGAACCCAGCAACCCCGGCTGTTATGAGTATTGCATCGGAAAGGGCGCAGGTCAGGCAGAGGGCGAAGACATGTTCGCGCCTGAGGCCCTGACGCAGGACAAATGCATTCTGCGCTCCGATCGCGAGGATGAGGCTGAACCCGAGGGTAAAGCCGGGAAGGAAGGAAACAAGCATGGGCGCTCCTGAAGGTTGCAGGAATTGACTAGCCATGCTCGGCCCGCGTATCAAATTAAAGATGATCATTCAAATTAAGAACCACTAATGAAGCTTGATCCCAATCAGTTGGATGCTCTGTCGGCGATACTTCGGTTGGGGAGTTTTGATGCCGCGGCCGACGCGCTGACCGTGACACCTTCGGCGGTTTCCCAGCGCATCAAGGCGCTGGAAGAAAGAGTCGGGACATCGCTGGTCCATCGTGGCCCGCCGTGTACCGGAACGGCGGCGGGACTGAGGCTTGCCAAACACGCCGAGGACGTCCGGTTGCTGGAAGCGAATCTGAGCCGGGATTTGTCTCTGGACCAAGGTCCGGGCCCGACCCTGCTGAAAATCGCGGTTCCCGCCGACAGCCTCGCGACCTGGTTCATCGAGGCCATGGCCAGCGTCGATGACATGCTGTTCGACCTGATTGTCGACGATCAGGATCATTCCGCGGAATGGCTGCGTCGGGGAGAGGTCAGCGCCGCGATCACCGTGGGGGGAATACCGGTCACCGGATGCGACGGACATCCGCTGGGAACCCTGCGCTATATCGCAACGGCCAGCCCGGATTTCATGCGGCGCTGGTTTGCCGACGGTGTCACACCCGCATCATTGGCAAAGGCCCCCTGCTTGACGTTCAATCGCAAGGATGGGTTGCAAAAGGCCTGGCTGGCCGCCAATGCAGGGGCGCGTGTCAACCCGCCATCCCACTATCTCCCATCCACACATGCCTTTGTCGACGCTGCATGTGCCGGGATCGGCTGGGGCATGAATCCCGAACCTCTGATACAGGACCATCTCCGGACAGGCCGCCTGCGCGCGCTTGTGCCCGGCAGTCCTCTGGATGTGCCTTTGACCTGGCAGGTCAGCCGCGTCATGGCTCCGGCGATCAAAAGACTGACCCGGGCGGTCAAAACCGCTGCGGCGCATGGGTTGCAACCAGACTGATCTCGCCGGATAAACGACCGAACCAACTGGAGAACATGCCATGTTTTCGCGCGACGCGCTGAGCTATGATCCAATCCCCCTGCCCGACCGGAACGACCTGTCCGATGCCGAAATGGTCACGGCGGCGCAGGCGTTTCACGAGGTCATGCGCAGGCGCCACACCGTTCGCGACTATTCCGACCGCCCGGTCCCGCGCGAGGTGATAGAAACCTGTCTCCGCACAGCGGGCACCGCTCCGTCGGGCGCCAATCATCAGCCTTGGCATTTCGCTGCTGTATCCGATCCCGCCCTGAAACAGCGCATCCGTGAAGAGGCAGAAGAGGAAGAGTGCCGTTTTTATGCAGGTGGCGCCGGTGATGAATGGATCAAGGCGCTTGAGCCGATCGGCACCAATGCGGTCAAGGAACATCTGACCGTGGCCCCCTGGCTGATTGTGGTCTTCGCCCAGCGGTGGGGTCAATTCGCGGACGGAACCCGTTTCAAGAATTATTACGTGCCCGAAAGCGTCAATATCGCCACGGGTTTCCTGCTGGCGGCGCTGCACCATGCGGGCCTCAGCACGTTGACCCATACGCCGAACCCCATGCGATTTCTAAACGACGCGCTGGATCGTCCAGCTTCGGAAAAGCCCACGATGATCATTGCGGTGGGGCATCCGGCCAAAGATGCCACGGTCCCTTCGGTGGCCAAACTGAAGAAACCGCTGAAAGAAATATCGTCGTTCTTTTGACTGGGCACTTTGCGGCCAGCCGGCCCCGGAGGCGCCGTAGGGATCGCTCGCAACGTATCAACGCACGACCTCGTCGCGCTTTGGATCAGCTTCGACAAAACGCATACACGCGACGGCCGCGAAAATACTGGCCGCCACGATAAAAACTATCGCCCACACGACTTCGTGAATGTGAGCGACCGCGGCCAGCGCAGCCCCCACGATCACGGCGACCAATCTGGATGCGCTTTTGATAACTGCCGAGGCCTTGATGCGCTGGTTTTCCGGGGCGATGTCCATGAAATACAGCCTGCGTGCCCCACCTGCACCGGTCACGGCGATAGTAGCTACGAACAGGGCTATCGAATGCGCGCGCACGTTGTGATCAAGCCCGCCAAAATGCATTGCGATCAATGACAGACCGGTTGCCGCCACCAACAGCGACCCGGCGATCATGACCACCCGATGCGACTTCATGTTTACAACATGCCATAACGGTGCCGCCACAAGGTAACCGGCGGCCGAAGAAATAATCAGCGCCGTCAAACCCTTGGCCGAGGTGTGGTGAGATTCCGCAGCGATCAAAGCAAAGAAGGGAACGGCAAGGGCAATCACCACCAGCGGCAGGCGCAGAGCCATGTAGTTTCGAAACCAGCTTTCGCCAAACAAAGCCCTTGCATCCGCCAGAAAGGAAACGAACGTCTCCTTGGGCGATCTTCGGGTTCCCGAAGACGACAAAGGTTCGCCAGTCAATTCTCGCACCGACATCACGATGATTGCGGAAAACAGGAAACAAACAGTGGCAATGACAACCACGGCTGAATGGCGTTGGAAAGGCGGCTGATCCTTGGTGAATTCATGGATTGTCAGGGTCAGGGCGATTGCACCGACGCCGCCAAGCCCGAGTTGCAGGTAGTGTTGCCAGATGCGCGCTTTGGAATCCAGGTGATTGCTCAGAAAGTCCACGAGCATCAGACCCTGCAATTCTTCGACCAACCCGATTACAAAAAACGCCGCGACAAATGCGACGGCCGCCATAAGCACATTGCCGGTGGCCGCGACGAGAACTGCAAGCAGAAGGCAGGAACCAATGGCAATTTCGCAAAACGCCAAGGCGCGTTTCTTTTCCGACTTTGCCGCGATCACGTCGGACAGGAAGACATCTCCGATCATGCCGCCCAGCTTTCGGATGGAAACCAGCGCACCGGCAAGTAGCATTGGCAGTTCCAGGGACACCGCCAAAAAAGGCATGACGACAGCAGGGCTACCCATGGTCCACGCAACTTGAGAAAGGACGCTTTGGCCGGTCAGTGCAGACATGTTGCGGCGGCGAAAATCCCGGCGAACCGAACTCATGAAGTAACCTTTCGGATGTGCCGACCCTCTCTCATTGATGGTAACCTCCGACGTTTTCGACGCCTCCGCCTCAAAGTACACGGTTCCCGAGATTCAACCAAGGAACGAAAAAAGAAAGCCCGGCCATGGCCGGGCTTCTTTGCGTCTTCGATCTAAACTCGGATCAAAGCTGTGCCATGACCTCGTCGGAAGCCTCGAAATTGGTGGTCACGCGCTGTACGTCATCGTCATCTTCCAGCGCATCCACCAGCTTCATCAGACGCTGCATATCCTCCAGCCCCAGCTCGGTGGTGGTGGTGGGTTTCCAGACCAGCTTGGTCGATTCCGACTCGCCCAAAGCGGATTCAAGCACGTTCGAAACCTCGTTCAGTTCAGTGTCGGCGCACCAGATGATGTGGCCGTCTTCCGAGCTTTCGACATCCTCGGCCCCCGCTTCGATCGCGGCTTCGAAAATGGCGTCGGCATCGCCTGCCGTCGCAGGATAGACAACCTCGCCCTTGCGCTCGAACATGAACCCGACCGAGCCTGTTTCACCCAGGTTGCCGCCATTCTTGGAAAAGGTCGAACGGACAACCGACGCGGTACGGTTGCGGTTGTCTGTCATCGCCTCGACGATCACCGCCACGCCGTTGGGGCCATAGCCTTCGTACCGGATTTCTTCGTAATCGTCGCCTTCGCCTGCAACCGACTTCTTGATCGCACGGTCGATCACGTCCTTGGGAACCGAGTTCGACTTGGCTTCTTTCACCGCCAGACGCAGGCGAGGGTTCTTGTCGGGATCGGGGTCGCCCATCTTGGCGGCGACGGTAATCTCTTTCGACAGTTTGGAAAACAGCTTGGACCGCGCGGCGTCCTGACGCCCCTTGCGGTGCTGGATATTGGCCCATTTGGAATGGCCTGCCATGTTGCGTCCTCGTCATGATTGCGTGTTCGGCGCTCATATAGACGTTTGCAGGGGGCAGGATCAAGAGAGCGGCTTGCCGGTACACGCTCTCGGGCTATGGTGAGCGAATGACAACGGATCAGATCATTCTTTTCGCCCTTTTCATTTCCGTCTTCGGCCTGCTGTTGTGGGGCCGGTTCCGATACGACCTGGTTGCCTTTGCCGCGCTGATGGTTGGCGTGGTACTGGGGGTGGTTCCCGTCGACAACGCATTTGCCGGGTTCGGCCACCCCGCCACCATCGTGGTGGCGCTGGTTCTCGTGGTCTCGGCCGGGCTGGTCCGTTCAGGGGCCGTGTTCCTGATCACGCGGACGCTGGTGGACGCCTCACGCGGCCTTGGTGCGCATATTGCCCTGATGGGAGGGCTGGGAGCGGTCTTGTCGGCCTTCATGAACAATGTGGCGGCCCTGGCCCTGCTGATGCCGGTTGATATCCAGACCTCGCGCAAGACCGGACGCTCGGCGGCATTGTCGCTGATGCCACTCAGCTTTGCCACCATCCTTGGCGGTATGGCCACATTGATCGGGACGCCGCCCAACATCATCATCGCCTCGTTCAGGAGCGAGGCTCTGGGCGAGCCATACCACATGTTCGATTTCGCGCCGGTCGGCGGGCTGGCCGCCATTGCCGGGCTGATTTTCGTTGCGCTGATCGGCTGGCGGCTGATCCCGGACCGCGGTGTGCAAGCCGACACGTCGGATGCGCTGGCAGAGTACATCGCCGAGCTCACCGTTCCCGAAGGCTCGCCACATATCGGCAAACGCCTTGCTGAACTGGACGAGACCGCCGAGAAAACCGATGTTGCCATCCTTGGCCTGATCCGAAACGAAAAACGGCGCTATGGCCGGGCGGCGAATGCCGTACTCGAACCCGGCGATACGCTGGTGCTGGAAGCCACGCCCGAAGCACTGGACGAGTTTCGTGCCGCGGTCAGCCTCGATTTCTCGGACATCCATCGGCAACAGGCGCTGAGCGCCGCCGGCGAAGGGTTGGAAGTGCTGGAAGTGGTGGTTCCCGAAACCGCCCGCGCCACCGGACGGACGGCGCAGGGGCTTGGCCTGACATGGCGTCAAAGCACGGTGCTGATGGGTATTTCGCGACAGGGCCGGAGGATCACGAAACAGGTACGCAAGACCGAGATCGAGCCCGGCGATATCCTGCTGCTGCTCTGCCCCCGCGACCATGGCGCGGATGTGACCGAATGGCTGGGCTGTTTGCCCCTGGCGGAACGCGGGCTGAACGTGACGGCGAATGAAAAGGCGGGGCTTGCCATCGGTTTGTTCGCCGCTGCTGTTCTGGCCGCAAGCGTCGGACTGATCTATCTGCCCATCGCCCTGGGGCTTGTCGTCATCGCCTATGTTCTGACCAAAATCCTGCCGATCGACCAGATTTATGATCACATCGAATGGCCCGTCGTTGTCCTGCTGGGGTCGATGATTCCGTTGGGGGCCGCTTTGGAGACATCCGGCGGAACCGAACTGATAGCGAACGCCCTGCTGTCGATGACCAGCGGTATGCCCGCGTGGGCCATCCTCACGATTCTGATGGTGGTGACGATGACGCTGTCGGATGTGCTCAACAACACGGCAACGACCATCGTTGCCGCGCCCGTGGGTATTCAGATGGCGCAAACGCTTGGCGTGTCCGCCGACCCGTTCCTGATGACCGTAGCGGTCGCCGCCTCGGCCGCATTCCTGACCCCGATCGGGCACAAGAACAACACACTGATCCTCGGCCCCGGCGGATATCACTTTGGCGACTACTGGCGCATGGGCCTGCCGCTGGAATTGTTGATTGTCGCCGTTTCCGTGCCCGCGATCCTTCTCTTTTGGCCATTGTGACCGGGCGGCATCTTGCCAATCGGCGTCGGACCCGGCTAAGGGCTGGGCATGAAACGCTTTCTGATCCTGCAACTCCGTCCTGAAACGGATGCCGCCGATGCCGAGTTTGCATCGATCCTGAACAAATGCGGCCTGCCGCCAGCGCGCACACACCGCGTCCGGCTCGATTGCGAAGATTTGCCGGACGGGCTGGATATAAGCGACTATGCCGGTGTGATCGTCGGGGGCGGCCCCGGCTGCGTCAGCGACGACCCTGCCAAAAAATCTCCGATGGATGCCCGGATCGAAGCGACCGTCATGGGCCTGATGCCACAGATTCTGGCGGCGGATCACCCGTTCATGGGATGCTGCTACGGGTTGGGCATCCTTGCCGCGCATCTGGGCGGTGAGGTCAGCAAGGCCCGCTATAGCGAGCCGGTCGGCCCATCAACCTGCACCCTGACCGAAGACGCCGCTGCCGACCCACTGACCTCCGGCCTCTCCCCCGTTTTCGAGGCGTTCGTCGGTCACAAGGAGGCGGTGCAGTCCCTGCCTCCCGGCTGTGTGCATCTGGTTGCCTCGGAACCCTGTCCCTTCCAGATGATCCGTTGGGGGCGGAACGTCTATGCCACCCAGTTTCACCCCGAAGCGGACGCGAAGGACTTTGAACAGCGGATCAATATCTACAAGGATCACGGGTATTTCCCGCCAGAGGACGCGGAACGCCTGATCGGGATCTGCCACGCCGCGGAAGTGACTCAGCCCGGCGTGATCCTGCGTCGGTTCGCCGACCGCTACAGCTGACCTTGCGGCAATCCCCATTGCCTGACAAAGCAGAGCAAAGCTAGGCTGTTTTCCGAGAGGGAGGAAACAGCATGGCCACAGACACGGGCGATGCCATCATTGTCGGAGCGGGGCTGGCCGGGCTTGCCGCCGCCGCGGAACTGGGTGACCGGGGCAAACGGGTGATCCTGCTGGATCAGGAACCCGAGCAATTCCTGGGCGGTCAGGCGTTCTGGAGCCTTGGCGGCCTTTTCTTGATCGATACGCCCGAACAACGCCGCATGGGCATCCGCGACAGTCGTGACTTGGCGCTGCGCGACTGGTTGGGCAGTGCGCAGTTCGACCGGCCCGAAGATGACTGGCCCCGGAAATGGGCCGAAGCCTATGTCGATTTCGCGGCAGGTGAGATGCGATCATGGCTGTACGAAATGGGCGCGCGCTGGTTTCCGGTTGTCGGCTGGGCCGAACGGGGCGGATCATATGCCGACGGACATGGCAACTCGGTGCCGCGCTTTCACATCACGTGGGGCACCGGCCCCGGCATTCTGGCACCCTTCATCCGGCGGGTGCGCACGCATGCCGCCGCCGGGCTGATCGAGTTCCGGTTCCGACATCAGGTCAACCGGATCATCGTGGAAAACGGTGTTGCCAGGGGTGTCGCGGGCGCGGTTCTGGCAGATGACACTGCCGCGCGCGGCAAGAAGACCAACCGCGACGAGACCGGCGAATTCGAGGTCTACGCACCGTCGGTCGTCGTAACTTCTGGCGGTATCGGCGGCAATCTCGAAATGGTCCGCAAAGCCTGGCCGCGCCACCGTCTGGGCGATCCCCCCACGGACATGGTTGCCGGAGTACCCTTTCATGTGGATGGCCGCATGATCGCAATCAGCGAACAGGCAGGCGGGCATGTGATCAACGGCGACCGGATGTGGCACTACACCGAAGGCGTCCGCAACTGGGACCCGATCTGGCCCGCCCATGGCATCCGAATTCTGCCCGGCCCCAGTTCCATGTGGTTCGATGCGCGTGGCAATCGCCTGAAACCGCCCTGCATGCCCGGTTTCGATACGCTGACCACCCTGCGCGAAATTCTCAAAACGGGCTACGAATACAGTTGGTTCGTTCTGACCCAGAAGGTCATCAAGAAAGAGTTCGCTTTATCCGGGTCCGAGCAGAACCCGGATTTCACCTCAGGCAGCTGGAAAGAGGTGATCCGCCAGCGCGTCCTGTCCGGGTCCAGGGCAACCGGCCCGGTCGAGGCATTCAAGGAAAAAGGCGAGGATTTCGTCGTTGCCGAAACGCTTTCTGAACTTGTCGCGGGCATGAACACGCTGGGGAATGTGCCGATTGACGAGGCGCATCTGCGAACCCAGATCGAGGCGCGTGACAGTCAGATAGACAACCCCTTTTCCAAGGACGCGCAAATCATGGCTATCCATGCGGCCCGCAACTATCGCGGCGACCGCCTGATCCGAACGGCCAAGCCGCACAAGTTCCTGGACCCTGCCAACGGCCCATTGATCGCGGTAAAGCTGCATGTCCTTACGCGCAAGACACTGGGCGGGCTGCAAACCGATCTCGACAGCCGGATGCTTGGAGCGGATGGAAACCCGGTTCCCGGCCTTTTCGCTGCAGGAGAGGTCGCCGGATTCGGAGGCGGCGGATATCACGGCTACAACGCTTTGGAAGGTACATTTCTGGGCGGTTGCATCTTTTCAGGCCGAAACGCGGGACGCTCAACGGCGATCGCCTGAACCTCGACAAGCAGCTGTCGGCGGCAGGCGAAAACCGGTAAGCGGCATTTGTCATTTGCACAATGCGTTCGAACGGGTCCCTGCTATTGATCGCGCTCAAGCCGCAAGACCGGCACGCCTTGCCCGTCTGTCAGCACAAGCTTGTCGCCACCCACGGTATATCCGTGCACCTGCGGCAGGGTGGTGAAGAATTCCCTTTCCATCGCATCGAGGGGCGGCGGGCAAGCCATCAGCGTGGCCGCCATGTTATCGGGAAAGTTCAGAGCGTCCGCTGTCACATCGGCCCGTCCCGAAAACCTGTTGCACCCGCCGCTGCCACCGAATTGTCCATCCTCGCCGAAAGCGATCTCGGGCCGTTTGTCGCCGTCGATCTCCTCCCCGTTCATTTCAATCACACGCCAGTTGGTGTTTTCCAGCGTCGAACCGCTCCGGCCCTCGACCTTTGTCATGACCAGATCGATATTGTCTCCAGACCCTTGGGTCAAAACCGGGTTGGCCGTATCGGTGGTGAACAACAGCGTTCTTCCCTGATACACCGAAGCGCGCACTACATAGCGCCTTGCCTCGGTGATCAGGGTATCGTCATAGGTCAGTTGAAACGACGCTGGCACGGCATTCAACGCATAGCGCTGCGCAGAAAGAACCTCGGCAGGAATATCGGCCAGAGAAACATCCAGCAAAACGACGTCCAGAACAGCGTCGTCCGGAACCGCGATACGTTCCCTGTAGGTTGCCGTGCCCGTTACCGTCCCGGCCTGGGCGGCGGTATTCAAGGCAAATGCCAGGGCAATTCCCGAAAGCCCGGCAAAGAAAACGGTCCGACTGTGCATGGTCTTCAATCCCTTCGATCAAATCACTTTCAAGATCGGGGTTGGTCGCCGGAAATCAAGCGGCCCTGTTGCGGTCGGCGACAATACGCCTCTTCGCTTCGCGTCAAAGCGGCCAGAGCACCGGAATGAGAAGCGATGCGAGCAGCCCCACCGTCAGGTTCAGTGGAATGCCGACTTTCATGAAATCCGTGAACCTATAACCACCCGGGCCATAGACCATCATGTTCGTCTGATATCCGATAGGCGTTGCAAAAGACGCCGAGGCCGCAACCATCACCGCCACCACCAGAGGGCGCGGTTCAACGCCGACCGCCTGGGCCAGACCGATGGCGATGGGCGTGACCACCACCGCGACGGCGTTGTTCGACACCAGTTCGGTCAGGATCGAAGTCAACAGATAGACCGCCCAGACGATCATGAAAGCAGGTAACATGCTCAGCCCCGGAGCCACCGCGTTCACGATCAGCTCGACCGCGCCAGAGCTTTCCAACGCGGCGCCAATCGCCAGCATGGCAAAGATCAGCGCCAGCAGCCGCCCCTCGACAAAGGAAAACGCCTCATCCGCGTCGATGCACCGGGTGGCAAGAACGACGGCAACCGCGACAATCGACAACAGCAGAATGGGAGCGACGCCGATCGCGGCCAGTATCACGATCCCCAGCAAGGACGACACCGCAATGGGCGCGTGGCTGCGACGATAGGCGCGTTCGGAGGGTTGGGAAACGTCAACCATGTCCATATCGGCCGCCAATCTCTGGATGTCCGCCGGCGCACCCTCCAGCAGCAAGGTGTCGCCCACCCGCACGACCAGATCGTCGAGTTGTCCGCTGATATTCTGATTGCGGCGGTGCACGGCCAGAACATAAACACCATAGCGACGGCGCAGCCGCATCGCACCCAGCGCGCGCGCAACCATGCGGCAACCCGGTGTGATCAGCACCTCGACCGTCCGGGTTTCGACCGCCGAAACCTGATCGACGCGCTTGAGTTCCTTGTTGCTTTGCAAGCTCAGCAATTCGGTCATCTGCGTGCGCAGAACCACCCGGTCGCCGACCTGCAACGTGACGCCCTTGAGGTTACGCCGCAGGGAGGCGTCGCCGCGGATCACGTCGATCAGCCGCACGCCGGGGCGCTTGAACAACTGCACACCGGTCACTTCGCGTCCTATCAGGTTGCTTTCGGGCGGGATGACTGCCTCGGTAAAAAACTTCATCTTCGAGCGGTCGCTCAGCAACGTGGCCATGCTGGTGCGCTCTGGCAGCAGTCTTGGTGCAACAAAGCGCAGGTAGAACATCCCATAAGCTACCAGCACCACCCCCAGCGGCGTGACCTCAAAGATCGAAAAGGCGTGCAGCCCCTGCACCCGCGCCACGCCATCGACCAACAGGTTGGTCGATGTGCCGATCAGGGTCAGCGTACCCCCGAGAATGGCGGCGTAGCTGAGCGGGATCAGCAGTTTTGAGGCGGGCACGTTCAGGGTTCGGGCAATCTGAACGAATACCGGGATCATCACCACCACCACCGGTGTATTCGAAACAACGGCGGATGCCACAACGACAAATCCGATCAGCAAGGCAATCGCGATCCTCGGGTTCACCTGCGCCTGTTTCTGCGCCAGCGACGTGAAGGAATCGAGTGCCCCGGTCCGCACCAGCGCCCCCATGATGAGGAACATTGCCGCTATCGTCCAAGGCGCCGGGTTGGCCAGAACCGGCAAGGCCTTTTCATAGGGCAGGATGCCGGTCACCAGCATCAGCGCGACGCCGATGATCGCCACGACCTCGGTCGGCAGGGTTTCACGCAGAAACAGGGCAAACATGCCCGCGACAATGACCAGCGCCAGAACTGCGCTGGCCGTATCTGAAAGTTGTAGGAAATCCATTCCCGGTCTTCTGCCCGAACCCTCGTCTGCCCGACAGTTTCTCGCATTGCCCGGCCTTGGGCAAGCCTGTCATTTACTCCGACAAAGGAAATGCATGGAAATTATGGGCTTGCCTGCTGCAATCGTCCGCCAGCCCGAACCATGCAAACCGAGGTCGCCGCACCGGTCCGGTCATCCGTTTCAACAAAGAAGCCGGACAAGGTCGCCTCGCCGGTTGCCGGGGTAAAGCGGGTCTTGGACATACCGGTGATGAACCGGCGCATGGGCTCGGCCTTGTCCATGCCGATAATTGAATCATAGTCGCCACACATGCCCGCATCGCTCAGATATCCGGTACCACCCGGAAGGATCTGCGCGTCGGCGGTCGGGACATGGGTGTGCGTGCCGACCACGAAACTCGCGCGGCCGTCGCAATAGTGCCCCATCGCCATCTTTTCCGATGTTGCCTCACAATGCATGTCCACAATCACGGCCTGGGCAAGCCCGCCCCGCGGATGCGACTTCAGCACGGGTTCGATGGCCGAAAACGGATCGTCAAAGGCCCGTTTCATGAACACCTGCCCCAGCACCTGCGCCACCAGCACCTTGCGCCCGCCCGGAGCGTTGAACAGGCGATATCCCCGCCCCGGCGCACCTTTGGCATAGTTGATTGGCCGAATGACGCGGGGTTCGCTTTCGACGAATTGCAGCATGTCCTTTTGATCGAAGGCATGATCGCCCAGCGTTATGCAGTCAGCGCCCGCAGACAGCAGCAGTCTGGCGTGATCCCCGCTCAACCCCATGCCGTTCGAAGCGTTTTCGCCATTGACCACGACGAAATCCAGCCGCCACTCATCGCGCAGGCGCGGCAAATGCTCTTGCACGGCCGCCCGCCCGGAACGGCCCATGACATCACCCAGAAACAAAATCCTCATGGCATTCTCTCCTAGGGCCAGAGGATGGGGAGAACAAGATGCAAGCTGATGACCTTTGGCGATTGTTGTTCTGCCGCCCAAATGTGCTTAGCGTCCACATATCACCGGTGCGTTCCGATGGCATGCATCGGACAGCCCACTCAAACAGGATTAACTTTATGAAATATCTTACTTTCGCAGTCGCGATGGCGCTGGTTTCCGGCGGCGCCGGTGCGCAGACAAAGACGAAAACGACAATGGCCAATCCTGCCGCAACGTTCTGTGTCGAAAATGATGGCACCTTTCAGATCCGAAAAAACGCCGATGGCAGCGAATACGGAATTTGCATCCTGCCAGACGGGCAAGAGGTTGACGCCTGGGATTATCTGCGCAGTCATTTTCAGAACTGACGTTCAGAAGGTCAGGATGCGGTTTTCCGTTACAATCATGTCAAGCGGCTGATCCGTGGGCTCCAGAGGCAGCCATTCAGCCTCTTGCGCGTCGAATGCGAATCCTATGGCCAGCGTCGCGCGCCTGGCCCGCAACCCCTCCAGCGTGCGGTCGTAAAATCCGCCGCCATAGCCCAGCCGGCCACCGCGCGCATCAAATGCCACCAGCGGCACGATCAGGATTTCGGGATCGAAGAAGTCGTCCACCTCGGGCACCCTGGCGCCAAACGGGCCATCCCGCAGAACACCGTCGGGCATCCAGCGCGAAAAGCGCAAGGGCTGTCCGGCGGCCTGTATTACAGGCACACCCACAGGCCCATGGGCGGCCGCCTCAGCCATGGCGGGCAACGGATCGATCTCGGTCCGGATTGGCATATATCCCGACAGCGGAACTCCCCGATACCCGGCCAGAACTTCGGATAAATGCCCGGCCGCGCCCGGCGGACACGCGTCGAATGCCTGCTTTCGGCGGGCAAATGCCGCCTTGCGCGCGGCGGCTTTCACTTCGGTAAGGTCAGTCGTTTCGGTCACAGCAACACCACACTGGCAAGTCCAAGGAAGATAAAGAACCCCATCACGTCCGTCGTGGTCGTCACGAATGTCCCTGACGCCAGCGCCGGGTCTATGCCCAGACGGTCCAGCACTACCGGGACTACCGTACCTGCGAAACCGGCGATGATCATGTTCACGACCAATGCCGTGCCGATCACGACACCCAGCATCGGCGAGCCGAACCACATCATGCCAACCGTCCCCAACACGACCGCGAAACACAGCCCGTTGAGACAGCCTACCATCAGCTCGCGCCGGATGACCCGCCACACGTTCGAGCCGGTGAGGTCCCTCGTGGCCAAGGCGCGCACAGCCACGGTCAGCGACTGTGTGCCCGCGTTACCACCCATCGACGCGACGATAGGCATGAGAATGGCAAGCGATACCAGTTGCGCGATCGTTGCTTCGAATTGAGAAATAACCAGCGAGGCGCAAATCGCGGTGCCCAGATTCACGGTCAGCCATGGCAATCGACGCTTGCTTGTCTCTGCAACGCTGTCAGACAGCGAGCTTTCGTCGCTCACACCGGCAAGGCGCAGCATATCTTCCTCGTATTCCTCGTCCAGAACGACCATCGCGTCATCAATTGTGATCACGCCGACGAGCCGCCCATCCTGATCGACGACCGGCGCCGAAATCAGGTGGTACTGATTGAAGGCATAGGCCACGTCCTCTTCGTCAACATCTAAGGGAAAGACGTGGAAATCTTCCTCGGCTATGTCTTTGAGCTGAATATCCCGCCGGGTTCCCATCAATTTGCCAAGGGTCACATAGGCGACCGGCTTCAACCGCGGGTCGACCAGAATGACGTGATAGAAATCCTCGGGCAGATCCTCGCTTGTGCGCATGTGGTCGATGGCCTGTCCGACAGTCCAGTGTTCCGGCGCCATGACCACCTCGCGCTGCATGAGGCGACCGGCCGAGTTTTCCGGATAGGACAGCGCCTGTTGCGCCGCTACCCTTTCGGCATCTTCCAGCACGCCGAGGATGACTTCCTGCTGTGGTTCTTCCAGATCTTCCAGCAGATCGACCACATCGTCGCTTTCCAGATCGCGTACCGCTTCGGCCAGAACGTCCGGGTGCAGGATTTCGATAATCTCTTCCCGGACCCCTTCTTCGAGTTCCGACAGGATATCGCCATCGAACTCGCGACCGTAAAGCCGGATCAACTGCGCCCGGTCGTCGGCATCGATCTGTTCCAACAAATCCGCGATATCCGCCGCATAGAGCGGTTCCATCAATGCGATCAGCGCGTCACGGTCTCTGGCCTCTACCGCGTCGAGAATGTCCGCGACAACCTTGCGGTCCAACGCATAGGCATCATCGTCCCAGGGCTGGTCGGTATCCGCCTGATCGTTGCCTGTGGTCATGCCCTGCCCCTTCACTTTCGCGATTGACCCCTAATTAGAAGAAGCTGCTACAGGAAAACAATGACAATAGCGCAATTTACCCGCATCTTCGCCGCTCTTATGCTGTTCGTCGGTTCCAACAAGGCGGAGATCGATTGATCATGGCTCAAAAAACCCTCCTGCAAGGCCGTGTGCTTAGCTTTTCAGGTTCTCCTTTCGAGGGAGAGCCAACCGACGCGGTACGGGTCAGCGAGGCCGTGCTAATCTCGGACGGAAGGATCGATGCGGTTGGCTCTTCCCGTTCACTGGCAGACGCCAATCCGGACGCCGAGATCGTGAACCACGGCGACCGGGTTATTCTGGCGGGCTTTGTCGATCCGCATGTCCACTATCCCCAGACCGCGATGATCGCGAGTTGGGGTAAGCGGCTGATCGACTGGCTGAACACCTATACTTTTCCCGAAGAGATGAAATTCGCCGCGCCCGGCTATGCCAATGAAATCGCAGCGCGGTATCTGGACCTGACGGCGGCGCATGGAACCACGACCATGTGCAGCTTTTGCACGATCCATCCCGAAAGTGTCGATGCCTTCTTTTCGCAGGCACAAAAGCGGGGCCAACGGGTGGTTGCAGGAAAGACCTGCATGGATCGCAACGCCCCCGATGCGCTGCGGGATACTGCAAAGACGGCCTATGACCAGTCCAGGGCGCTTTTGCAGAAATGGCATGGGGTCGATCGTATTTCCTATGCCATCACACCACGGTTCTCTCCGACCTCCACACCGGAACAACTGGAAGCGATGGGCGCGCTTTGGGCGGAAAACCCTGATTGCCTGATGCAGACCCATCTGAGCGAGCAGACCGACGAGATCGAATGGGTGATGTCGCTGTTCCCCGATGCCCGCGACTATCTGGACACCTACGAACGTTTCGGTCTGCTTGGAGGGCGGGGCCTTTACGGTCACGTTATTCATCTGGAGCCGCGTGAACGTGATCGCCTGCGTGAAGTGGATGCGGCCCTCATCCACTGTCCGACTTCGAACACTTTTATCGGCTCCGGCCTGTTCAACATGGCCGGGCTGATGCGGGACGGGCACCGGATCGGGTTGGCCACGGATACCGGCGGCGGATCGAGTTTCTCGATGCTGCGCACGATGGCGGCTGCCTATGAGATCGGGCAGTTGCGCGGTGCGCCGCTGCACCCGGCACAACTCTTGTGGCTGGGCACGGTTGGCTCGGCCCGGACATTGCGCATGGACGATCACATCGGCAATGTCGCGCCGGGTATGGAGGCCGATCTGATCGTTCTGGACCTCGCCTCGACCCCGGCCATCGCCCAGCGCGTCGCCGTTGCCGACGACTTGTGGGAGGCGATCTTTCCCACCATCATGATGGGCGACGACCGCGCCATCGCCGAAGTCTGGATCGGCGGACGGCGCGCCGGCACCTGACGCGGGGCGTTCCATTCGGCGCGCGCCCGGTCCTGTCACTCAGCTTTGCAGGGCAAACGCAAGCCGGTTCTGGCGCTCGATCAGCAGCGGCAGATCGAGCGTCGTGACCTGCCCGTCACGCACGATCTGGCGCCCTGAGACAAACAGATGTTTGACCCGGGTCGGCCCGGCCAGCAGCAGTGCCGCCGGGTCCCAACTGCCCGCGCTTTCAATGCCACGCACGTCCCAGACCGCGATATCCGCGCACTTGCCCGGCGCGATACGACCGCAATCCGGGCGATTTAGCACATCTGCCCCGCCCCGTGTCGCGATCTCAAGCGCTTCACGTGCCGACATCGCGTCGGCCCCGCGCGCCACCCGCTGCAAAAGCATGGCCTGACGCGCCTCGGCCACCAGATTGCCGCTGTCATTGGAGGCGGACCCATCCACCCCCAACCCGACCTTGACGTCCCGGTCGCGCATGGTGCGCACCGGGGCGATCCCCGATCCCAAACGGCAGTTGGAGCAAGGGCAATGGGCCACACCCGTCCGGCTGGTCGCAAACAGATCGATTTCCCGCCCGTCAAGTTTGACGCAATGGGCATGCCAGACATCCGGCCCGGTCCAGCCGAGGTCTTCGGCATATTGCCCCGGACGGCACCCGAACTGTGACAGAGAATAGGCGATATCCTCGTCATTTTCGGCCAGATGCGTGTGCAACATGACACCTTTGTCCCGCGCCAGAACCGCCGCATCGCGCATCAGATCGCGGCTGACCGAAAACGGCGAACAGGGGGCAAGGCCAACACGGCACATCGAGCCTTCGGAAGCGTCATGAAAGGCATCGACCACGCGGATCATGTCGTCGAGAATGGCGGCTTCCGGCTCAACCAGACGATCCGGTGGCAGCCCGCCATCGCTTTCGCCGATGCTCATCGCGCCGCGTGTCGGGTGAAACCGCAGACCGATTTCCGCCGCGGCGGTGATCGTGTCATCCAGACGCGCGCCATTCGGATAGAGATAAAGGTGATCGGAACTGAGCGTACAGCCCGACAGTGCCAGCTCTGCCAAACCGATCTGGGCCGACACGAACATTTCTTCCGGGCCGAACCGGGACCAGATCGGATACAGCGCCTTTAGCCAGCCAAACAGCAACGCGTCCTGCCCGCCCGGCACGGCGCGGGTCAATGTCTGGTAAAGATGGTGATGCGTGTTCACGAGGCCCGGCGTCAGAACGCAGCCGGTTGCATCGTGGACCTCACCCTTGGTTTTCAGATCGCGCCCGATTTCTGCGATCTGGTCATCCCGAATCAGAACGTCTGCGTCCGACAACTCGCGCCGATCGTCATCCATAGTCAGGATGGCATCGGCATTTTTTAACAGGATTTCCTTCATGTGTTACACCCCTGCAACTGCCCGTCTCGTGCAAAGAGTGTTGGGACCGGCGGAAAACGGGCTCAAGAACCGGTCGATATCTGAATAAACCGTCCGCAGAATCCGATCAAGACACCTCAGAACCGGTGCAGGATTTCCAGCGCCGCCGCATGTATCTCGGGGTTTGCCGCCGCCAGCGCCCGCCCGCCGTGATGCGCCGGACCGCCCTGCCAGTCGGTGACAAGCCCCCCGGCCGACTGAATGACCGCGATAGGAGCCTGAATGTCATATGCGTTCAGACCCGCCTCGATCACCAGATCTATCTGCCCCGCAGCAAGCAGCGCGTAGGCGTAGCAATCCATACCGAACCGCGTAAGCTTCACCTGTTCGGCCACGGCCCGAAAAGCCGCACCTTCCTGAGGTGTTCCCACCTCGGGAAACGTGGTGAACAGCACCGCATCCTGCAAAGCAACAGGATCTTTGGTTCGCAGCGACGATTTGCCGTGAGGTCCAACAACATACGTCATCTCTTGCGAGCCGATGAAACGCTCTCCGATATAGGGCTGATCGATCAGGCCCAGAAACGGGCCGTCCCCGTCGGACAAGGCGATCAGCACGCCCCAGGTCGGGGTTCCGCTGATGAACCCCCGGGTTCCGTCAATCGGATCCAGAACCCACATCCGGTCATTGCTGCCTGCGACCTTGCCAAACTCCTCTCCCCAAATGCCGTCATTCGGGCGGTATTGCGCCAGGACTTCGCGCATGGCTTGCTCCGCAGCGCGATCCGCCACGGTGACCGGATCGAAACCGGTGCTCAATTTGTTTTGAGTTTCCAATACCGGTTGCCGGAAATATGGCAAAATCGCCGCGCGCGCGGCATCCGCCATCATTTCCGCAACTTTCAGATCGCTGAGCTGGGTATGTACCATGACATACCCGTGCTGCCAGCAAACGAGAGAGTCAAGTCCGGTGGATCACGCCACGTCGCTCAGCACGCGCGCCAGCTCGAAAAGGCGGCGGCGCTGATTTTCCGGAATTGCGTAATACGAGCGCACCAGATCCAATGCTTCCTTGTCGCCCATCAGGTCCGCGGGAACCTTCTGCTTTTGCGGCGAATCTTTTTGCGAATCGTCAAGGCCCTCGAAGAAGAAACTCACAGGTACATCCAATGCTTCGGCGATGTCCCAAAGACGTGACGCGCTGATCCGGTTGGCCCCGGTTTCATATTTCTGGATCTGTTGAAACTTGATTCCAACCTGCTCCGCCAATTGCTGCTGAGTCATTCCGATCAACCAGCGGCGGTGCCGGACACGCTTGCCGACGTGGACATCGACGGGATGGGTCATGGGTTTTCTCCTCTGCTACACTGACAACTGTCCGGGTACTCGTACTTTTAGGCCATAGCCGCACATCTAGCGGGTGGCCGATTAAGAACTCCCTAATTCCACTTATGCGCCCCGAACTGCACTAAGACTATTTATCGCGAATTTTGCGTCCCATTTCAAGAAGGTTGAGTAGCGCTGTCGCAATACAGGTTTGTGGTTGTGAACGGAAAGGAAAGGAAACTCAGGTCCGGAACAGCCAACATTTTCAACGAACCTTATGGAGTTGTTGAGCATTCCGCTATTCGATAAGGATTCTGAAATCGTCGGGCCACTGCCGCCGTTGACGTGGGGGAAAGGACACATATAGATGCTGGCATACAACATGACCACAATGGGAGCCTCGGCCGAGCTTGTGGACATTCCGGAACCCGAACCGGGCCCGGATCAAGTCAGAGTCGCCATTCGCGCCTGTGGCCTGAATTTTGCCGACCTTCTGATGCAGCGGGGAACCTATCAGGATACGCCTACCCTTCCGTTTACGCTTGGCATGGAGATTTCCGGGATTGTCGACAAAGTCGGAACAAACGTCACAAACCTGAAAGTCGGAGATCGAATCGCTGCCTTCTCGGGACAGGGTGGATTGGCGCAATTTGGCGTTTTTGATACCGAACGGGCAATACCGCTGCCGAGTTCCATGAGTTTCGAGGACGCCGCCGCCATCCAAATTGCCTATGGCACCAGTCACATAGCGCTCGATCACCGCGCCCGGCTTCGGCCCGGTGAAACTTTGCTGGTCACCGGCGCAGCCGGAGGTGTGGGGCTGACCGCAGTTGAAATCGGTAAGCTGATGGGCGCCACCGTAATTGCTCAGGCACGCGGAGAGGACAAGCTGGCGGTCGCGAGGATGGCCGGCGCGGACCTTTTGATCGACGCATCAGAAGACCTGCGCGTGCGTGTCAGGGAACTGGGTGGGGCAGACGTCGTTTATGACGCCATCGGCGGCGATGTGTTCAAAGCTGCGTTCCGCGCCACAAATCCCGAAGGACGCCTGTTGCCCATCGGATTTGCCGGAGGCGAGGTGCCGCAGATCCCGGCCAATCACCTGCTGGTCAAGAACCTGACGGTCATCGGCGTCTATTTCGGCGGTTATCTTAAATTCCGGCCGGAAATTGTGCGCACCAGTTTTGAAACCCTGTTTCGCTGGCACGGCGAGGGAAAGATAAAGCCGCATATCAGCCATGTATTGCCATTGGAGCGGGTTGCCGAGGGCATGACGCTTCTGAAAGAGCGCAGATCGACCGGCAAAGTGGTGATCATCCCGCCACAGCCTTGAGCTGCGGCCCGCCGATCATCCGGAAATTCTGACGCACCAATTCAGACAGCGCTTCGACAATGGCGCCCCGGCCGTTTTCGCCCCCATAAAGGTTG
Source organism: Ruegeria sp. AF8 (assembly GCF_056541825.1). Taxonomy (NCBI): domain Bacteria; kingdom Pseudomonadati; phylum Pseudomonadota; class Alphaproteobacteria; order Rhodobacterales; family Roseobacteraceae; genus Ruegeria; species Ruegeria sp. AF8. Next base: position 435,893 of record NZ_JBQFYW010000001.1, on the reverse strand, counting down.
ATCCTGTGCGCAGGCAGCTCAGGCAGGGCGCCACCGGAATCGATCTGTTCCAGATGCGCCGCCTCGGTGCCATCAAGCATCGCATGTACGGCAAGATCCGCGCTGACGGTCGCTTCGATCGTGCGGTCGTTTTCTGTCTCGACGGCAAGTTCCCAGGGTACGCCCGCCTCATCCAAAGCTGAGATTACCTGCGGGCGGAACATGCACCGCCGTCCCAACGCCAACCGAAGCGGTCGCCTGCGCCAGGCCGAGCCGCCCGGCGCGCCAATCCAGCGCAGCGGCAATTCTGCTACCATCTCGGCCCCTTCGCCATGCGACGCCTCTGTTGTAAGGATCAGATCGCATTCGCCCTTGCGGAACATTTCCTTGAGCTGCAGCGAATAGGACGACACAAGTTGCACCTTTACACGCGGAAAATCCGCGTTGAACCTCTGCAGCAACCTGGGAATCGCCGGATAGACAATGTCGTGCGGAACCCCCAGAACGACCTCGCCCTCGAAAGCCTGGTCAGTCAGTTTCCCGATCAGTTCGTCGTTCAGCGCCACCATCCTGCGGGCATAGGCCAAAAGCTGTTCGCCGGACGCCGTCAACGCAATGGTGCGCCCGCTGCGATCCAAAAGCTCCTGACCCAGCAACTCCTCAAGCCGCTTCAACTGCATGGAGACCGCCGATTGCGTCAAATGCAGAAACCCCGCGGCGCGCGTCACGCCACCATGATCGGCAACAGCCACAAATGACCGCAATGTGGTGATGTCCAGATTTCTCATTATCACGATCCTTGATGCTATTGATCATAAACATTCGTTTTCACAATTGATCATACTACGCCATATAATTCAAGGAAATTGATGGATGGACGCGATTTCATCACCAAACAAGAAAGGACTCTGACATGGCCCTGACAACTGCATCCACTTCTTGCCGCCACGCCCGCGTATCGTACGTTCGTCACCTCGGAAACATGTTTTCCACCTGGCGACAGCGCCGCGCCCTGGAACGGCTGGACGACAATGCGCTTGAGGATATCGGAGTAAGCAAAGCCGAAGCCCGCAAGGAAGCGGCCAGGCCAATCTGGGACGCCCCAGAGACGTGGCGCTGCTGACCTGGGCACTGCGCGTCGAAGATCTTGTCGAATTCAGCTGTCCAAGTTCAAGTTTTCGTCATGAAAAGGCTTGAAATACGGGGCTTCCTTTCCGATATTTGCTGCGAGAACCGCAGGTCGGAACCTGCACGTAAAAGGACTATCTTAGGGAGACCTCTATGGCTGAATTTGACACAATCCGGACGGCGGCTGGCGCGCGCGCTGCCCAGATTGACGAGGGCCTGCGCGCCCATATGAACAAGGTCTACGGCACTATGTCCGTAGGCATGCTGATCACCTTTGTGGCGGCCTGGGCGATTGCCGGGCTGGCGGTGACCACCGATTCCTCGGCGGCCGCTGCCCAGTTGAGCGCCGACAAGTACCTGACGCAATTCGGCTATTCGATCTATGCTTCGCCGCTGAAATGGGTGGTCATGTTCGCGCCGCTGGCCTTTGTCTTTGGCTTTGGCGCGGCCATCAACCGGCTGAGCGCGGCGGGCGCGCAACTGGTGTTCTATACATTCGCCGCCGTGATGGGCCTTTCCATCAGCTCGATCTTTCTGGTTTTCACCGGCCAGTCGATCGTTCAGGTCTTTCTGATCACTGCGATCGCCTTTGCCGGTCTGTCGCTTTACGGCTACACGACTAAAAAAGACCTGTCGGGAATGGGAACCTTCCTGATCATGGGGCTGATCGGTTTGATCGTCGCAATGGTCGTCAACATCTTCTTGGCGTCGTCGGCCATGGCATTTGCGATCTCGGTGATCGGCGTTCTGATTTTCGCGGGCCTGACTGCCTATGACACGCAGAACATCAAGACCACCTATATCCAGATGGCACATTCCGGCGATCAGGAATGGTTGGGTAAAGCTGCCATCATGGGCGCGCTGAGCCTGTATCTGGACTTCATCAACATGTTCATGTTCCTGCTTCAGCTTTTCGGGAGCCGAGAGTAAAAGCCTCGCGCCTTCCCTAAGCAAAAAACCTGCCAAGACGTTGTCTTGGCAGGTTTTTTCTTCTGACGGAACCGAAAATCCGGAACTGCCGCTTTAGACGAATCAACGATCCAATGCGCAACCGCAGGCGCGCATCGAACCCAGAACCGTCTTAGCTCATCCCCAACGCTTCCTTGTACATTTCCAAAACCGCCTCTTCTTCGGCGATGTCGTCCTTGTCCCGTTTTCGCAACGCAATCACCTTGCGCATGACCTTGGTGTCATAGCCGCGCGCCTTGGCTTCGGCCATCACTTCCTTCTGCTGGTCTGCAATGTCCTTTTTCTCCGCCTCCAACCGCTCAAAACGTTCGATGAACTGGCGCAGTTCGCCAGCGGTTACGCGATAGTTGGCTTCGGCCTGTGCTTCGATCGTTTCGTCCATCTGTATCACTTCCTCGTGCTGAAAACGGGCAAAACGCGGGATACATCGGCAGTTTGCGGGCCGCAAGTGATCGTTGCAGGAAATCGACTAGCGCTTGCACGAAACGCGTCGATCCGATAACCGCGACCCGGTTGGGGTACACAGCAACGGACGGGACATGTTCGATATTCTCATCTGGTCGGGCGCCGCCCTGTCCCTTGCCGGTCTGGCAGGGCTGATCTGGTGCATTCTGCGGGTCATGAAAGCACGCAAGGCAGGGCTTTCAGACGATGAACTGCGTGCAGCGGTCCAGGGCGTATTGCCCTGGAACCTTGCTTCGCTGTTTCTGTCCGTCATGGGACTGATGATGGTGATCCTGGGAATATCGCTTGGATAAGCCCGATTCAGACCGGCATATTGTCAAAACGCGCTTCGATTGCATCCTCACACAGCGCAATATCCAGCCTGTGCAACCGCGAGGGAACTCGAACCCCCTGCGCGCGCATCTGCCGGACCATCTGGCTGACTGTTGGCTGCATTTCCAGGCGCTTTTCCATGCACGCGCCCTTGAGCGTTTTCTCCAGCCGTTCAACTTCGCGGTAAAGTTCTTGTGCGGTCATTTGGCTCCTCCCCTATACGTTGAGCCTGACAGAGTTAGGTAACAACCGTAAGAAATTCGTGGATCAAACATGAAGCATCTGCGAATTTCCGCTCGCCCTGCCTGTTTTTTCGGCAAGTAAACGCTATTCTCGGGAGAGCTATCACAGTTTGAAAGATTTGCCTTGATCGATATCAAAGTCGTCAATGTTGCGGGCGAAGATCAGGGGTGGTTGAATCACATTCCAAATAATTTATATGATTGGGACCTGAACCGTGGAGGAACCGATGACACCATTCGTAAAAGCCTTCTTCGACGAAGCCACCTTCACGGTGTCCTATCTGGTTCGCGAACCCGAAGGCCGTTCTTGTGCGATCGTCGACAGCGTGCTGGATTTTGACCACGCGTCCGGTCGGACCAACACGGCATCGGCAGATGCAATCATCGACTTTGTCAAATCCGAAGATCTCAAGGTTGAATGGGTTCTGGAAAGCCATGTGCATGCAGATCATCTGTCCGCCGCCCCATATTTGCAGGAAAAGCTTGGCGGCAAGATCGGGATTGGATCAAACATAACCATCATTCAGGACACTTTTGGCAAAGTGTTCAACGAAGGCACCGAGTTTCAGCGGGACGGCAGCCAATTCGACGCCCTATTCACCGAAGGTGACAGCTTTCACATCGGGCAAATGCGTGGGGATGTCCTGCACACGCCGGGCCACACACCCGCTTGCCTGACATATGTGATCGGCGATGCCGCATTTGTGGGTGACACGCTGTTCATGCCCGATTTCGGGACCGCACGTTGCGATTTTCCCGGCGGCTCGTCTGCGACACTCTACGAATCGATCCAGAAAATCCTGTCGTTACCGGACGAAACGAGGATTTTTGTCGGGCACGACTACAAGGCACCAGGCAGGGATGAATTTGCCTGGGAAACAACCGTGGGCGAGCAAAAGGCGCTCAACGTCCATATCGGTCAGGGCAAGAGCATCGAAGAATTCGTCAAGATGCGGGATGCGCGGGACGCAACCCTTGCAATGCCGCGTCTGATTCTGCCGTCGCTGCAGGTCAATATGCGCGCCGGGCAAATGCCGCCCGCCGATGAGCAAGGCGATGTATTTCTGAAACTGCCGGTCAACAAGATCTGATCGGCAAAAGCGCGAACAAGAGGAATGACAGCTTATGGCAACGGACTGGCTCTGGGGTCTGGTCGGTGGAGTGTTGATTGGCCTGGGCGGGGCCGTCTATCTGCTGGCAAACGGGCGAATCATGGGGGCCAGTGGCATTCTTGGCGGGCTGGTCGATGGCAGCGGGCGCAATTCGGTTTTCGAACGTGTCGCCTTTATTCTGGGTGTGATCGTCGCCCCGTTGGTTTTGTGGCCCTTATATAATGTCGAGATTGGCACCCACCTGACCAAGGAAATCTCCGTCGTGATTGCCGCCGGTTTGCTGGTTGGCATTGGCACGCGCATTGCAAATGGTTGCACCTCGGGTCACGGCGTTTGCGGTATCTCGCGGCTGTCCTTGCGGGGCATCGTTGCCACGGTTTTCTATATTCTTGCCGGCGGTCTGACGCTTGTCGTGTTCCGGCATCTGCTGGGGGTGATCTGATGCGACTGATTTTTGCCCTGATCGCTGGGGCTCTGTTCGGTGCGGGGCTGTTCGTATCCGGCATGACCGACACCACCAAGGTCCAGGGCTGGCTGGATGTGTTCGGGGACTGGGACCCGACCCTGGCCTTTGTGATGGGGGGTGCCATCATCCCGATGGTCATTGCCTGGCGGATCGCGGCACGGCGTAATCCCATCCTCGGGGGGGACTTTCCCACACCGCCGCAACCGGAACTGGATCACCGGCTGGTTATCGGGTCGGTCCTGTTCGGTATGGGATGGGGATTGGCCGGCCTATGTCCCGGACCGGCGCTGGCGTCGATCACCTATGGTGGGTTCGGTGGCGCGATTTTCCTTGCATCGATGATTGCGGGCATGATCGTGGCGCCTAAAGTGGGCGCACAACTGGACAGATTCGCGGCCACCGCATAAGGAAACTGTATGCAGATTCGTCAGATCACTCCCCGTTATTCGGTTTCACCTCAGATTTCGGTCGAGGATGTTCCGGGTATAGCTGCGGCAGGTTTTGCCAAGGTCATCTGCAACCGTCCGAACTCCGAAGTTCCACCCGAGCAGCAGGCCGATACGATCGGTGCGGCGGTACTCCGGGCCGGTATGGAATTCGAAGTGCTCGAACTGACGCATCAGACGATGACCCCTGACAATGTGGCCCACCAGATGCACCTTGCGGAAACTGGAAAAGGACCCGTCCTCGCCTATTGCGCTTCGGGGACACGCTGTTCGGTCGTTTGGGCGCTGGGGCAATGCGGTGAATTGAGTCCGGACGAAATATTGGCGAAAACGCGGCAAGCCGGCTACCAGCTTGACGGCCTGCGCCCGACGCTGGAACAACTGTGCAACGCGGCCAATCCGCATAGCTGACGCAACTGGAGTCTCAGCCCGCCCCCGGTACTTGGGTGCTTTGCACCCGAGCGACATTGGCAGGCAGGTTTTCCGTCCTCGCATCCTCCGGATGCTCGACGACAGGTGCGCCCGTGTGTCGAGTGCCCCCGGTCGCGGACGAAATTTCGTGTGTTTCAAAGGAACGGGCCGGCGAAAGTGATGCGCGGTCTTCTGCCCCGGTTTCGTTCAGGCGTACCGCGCGCATACCGTTGCGTTGACCTAACCTGCAGATTGCGACTTTCTTTTGGTCGATCGTCTGCAACTCGGTCCGGTCAAGGCGCGCTCCGGTCAGGGGCAATACATCCCCCCCCTTCAGGGCAGAAAGCGACGATAGCGGCAAACGCAACTGGCCGATCACGACATTCAGATCGGCAGAGATAACCTCGACCGCGCGATCCAGCTTGGCGTCTGGTTCCACAGTGGCGCGGTCGCCCGGCTCCGAAACCTCGCCCGGGTCTGGCAGAACAAGTTGAATTTTGCCTTGCCGCCGTCCCGCCGCGATATCGACAGTCAAGTCGATGATCCGGTAGTCTTCCCGCTCAAGCGACAATACCAGACCGTGCCGGTCGGGCACGTATGAAAGGTATTCGAACCCCTCAACGCAGGCACGGTCAGCAGGACGCTCCACAAGCCCGGCTGCACGTGACAGCATCCCTTCGATCAGGGGGGCCGACATCGCCGCATCGGTGCCGGTGTAGGGGCGACCTTCGGCATCGCCCTTTGATACCTGCCCCATCGTCTGTTGTTGAATAACCGATGCGACGCATTGCAGGTCAAGACAAGCCGCCGCAAGAAGTTCGTCCTGCGTGGCGAACAGCAGGAATAGCCGACCGTCTTCAACCGTTTGCCCCAGTGTATCCTGCGAACACAGCCGCTGCGTCGCGCCAATGACGGCCAGCGGAAGCTGAATCAGATCATCCGCCGTCCGGGCCAGTGCCAGACGCATGGCGCGCAACAGTGAACGGGGTTTGTCCGCCGCCTGAAAACGGTTGTTCAGTTTGCGCTCCAGCGCCGATCTTGCAATCGTATCCTGCGCCATTTTCCCTGATCTGTTGTAAACGCCACTTCAGATCCTTGGTTTATCCCGGCGACAGTTACGAATGTCTTTATCCGCAGCCTTATTGCGCTGCCTGCTCGTAGGTCAGCGGCAGACTGACCCGAAAGGCGCCTCCGCCCTGCCCGGTAAGATAGCTCACCTCGCCGTTCAGGCGTTGCATGATCTCGCGGCAGATCGCCAGCCCCAGCCCTGCCCCCCCGGCCTTGTCCGATCCCACACGGGCGAATTTCTCAAACACCATGGCCTGTGCCTTGGATGGAATACCGCTGCCATTGTCCACGAAATCGACCACGACCTGTCCTCCGACGTCATGCACCGAGATGGTCAGAACCGGTTCTGCCGCATCGCAGTATTTCTGGGCATTGGCGATCAGGTTGATAAAAACCTGCCCCAAACGGTCTAGATCTGTATGCAGAAAGATGCGCTCGGCGGCACGGTTGCGGCGCACACGAAGATTGCGCTTGGCCCCTGTCAGTGCGGTCGATACGGCCCGGTCCAAAATCTCCTGCAGGCTGCCGTCGTCCATGTTCAGGTTGACCTGCCCGTTTTCCAGAACGCTCAGGTCCAGAAGATCATCCAGCAGCCGGGTCAGCCGCAACGCCTCGTCATGGATGATCGTCGCGTATTTGGTGCGCTCCTGGGCGGTCAGGCCTTCGGTGTCCCGCATAATCTCGGAAAACGCGCGGATTGAGGTCATCGGCGTGCGCAACTCGTGACTGACCTGCCCCAGAAACGCGTCTTTTTGCAGCGAAATCTGCGTCAGCTTTTCATTGGCTTCACGCAGTTTCCGCGCCGTCCTGCTGAGTTCGGAGGATTTCGCTTCGAGTTGGCTGGAATATTCCATCAGTTGAGCGGATTCGTCCGCCACCGCCAACAGATCCTCGACGGACACGGATGAGCCGCCGACGATCTGCCCGATCATGGCATGCGCAGTTGCCGCGCCGACCGAACCGCTCAGTTCGCGCTCCAGCCGTTCGAGAAACGCGGGTGTCGGCTCGGGCAGATATCCTCGCCCCCCCTGCCGTTCGGCTTCCGCGTGGAAAAATTCATGGGCTTCGTCAGCACCCAGAATACGTTGGGTCATGATCATCAGGTCCTCGCTTTGCGCAACCGACCCTGTCCAGCCACGCGGACCGGCGGAATGATCGAAAACGTTGACGAATTGAGCGCCTTGCAGACGTTCCAGTGGAGTGGGAAAGCTGGCGAGAGATGCCGCACAGAAAGCTGCCGTGTTGAGGGCCAGCGACCACATCACCGAATGGACCATCGGGTCGATCCCTTCGATCCCGAACAGTGCGCGCGGCCGAAACCAGCCCAAACCGAACGGCCCCTGAGACAAGAGCTGGTCGGACACGAACCATCCGCCCATATCTGGCAGCAACAGCGTATAGACCCAAAGCGCAAAACCGACGGTCAGCCCGGCCAAAGCCCCGGTTCGCGTCGCTCCACGCCAAAACAGGCCGCCGACCAGCGCGGGCAGGATCTGGGCAATCCCAGCAAAGGCGATCAGGCCGATCGAGGCCAGCGCCGCGCCTCCACCCGACATCTGATGATAGAAGAACCCCAACGCCATGATAACCGCGATCGAGACGCGGCGCGAAAACAGCACAATATCGCGCACATCCCCGGACACCGACGCGCGCGCGCCCTGCGCGCTCAGCCAGATCGGCATGACGATGTGGTTCGACACCATTGTTGACAATGCCATTGCGGCAACGATGACCATGGATGTGGCCGAAGAAAACCCGCCCAGGAAAGACAGCATGGCCAATGCGTCATTTCCGTGCGCCAGCGGGACAGTGAGAACGAAAAGATCCGGATTGGCACCTGCTGGCATCAGATCAAGTCCGACGACCGCAATCGGCACCACGAACAGGCTCATCAGCATCAAGTACAGCGGAAAGGCCCAGGCCGCCACCCGCAGATGACGTTCGTCGTCGTTCTCGACCACCATGACCTGGAACATGCGCGGCAGGCATACAAAGGCGGCGGCAGACAGAAAGGTGATCGCGGCCCAGCGCCCGTGATCGACCTGCCATTGCCCGATTTCTGACGCGTCGATCCGCGCCATGATCGGACCCAGCCCCCCACCGATGCCCCAGACGACAAAGATCCCCACAGCAAGGAGCGCGATCAGTTTGACGACGGCCTCGATGGCGATCGCGGTCACCACCCCGTGATGGCGTTCATTCGCATCCAGATTGCGCGTCCCGAACAGAATGGCAAAGACGGCCAGCCCTGCGGCCACCCAGAACACGCTGGACCCTTCCCTATAAATGCTGGACGGGTCGTTCTCGGCAAATATGCTGAAGGACAGGGTGATCGATTGCAGTTGCAGCGCGATATAAGGGGTAACGCCCAAAACTGCCAGAATGGTCACGCAAATCGCCAGAGTGTTTGACTTGCCGTAGCGCGAGGAAATCAGGTCGGCGATGGATGTCACGCGCTGACTGCGCCCGACCCGGACAAGTTTGCGCAGGCCCCACCACCAGCCGACCATTACGAGTGTTGGCCCCAGATATATGGTGACGAATTCCAGACCCGATCGGGCGGCATAGCCGACCGCCCCGTAAAAGGTCCAGGCCGTGCAGTAGATCGACAGCGACAGCGTATAGATCAACGGAGAGCGCAACCACGTACTTCGGCCCGTGGCGGCCAGCCGGTCGGCGGCAAACGCCACTCCGAACAACAGCACAACATATCCGAGGCAGACAAGTATCAAAAGGTTGAGTGTCGCCATCAGCCCGCGTCCTCATCCTGCACTTCACGCGCAGACAAACGCCTGGCGGCGATGCCGAAGACAAAGCTCATGGCGATCAGCCCGGCCCAGCAAAGAAAAACATAGGCAATCGCCGACGACGTAGATACGGAATCTGTCGCCGAAGGCCCGGAAGGCCAGAGCAGCGGAATGGCAAAAAGCCCCGCGCCCAGGATGGGCAGCAGCCGGGCTGCATCAGACAGCCTGCGCCGCCGATAGCTTTGCCGTTCCAGAAAAACCGGCGGTGGCGCGACCGCCTTGCCGGATTCGGCATCCGGCCCGCCCGTCATGACCGCGACGCCTGGGCGTGCAGGTCGCGCACGGCAGTCACCACTTCTGTATTGGAAAACGGCTTGGTCATGAACCGGCTTACCCCGGCTTTCTCTGCCATTTCCCGATCCCGGCTCTGCCCGCGCGCGGTCAGCATCAGAACCGGAAGATTCTTCATGTCGGCCAGTTCCCGCAGGTCGCGCAGGATGTCCATTCCGCTTTTGCCCGGCAACATTACGTCAAGTATTACCAGATCCGGGTTCGAGGCCTTGATAACCTCCACAGCATCCGAACCTTCGGCATGAGTTTCCACCTGCCAGCCCTCGCGGGTCAGCAAAAAGCGGATCGCCTCGGTAATGTTGGGCTCATCTTCGATCAACAGAACCTTGCGGCTCATCCTCGCCCTTCCTCCCCCCATCTTGCCATTCGGCGGCATTGCCGCCCATTGCGCAGAAACAGATTATCCCCGCGCCTGCAGAACTGTCAAAAGCCTTCGTTCAAAATCGAAGGCTCGCGCCGGGCCAAGCAATCCGGGTGCGGGCATATCCTGCAACTGCTGCCTACCGGCTGCGCCTCGCTGGTCTGTTGGTCAGACCGTTCCAGTGACAGAATCAGCATTACCGAATGATAAACCGGATCCCGGTCAAAGGCCGAGATGTCCTGCGGCCATGCGACGGCAAAACACTCGAACTCAGCTGCCGTCCGGCCTAACTGAGACACCCTGCGGCGCACTGGAACCAATGGCCGGTTCAATGCGATGAACAAGGGCCAGAGCGGACAGGATTCGCCGTGGCGCGGCAGGGCAAATCCGGGCACCGGCTTGCGAAACAGGATACTGCCCGAGGCATCGCAGATCACCAGCCCGGTCGCCCGGGGCAGCACATCCTCGGGCAGGCAGGCCAGCCGCCTGAGAACGGCCGGCAGATCGGCATCGAATTCTCGCGCCAGCGCAAGGGGATCCGGACTGCCTGCATTGAGTACCGGACGCAGGGCGTCAAGCGGCAATGCCCGGGCATCGGCAGCATAGACGTTCAACATATCGCGCCCGATCGCCCGCGCCGCCCCGGTTCCAAGCGCTTCAAGCTCCACTTCGCGGACATTGCCGCCCGCTTCGATCTCGGGAAAATGGTGCCCGTGATCGCTGAAAAATACCTCAACCTGCTCCAGCGGAACGCCCCGGTGATCCTCTGAGGATTCGCTTTCATCCAGATAGGTCACCAAAGCCTTGGAGCTTCCGGCGAGACGTTCGGCGTCCTGGTTGAGGTTCTTGTGAAACCGGTCGCGCCATTCCGGCTCCAACTCGCCCGGCTCAGCAAGGATGGCGGCCGTGGATCGGATTGCGGCTGCGGTGGACAGGACTTCGTGCAATGACGCTGCAAGCTGCGGGTCATGGGTCAACCTGTCCGACAAAGTCTCGACCGTGCGTTCAAGGGATTTGATCCGACGGTGCATCTGCGTCATGACGCCGGCCCAGCCGGGAAACCGTCCGGCAAACTCATCAGCCCTGTCCGTTTCTGCCTTCTGGTGCACCGCATCCGCCGCCGCTTCGCGCAGGGATGCGATCAGTGCGGCTTCGGCACCTTCGGTCAGCATCGACGGCTCCACTCCCAGAACGGAAGCGATGTTGAGCAACAGCTTTCCGCCGATTCTGCGCCGGTTGTGCTCGATCAGGTTGAGATACGATGCCGAAATTCCCACATTGCGGGCCAGTTCGGCCTGCCGCATTCCCGCGATTTGCCGCCGCTCGCGGATGCGGCTGCCAGTCAAGGTATCCCGGGCCATCCTCTGTCATTGTCCTTTCTCGCACATTTTCAACGGCTTTCTGCGCCGCGACATAAAATAGTTTACAATATTTTCTCATCTTCTGTTGATATATTTTCAGAATTATACTGCTTTTAAAAGGGCTTATTGCGGGATTTTCCACAATGCCCCCATAATTGCCATGCACATAGAGTGCCCGCGCCCCGCGGAAGAGGAGCCAAGGGGCGCATTCAGGGAAATGGGAGGAATGAATGTCCAACAAATCCGTTACGCGTCGTGGCGTGCTGAAATCTGGTGCCGTTGCCGGTGCCAGTGTGGCCCTGCCGACGATCTTTACCGGCTCGTCCGCAGCCGCATTCACCAATGAGCCGACCGGCGGCACGGTGACACTTGGATTCAATGTACCGCAGACCGGGCCCTACGCCGATGAGGGCAATGACGAATTGCTGGCCCAGCAGCTCGCGGTCGAACACCTCAATGGTGAAGGAGACGGCGGCTGCCTCAACACCTTTACGTCCAAGGCGCTCAAGGGCAACGGCATCCTTGGCAAGAAAGTCACCTTTGTAACCGGCGACACTCAGACCAAGTCGGACGCCGCACGCGCATCGGCCAAGTCGATGATTGAAAAAGACGGCGCAGTCATGATCAACGGCGGATCGTCCTCTGGCGTGGCCGTTGCGGTTCAGGGCCTGTGCCAGGAAGCCGGGATCGTCTTCATGGCTGGCCTTACGCATGCCAATGACACCACCGGCAAGGACCGTAAGAAAAACGGGTTCCGCCACTTCTTCAACGCCTATATGTCCGGCGCGGCGCTTGCACCGGTGCTGGCGAAGGAAATGGGGGCCGACCGCCGCGCTTATCACCTGACTGCCGACTACAACTGGGGCTGGACACAGGAAGAGTCCATTGTGGCCTCGACCGAAGCGCTAGGCTGGGAAACCGTCAATACAGTCAAGACACCGCTGGCCGCGACAGATTTCTCGTCCTATATCGCGCCGGTCCTGAATTCGGGTGCCGACGTTCTGGTTCTGAACCACTATGGCGGCAACATGGTGAATTCGCTGACCAACGCGATCCAGTTCGGGCTGCTCGACAAGGTTGCCAACGGTAAAGACTTCAAGATCGTCGTGCCGCTATATTCCGAACTGATGGCCGCCGGTGCCGGTGACAACATCAAAGGCGTCCTGGGCTCGATGAACTATAACTGGCAGCTGGACAACGAAGGCTCTCGCGCGTTCGTGAAATCCTTTGGCGAGAAATACGGCAAGCCGCCGTCCAACTCGGCCCAGACCTGCTATGCGCAGGTTCTGCTTTATGCCGATGCGGTGGAACGCGCCGGATCGTTCAACCCCTGTGCGGTGATCGAAGCCCTTGAAGGGTTCGAATTCGATGGTCTTGGCAACGGCAAGACGCTGTACCGGGCGGACGACCACCAGTGTTTCAAGGACGTTCTGGTCGTGCGCGGTGCGCAGAACCCGTCGAACGCCTATGACACGCTGGAAATCGTCGAGATCACTCCGGTGGAACAGGTCACCTATGCGCCCGATCACCCAATGTTCGGTGGCGCCGAGGCGACTCTCGGCGAGTGCAACGAAGGCGCCTGAATGACACCTGCCCGGCCCCGTACACAGGGTCCGGGCACCGCATTTCAAGCAAGCCTGCGCATTGACCGTCTCTCCGTTCCGGCGAGACGGCAGGCTAGACAACCCTAACGACGGTGGGGACCGATGGACGCCATCCTTCTTCAAATCCTGAACGGGCTCGACAAGGGATCGGCCTATGCGCTGATCGCTTTGGGGCTGACTTTGATCTTTGGAACCTTGGGGGTTGTGAACTTTGCCCATGGTGCGCTGTTCATGATCGGCGCGTTTTGCGCCGTCACCTTGCAACGCGTTCTGAACCTCAGCTTCGAAACACTCGACGAGACCCAGAAGGATTTTCTGGGAAACCCGCTCAAAGTCAAAACACCCTATGTCGAAGCGTGGTTCGGCCCCGAAACGGGGGCCGCCATCATCGACTGGTCCGTACCTCTGGCGGTGCTGTTCGCCATTCCGATCATGCTGTTTGTCGGATACGCCATGGAGCGAGGCCTGATCAAGTTCTTCTACAAGCGCCCCCATGCCGATCAGATTCTTGTGACCTTCGGTCTGGCGATCGTTCTACAGGAAGTGATCAAGTACTTCTTCGGTGCCAACCCGATCCAGACGCCACCGCCCGAAGCTTTGCGCGGGTCGTTGGATCTTGGAGTGATGATCGGCTTCGATCCCAACGCCATAATCTATCCGATCTGGCGACTGATCTACTTCTGCTTTGCCGCACTCATCATTGCCGGGGTCTTCTGTTTCCTGCAATTCACCACCTTCGGTATGGTCGTCCGGGCCGGAATGGCGGATCGTGAAACCGTCGGCTTGCTGGGCATCAACATCGACCGCCGCTTTACCATCATGTTCGGCGTCGCCGCCGCCGTCGCGGGGCTTGCTGGCGTGATGTACGGCCCCCTCAACCCGCCGAATTACCACATGGGCATGGATTTTCTGGTGCTCAGTTTCGTGGTTGTCGTCGTCGGCGGCATGGGCTCGCTTCCCGGCGCGGTGCTGGCCGGGTTCCTGCTGGGGGTTCTGGAGAGCTTTGCCTCGACCACCTGGGCGACCACAACGATCCCGGGCATCAACCAGATCATCATCTATCTGGTCGCAATCATCATTCTGCTCACCCGTCCACGGGGTCTGATGGGCCGCAAAGGCGTGATGGAGGACTAAACCATGCTGGGACTGGACAAGAAAGACACAACCCTTCTCATTGTCGTGGCGATCCTCGCCTTGTTCGCGCCGTTGATCCTGAACCCGTTTCCCGCAGGCAGCGCCATGGCGCAGTTCAACGCGGGCTATCCGGATTTGATGCAGCGTTTCGTCATTTTCGGTATCTTCGCCATCGGCTTCAACATCCTGTTCGGGCTGACCGGCTATCTGTCCTTCGGACATGCTGCGTTTCTAGGTGTCGGCTCCTATTCCGCGGTCTGGATGTTCAAGCTGTTCAGCTACAACGTCGTGCCGGCAATCGCATTCAGTGTGATCACCGCCGGCCTGTTCTCGCTGCTGATCGGATTTGTCAGCCTGCGACGCTCGGGTATCTATTTCTCGATCCTGACGCTGGCTTTTGCGCAGATGAGTTTTGCGCTGGCCTATTCGGTCCTGTCGAACCCCAAGTTCAACCTGACCAACGGTGAAACCGGGCTGCAGGTCTATGCCAACGACCTTCAGATGTTCCACCGCGACGGTCTGCCGGACGTGCCCCACTTTTTCGGCATCGCGATGCGCGACAGTTTCTGGGAGCCGAGCATCGGCGGTTGGACCTTTACCTTCAACAACGGCTACTATCTGTGCGCGGTCATCCTGGTCATCGTCTTCTATCTGTCGATCCGCATCTTCCGCTCGCCGTTCGGGATCATGCTGCGGGCGGTGAAGTCGAACCAGCAGCGCATGAACTATACCGGTCTGAACTCGCGCCCCTACACACTGGCAGCCTTCGTGATCTCAGGCATGTATGCCGGTCTGGCCGGCGGCCTGATGGCGGCAATGGACCCGCTGGCGGGTGCCGAACGGATGCAGTGGACCGCAAGCGGCGAAGTGGTTCTGATGACTATCCTCGGCGGTACCGGCACCCTGATCGGACCGGTTCTGGGCGCGGGTTTCATCAAGTATTTCGAGAATATCTTCTCGAAGATCAACGACAACATTCTGCACAGCTGGTTCAGCTTTCTGCCGGACGGAATGGAAGATTTCATGGTCTTCATCGTCCATCCGTTCATCGGCAAGGGCTGGCATCTGACGCTGGGCATCATGTTCATGCTCGTGGTGATTTTCCTGCCAGGTGGCCTCGTCGAAGGCGGTCAACGCCTGTTGAACTGGGTGCGTCGCAAGCGGTCCGGCACCGACGACAAGACTGCCGGCAAAACCGAGCCCGCGGAATAAGGAGACGGAAAGATGGGTATTCTCGAAGTCAAGAACGTGGGCAAACGGTTTGGTGGTCTTCAAGCGCTGAGCGAGGTAAACCTCAGCGTCAGGGAAAACACCGTTCATGCGATCATTGGCCCAAACGGCGCGGGCAAGTCCACGCTGCTCAACTGCCTGGTCGGCAAGCTTATCCCCGATACCGGATCGGTTCTGTTTGACGGCCAGTCGGTGCTGGGGCGCGCGCCGTTCGAAATCAACCAGATGGGTATCAGCCGCGTGTTCCAGACGCCTGAGATATTCGGCGATCTTTCGGTAATGGAAAACATGCTGATCCCGATTTTCGCCATGCGTGACGGGGCGTTCCGGCTGCATGCGTATGAAACCGTCGCCAGCGAACGCGAGGTCATCGAACAGGCCGAACAGATGCTGGAAGAGATGGGCATGGCCGACAAGCGGCATATGCACTCGGCATCGCTGTCTCGGGGCGACAAGCGCCGCCTGGAGATTGCCATGTGCCTCAGCCAGAAACCTCGCCTGCTGCTCTTGGACGAACCCACCGCCGGGATGGCGCGGGCCGATACCAACAACACCATCGACCTGCTGAAACAGATCAAGGACGAGCGCGACATCACCATCGCGATCATCGAACACGACATGCATGTGGTGTTCAGCCTCGCCGACCGGATCACCGTTCTGGCGCAGGGCACACCGCTAGTCGAGGATGACCCGCAGAACATCCGTGGCAACCCCAAGGTACGCGAAGCCTATCTGGGCGAGTCGGCGTAAGGAGGATCAGATATGAACGTCAAACCCGATTTCTCCAGAAACGCCAACGTGGCGCAGACCGCCCCGGCTTTTCTGTCGGTCTGGGACATGCATTCGTACTATGGCGAAAGCTATATCGTGCAAGGCATCAGCTTTAACGTCCACGAAGGTGAAATTCTTGCGCTGCTGGGCCGGAACGGGGCGGGCAAGACCTCGACCCTGCGGTCGATTGCCCGCGTCGGCGACCCCGAAGTGCGGCATGGCGAGATCTGGCTGGACCACAAGCCGCTGCATCGAATGGCCAGCTATGAAGCTGCCGCCGCCGGGTTGGGGCTTGTGCCCGAAGATCGCCGCATCATCCCCGGCCTCACGGTAGAGGAGAATCTGCAACTGGCGCAAATTGCACCGCCGATCGGCTGGTCGCTGGACCGACTGTATGAACTGTTTCCCCGTCTCGGTGAGCGCCGCAAGCAGGAAGGCGTGACGCTGTCGGGCGGCGAACAGCAAATGCTGGCCATCGCCCGCGCCCTGGCCCGTGACATCAAGGTTCTGCTGTTGGACGAACCTTATGAGGGGCTGGCCCCGGTGATCGTCGATGAGATCGAAAAGACTCTGGTCCACATCAAGGAACAGGGCATGACCACGATCATCGTCGAACAGAATGCCGTTCGCGCCCTGGAACTGGCCGACCGCGCCGTCATCCTCGATACCGGCGGCATCGTGTTCGATGGCACTGCGTCGGAAGTGCTGGAAAACGAGGAGTTGCGGGCCGAATACTTGGCGATCTGAACAATTTTCCCCGTCGCACGGCCAGTTCGTCGTGTGGACCAACTTGAGTACCGGCTCTTGGCGGGCCGGTACTTTTTTTATTTGAGATACTCCGTAGTGCGGTTGCCATTCATGCCACCGGCCACGATTCCTTTATTCCGAGTACGTCGGAACCGCCCTTGCGGCGCTTGCGAAAACCCAGACACCCAAACCTTTTTACTTCAATTCTACTGAAATACCCGGCACCATAGGTATATGAGCGACAACGCATTTGAATATGCCCCAATCGGGCTGGTCGAGTTGGAGAACCGGGTGATCCGGCGCTGCAACCTTCAGTTTGCCCGCATGTTCGGCGGCGAAGAAGAAGAGTATCGCAACATGCCGCTGCTGCATCTTTACCCGTCGGTCGCCGATTGGGAACGGATCGGGGCACGTGGCCTGCAGGTGATGAAGGAAACCGGCTATTACACCGACGAACGCGTGATGCGGCGGCGCGATGGCGATCTGTTCTGGTGTCGCGCCCGCGGGCGATCCCTGACCCCGGACGATCCGTTCCGCCACAGCATATGGAGCTTTTCCGACATCTCCGAAGAGCGCCCGCTCGTGGAACTGACTGCCCGCGAACGCGAGGTTGCGATCCTGTCCTGCCGGGGCCTTTCGGCAAAAGAGATTGGCGTTGAACTGGGCCTCAGCTATCGCACCATAGAGGCCCATCGTGCGCGGCTGCTGGAAAAATTCGGTGCACGCAAGCTGCCGGAACTGGTGGCTAAATTGTCGGGCATGCCCCTTTGAGGCCCTCTCCGGCTAGCAATCTTTGATGATCCTCCCCATTTTACGGCCCATACGGCGCTTTTCATGGATGATTTCATGGCCTATAACGCCGGGTAATTTACCAGAGCCCGCAAAAATAGGCGGGCCAAAGGGGAACCGTCGAGGACACTCATGACAGACAACAAACACGAAGCGGACGTGGCGTTCATCAAGGCACTGGCCGAGTTGCTGCGCGAAAACGATCTGACCGAGCTTCAGGTCAAGCGTGAATACGGCGAAGAGGACAGCCTGAATGTTCGCGTCAGCCGCGCTTCCCAAACCGTCGCCGCCCCTGTTCAGATCGCGGCTCCGGCAGCGGCTCCGGCGGCACCCCCCGCTCCGGTGCCCGCCGCGGCACCGGCCGCGGCACCGGCGCCCGCCGAAGACCCGGCCAGCCACCCCGGCGCCGTCACTTCACCCATGGTCGGAACCGTCTATCTGCAACCGGAACCCGGGGCGTCGGCTTTCATATCCGTCGGCGCCAGCGTGTCCGAGGGTGACACCCTGTTGATCGTCGAAGCGATGAAGACCATGAATCACATCCACGCGCCCAAATCGGGAACCGTCAAGCGCATCCTCGTGGGCGACGGCGATGCTGTCGAATTCGGCACACCTCTGGTCATCGTCGAGTAAGGGTGCGGGATGTTTGACAAAATCCTGATTGCCAACCGAGGCGAGATCGCCCTGCGCGTGATCCGCGCCGCGCGGGAAATGGGGATTGCGACAGTCGCAGTGCATTCCACCGCCGACAGCGACGCAATGCATGTGCGCATGGCCGACGAGTCCGTTTGTATTGGCCCGCCGCCCAGCCCGAAAAGCTATCTGTCGGTGCCCGCCATCATCTCGGCCTGCGAAATCACCGGTGCGCAGGCAATCCACCCCGGCTATGGCTTTCTGTCGGAAAATTCCGATTTCGTGCAAATCGTCGAAGACCACGGCATCACTTTTATCGGCCCCACCGCCGAGCACATCCGCGTCATGGGTGACAAGATCACCGCCAAGGACACGATGAAGGCTCTCGGCGTGCCCTGCGTGCCGGGCTCGGATGGCGGCGTTCCCGATCTGGAATCCGCCAGGAGGATCGGCGCAGAGATCGGATATCCCGTCATCATCAAGGCCACGGCAGGCGGTGGCGGTCGCGGCATGAAAGTGGCGCAAAGCGCCGCCGAGATGGAAAGCGCCTTCATGACCGCACGGGCCGAAGGCAAGGCCGCCTTTGGCAATGACGAGGTCTATATCGAAAAATATCTGACCACGCCGCGCCATATCGAGATTCAGGTCTTTGGCGACGGCAAGGGCAACGCGGTGCATCTTGCCGAACGCGACTGTTCGTTGCAGCGTCGCCACCAGAAGGTGTTCGAAGAGGCCCCCGGCCCCTGCATCAGCCCCGAAGAGCGCGCCAAAATCGGCAAGGTCTGTGCGGATGCCGTAGCCAAGATCAACTATATCGGTGCGGGCACCATCGAGTTCCTCTATGAGAATGGTGAGTTCTACTTCATCGAGATGAACACCCGTTTGCAGGTGGAGCATCCCGTTACCGAGGGCATCTTTGGCGTCGATCTGGTACGCGAACAAATCCGCGTCGCGGCGGGTGAGCCGATGTCGTTCGGTCAGAACGATCTGAAAATCAACGGTCACGCCATCGAAGTGCGGATCAACGCCGAGAGGCTGCCGAATTTCTCGCCCTGTCCCGGCAAAATCACGGCTTATCACGCCCCGGGCGGATTGGGCGTGCGAATGGACTCGGCTCTCTACAATGGCTATTCGATCCCGCCATACTATGACTCGCTGATCGGCAAGCTGATTGTGCAGGGGCGCGACCGGGATGAAGCTTTGGCGCGACTTCAGCGGGCTTTGGGAGAGCTGATCGTGGACGGTGTGGACACCACGGTTCCGCTGTTCCACGCTTTGCTGCAAGAGCCGGATATCCACAGTGGTGACTATAACATTCACTGGCTGGAACACTGGCTTGCGGAGAACATGTCCCAGTAACACAATGGGTCGGGCATTTCGTCCGGCCCTGGGACCTCTGTCATGAGCTTGTCACCTGAACTTTTGCTGCATGGCTATTCCATCGGGATTTTTCCGATGGCCGAACATCGCGACGACCCCGAACTGTTCTGGGTCGACCCGCAACATCGCGGTATTTTTCCGCTGGACGGGTTTCACATCTCGCGCTCACTTGCGCGGCGTATGCGCAAGGCTGACTATCGGGTCACGATTGATCAGAATTTTTTGGGTGTGGTCGATGGCTGCGCTGATCGGGCTGAAACCTGGATCAACACCGAGTTGCGGCATCTATATGAGGCGCTATTTCTTCGGGGAAACGCCCACTCGATCGAAGTGTGGAAGGACGGTGAAATCGTTGGTGGCGTCTATGGCGTGGTTCTGGGCGCGGCGTTCTTTGGCGAAAGCATGTTTTCCCGCCGCGAAGACGCTTCAAAGATAGCCCTCGCGTATCTTGTCGACCGGTTGCGGCAGACCGGTTTCAGGCTGTTCGACACCCAGTTTCTGACCGCTCACCTGGCCTCGCTCGGCGCGATAGAGGTTCCACGAGCGCAATATCGCCGGGAACTAGCCGAAGCGATTGAAGAAAATGCTTTTTTTTCCGCCGAGATCAAGCAAACCCCTCAGGGGGTCATACAACGGATCACCCAAACGTCATAGCGCGCATGATCCAGCGCGTTCAGCGCCGGCGAGGTCGCAATCATCCAGCCATCGAACAACTCGTCAGGTTTTCCGCGTTCCCAGATCGTGAGATAGGCGAACGCATCACCTGTCGGGTTGTCGGCCGGATAACGGCAATCGCCCAGCGCGACCTCCAACCCGAAAACCGGTGCAGATTGGCCCGTTGCAACATTCACGTCGACGGTCTGACCGTTGACCTTGTCCAGACCACGCAAAATGGCGCCAGTGCCGGACGCAACCTGTTCCTGTGCCGGCACGGCACTGCCCGCAAAGGCAAGGATCAGGGCCATCGCACGGATCACTCTGAGTTGCCCCCGTCGCCCGCAACGAATTTGACGAGCAGCGAAATCAGGCTGACCGCGCCTTGCGTATCCTCGACCATATCCCCCGGTTCGAAATAAAACGGAGAACCGCCGGGCATGACCTCGACAAAATTGCCGCCCAGCAACCCTTCGGATGAAACCACCACCGCACTGTCGTCGGGGATCTGAATACCGTCGGCGACAGAAAACCGAGTGTCGGCCCGATAGCTTTCCGGGTTTAGCGCCACGTTGGTCACGGTTCCAATCTTGACACCGGCCAGACGCACGTCGGTTCCAACCGTCACGCCTTCGAGCGAGCGGAAAGATGCGCCCAGTTCGTATCCCGCGCGATTCTGCGCCAGGCCCGCCGATTGGCTGGCATAGACACCGAACGCGACCGCAAAGGCCAGTACGACACCGCCGACCACGACTTCGGTCATGTTGTGGGTAGACATTGATCTGCCTCTTTACTCCGGGCTCCACGCCTCGTAATCGCTGCGCTCGATGGGGTGGGGACGGCGCAGCGAACCGGCCGGAGCATACGCCAGGGCCGTACCGGTCAGGTTTTCCTGATGCGGTTTTTCCCAGGCTTTATGCGCTAGCGGTTTGTCGGTCGGCGGTTCGTCCCAGGTCCGGTGCAGCCAGCCGTGCCAGTTCGGATCAACTCGGCTGGCCTCGGCCTCGCCGTTGAAAATGACCCAGCGCTGGCTGTCATCGGCGTTGCGGTAATACACGTTGCCCTGGTCATCCTCGCCAACCTTGACACCCTTGCGCGCTGTATAGATCTGCGTGTTCAAGGTTGCTCCGTTCCACCATGTCACGGCTTTCAGAAGAGTAGTCAGGATTCCCATCGGCTGCCTCCGGCATTACGTCCATGGCAGGTATGGACCAAAGGCGCGCCGAGGTCCAGTGCCACAACGGTCGCAAAATTCATTCCGGCAGAACTGCGGTGACTTCGATTTCGATGCGGTATTTCGGATCGATCAACCCGCATTCGATCATTGTGGCCGCGGGCGGATTCGCACCGAAGGTTTCGGCCAGAATGGGCCAGCAAGGCTCGAACTCGTGACGGTCGGGCAGCAAATAGGTCACGCGCACCACGTTTTCGAACGAGGTGCCTGCTTCGGCCAGTGCCTTTTCAATGATCCCCAACGCAGTGCGGCATTGTTCGACAATCGTTTCACCTTGCCCGACCGTGCCCGCCACATGGACAAAGCCTCGCGCGACGACCGCGCGGCAATAGCCGACTTTCGCTTCAAACTCCCCTCCGGAGAATATGCGCTTAATCACTTCGAAACCCTCAAAAGAAAACGGCGCGAACGGGTTCGCGCCGTTGGAAAACCATGCGGGTGCAAATCAACCGGCCGAGGCCGATTCCTTGCCCGCATCTGCATAAATGACCAGCGGCTGCGCGTCCGAGGTTACTGCCTCTTCGTTCACCACAACCTTGGTCACGTTCTTCATGCCCGGCAGGTCAAACATTGTGTCAAGCAGGATATCTTCGAGGATCGAGCGCAATCCGCGCGCGCCAGTCTTGCGCTGGATGGCCCGCTTGGCGATGGCCTTGAGCGCGTCATCGGTGAAATCCAGCTCGGCGGCTTCCAGTTCGAACAGGCGCTGATATTGCTTGACCAGGGCATTCTTGGGCTGGGTCAGAATGGTGACCAACGCGTCTTCGTCGAGGTCTTCCAGCGTTGCCAGCACCGGCAGACGGCCTACGAATTCCGGGATCAGGCCGAATTTCAGCAGGTCTTCGGGCTCCAGCTCCTTGAAGATCTCACCCACGCCGCGTTCGTCATTGTCGCGCACATCGGCACCAAAGCCCATCGCCGAGCCTTTGCCGCGCTGCGCGATGATCTTGTCGAGACCGGCAAAGGCGCCGCCGCAGATGAACAGGATGTTGGTCGTGTCCACTTGCAGGAATTCCTGCTGCGGATGCTTTCGGCCACCCTGCGGCGGCACGCTGGCCACCGTGCCTTCCATCAGTTTCAGCAGCGCCTGCTGCACCCCCTCGCCCGACACGTCGCGGGTGATCGAGGGATTCTCGGACTTGCGGGTGATCTTGTCGACCTCGTCGATATAGACGATGCCGCGCTGCGCGCGTTCGACATTGTATTCACTGGCCTGCAACAGTTTGAGGATGATGTTCTCGACATCCTCGCCCACATAGCCGGCTTCGGTCAGTGTAGTTGCATCCGCCATGGTGAACGGCACATCCAGAATCCGCGCCAGCGTTTGCGCCAGCAGCGTCTTGCCACAGCCGGTGGGGCCAATCAGCAATATGTTGGATTTCGCCAGTTCGATATCCCCGCCGGCTTTCTGGGCGTGGTTCAGGCGCTTGTAGTGATTGTGAACCGCAACGGACAACACACGCTTGGCGGTGGCTTGTCCGATCACATAGTCGTCCAGAACTTCACAGATGTCCTTGGGCGTCGGCACACCGTCAGAAGATTTCAGACCGCTCGCCTTGGTCTCCTCGCGGATGATATCCATGCAGAGTTCGACACACTCATCACAGATGAACACGGTCGGGCCTGCGATCAGCTTGCGCACCTCGTGCTGGCTCTTGCCGCAGAAGCTGCAGTAAAGCGTGTTTTTGCCGTCACCGCCTGAATTCGTCGCCATGATCTACCTTTCGGGCTCCGTCTTTGCGGCCCCTTCTCAGGGCCGCGCTCTGCTGCGTGTGCGTCCAGCTTAGGCCAGCGCACCGACCGCTACAATCTCAAATTGCCACCCGGCGTGCATGTTGACCGGGACTTGGCGTAATGCCGCGTCAGGCTTCGTCGCCGCCTGTCTTGGCTCGGTTTTCGACGATCTCGTCGATGTGGCCCCATTCTTTGGCCTCTTCCGGACTCATGAAATTGTCACGATCCAGCGCCTTTTCAACCGATTTCTTCGTTTGACCCGTGTGCTTTACGTAGATGTCATAAAGCCGGTCCTTGAGCTTTTGGGTTTCCGCCGCGTGAATCATGATGTCACTGGCCTGGCCCTGATAGCCACCCGAGGGCTGGTGCACCATAATGCGACTGTTGGGCAGCGAGAAACGCATCCCCTTTTCCCCACCGGCCAACAGAACCGACCCCATCGAGGCGGCTTGGCCGATGACCAGGGTTGAACACTTCGGCTTGATATACTGCATTGTGTCGTAAATGGACAAACCACTCGTGACCACGCCCCCGGGGGAATTGATGTAAATCGATATCTCTTTGTTCGGATTTTCCGCCTCAAGATGCAGCAGTTGCGCCACCACCAGATGGCTCATCCCGTCATGGATCGGGCCGTTGATGAAGATGATCCGCTCTTTCAGCAAGCGTGAGAAGATATCATAGGCCCGCTCGCCCCGACTGGTCTGTTCGACGACCATGGGGACGAGTGTATTCATGTAGGTGTCAACTGGATCGAACATAAAAACCTGCCTGCTCTTTGCAATTGGATCGGGACCGTACCCGACGATGGGTTACACGAGTCTTAGTGCCGCCTCTGAGGGGCTGCAAGGCCCGCAAACAGAATTCCTGCGCCCCGGATGCTTCTTACGCTGTCGCAACCCTATTACTTGTCGTCGCAATATTGACGTACTGGCGCTGACCCATCAATCTAGAGTGGCCCAACTAATGAAATGTAAAACGATCACGGCGCAGAGTCTTCTGTTGCCGCTATACGGTATCGCAACCATGTCACGAGACCCCTTTGTCCAGAAAGGAGGCTCCGCCAACCTGAGCCTGGCCTTCGAGGGACCTCCGCAAAAGTTCTGCTTCCTGCTGCTTCCGCGCACCACGATGCTTGCCCTGGCCGCCGCGATCGAACCACTGCGCATCGCAAATCAACTGACAAAGAAACAGCTTTATACCTGGCATACGATGACCGAAACCGGCGAGCCGATTACCTGTTCGAACGGGCTTCGGATCACGCCGGACAAAGCACTTGAGCCTTTGCCCTCGGGCGCGATGGGGTTTGTCTGCGCCGGTGTCGAACCAGAGCGAAGTTTTTCGCCTGCGGTCCTGAACTGGCTGCGCAAGGAGCACCGTTTTGGCCGATCGCTGGGTGGAATATGTACTGGGGCTTTCGCGCTGGCGAAATCGGGATTACTGGAAGGGCGCAGATTCACTCTGCACTGGGAGAACCAGCCCGGATTTGTCGAGACGTTTCCAAGCCTGACACCGACCCCGAACATATTCGAGGTCGACGGACGCATCACCACCTGTGGCGGCGGCAATTCGGCAATCGATATGATGCTGGCCCTGATCGAACAGCGCCACGGGGCGGAACTGGCGATCATGGTCGCGGACATGTGCATTCATATGCGCTCAGGAACCCGTTCGCCGCAACGCTCGGCGCAATCCGTGATCATCGGCAGCCGAAATCCAGCGCTTCTCAAGGCAATTCAGCTGATGGAGGACGAATTGGAAGACCCCTTGTCGAGCCTGGAGCTGAGCGAAAGACTCGGCGTTTCCAGGCGTCAACTGGAACGGCTATTCAAACGGTATCTGCGGCAGGGTCCGATGGCCTATTATCTGGAATTGCGCCTGTCACGGGCGTTCACATTCCTGAACGAAACCAACATGACGGTGGCCGAGATCGCTGCGGCCACCGGATTTGCCAATACCAGTCATCTGTCGCGCCAATTTCGCGCTAAATACGGCGCACCGCCGCATTCATTCCGAAAGGCTTGGTCATAAAACAGCCGATCTGTCGGAACGCGTTCTGCGTTTTGCCCGGATACAAAGGATCGGCTGGTATAACCTTTTTGGCGCGCCGGTCAGTTGTCGAAGCTCTGGATATAGGCAATGACCGCCTCGACATCCTCATCCTTCTTCAGACCGGCAAAGGACATCTTGGTCCCCTTCATGTAGGTCTTGGGCTTGGTCAGAAAGGCCGCAAGCTCTTCCTGAGACCAAACCAACCCGTCTTCGGCGGCCGTTTTCATCGCCTTTGAGTATTTGAACCCATCTGCCCGACCGGCCGCGGCCCCCACAACCCCGTTCAACATCGGTCCCACTTTGTTTTTCGCACCTTCACCGACCTGGTGGCAGGCTTTGCATTTCTTGAACGTCTTTTCGCCATGTTCGAGCAGAGCGGGATCAAGCGCGGCATCCTGAACCGGTTCATCCATAACGGCCTCGGGGGCCGGCGCTTCGGCGGCTTCGCTTTCCTCCTGTGGTGTCACGTCCAGAACCATGGCGCGCATGGTGATTTCGACATTGTCCTTGCAATTGGTCATGCAAGGTTCGGGATTCCAGAAATGCGCCTCGGCCTCTTCCCGGTCGTCGATGATGAACCCATCCGAGTTGGGCATTTCGATCTCAAGAAAGTTCTCGTTCGAAAGAACGAAATCATCCCCCACCAAGTCGTTGGAATAAAGGATATAGGCAACGATGGCATAGGTATCGTCGGCGCTCATCGTCTGTGCATCACCGAAGGGCATGGACCGATGGACATAGTCCCAGGCGGTCGACAGATAGGGCCAATAGGACCCAACGGTTTTGAGCGGATCCTTGTCGGCCAAAGTGCCCTCGCCACCCGCCAGTTTCGGCCAGTTGTCCACGCCTTCGGCGAAATCGCCGTGGCAGATCGCGCAGTTGTCGGCAAAGATCATCTCACCGTCTTCAACCGAGCCCGATCCCGCAGGCAAACCGGTTCCATCCGGCGATACGTCAAGATCCCAGGCGGCGATCTCCTCGGGCAGCGCCGGGCGGCCAAGGCCGAATGTTTCGGCCAAAGCCGGTGCGGCAGCTGCCAGAGCGACAATCACGCCACCGGCCAGCAGATTAGGAAACTTCGACATTCTCGGCCTCTCCATTCGCCTTGATCCACCAGGTCTGGATGCAATTGTTGTGATAGATCGAGTTTTCGCCCCGCACGTCGCGCAGTTGCGCCTTGCTGGGCTGCACGTAACCGGTCGAATCCTTGGCACGGGCCTGCAGCAGCATTTCCGTGCCGTCCCATTCGTGATCAAGATAGAACCGTGTCAACGCCTTGTCGGTGCCCGGAGCGGCCAGGCGCGCAGGCATCCAGTTCTGACCGCCATCGACCGACACGTCGACACCGGTAATCGCACCACGTCCCGACCAGGCCAGGCCAGTGATGACCAGCGGACCCGGCCCATGAGTGATCGGCGCCTGCGGGCTCGGCGAGGTGACGACAGATTTGGCATCCATTACCCACGTCCACTTGCGACTGACCCCATTGGCCAGTGTGTCGGTGTATTTCGAGGTCTCTTCGCGGCTTTCCACCGGGCCTTCCGTCACCTCGACCCTGCGCAGCCACTTGATCCACATGTTGCCTTCCCAACCGGGCACGACGAGGCGAACAGGATAGCCATGTTCCTTGCGCAGCGCCTCGCCATTGGCCTTGAAGGCAACCAGAACGTCGTCCATCGCCTTTTCCAGCGGGATCGAGCGGCCGTTCGAGCTGGCATCGGCGCCCTCGACATAGACCCATTTACCGTCCGTCTGCACTCCGGCTTCTTGCAGCAGGGTGCGCAGGGGCACGCCGGAATATTCCATGTTGTGGATCATGCCATGCGTGAACTGCGCGCCGTTGAGCTGCGCACCGGCCCATTCCATCCCTGTATTGGCGGCGCATTCACAGAAATAGATGCGGTTTTCACGGGGAAAACGTTCGAGATCCGCATAGGTGAATACAAGCGGGGTATCCACGAGGCCGTTGATCATCAGCCGGTAATCTTGCTTGCTCAGTTCGATGGCACCGGAATGGTGACGCTCGAACGCGCATCCCTGCGGGGTGATGGTGCCGTCCAGCGCGTGTATCGGGGTAAAGTTGATCGAGCTGATCGTGTCAGCGGTCAGCCATTCCACATTGCGGCGCACCACGTCCGATTCGAACCGAACCGGCATCCCATAGGGTGTGGCGTCCACCCCCTCGCCCATCGCCCGCGCCCATTCCTGCACTTCCGTGATCAGCGTCTCCGGCTCTGCCGCCCCGGCTGCACCCGCAGCAACCGCCCCTGCGCCGGCGGCGGCAGCGCCGGTCAGGAACTGGCGGCGGGACGGGGCGTTTCTTGGGGAGTTCTCACTCATCTCGATCTTGCCTCCTGAAATTTCATCGCGACCGCCTTTGCGGACGCATTTCTTCATCGGAGGGCGCTCAGGCGCCCACCACGTTGACCGAATTATTGGGGTTGACCGTGACGGCCCCCTGCCTGCGAATGTGATTTTCCACCACGTCCCAGATCATCGGGCCTTCGGTCCCCTCGTTGACGCTGGCCCAGCCGGCCACGACATAGGTTTTGGCCGGATCGATCACTTCGCCGGTTCTAAGCAACGCCATCTCGCTGATGCGCTCGCCTTGCGGCTTGTTGATGTCGATCCGATAGCTCAGACCGCCAATACGCACCATGTCCCCGCCCTGTTGATAATACGGGTCCGGGTTGAAGATGTTGTCGGCTACGTCTTCAAGGATCACCTTGATGAACTCACCTGTCATCTCGGACCGGTAAGCCTGCCCATAGCTCATCGACGTGACGTTCCAGATATCTTCACGGGTGATGTCGTCTCCGGGGACAAGGCTTGGCCCCCAGCGCACACCGGGGGACATGGCGATGTCGGCCTCTCGTTCCGAGATCAGGGCATCGCAGATCAGATCGTCCCAGGTGCCGTTAAAATTGCCACGGCGGTACAACAGCGATTCCGTCCTGCCGATCACTTCGGACAGGTCAGCGGCATAGGGCGCACGCTGTTCGTCAATCAAGGCTGTCATTGCCGGATCGGGCGCAATCACATCCGAGAAGACCGGGATCAGTTTGTGGCGCAACCCCATCAACTGCCCGTCCCGCACATCCAGATCCACCCGGCTGACGAACTTGCCGTTCGATCCGCTGGCGATGATTTGCGTCTTGCCGACCAGAACCGGCTCGGGCAGCGCATCATGGGTATGACCCGAAAGGATGACGTCGATGCCCTGGACCCTGCCCGCCATTTTCTTGTCGACGTCGAAACCGTTGTGAGACAACACGATCACCACGTCCGCCCCCTCGGCGCGAACTTCGTCCACCATGGCCTGCATGTTCTCGTCCCGGATACCGAACGAGTATTCCGGAAACATCCAGCCCGGATTGGCAATTGGCATATAAGGAAAAGCCTGTCCGATTACGGCGACCTTGGCTCCGCCGCGTTCAAAGAACTTGTAGGGTTTGAACAGTTCCGCGGGTTCGTCCCATTCGGCGTCGAAAATATTCTGACCGAGCGCGGCAAAGGGCAGCCCCTGGACAATCTCGTTCACCCGCTCACTGCCCAGAGTGAATTCCCAATGGAAGGTCATCGCGTCCGGCTTGAGGGCGTTCATGACATTGACCATGTCCTGCCCTTCGGTCTGATAGCAGGTGTAGGAGCCGTGCCATGTATCTCCGCCATCAAGCAGCAGCGCGTCGGGCCGGTCCGCCCGAATGGCATTCACGATGGTGGCGACACGGTCCATTCCGCCCACGCGCCCATAAGCTTTCGCAAGTGCGGAAAAGTCGTTGTAACTCAGGGCATAAGCCGATGCACTGCCATCCGCGATCCCGTAGGCTTTGCGAAAATCCGCGCCGGTGATGTGCGGCACTTGCCCCTTGTTCGCACCGACGCCCATGTTGATCTCGGGCTCGCGGAAATAGATTGGCTTGAGTTGGCCATGAATGTCCGTGATATGGATCAGGCTGATGTTTCCAAAGGTTTCGAACTCCAGCAACTGGTCCTGTGTCAGGCTTTGCTGCGCGGCCAGCCGCGCCCAATTGCCAAAACCCGATGCCCCCACCAGGGCTGAGGCCGCCATAGAGACCTGAAGAAAATCACGACGCGAGATCATCTGGATCAGCTTTCCCGTTTGAGCGCGAATTACATTCGCATGTTTGAATTCAATTTAAGGGACAAATCCCGCGCCAAAGGGCGCGGGACTCATCGGATTCAGTTGCGGACAGACGGGCCTTCGACTGACAGACCGTTACCGCGCGAGGCGACATAAAGCTCCAGCGCGACAAACTCATCGCTGCCCGGATTGAAGGTTTCAGCGCGTGTGTCTCGCACACACCCCTTGAACCGCGCGTGGGAGGTGTTGAGCTTGGCGTTCTTCAGGCGGTAGGTCGGAAAGCCGTTGATCTGCCCCTGACTCAGGTGGTCGGCGCGGATCATGTTGCCATAGTTCTGTTCGTGGCAATTGGCACAGCTCAACTCAAGCTGGCCAAAACGCGTATAGTAGATTTCCTTACCCTTTTCCCACGTTTCCTGTGCAGGGCCATTGATTGCCACATTCACCGGCATGCCCCGCGACTGGACCGAAATCAGCGCCTCCATCGCCGCCATATCGCCGCCGGTGTACTTCCATTTCTCGGCGCCCATCTGGTTTTCGCGACAGTCGTTGATCTGCATTGCCAGGGTACGAACCTCGCCCGCGCCTTCGCTCCACTTCGGATAGACGGCGCGAACACCCGCCATGCTGTCCTCGACCGCGTCATGGCAGGATGAACAGGACTTGCCTTCGCTTCCTTCGGCCGTGTCCCAGGCCTCTTGCGCCTGATCCACGAAGACCAGCGCCGGATTGTCGAAATCGTCCATCTGCAACGCCTGGGTTTCGTCCGAGCGGAAATGCCAGCCCGAATAGATTTCATCCATAACATCGGAGAGATGCGCCGGCGCAGCGGTTTTCGTGATCATCTCGATATCGCCATTCACGACGAGGTTGTCCTCATCGGGGCCAGCCACCGCCGTCAACGGCGCGGCGACCAATGCGGCAATCGCAGTCATTGCCCTGATATTCATCCATTATCCTCCCTTGGGTGGTCGGCCCGGCCGGTTCCGTTCGGCCGGGCCGCTATCCTCGCGCCTGCGTCAGGCGATCGCGATCGACTTTTTCTCGTCGTAGACCGAGCCGTCGTCGTCATACCAGATGAAAGCAAACTCTCCCGCTTCCGGCACGGTCGCCTCGAACTGGAAATACGGGTTGGTCGAGATCGCCGGCTCCATCGTGACGTCGATCACAAGTTGTCCGTTGAATTCGCAGGTGAAGCGATTGATGATCGAACGCGGAATGACATTGCCTTCCTTGTCCTTACGCTGACCGCTTTCCATTTTGTGGCTGATCAGCGTCTTGATCGTCACCGCCTCGCCGGCGGCAGCGCTTTTCGGGACCTTCACACGGGGTTTCACACCAGATGCCATTTTGAAATCTCCTGTCTATGCGGATGGGCGGCACTCAGCCGCCGCAGCCCCCGATGGTCACTTTCACGGTTGCGCTCGCCCTGGCGAACGAACCGTCAGCCAGCTTGGCAATCGCCACGACATCCTGCGTTTCCGCCAGACGGATCCGGGTCGACGCGGCCTGAGACGCGGCCAAGGGTCCAAAGTTAAAGGTCGCCACGCCCGGTGTCGGGTTGCCGGCCGCCAGCACGATGATCGCCGATGCGCCCGGGGCCGAGACTTCGATCGGAACGGTATTGCCGTTCTCTGCAATCTCCGGCGCGGTCAGGGTCACTCCGGTGTCGGCCATGTCGGCGCCCCCGGTAAACTCCGCGATCAGATCCTCGGCCGCCGCGTTCGCGCGAAACGGCAGGACAGAGAGGGCCGCTGCGCCCAGGGCCAGGCCCAGGGTGTCACGACGAGTGAATTCCATCGTCTTTCTCCTTTGCATTCTGCAAGACACGGCGCGCGCCTTACTCTTCCTTCAGGGTCGCAAGGAATGCGACCACGTCCTCAATGTCCTGCGCGGCCAGAATCGGCGGCAACGGGCCTTCGGGCGCATTACCGGTATAGGCGTCGCCCGGACGGATGAAGCCATCCGTCTTGTAGAAGGCGGGCATCACCGTGCCGTCGAAGGTCATCTTGGCGTTGGCGACAAGCCCACGGAGTTCAGCTTCGGTCCACCTGTCACCGGCACCATTCAAGGATGGTCCGACTTCGCCCTGAAACGGCACATCCGCCAGAGCGGAAACCTGATGGCAGGCAATGCAGTTGCCCATGGATTTCTCGCCCACGACCAGCGCACCGTTGGCCGCGTCGCCCGGCTGTCCGGTCAGGGACGTCTCGACGGCACCATCTTCGGTGAAAGCAATCTCATTGGGGCTAATTTCGGCAAACGTGGCGCTTGCCGCCAATGTTGCCGCCAGTGTCAGTGATGCTGTTTTCATGTGTCCTCCCCTTGGCTGCCACGCCGCGCGTGGCCAAACTCGCTCGGTATACCGTAGGCCACAGCGACGGCCGAACGCAACATCAAATTCATGTTTGTGAATTTTTTGTTTTATTTCGCGCGCCGCCCTTATTTCCTTTGAATATTTCAGAGACGATGACAGCAGGTCGATCTCACTCAACGGGTGTCGCCATCGTTGCGCTCCCGAATCATCCGGGCATGGTAGCGCTGGAAATCTTCCTCGGACTGATCCAGATAGCGCTCTTCGGCAACCCATGTCAGTAGATCCAGCGTCGTCCCCGCCGAAAACGCGCCCGGCATGATCGCAACCGCCTGCTCTGCCGCCGAACGTTCCGGGTCCAACTCGACCGGCAGAAAGATCATCGTCGGCGTGAACAGCACGCCCCAACGCCGGGTCGCCTGCTTTTCCGACAGGAGCTGCCCATCGGCATCCGCGATTTCAGTATCGCCATGCAGGTTGATCTGCACAGGGAAATATCGCTCTTCCAGCATCGCCTTCACCCGTGGATCGGGGAAAGTTTGTTCATGCATGTCCCGGCAATACAGGCAGCCGCGCTGTTCGACCAGCAGCATCAGACGCTTTCCCTCTGACCGGGCCTCTTCAAAATCCTCGGCCAGATCCTTGAATGTATCCCGCAACCAGTCCGCTTTGTGCAGACCATCGTCCCCCAGTTCCGCGCTCGACACCGGCGCAGCCAGCAGGATGGCGAAAACTCCGGCAAGCAATCTGTTCATACGTTTTTCCTCCCAAATCAGCCAAGGTTGGCGAATCCCGGAACCCATCGGATCATGGCATCCGCTATCAGGTTGACCCCGCCCGTGACGATCAGCACCGCAAACAGGATCAGCATTGCCCCCATGGCCTTTTCCACCCAGGTAAATGCGGCCCTATGGCGCTGCACCCAACCCAGAAACGGCTTGGCGAACAAAGCCGCCAGCACAAAGGGCGCTGTCATGCCCAAGCCATAGGTGAACAACATCAGCGCCCCGCGCCAGATATCCCCCATCCCCGACGCAATCATCAGAATCGATGCCAGCGCCGGCCCCACGCAGGGCGTCCAGCCGAACCCGAAAGCCAGCCCCATCAGGTAGGCGCCGAACACGCTGGAAGCCTCGGCCGAACTCTCCAGTCTGGCTTCACGGTAGAGCAGCGGAATTCGAACCACGCCCAGAAAATGCAATCCGAACACCAGCAGGATCGCCGCCGCCACATAAGAAAGCGCGTCGATATACTGTCCGAACAACCTTCCCAGTGCCGTCGCCCCCATGCCGAGCAGCATGAATATCGTGGTGACGCCAAGGGCGAACATCAGGGCCGAGACCAGCAAACGCTTCTGAGCGCCTCGCGCGATCCGGCCATCCCCGCGCAACTCCGCGATGCTCAGCCCGCCAAGATAGGACAGATAGAAGGGGACCATCGGCAAAATGCAGGGTGTAAAGAAACTGAGCAGACCCGCGGTCAATGCGCCGACCAGAGAAACTTCCAGCATTGAACCACCCAGGGAAAAGACCGGTTGACCGGCAGGTTGCAAAATTCACACATTCAAATTATATTATAGGAAACACCGGGTCAATAACGCCATGCCGATACACCGCTTCCTGCTTTGGTTTTGTTTTGCCACCTTTTGGGCGCTGCCAGCTGCTGCGACCGAACTTGTGATGATCGAACAGCGGGGATGCGGTTGGTGCGCCCGCTGGAACGCAGAAATCGCTCCGATCTATCCGAAGACACCCGAGGGCAGGTTCGCGCCGCTGCGCCGTGTCGATATCAGAGACATACCGGGCGAAGTGTCGCTCGAACGGCCGGTGACTTTCACGCCGACCTTTCTTGTGGTCAGGGACGGGCGTGAATTGGGGCGGCTCGAAGGATATCCGGGCGAAGATTTCTTCTGGCCCCTGCTAGAACGCCTACTTGTCGAGTACACGGAGTTTCGAACAGTGTCGCTGACCGGAGGCTGAGACAGTGCAGTCGCACTTTCGTGATAATCGCAGGCTTGTGGCTGGAAATATCCGGGCAAGCAGTGTAACGCAATTGACCACCGGATCGCGGCGGCCCGGAAACCGCCCCAAGCATCCGCTGGGAAGGTGAGGAACTGAAAGAATGGCACTGCCGAAGTTTTCGACCGATATGGCCGAAGAAGAACTCGACAAAATGGTCGAAAACGCGACCAAGGCGTCGAATTTTCTCAAGGCGATCAGCCACGAAGGCCGGTTGATGATCCTTTGCCATCTGGTCTCGGGTGAAAAATCCGTCACCGAATTGGAGGAACTGCTCGCCGCCCGCCAGGCCGCCGTGTCTCAGCAGCTTTCGCGACTGCGCCTTGAAGGGCTGGTCGTGCCGCGACGCGACGGCAAGGCGATCTATTACCGTCTGGCCGACGACCGCCCCCGGCGCATGCTGGAAGTGGTTTATGATCTGTTCTGCAAGACCGAAAACTGAACCATGCTGCGCCGGCCGACGAAGCGTGTCGGCCCGATCGTCTACCTGACCGCTTGCGGCAGATCGATGAATTCTGCATGCTCCGTGACAATTCCACATGGGTTCAGCAGGGGAGATGATCCGTGTTCGAGTTTCTGACAGATCATCAGATCGTCGCCGCAATCGGTTTCGGCGGCGGCATTCTGCTGGGACTTGCAGCTCGTCTGGGCCGGTTTTGCACGCTGGGCGCGATCGAAGACCTGCTCTATGGCGGTTCAGACCTGCGCCTGCGGATGTGGGTTCTGGCCATTGGCAGCGCTGTTGTGGGAAGCTTTGCGCTGGCCGCTTTCGGCCTGTTTGATCCGGGCGACAGCTACTACCTGTCGATCCGATGGAATCCGCTGGCCTCGATCATAGGCGGGTTGATGTTCGGGTATGGCATGGCCCTGTCCGGAAACTGCGGCTATGGCGCCATCGCCCGGCTGGGGGGCGGCGATCTGCGTGCCTTTGTCATCGTGCTGGTCATGGGCGTCTTTACCTACGTCACTCTCAGCGGCCCGCTGGCCCCGATCCGAAACTTCCTGTTCCCGCAAATCCCGGTGGCCAACGAAATGCCACCCGGCCTTGCACATCACGCGGCTGACCTGACCGGCCTGCCCGCAAGCGCCGTCGGCCTTTTGGCGGGCGTTGCAATCTGCATCGCCGCGCTGTGGGGACCATCGCTGCGGCACAGCCCCAAGTCCATATTGTGGTCGCTGGTCGTCGGACTGGCCATCGTGTCCGGATGGGCCGGCACCTTTTGGGTCGCGCAGCACGGGTTCGAGGCTCTTCCCGTCGTCTCGCACAGTTTCTCGGCCCCGGTCGGGGAAACCATCCTTTTCGCCATGACCGGCAGCCTGCGGCCTCTGTCCTTTGCGGTGGGATCGGTGGCGGGTGTCTGGACCGGGGCCCTGGTGGGCTCGATCATCCGTGGCCATTTCAGATGGGAGGCTTGCGAGGACCCGCGCGAGCTGCGCCGGCAAATTTTTGGCGCCGCGATCATGGGAATCGGCGCAGTGCTGGCGATTGGTTGCACAGTCGGGCAAGGCTTGACCGCGTTCAGCACTCTGGCGCTCAGCGCACCGGTAACCTTCGCCGCGATATTTGCTGGCGCAGCCTTTGGCCTGCGCCAGTTGATCGAAGGCTTCCGGACCGCCTGACTGTTTGCTATTTACCGTCGGCGCAGGCGGCAAAGCCGTCCGCCATTCGGTTCAGGACGGCATCGTACAGTCCCGCGTTCGGCTCGAACTCTGCCCCCAGCGGATCAAGAAGATACACCTGCACCCCACCACCGTCGGCCACGGCATCCACGAGCCGGGTATCGAATTGCGGCTCGGAAAAGATGCAGGTCACGTTTTCGCTGCGCACCAGCTCCCGCATTTCCGCCAGATGCGCGGGGCCGGGCGAGCCGGCATCCCCAAAGGTGATCGACCCGGCACTTTTCAGAGAAAACCGGTGTTCAAAATACCTGTAGGCATCGTGATACGTCACAAATGGGCGATCCTGCATCGGGGCCAAACGCGCGACGAGGTCTGCCTCCAACTGTACCAGCCGGTCCTTCGCGGCCGCGGCATTAGACTGATACGCGCCGGCATTTTCAGGGTCGGCCTCCGCCAAAGCGCTGGCGATGTGGCCCAGCCAGTTCCGTGCATTGCGCGGGTCCAACCAGGCGTGTGGGTCCAACCCTTCGTGATCATGCCCGTGCGCGTCCTCTCCTTCATGCCCGTCGTGGAATTCATGCAGGATGGTTCCGTCCAGTTCCAGCAATTCCAGCTGCACGGCATCAGCCGCCAAAGCCGAGATCGGCTTTTCCATCCAAGGCGTAAGGCTTTCCCCGACCCAGACCACCAGATGCGCAGATTGCAACGCTTTCGCTTCCGAAGGGCGCAGGGCATAATCGTGCGGGGATACGCCGGGACGAATGACAAGCAGCGGCGTCCCTACCCCGTCCATGACCTGCGCCACCAGCGAATGCACAGGTGCGATATCCGTCGCCACAACCGGCACCTCCGCCGCCGATGAACCCGCCCACAGGGACAGGGCCGCAAGAATCGGGAACCGCATCGTGACACCTCTCAATGATATGTTATTACATTCCGGCCGCCTTGATAGTTCAGACGTTATAACATATCAAGACCCGAAACAGCGGAGCATCCCGTGACCACCATCGGATTTCACAAACACGATCACAGCACCTGCATCACAACAGCTATACAGCAGGCGGAATCGAAATGCCGTCGGCACAAGCTGCAGTTGACGCCTGTAAGGCGGCGTGTTCTGGAAATCCTGCTGGAAAAGCACCGGGCGATGGGGGCATATGACATCCTCGACATTCTCGCTGCCGAGGGGATGGGCTCGCAACCGCCGGTCGCCTACAGGGCGTTGGATTTTCTTGTGCAAAACGGTTTCGTCCACCGGATAGAGCGGTTGAACGCCTATACCGCTTGCGCGCACCCCACCCACGAACACGTTCCCGCCTTTCTGATCTGCCGGGAATGCAAGGCCGTGGCCGAAGCAGAAACGGAATTGAAACAGGGCCGGCTTGGGACCGCCGCCGACAAAACCGGCTTTGTTATCGAACGCGTTGTGGTTGAGGCCGAAGGCCTTTGCCCCGCCTGCCGGGGAGGCGCGGAATGAGACAGCCGGTTATTGCCGCCGAAGGGGTCCGGATCGAGCTTGAGGGACGTCCGATCCTCGACGGGATCGATGTCGCGATCTCGGCAGGTGAAATCGTCACTATTGTTGGGCCGAACGGGTCTGGCAAATCCACCTTTCTGCGCGCTCTGATCGGCGCGGTGCCTCTGACGCGGGGCCGGATTGTCCGAGCGCCCGGTTTGCGGATCGGATATGTGCCGCAGAAACTGGCCCTGGATGCAGCCCTGCCAATGACAGTAGAACGGTTCCTCAGCCTGCCCCGGCGTATCGCGTCTCCGACGGCTCTGGGCGCGCTGGAGCGGGCCGGGGTTTCAGACATCCGCCATCGCCAGATGGCCGATCTTTCCGGCGGCCAGTTTCAGCGCGTTCTGCTGGCCCGCGCCTTGCTGGAGAAACCGCAATTGCTGCTTCTGGATGAGGCAACACAGGGCCTTGATCAGCCGGGTTCAGCCGCGTTTTACGAACAGATCGAACAGGTCCGGCATGAGCTGGGCTGCGCCATTCTGATGATCAGCCATGACCTGCACGTCGTCATGGCCGCATCCGACCGCGTCCTGTGCCTGAACGGTCATATCTGCTGTGAAGGCTCGCCGCAAATGGTTGCGGACGCCCCGGAATATCGCGCATTGTTCGGCAGCGGCACCAAAGGGACAATGGCGCTTTACCGTCATCAGCATACCCACTCGCACGATCACGACCACCTGCACGAAGAGACACACTGATGCTGGATGATTTCATGGTCCGTGCGGCCCTGGCCGGGCTGGGTGTCGCCATCGCAACTGCCCCCTTGGGCTGTTTCGTGGTCTGGCGCCGCATGGCCTATTTCGGCGAGGCCACGGCCCATGCCGCGATCCTCGGTGTCGCGCTCGCGCTCAGTTTTTCGTTGCCGCTATTGCCGGCCGTCATCGTGGCGGCGCTTGTCATGGGCCTTGCGATCACCGCTTTTCGCGGGCGCGGATACGCGATGGATACTTTGCTTGGCGTCATGGCCCACACCGCCCTGGCCGCGGGGATGGTGGCGGTGACACTGCTATCGGATGTCCGGCTGGACCTTAGCGCGTTCCTGTTCGGTGACATCCTTGCCGTGACCCGCGCCGATCTTGCCGCGATCTGGGGCGGCGCCGCGCTGATCGTCGGAGGGATCACATGGCGCTGGTCTGCCTTGCTGGTATCGACCCTGAACCCGGATCTCGCCCGCGCTTCGGGAGTGAACCCGAGACAAGAGGAACTATGGCTGACACTCGCCCTCGCCCTGACCGTCGCGGTTGCGATCAAGGTTGTTGGCGTCCTGCTGATCGCCGCCTTGCTGGTGATCCCCGCCGCCGGCGCGCGGCCTCTGGTCAGAACGCCGGAAGGTATGGCAGGCGCAGCCGCGTTCCTTGGTGGCATCGCTGCTCTGAGCGGGCTTGGAGCAGCCTATCTGGCAGATGCCCCCGCCGGGCCGAGCATCGTCTGCGCCGCGGCCTTTCTGTTTCTGGCGATCACAATTTTCGCCCCGTTCATCCGCCGCCGCTAGCAGGGCAACTACGCCACTGGCCTTGCAACGCAAGAGGTGCTACGGGAAGGACAAACAGAAAAAACGGAGAGCAGAATGATCCGCGCAATCTTGGTTGGCCTTGCCCTTTTTTCTCTGGCCGCTTGCGAAACCGCCAAAGGGGCGGGGCGCGATGTTCAAAAGGCCGGAGACGCGATCGAGGGAGTGGCTTCGGACATTCAGAAGAAACTCTGATTGCACGAAGAAAGCGCCTCCGCATGTTGGCCAACCGCATTCATGTGGCGGGACGTTGCCTGGTGCCGGGCACCTCGCCGATCGAAAACAAAATATGGGCACGCTTCCCGCGTTATACGCAATATATGGTTGAATTCCCCAGACAAACCGAGTAGCTACAACATCACAGGTGCATAGACGCGGTAATGCATCAGCAGACGCTGACGACGGGGATCAACTTAAAATGAAGTTGATCCCCGTTTCTTTTCAACGGATTACGAGTGGTGGCCTGTATGATCCCTGACCTGAAAAAGGAAAAGGCGTCAGGTGCTCAGACGCGGTCCTTGCATGCATCCAGACGGACACTCCTGACGCCTTAGTGGCCCGGCTTCCTCCGAAAAGTACCCCTGACCAGTTGCCCCGATCCCGAAGGACCGGCACCGCCGCATGACACCCGGGGGGCCTCACACAGCCCGCACAACCCTTATGAAAAACCGATCCTTCGCCACGAGCCCGAGGGCCCCTCGCGACCGACCTGTTCCCGGTAAGCCATTGCAGTGAAACGTAGATCCTAAGACCCACCTTCCTCCGCGACGACCCCCTTTTGGCCTGTGCGTCCCGCTCCGGCTCCTAGGAACCCTTGCGATGAACTGACCTTGGCACCGGCCTCGCGTTCAGACAAGAAAATAGCACCGCAGCATGAAAATTAGGCGGGGATAACATGTTGATATCCACTTGTACGGCTATGTGGAAAACCCGAAAATCCGCGCCCCCGCACGCGCTTAAAACAGGAAAAATCCACACATCTTTTTCCAGCCCGAAAATCGCATCTTTCTGCACCTGCGAAGGCCGGCGTACGCTTGGGCAGGGCCGAATTTACCGAAATGTCCCAGTCTCGGACCCCCGATTGTCCGAATCGTACAAAGGAGATTCGCCCATGCACATCCCGATTTCCCGCGCCCGCGAGCAGCTGGGCCAGCTTGTCACCCGCGCCCAGGACCCGCGCGAGGTGATCATCCTGACCCGGCGCGGACAGGCGCTGGCGGCGCTGGTCTCGGTGGCGGAGGCCGAACGCATCTGGGACCTGACGGACAACGAACAGATCGGCTGGCGCCACCCGCTGAGCGGCATCCGGGGCTGGTGGTCGCGCGGCAAGGGCATTCCGGGGATGGAGCCGGGGCCGGACGGCACCTATGTCACCGCGCGCGAAGCGGCGTGGCAGATGCGCGAGGTGCAGATGACCCGCGCCGAGGAACGGCGCATCCTGCAGCGCGGCGGGCTGGAACCGGTGGAGGGCGGCGAGGTGATGGAGCGGGCCGAGAGCGCGTGGTGGGCACGGCTGTTCGGTCGGCCGCAACAAAAATGAGCGGTGCGCGCCCACACCGCTCATTGACCTGACAGAACCGGGATGCGTCAGCTTGCGACGCGTTCCAGCACGGTGCTGTAGGTCGTGCCGCTCCGCAGGCTGCGGAAATCGGCATAAATCTTGCCATCTTCATACCTGGCGTCGATCAACCCGTTGGCGCCGCTGATCGAGGGCGCGGTTTCGACGATGCCGATGGCGTTCGAGCCATCCATGCGGATGCTGCCGGTGGCCTGATACTCGGTCCATTCGGTATCCCCGTCACGGCGCCACTTGCTGGGCCCCCAGAAGACGTTGCCCTGCTGCTCGGCGATTTCCAGTGTCCATTCGGCCTGATTGAAACGCGGGCCCTCACCGGTGAACGCACGGTCGGGGGACACGGTGGTGTAACTTGCCGACCAGACACCGCGCAGGTCGGGGGTGGTATCGGCGATTGCAGCGGTTCCAAGGGCAAGGCTGGTGGCCAGGGCGGCGGCACCCGCAGTCATGAATTTGGTCATTTGGTTTCCTCCGTTTCAGGACCTTTCCGGTCTGGTTCAGAGGTGGGCGGTAATCACAAAAATTGCAATTAACCTAAGGGAAACTTCACT
Source organism: Ruegeria sp. AF8 (assembly GCF_056541825.1). Lineage (NCBI taxonomy): Bacteria > Pseudomonadati > Pseudomonadota > Alphaproteobacteria > Rhodobacterales > Roseobacteraceae > Ruegeria > Ruegeria sp. AF8. The sequence goes on along the minus strand of NZ_JBQFYW010000001.1, from coordinate 395,300 downwards.
GGTCGTTAATTAAAGCTTTAGGGTTGAGGAGGAGTGGGGTGGAACCCCGTTCTATGTTTGCAGGCATGTTTTAGCGCGCCCGGAGCCCGTCCGGGCCACGCCGTTCTTGTGGATTGGCCGGGTGTCAGTCGATCGTGATACTGCCGGAAATCGTGTTGACGAACTTTTGGGTGTCCGGATCGGTGAGCGACGAAAACGTCCCTTCACCCGTTGCACTGGCCCAGTTTCCGGTGCCGCCCGAGACGGTCCAATTCCCCGTCAGCGCACCATCCGCGCCCAAGCCGGTGGCCACCCAGCTCATCACCGCCTTGTCACCCGACGCGGTTTCGAACACGCAGTTCCCGGTGCCCGAGACCCCAGCCCCATTGATCAGAACCGAACCGAAACAAGGCCCGCTCGCCCCTTCCAGCGGGTGCCCGGAGGTAACCTCGAAACTGTCATAATCGGTCTGCGTCTTCACCACGGCGTGGCCGTCCGATATGCCAAAGACCGTGTTGTTATTGACACCCATCCCCTTGGAGGTTCCGTCAAACGTCTCGGCCTGAGCCGAGAGGGTCAGGCCGCTGATCAGGACGGTGACTGCGGTCGTCAGTAAACACTTGTGCATAGTAACCTCTCGTTTCTGAGGGTCTGGCGTTGCAAGCACCTAAACAATATGGCCGCCTCAACGCGGTCCCCCCCGCAGAGAATAACACATTGTGATGTGTGCGTCTAAGCTGGGCTTCTGTCGCCGAGGGCCTGATCAGTAGAGCCGAGGGCAGCGCCGGCCCCGGGGGGGGGGGGGGGGTGAGGTCCGTCTCGGAAACTGTCCAGTAAACGATTTCAGCCGCGAACGGGCGGAGCCCCGGGGCGCAAACGCGTTTGTAACGGTTGATCAACAGAGCAGAGGGCCGCGACCGACCCGAGGGGTGGCGCAAACGCGCCGCCCCATGGGAGCGGGTCGGCGCGGCCCGGCGGTGCCGCCGGGCGGGTGGCTACAGAGTGTCAATCACCTTGGCACTTTCGCAGCCGTAGTTGAAACTGGATTTCAGTGCGTTGCAAGTTCGCCTATGCACTCTTACTTTGATCAAAACCCAGTTGATTCAAACCAATATACTTAGCTTTTGATAGGAGAAATCGTGGCGTTCAGGTTATCTTGCCCGTATTGCGGCACCAATTCAATTATGCGGGTGAAGTCTGTGCACGTAAGGCCACAGGACAGTCTCAACCAACGGAACTTTTGTTTTATGACCTGCGACAACTGCAACAACGGGTCGCTGTTGAGTTTCCATGTAAATTCAGGTTGGGCGCACGAAATCGAAGAGTTTTGGAAAGATGAAGTAGTTTTTGATCATTCGGCTTTGAGAGAGTGTACACTCTTGCCCAAAAACGAGCTATCGGTTCCCGGCTACATGCCCAACCTTCTGGAAGAGACGTATCAAGACGCTGAATTCAATTTTTCTTCAAAACGCTGGAAAGCCTCCGCCCAATTGTATTTGCAAGCACTAGAGTTTGCATGCGTTGCCGCCACTGCAGGGACTGACGAGAGCGAAGCACTAGAGGAGTCATCGCAAAAGATCGACCTTACACGCAGAATTAATGAGCTTTTCGACTCAGGAACGTTGACTCAATCAATGAAAGAATGGGCCCACCAAATCCGTGTAATTGGTCAATACCACAAACACAGGTACGTTGACGCGGATGAGGTTGAAACTAGGGAGCTAAGGGCCTTCTGTGACATGTTTATGCAATACCTTTTCACGATGCCCGGGTTGCTAAAGGCGAGGCGTGAACGATTACAGGCCAAGAAAGCATAGTTTTCAGCATAAACACAAAGAAGATCGAAGCATGTCCGACCATATTGGCTCGGCAACACTCAAGATGGACAGCCTTAGCTGTCCATTTTTAAGGCGCTAATAAACGCCTCCTGCGGGATATCCACCTTCCCGAACTGGCGCATCTTCTTCTTACCCGCCTTCTGCTTGTCCAGCAGTTTGCGTTTCCGCGTGGCGTCGCCGCCGTAACATTTGGCGGTCACGTCCTTGCGCAGGGCGGACAGGGTCTCGCGGGCGATGACCTTGCCTCCGATGGCGGCCTGGATCGGGATCTTGAACATGTGGCGCGGGATCAGGTCCTTGAGCTTTTCGCACATCGCCCGGCCCCGCATCTCGGCCCGGTCGCGGTGAACCATGGTGGAAAGCGCGTCGACCGGCTCGTCATTCACAAGGATCGACATCTTGACCAGCGCGTCCTCGCGGTAGCCGGTCATCTGGTAGTCGAACGAGGCATAGCCCTTGGTCACCGATTTCAGGCGGTCGTAGAAATCAAAAACGACCTCGTTCAGCGGCAGGTCATAGACGACCATGGCGCGGCTGCCCGCATAGGTCAGGTCCATCTGGATGCCGCGGCGGTCCTGACAAAGTTTCAGCACGTCGCCGAGATATTCGTCGGGCACCAGAATGGTCGCCTTGATGCGCGGCTCCTCAAGGTGGTCGACCTTGGAGAGGTCGGGCATGTCGGCGGGGTTGTGCAGTTCGATCACCTCGCCGTCTTTCATGTAGACGTGATAGATCACCGACGGCGCGGTGGTGATGAGCTCGATATCGTATTCGCGTTCGATGCGGTCTCGGATGACCTCAAGGTGCAAGAGACCGAGGAAGCCGCAGCGGAAGCCGAAGCCGAGCGCGGCGGAGGTTTCCATTTCGTAGGAGAAGGAGGCGTCGTTCAGCGCCAGCTTTTCGATTGCGTCGCGAAGGTCTTCGAATTCGGCGGAGTCCACCGGGAAGAGGCCGCAGAAGACCACCGGCTGCGCCGGTTTGAAGCCCGGCAGCGCCTTTTCACAGCCGTTGCGGTCATTGGTGATGGTGTCGCCGACGCGGGTGTCGCGGACCTGTTTGATCGAGGCGGTGAGAAAGCCGATCTCGCCGGGGCCAAGCTGGTCGACCACCTGCATGGCGGGACGGAACACGCCGATGCGGTCGACATGGTGCAGGGTGCCGTTCGACATGAACTTGACCCGCATGCCCTTTTTCAGCGTGCCATCCATGATGCGGACCAGAACGATGACGCCGAGATAGCTGTCATACCACGAATCCACCAGCATCGCCTTGAGCGGCGCATCAAGCGTGCCCTTGGGCGCGGGCAGGTGCGCGACGATGGCCTCGAGCGTTTCGTGGATGCCGACGCCGGTCTTGGCGCTGACCCGGATGGCGCCGGATGCGTCGATGCCGATCACGTCCTCGATCTGTTCGGCCACGCGGTCGCAGTCGGAGGCGGGCAGGTCGATCTTGTTGAGCACCGGCACGATTTCATGATCGGCGTCGATGGCCTGATAGACGTTGGCGAGCGTCTGCGCCTCGACCCCCTGGGTGCTGTCCACGACCAGCAGCGAGCCCTCGACCGCGCGCATGGAGCGGCTGACCTCATAGGCGAAGTCGACGTGACCGGGCGTGTCGATCAGGTTCAGCACATAGGCCTCGCCATTGTCGGCGGTATAGTCGATGCGGACGGTGTTGGCCTTGATGGTGATGCCACGCTCGCGCTCGATATCCATGGCGTCGAGCAGCTGTTCCTTCATGTCACGATCCTGCACCGTCCCGGTCTCCTGGATGAGCCGGTCGGCAAGGGTGGATTTGCCATGGTCGATATGGGCGACGATGGAGAAATTGCGGATATGAGCGAGGTCTGTCATGGTCCGCGTATTAGCGGGTTTTTTAAGGCGGTCAAGGTGGAGAACGACGGCGCACGGAGCCTGAGCAACGAAACGATTGATACTTGGCTGCTGAGCGCCGATGAAATCAAGCTGCGCGATGTTCTAAAGCGCAATGCCCTCAGGTCGGTGCCTGCGGCGGCGGCTGTTGCGTCCCGTCTGTCGGACGACAACAGGGTGCAACGCCTGCATGACTTTCTTTGCCTATACCTGCGCCTTCTTGTCAGCGTGGTCGGATACGAGGGCAAGGAACTGCCAAAAGTGTTGGGGCGTCGTGGCGAAGAATTCGACCGTGCCTTTAGGGAAGAGGTCGGCGCATTTGATTTTCGGTTCGGCGCGCTTGACGAGGCCGTTTCTGCAATGAGCGACGAGCGCGCGCCGGAGCCTTGCTGCCGTGCTTCAATCAGCAGATTGAACAACTACTTTCGCGGCGCGGCCAATGCCGATGGTGATCTTCGCAACCTGGCCACAGAATACCTGCACAACTCGCTTAACGACGATTTCAATTCAAACAATCCCTTCCTTCTGAAACTGTGGTTTCAGGACAACCCTCATGCATCCAAACGCGCGGCAATCTTCTTTGACATTGTCGCACGTGAATTCGGGACCGACTGGTTTCAGAACTGGTACGCCGGGTTCCTTGCCGGCAACCCCCTCGACTGGGACGCACAGCGCCGCGTCGCGCTGATTGACGATGCCGTTTGGGAGGCCGGTCCCGAAGCCGTCGCTGCCGAAATCGAACGTATCCGGGTGGAAATGGCTCTGGGCGACATCACCGGGCGTAACCGGGTCGAAATTGCAAACCGCCACGGCATTGGCGGGAACAACCCGCCGGAAGGCATTGAACAGGAACAGCTTGTGCACTCTGTCACACTGATCTGGAGTGCCGTTGAAGACCTTGAAGTTGAAGTTGCCAGAGAAAGCCCGGGCAAGGACCGGGTCGCCGCAATCCTAGAGGCACTGACGTCCGGCCTGGCGGGAGTGCTGAAATGGTGCGCATCCAAGGGTGATCTGGCGGTTGATACGGTGATCAAGTGGGGTGTTCCTGCCAGCGGCGCGGCCTATGTCGCCAAACATCCCGAAAAAATCGAGGCCCTGATCAAAGCGGTGGAGCGGTGGTTGCCCTTTCTGTCGTGACAAGTCCGGGGAGGAAGCCCTGCCTACGAACAACGCTGTTTGGTGCTTGTATGCGTCGCTTTCTGACCGAAAACGGTGCGGTTCAGAAATCGTGAATTGATTGCACGCTCCAGTTGCGTCATACTTCGCCCACGACCGAGAGGGGCGCAAGACCCGTCCGGGCAGGCAAAAACGAGGCATGAGCATGAAACAGTTCCTCTTAATCGCATTTTGTGCGGCTTCTCTGATGGCGGTGGCTCCGGTCGCGGACGCGGCGCAGATCAAGCGGGCGTGTCTGGCGTCCGACCGCACGGCCGCAACCCGGGACCGGTGCAGCTGCATCCAGCGCGTGGCCGATCAGGCCCTAACCCGCGGTGATCAGAAGACGGTGGCCAAGTGGTTTACCGATCCGCATCAGGCGCAGGAGTTGAAGATGTCGAAAACCGCACGCGACGATGCACTGTGGGATCGGTATCAGAACTTTGGCCAGATGGCGCAGGCGATCTGTAGCTAAGCCGGACGCAATCCTTGACCTGATGCACGCTGCGCCTCAGAAATGGCGCAACGACAAGGGGTGGTTGCATGGTGATCAAGGGCGTGACCCTGAGAGGGCTGGAGGTGTTCGCGGCGCTGGCGCGGACCGGCTCGGTCGCGCAGGCGGCTGAAATCACCGGGCTCAGCCAGCCTTCGGTTAGCCAGCAGCTGCGCAATCTGGAACAGGCGCTGGGCACCGATCTGGTCGATCACGGACGGCGGCCGATGCGGCTGACGCAGGCGGGGCGTGGTTTTCAGGCCCGCGCCGAGGCGATTTTGTCGGAATTGCAGCTGGCGCAAAGCGAACTGATGGTGATGGATCTGGGCCATCTGAGCACGCTGTCGATCGGGCTGATCGACGATTTCGACAATGACCTGACGCCGCGGTTGGCGACGTTGCTGGCCGACAGCCTGACCCGCAGCAAGTTCAAGCTGGTCACCCTGCCCAGTCTGGAAATTTTCGAGGCGCTGGCCTCGCAGCGGCTGCATATCGCGGTATCGGCCCATAGCGGCGAGATGCTGGAGGGGGTAGTGGAATATCCGCTGGTCAACGACCCCTTCATTCTGGTGGCTCCCAAGGGTGCGGTTTCCGAAGGGGGCGACGTGACTGGCGCGCTGGAGGATCTGCCGTTTCTGCGCTATGCCCGCGAGCAGTTGATCAGCCGCCAGATCGAAGCACAGCTGGCGCGCCACAAGCTGGAATTCGAGGAGCGGTTCGAGATCGGCTCGCATCTGGCCCTGATGGCGATGGTCGGGCGGCGGCTGGGCTGGGCGCTGACGACGCCGCTGGGTTATATGCGCGCCGAACGGTTCCACGGCGAGATCGACGCGTTCCCGGTGCCGTTCGGAGATTTCTCGCGCCGGATCTCGTTGTTTACCCGGTCTGACTGGTCCGATCAGGTGCCGCGCGACGTGGCCGAGATGATGCGCCGTCTGATGCAGGCCCATATGATCGACCCGGCGGTGGCGCGCCTGCCGTGGCTGAGCGACCGGTTGACGGTCATCCCTGGATAGGCTCAGGCGAGGTGAAGTTTCAGCCCCTCGATGGCGGTTTCGATCAGGTCGAGCGCGCCGTCGAAATCGCGGGTGTAATACGGATCGGGCACGTGGTCGGCGCCAGTTTGGGGCGCGAAATCGGTGAGCAGGCGAACGGGCGTGGCGTTGCCCGGCGGACGTAGCGTCTCGATATCGGCCATGTTGGCCGCGTCCATGCCAAGGATCAGGTCGAAGCGGTCGAAATCGGCGACGCAGAACTGGCGGGCGCGCAGGGGGCTGAGGTCGAGGTTGCGGGCGCGGGCGGCCTGTTGCATCGGACCGTAGGGTGCTTTGCCCACGTGCCATCCGGCGGTTCCGGCGCTGTCGGCGGGGATATGCGGAACGCGGGCGCGAAAGACGCCCTCGGCGGCAGGAGAGCGGCAGATATTGCCGAGGCAGACAAACAGGATTCGCTGGGTCATGATGATCCGGTTTTAGCGGCTGAGGGAGACATGGGAAAGATCGTGATACTGACCGGAGCGGGGATTTCGGCGGAAAGCGGGCTGGGCACGTTCCGCGACGAGGACGGGTTGTGGGCGCGGCACCGGATCGAGGATGTAGCCACGCCCGAGGGTTTCGCCCGCGACCCGGCGCTGGTGCATGGGTTCTATAATGCCCGCCGGGCGCAGGCGGCCCGGGCCCGGCCCAACGCCGCGCACCGGGCGCTGGCACGGCTGCAACGCGACTGGCCCGCAAAGGTGGTGATCGTCACGCAGAATGTGGACGGGTTGCACGAGGCAGGCGGTGCGGCGGACGTGATCCACATGCACGGGACATTGGCCGGGGCGCTCTGCGGGGCTTGTGGCCATCGCTGGGCCGCGCCTGATGAGATGCAGAAAGGTCACCCCTGCCCGGCCTGCGCCACCCCGTCCGCGCGCCCCGATGTGGTGTGGTTCGGCGAGATGCCCTATCGCATGGACGAAATCTATGACCATCTGGCCGGGGCATCGCTTTTTGCCGCCATCGGCACTTCGGGGCAGGTCTATCCGGCGGCCGCTTTCGTGCATGAGGCAATGGCGGCAGGCGCGCGGACAGTGGAGCTGAACCTGGAGCCGTCGGTTTCGGTATCCAGCTTCGACGAGACGCGGTTCGGCCCGGCCACCGAGATCGTTCCGGATTGGGTGGCGGAGCTGCTTGGTGAAAGGCGGCCATCTCGGTAAACCGGTCCGGGCCTTTGGAAAGGCACTCACCTGTCTTGCCGCAGGATCTTGATGACGGCCGCTGTTTCCTGCTTGCCGTAACCGGCGGCTTGCGCCCGCTTGATCCATTCGCGCATCAACGCAGGCAGTTCGGTGTTGATGCCCGCGGAAGCCGCGTGATCATAAAGACCGGCAACCGCCTCACCCGCCACGTCGACCGACGCGCCGCCGCCCGAAATTTTGTCAAACGTCCCCGCATGGATGGTCTCGGTCAAAGGGATCGCCCTGTCGCCGGGAGGCAGGATCGCGGTGAACTCTGACACGGGCACGCCTTCGGCTTCGCAGGCCAGCGCACCATGGATTGATCCGAATATGATCCCCAGCAGGCGCGACAGGAACGCAAGTTCCAGGGTCGCGGCGGCTCTGACATTGACTCCCATGTATCGCAGGTCGCCCGCGAGTATCTTCAGGTCACCCTCGCAATCTTCGAAAGACGCCTGTGATCCGGCGACCGCGATCCGTCCGGTGGGAGTTCCGATATTCCCGGGCCAGCACATGATGGTGCCATCGACATATCCCGCATCCCAGCTGTTGAATTGCCTTTGGCTGTCTTCGGATTCCTGCGGCGTGGAGGTGCCGAGTTGTATGACGTTGCGCCCGGACACCGCGCTGGAAACCCGCGGCGTTCCGAACAGGGCTTTTGTGACCGTGTAATTCATCAGGCAGACAATTGTCCGGGGACTGGCGGCGACCGCCTCGCCCAGGTCGGATGCGGCCTGTGCGCCTCGGTCCACCAGTGGCTGCGCCTTGTCGGGCGAGCGGTTCCAGACGGTTACGGCCCGTCCGGCGTCCAATAACGCACCTGCCAGCGCCGTCCCCATGGCACCCAGTCCAACAACCGTGACATCGCTTGCCATCATGAAACTCCCTATCAAACTACCCGACACCAACATGGCGACCGCTTGCGCTCACGGCGCCATGGCGGTGGACTCGCTGAAGGCCGCGCTGGCCCTAGGGCCGGTCGCTGTTGAAGATTGAGACGGCGACCTTCCAGGTGCCATCCGGCTGGCGTTTCAGGACGTTGACGAACTTGCCCTCTTCGGACGGGGTCGTGCCAGTGACGGCATAGGTTCCGATCTGGTAAGCCATATCACCCTCGACCCCGTATTCGATCAACGCATTGCTGTGGGTGCCACCGCCGGAGACCTCCATCCGTGACCGGTAGACTTCCTCAAAGGCGTCTCTGCCGCGGATCATGGGCTGGCCGGGCGCCAGCAGGACGACATCTTCAGTGAAGAACGCAGCGCAGGCGGCGGCGTCGCCCCGGTTGAAGGCGTCATTATACGCGTCATCGAAGTCTTCGAGTATCTTTTTCATATCCATGGTCAAAATCCTCGATCACCAATCCCGGCGCGCGGGCGCAAGTGCTGCGGCACCGCCATCACAACCCATCCTAGCACGAAACGGGCGGCCTTCAGGCCGGTTGAATGCAATTGCCTGAGGGCGCAACGGCAACAGGCCGGGTCCAACCCGGCCTGACGCATGGATGAGGGCCGCAGCGCGGCCTGAAGACAGGCGTTGGCGCCTGCGGTCAGCGGTTCAGATCGACAGGGATCTCGACCTCGATTTCGCCGGCGTTCTCGAATACCAGCGTGACCGGGACCATGGCGCCCTGTTCGAATGGCTGCTTGATCCCCATGAACATCACGTGATCGCCGCCACGCTCGAGGGGGTGGGTTTCGTTCGCCGGGATGGCAAAGCCCTCTTCGACATGCACCATCTGGGCCACGCCATCGTCGTTGATCCGGTGGGTATGCAGTTCGACCCGGGCGGCCACATCCGATTTCGCGTCGATCAGCCGGTCATCGGCGTCCGAATGGTTCATGATCATCATGAAGGCCGCCCCGGCCTTGGCGTTCTTGCCCGAGGAGCGGGCATAGGCGTCTTCGATCATGATCATGCCGTCGGCCAAAGCGGCACCGGCGAGGGTCAGGGTTGCGACTGCGGCGAGCAGGGTGGATTTGAGCGACATGGCGTCTCTCCTATTCATTTGATGTCTGTTTTTCAGGATGGATGCGAATTTCAGACAGCGGACGGAGGCGCACGCGCCGCAGCGTGCAAATGCAGCTGGGGCGCGCCGAGGTCTGCCGCACGCAGGGGCGCGGGGCGATCGTGCTTGGGTGCAACAGGAAGCGGCGGCTGGTCCGGCAGAACCGCCCCAAGCAGCGCCAACGCATAGTCGGGGCAAAAATGCGGCGGGCTCGCTGGCTGGCCGTCTTCGTCGAAATAGACGATCACGGGGCCTGTGCCGGTGCAGATCTCCATCTGCCCCACGGCGGCGCTCATCCCGCGCGAGGCGGCAAAGCTCTGACCGGTGAGGACCAGCAGCAGGGACAGCGCAAGCGCCAGATATGAGCGGAACAGGCGGGCCATTTCCCGCAATCTATACGTCGTGAGAAAGACCGGCTTCAAGCGCGGATCACGGGCCTGCGACAGCACAGCGCTGGAGTTTGAACCCACCCCGCATCGGCATTCGATGCCGAAATGCGGTGGAATATGGTAAGATCGTTCCATCACGGAGGATGAGATGAAACGTTTGATATCATGCCTGTCGGGCTTGGCATTCACGTTTGGCGCCAATCATGCATATGCCCAGTCAGTAGAGTATGAGCTTGGTCAGATCGTCGTGACACGCAAACCGATGATGTTCGACCTGCAGACCGCATACTGGACGCTGCTGGCCGTCAAGAACGGCGAGAGCGACGACTATCAGGGCGCGGCCGAGGTTGCACGAACCATGTCGGAGATCATGGGCGAGTTCGTCCTGTTGATGGAGCCCGGCACAGCTAGGGGAGAAGCGCCGGGAAGCCGGGCGAAACCCGAAGTCTGGAGCGACGCCGCCGGTTTCGCAGCCGCTGCCGAAGCCTTTCAAACCAGTGCCGCAGCCTTTGCCGACACCGCCGCCACCGGGGATGCAGAAGCCTACTCCGAAGCGTTCGACGACTTTACAGCCGCATGCACGGCGTGCCATGGGTTCCGACCCTCCAGCGGGGGTCCGTTTCGCTTTGCCAAGGGTGAATAGCGGCACCGGAAATACCCCGGGCTTTCAACCGCTGATATAGCGCTCCAGTTGCTCGATGACGAATTGCTGGTCGCTGATGATGCTTTTGACAAGATCGCCCATCGACACGATGCCCAGCAGCCGCCCCTGATCCATCACCGGCAGGTGGCGGATGCGCAGATCGGTCATGACAGCCATCGCTTCCTGCACGGTCTGGTCGGGCGGCGCGAAAGAGACTCTGGTGGCCATGACGTCCCCCACCCGTGTTTTCGGCGAGGATCGGCCTTTCAGGAACACTTCGCGCGCATAGTGGCGTTCGGTGAAGATGCCTGTGACCTTGCCGCCCTGCACCACAACGATGGCACCGACATTCGCGTCGGCCATCTTTTTAATGGCGTCCAGAACCGTCGCATCAGGGGGAATCGTCAGAACATCCTGACCCTTGGCGTTGAGTAATTGCTGAAGTGTCGGCATGGTCCTCTACCTCGCTCAGCAGATGGTGGCCCGATGAAAAATCATCTCCACAAACCGCGACAAACACAATGATTCAGATCAATTAATGACCATTCTTTTCAATATTATGTCTAGGCTAAAAACGAGGCTGGAATTCCCCGGTAGGTGATAGGCCTACTCCAGACCCTTCCAGAAATTCCGCCGATACTCGGCTTCGGTGGTTGTCTCGCCGCTTGCCGCCGCCTTTCGGCGGTCTTGTTCCGGCAGCAGCTCCTGCAGGTAGTCGACGCGTTTCCAGTCCGGGACGGGTGTTTCGGCACCGGGCCGTGGCACGTATTCCGAAGCAGCCGTGCGCCGGTGTCGGTGGATGTAACGGGGGCAGTTGGTGAAGATGTTTTCCAGTTCGACCTGCACCACCATCAGCGCCTCGGGATAGGTGCCGAGCAAGGGCGATGACGTCGACCCTTGCGCCCGACCGTGCAGACGCAGGCGACGGGGCTGTTCGAGATCGATGAACAGCATGCCAACCCTGGCAGTATCGGCGATGTTTCCGACCGAATAGAACATGCCGTTTCCATCATAGATCGGGAAACACAGCGTGCGATCGTCGAGGATGCGCACGAATCCGGGTGCGCCGCCCTTGTAGGAAACCGAAGGAAAACCAGTGTGATCTATGGTGGACAGGAAGAAGAAGTCGCTGGACGCGATGAACTTGCGATCCATCAGGGTCAATTCCGAGCGCATGACATTGTCGCGCAGCGCGTCGGCCAATCTTCGGGTCTCGAACCGGTCCTGCAGATGCCGGTGTGCGCTGGAATAGAACTCCGCCATGGGCCACCTCCCTTTGGGGGCGCAGCCTAGCAGATTTGTGGTTGTCCGTCGCGCTGGCAGCGCACACGCAAAAAACCCCGTACCGGCACAGGACGGGGTTTCAAAATCTGATTATCGAAAGCGATCAGGCCGAGGCTTGGGCCTTGGCGATCTCTTTTTTGACTTTCAGCGCGTTGGCGGACAGATCTTCGTCCTTGGCCTTGGCCAGGAACGCATCCAGACCGCCGCGGTGATCGACCGAGCGCAGGGCGGATGCCGAGATGCGCAGCTTGACGCCGCGGCCCAGGGTTTCCGACTGCAGGGTCACGTCGTTCAGGTTGGGCAGAAAACGACGCTTGGTTTTGTTGTTGGCATGGCTGACATTGTTGCCAGTCATCGGGCCTTTTCCGGTCAGTTCGCAACGGCGCGACATGGTTACTTCCTTTGTTTCTGGTGGCAGGGCTTGCGGCCTTCTGCCAAATCACAAGGGGCGCGGCCCGTGGGCGCGCCCGAAAACTGGTTGGATGCGTTTAGGAGGAATCGCGGGAAGGGTCAAGACAGGCGATGCGGAATCTTTGCCAAACCTCGCAAAGAGTGCATGTGCAGGTCGTATCTGCCGACGGCTGGACGCGCGGTCAAGCCTGCAACAGAGGTTTGTTGTTCCTCAGATGCCGGGCGACCAGTTGCGCCTGTTGCCGTCCGCGCGGGATGTAGCGGGCCGGGTCTGGACTGTAGCCCGTGTTCCTCAGCTCCGGGAAGATGTCGAAAATCTCGCGCCGTGCATCATGGCTCAGCGATCTGAGCGCCTCGGGCCCGGTAAAAAGGCTTTCGGTCGGGGCATCTTCGGCGAAGATGACTTCGTGCCGGTCAAAAAGCAGATGGAAATATTCGACGCTCTCAACGGCTTCATCGACGAAAATGCCCGGAAGCGCAGTCAGCTTGATCGCCGGAATCAGAACTTCGGGCGCACCGAACATGCGCATGGCGATTCGGGAGTTGACGAGCATGCGGTGCTGCCGGGACACCAGCAAATCGCGTCTCGGCAGCCCCCTGCCCAGGGTTCCCGACAGAATGCGGACGGGATACCGCTTGTGATCGACCTGCAAATCCGCCGCATCGAACCGTCTGCGGCCCGTCCAGCGGATGCGTTGCAGCCCGTTGCCTCGGGTCAGGATCAGGTCGCCGGGTTTGAGGTTTTGTACTTTGGTGGTCCCTTGTTTCGCCTGAATCCGCGTGTGCCGGGAAAAACAGGGAAAGCCGGCACCGGATTCGAAATTCGTGTAGTTGACCGTTGTCCCGGACGGCAGGGTGAACGAACCGGCGGACAAGGTATAACTGACCCCTTCCTCGACCGTGATCGTACCGAACGTGTCGTCGCTGATGACGGTGCCCACCGGCAGGTTGAGAGCGTCGTTGCCAGCCCCTCCGCGCAAGCGGCCGGTTACGTCTGTGCTGATGAAATTGAGAGTATCGTCGCCACCGCCGAGTTGAACATCGTCGACCATCGATCCCTGTATGGTGACCGTGTCGGCATCGTTCCCGGAATTGACCTGCCCAATGACGGTGCTACCCGAAATGTTGATGGTATCGGAACCGTTATCCCCACGGACGCTGCCGGAAATCGTGCTGTCGGTCACGTTTATGGTGTCGTCACCCTGCCGACCGCGCACGTTGTCGATCGGTGTCCCCTGCGGCGTACCATTCAGGGTGCCGCTGTCGTTCGTGACTTCGATGTCGTCGGGACCATTGGTCCCGTTGATGTCGGGCATGATCGGCTATTCCCGTCGCTTCAGTCAGCTCGGCGCATGACCACCCATGTCAAGCGCATTCGACATGAGCTTGCAGTCAACACAACTCATAGCTGCATCAAATCGAATGATACACGATCAGCGACAGTGATTCCACCTCAGACCCAAGGCCGCATTCAGCCTGTTGCAAGCGCAGCCAGCATCCGATCGGCGGCGGCGGACGGGCTGAGGTTTCCCTGAGCCACTTCGGCATTGAGTCGCGCCATTTCTGCCTTGGCGGCCGCGGTATCGAGACGGGACAGGAGCGCGTGGCGCACCTCCTGGTCGAACCAATAGCGTGCCTGGGCCGAGCGGTTGGCCTCCCAGTGGCCGTTTTCCTTGCGCCAGTCCGCCAGGGCCTGCATTTCGGCCCAGGCCTCCGCCAGTCCCTGTTCGGCGGCCGCCGAAACGGTGAGCGCCTTCGGATAGTGCGGCGGGTCCTGCGGGCGCTTGCGCAACAGCCGCAGCGCACCGGCATAGTCGGCGCAGGTGCGGATGGCGGTGTCTTTCAGCGCGCCGTCGGCCTTGTTGACCAGTATGAGGTCGGCCATTTCCATGATGCCGCGCTTGACGCCCTGCAATTCGTCGCCGCCTGCGGGTGCCAGCAGCAGCAAAAACAGGTCGGACATTTCCGAGACGACGGTTTCGGATTGCCCGACGCCCACGGTTTCGATCAGGATCACGTCAAAGCCTGCTCCCTCGCACAATGCCACCGCCTCGCGCGTGCGGCGGGCGACGCCACCCAGATGGGTCTGACTGGGAGAGGGTCGGATGAAGGCGTTTTTCTCGCGGCTCAGGCGCTCCATCCGTGTCTTGTCGCCCAGAATCGAGCCGCCCGAGCGCGCCGAGCTGGGGTCCACGGCCAGCACCGCAACCCGCAGCCCTTGCCCGGTCAGCAGCATGCCAAAGCTTTCGATGAAGGTGGACTTGCCGACGCCCGGCGTGCCGGACAGCCCGATGCGCAGCGCCTGACGCTGCGCGGTCGCAAGGTGTTCGAGCAATTCAGTCGCCTGCGCGCGATGATCGGGGCGTCTGCTTTCGACCAGTGTGATCGCGCGCGCAAGGGCACGGCGGTCGCCTGTCAGTACCTTGTCGCCAAGTTCTGCGATGTTCATGCGCGCTCCCCTTCCAAAATTTGCCCTAGATGACGTGGCCGGATGCGGTTTGTCCAGAGCCGTCGGGTGACGGGATTTGCCGCAGGTGCGCTGGACCTCTGCCAAGGCTTTGGCGATAAGGCGGCATGGACCGACTGCCGATAGACGACGCCCTGCCCGATCTAATTGCCGCGCTGAAGGCGCGCGGGCGGGCGGTGCTGCAGGCCCCGCCCGGCGCGGGCAAGACGACGCGGGTGCCGCTGGCGATGCTGGAGGCCGGCCTGTGTGCGGGCCGGATCGTGATGCTGGAGCCACGCAGGCTGGCGGCGCGGGCGGCTGCCGAGCGGATGGCCGAGACGCTGGGCGAGCGGGCGGGAGAGACCGTCGGATACCGGGTGCGTGGGGATGCGAAGGTGTCAAAAGCCACGCGGATCGAAGTGGTGACCGAGGGCATTCTGACCCGGATGCTGCAATCCGAGCCGGATCTGCCGGGCGTCGGCGCGGTGATTTTCGACGAGTTTCACGAACGGTCGCTGAATGCCGATCTGGGGCTGGCGCTGGCGCTGGAAGTGGCGGGTGCATTGCGGGACGACCTGATCCTGCTGGCGATGTCGGCGACATTGGATGCGGAACCGGTGGGCGCGTTGATGGATGCCCCTCTGGTGACGTCCGAGGGGCGCAGCTATCCGGTGGAGACCCGCTGGCTGGAGCGCCCACTGGGGCCGAAGGCGCGGCGGCTGGACGCGCTGGTCGATCTGGTTGTGCGGGCCGAGCGCGAGACGCGGGCGACAGGCGGCGGAATGCTGGTATTTCTTCCCGGCGAGGGCGAGATCCGGCGGGCCGAGGCGGTGCTGACGACGCGTTTGTCCGGCGACTGCGAGGTGCGGCCGCTGTTCGGGGCGATGCCCTTTGCCGCCCAGCGCGCAGCGATCGCGCCAGTTCAGACAGGGCGCAAGGTGGTGTTGGCGACATCGATTGCCGAAACCTCGCTGACGATTCCCGATATCCGGGTGGTGGTGGATATGGGACAGGCGCGCCGGGCGCGGTTCGATCCGGGCGCAGGCATGTCGCGGCTGGTGACCGAACGGGTGACGCGGGCCGAGGCGACCCAGCGGGCGGGGCGTGCGGGACGGGTGGCCGAAGGGGCTTGTTACCGGCTGTGGTCGAAGGGGGAAGAGGGTGCATTGACGGCATTTCCGCCCGCCGAGATCGAGGCGGCCGACCTGACCGGGCTGGCGCTGGAGCTTGCCTTGTGGGGCGCGGAACCGGGTGATCTGGCCTTTCTGACCCCGCCGCCAGAAGGGGCGATGGCCGAGGCGCGGGCTTTGCTGGCGATGCTGGGGGCGCTGGACGCCAAGGGCCGGATCACCGGTCATGGACGGGCGCTGGCAGCACTGCCCCTGCATCCCCGGCTGGGACATATGCTGGTCACGGCGGGGGGCGCGGCGGCCCCGCTGGCCGCTTTGATGGCCGAGCGCGATCCGCTGAAGGGCGCGCCGGCGGATCTGGGCCTGCGGCTGGAGGCGCTCAGGGATGCGAAAGCGTTTCGGCGCAACCGGCCGTTCGCGCTGAATCCGGGGGTTCTGGACCGTATCCGTGCGGAAACCGGGCGATTGCGCGGACAGGCGAAGACGCCTGAAGGGCGGATGAGCGCAGCCGCGATGGCGGCGTTGGCCTATCCCGACCGCATCGGGCAGCGGCGCAAGGGCGATGTGCCGCGCTTTGTCCTGTCGGGCGGCAAGGGCGCGGTGCTGGAGGGCGGCGATACACTGGCCGGAGCGCCCTATCTGGTGGCGATCGACACTGACGGGAACCCGCGCGAGGCGAAAATCCGGCTGGCCGCGCAGATCTCGGAGCGTGAAATCCGGGATCTGTTTGGCGATCAGACCGGCTGGGATGATGTCTGCGCCTGGTCGAAGCGCGAGCGCCGGGTGGTGGCGCGGCGGCAGGAGCGGTTCGGGGCGATCACGCTGGAGGACCGGATTTGGAAGGATGCGCCGGATGCGGCGGTGGCAGCGGCGATGCTGGACGGGGTGCGCGATCTGGGTCTGCGGCTGAACGGGGCCGCCGCGCGGCTGGCGGCGCGGGTGGAACTGGTACGGGCAAACGGCGCCGATTTGCCGGATTTTTCCGCACAAGGCTTGCTGGAAACGGTGGAAAGCTGGCTTCTCCCGATGCTTTCGGGCGTGAAAAACGCCGAGGACTGGAAGCGGTTCGACCTGCTGCCCGCGCTGCGGGCGGCGTTGAGCTGGGAGCAGATGCAGGAGCTTGACCGAAGCGCACCGGGATCGTTCGTCACACCGCTGGGACGGAAGGTACCGATTGATTATGGCGGAGCGGTTCCGGAGATTTCGGTGCGGTTGCAGGAGCTGTTCGGTCTGACGCGGCACCCTGTGGTGGGGGGAGAGCCGCTGAAGATCACGCTTTTGTCTCCGGCGCAGCGGCCCATTCAGATCACCCGCGATCTGCCGGGATTCTGGGCGGGTTCCTATGCGGATGTGCGCAAGGATATGCGGGCGCAATATCCCAAACATCCTTGGCCGGAAGATCCGACCGAGGCCGATCCGACGTTGCGGGCGAAACGGCGGGGGAGTTGAGGTTGCGTTCTTTTTCCCTACGGATGAATTCTTTCATCTAGAGGCCCGTAGACTCCGAACAGATATTTTGCTTGCTATTTCACCTTTTGTCGTTTTCCTGAGCGCATGGTGAAACTGGTTCTTTTGCACAAAGCCAATTCTATTTACGATGACGAACCCGATGTCCGATACGATTTCCCACGCACCTATCTGAAAGCAATCCAGCAGGCGATCGGGGACTGGATCATCTACTATGAACCAGTCAAGGCCGGACCCAGAGGATATTTCGCCGTCGCACAGATATCGGACGCTATTGAAAATCCTGCCGTCAAGGGGCGCTTTCTGGCGTTGATCAAACCGGGCAGCTATCTGCCATTCGATCAGGATGTCCCGCGGCTCGCTGGTGGACGCCCCTTGGAGGCGGCGCTCGCAGAACCCGACGGAACACCCAAGAAAGGCGGCTTGGTTCAGTCGGCAGTACGTGTCCTGCCGGAAGCGGAGTTTACCCATATCGTCAATCTGGGGCTACCGGAGGACTTGGAACAGATGGAAGCCGGTCGCTATGGTCACGCGCCAATCGCGTTGGAGGAGGAGGCGCAAATCTTCAGGCGGCCTGTTATCGAGCGACTGACCCGACGCAAATTTCGGGACGTGGCCTTTTCTCGCAAGGTTCGAGTTGCCTACGGGTATCGCTGCGCAATGTCGGGACTAGGATTGCGGAACGGCGGTGGACGACCCGAGGTACAGGCCGCCCATATCATTCCCGTCGAGAAGAATGGCAGTGACTCGGTTCGGAACGGCCTGGCTTTATCAGGAACATTACACTGGATGTTCGACCGGGGCCTGATCTCGGTGGCGGAAGACTGTGAGACGATCCTGATTTCGCACAACAAGGTACCTGCAGAGGTGGTTGACCGCCTGTTGCTGCCCGGGCGCAGGTTGATCCGACCTGATGATCCGCGCAACTTGCCACATCCTGAAAACCTGCGATGGCACCGGGAAAACGTGTTCGGCCAAATGGCGCCGGATGGGCCTTACCCAGTAATATGAAGGGACAGGCCGAGGATGCTGCCCGTCGCCATTGTCACTCCGATCAATGGCGTTTCAATGGTGATCTTCGGGATATTTTCAGCCGGATGAAGTGCGGATCATGTCGGCGGCTTTCTCGGCGATCATGATGACCGGAGAGGCGGTGTTGCCGCTGACGATTTTCGGCATGATCGAGGCGTCGATCACCCGCAGGCCGCCCACGCCATGGACCTTGAGGTCAGGCGCGGTAACGGCCATCGGATCGGTGCCCATCTTGCAGGTGCCGACCGGGTGAAAGATCGTGGTGGCGATATTGCCCGCCTCGCGCAGCAGCTCGTCATCAGTGGCGATTTCGGGGCCGGGCAGGAACTCTTGCGGGGCGTAGGGCCGCAACGCCCGTGCCGTCATGATCCGACGGGCCTGCTTGACGGCGGCGACGGCGACCTGTTTGTCGCGCGCGGCGCTGAGATAGTTGAGGCGGATATCGGGCTGCGGGTCGGGCTGGCTGGTGGTGATGTGGCAGTGGCCGACGCTTTCGGGGCGCAGGTTGCAGACCGAAACGGTGATCGCCGGAAAGGCATGCAGCGGGTCGCCGAGCCGGTCGGTCGAGAGCGGCTGGACGTGGTATTCCAGATCCGGTGTGGAAAGCGACGGATCGGATTTGGTAAAGAGGCCGAACTGACTGGGCGCCATGGAAAGCGGGCCGGACCGCCTGAGCGCGTATTCCACGCCGATGCCGATACGCCCCGTCAGAGAATTGGCCTTTTCGTTGAGCGTTTCGGTGTTCTGTACCTTGAACACGGTGCGGATCTGCAGGTGATCCTGTAGGTTTTCGCCCACGCCCGGAAGGTCGTGGACCGGCGCAATGCCCAGCCCGGACAGGCGGTCGGGCTGGCCAATGCCCGACAGTTCCAGCAGTTTGGGCGAATTGATGGAGCCTGCGGCCAGCAGCACCTCGGCCCGAGCGGTGACGGTCATGGGGCGGCCCCTGTGGCGGAAGGCGACGCCGGTGACACGTTTGCCGTCAAGGATCAGCCGGTCGGTCATCGCATGGGTCAGCACCCGCAGGTTGGGGCGTTTGCGGGCGGGACGCAGGAAGGCTTTGGTGGTGTTCCAGCGCATCCCGTTGCGCTGGTTCACTTCGAAGAAGCCCGAACCTTCGTTGTTGCCGGAATTGAAATCCGGGGTCGGCAGGTATCCGAATTCCATGGCCCCGTCCTGAAAGGCGCGCAGGATGTCCCAGCTGAGGCGCTGAGTGGTCACCTTCCATTCGCCCCCTGCCCCGTGCTGGTCGGTCTCGCCCTTGTGGTGATCCTCGGATTTGCGGAACCAGGGCAGCACATCGTCCCAGCCCCAGCCCACATTGCCCATCTGCCGCCAGCCGTCATAATCGGCGGCCTGCCCGCGCATGTAGATCATGCCGTTGATCGAGGTGCAGCCGCCCAGCACCTTGCCGCGGGGATAGACCAGCGACCGGCCGTTGAGGCCAGGCTCGGACGCGGTCTTCATCATCCAGTCGACGCGGGGATTGCCAATGCAATAAAGGTAACCCACCGGGATATGGACCCAGTGATAGCGGTCGTTGCCGCCCGCTTCGAGCAGCAGCACGCGGGATTTCGGATCTTCGCTGAGGCGGTTGGCCAGCACGCATCCGGCGGTGCCGCCGCCGATGATGACATAGTCATAGTCGCCTGTCAGTTGCTCGGTCATATCGCTCTCCCCTACCCGCCAGCTTGCCGATTGAGCTGGGGGATGCAATGGGTGAGGGTCGCGATCCGAGAGCTACGCGCAACAAGATTGTGAGAGCGCTGCTGTCAAAGGGCCAAATGCGCGCGCCCTATGTGCAACGCCTAGATTTGCAAGCGGGACGCAACCGGTTCGGTTACATCATGGGGGTTTTCGACGATTGCCGAGATGCTCACCCGAAGGCCCCTGACTGCGGTATCGGCGGACATGCTGGGTGCGCCAAGGTTTTGATCCATTGCAGCCACTTCCGGCAAATGCGGCAGGTGCACCCAACCGACCGGAATGTTCAGGTTCGCGGTCGCTGCGTGATGCAGTATTCCGTACATGAGATGGTTGCAGCAAAATGTACCCGCGGCATCCGAAATATCCGAAGGAATGCCAGCCTGGCGCATCGCCAGCACCATCGCCCGGATGGGCAGGGTTGACCTGTATGCTGCTGGCCCGTCCGGCGCCGTCAGTTCATCCTGCAAAAGCTTGCCAGCGTTGTCACGTAGACCGTAGCGTGCGCCGTCGTTGAGGTTTTGCGCCAGTCTCTCGACGGTGATCATCGACCGCCCACCATATTCACCCATCATCACAACCGCCATCGGTTGAATTTCGGAAATAGCCGCTTTGACGACTTCAATACACGTGAAAAAGGTATTGGGAATGATACGGGCCACGATCCTGGCGCCGCTCAGCGTTTCACCATCGAGGGCTCGTGCCACCTGTTCCGCCGGGTTGATAGGCGTTGTTCCGTAGGCTTCGAATCCGGTCAACAATATCTTTTGCATGATTTGTCCCTTTGGGATCAGCTTTGGGTGCCCTCACGATAGATCACTGCTGGAACGGGAACAATTATGGTGACCTGAATGCGTGAAAACGCATTTGGAGGTGAAGCTTCTGGTGTTTCGGAACGGCAATCTGTCGCATGAGATCAGATGTTTGCCTGGCACCTCACCCCCATTCGGCATGCGCCTTTCCCGATCGGTCAGTGCGTTCGAACCCGTGGTGGCCGAAGAAATCGCGCTGGGCCTGGATCAGGTTAGCGGTGCCGGTGGCCTGGCGGATGCTGTCGTACCAACCCAGCGCGCTCGCCAGCGCCGGGACTGGCAGGCCGGAGGTTATGGCCTGTGCCACGGTGGCGCGCAGGCCTGGCAATACGGGGGCGAGCAGGTCGGGAATGGCCGGGGCCAGGAATGCGGGGCGCTCGGGGGTTGCGCGCAGCGCCGGGGCAAGGTCGTCAAGCAGGGATGAGCGGATGATGCAGCCCGCGCGCCAGATTTCGGCGGTGCGGGCAAGATCGAGCGGCCAGCCATACTCGGAGGCGGCGGCACGCAGGATCTCGAAGCCCTGAAGATGGGCCAGCAGGCGGCCCGCATAAAGCGCTTGCGCCAGCGTGTCGGGTTCAGGAATTGACCCCTTGTCTCCTACGGGCGGCAGTTGCGTGGCGGCAGCGAGCCGGGCGGGTTTGGCCGATGACCAGGCGCGGGCACCGACGGCGGCCTCGATGGCCGGAGCGGACTGGCCCAGCTTGAGCGCCTCGATCACCGTCCAGCGCCCGGTGCCCTTCTGACCCGCCTGATCGCGGATCATGTCGACCATCGGTCGGCCCGAGAGCGGATCGGCGGTTTGCAGGACGCGGGCGGTGATCTCGACCAGGAACGAGGCCAGCGGGCCGGAATCCCAGCGCTGAAACAGCGCGCCGATGCGCGGGGCCTCCCACCCTGCCCCGTCGCGCAGCAGGCCGTAGATTTCGGCGATCATCTGCATGTCGGCATATTCGATGCCGTTATGCACGGTCTTGACGAAATGCCCGGCTCCGTCGGAGCCCAGATGCGCGATGCAGGGGTCGTTGTGGAACCTGGCGGCGATCGGTTCCAGCACCGGGCGCAGGTGACGCCAGCTGTGATCCGAACCGCCCACCATCATCGAGGGGCCGTGCCGCGCGCCTTCTTCACCGCCCGAGACGCCCATGCCGACGAAATGCAGCCCGGTGCCCTCGAGTTCGGCCGAGCGACGGCGGCTATCATTGAAATTGGCGTTACCCGCGTCGATCAGCGTGTCGCCGGGTGACAGCAGGGGGCGGAAGGCGGCGAGCATGGCATCCACCGGTGCGCCGGAAGGGATCATCAAGAGGATCAGGCGCGGGGTTTCGAGCTGCGCTACGAATTCCGGCAGGGATTGTGCGGTGCTGATCCTGTCGGCCAGCGCCCCGGCACGGGCCACGAAGGGTTCGATCCAGTCCGGTTCGCGATTGGTGACGCAGACGGGGATGCCGTGTTCGGCGAAGTTCAGGGCCAATGCGCTGCCCATCGTCCCAAGACCGTAGACCCCGATCCGTGCCTTGCCCATGCCTGTCCCCGCGCTGTTCGACCGGCGCAGAATGCGACATGGCGGAATTCGGCGCAACCCGGCTATGGCTGTGGATAAAATTCCCGCGGCCAGTTGAATCCTCCGGCTGAATTGCTAAGTAGAGCCAAATCGGATTTCACGCGCGAACAAGAAATCGGCAAAATGAACAAACGGTTACGCAAAGCCTGGGAAGAGGTCGTCCGACCTTTGGTCCGGCGCCCCAACGGGGTGCAGGTCGCGGCCCTGTGCACGCGCCCGTCCAGGCGCGGCGACGAAGTTTTGCTGATCACCAGCCGGGGATCCGGCAGGTGGATTGTACCTAAGGGCTGGCCCATCGATGGTCTCGACGGCGCGCAAAGCGCGTTGCGGGAAGCCTGGGAAGAAGCCGGGGTTCGCAAGGCCGATGTCTTGCAGGACCCGGTCGGGCAGTATTCGTATGACAAGACGCTGAACAACGGGTCGTCGCAGACCGTTCTAACCAGTGTATATCGGGTATTTGTCGACAGCATTTCCGATGACTATCCCGAAGCGCACGAGCGTGAACGGGAATGGGTGACACCGCTGGATGCCGCCAATCGCGTGAACGAGCCCGAATTGCAGGCCTTACTGCGCCAGTTGTAGGCCGTTCACGAAGGATTTGCGATGTTACCCTTGCCAGTCGGGTTGCAAGGGATTAGTCGCTGGCGCGACGTGACTCTCTCCGACGAAAGACCATGACCGAAACACCGACGCCAACCCGCTGGAAATCTCTGGACAAGGACCTCAAGCGCATTTCGCGGGTCGAGCAGGCGACAACCTATGTGTCGCGCCCACTGGTCGCGCCAGGGATCTCATTGGCCTTTATCGTTCTGGCCGGGCTTGTGGCCTCGGTGTTTTTTGGCGGCGGTGGCGGAAATTTAATCGTCATTGCCGCTGCGACTGTCGGCGCATATATGGCGATCAATATCGGCGCCAACGATGTGGCGAACAACATGGGGCCGGCGGTTGGAGCCAACGCCCTGACCATGGGTGGCGCCATCGCCATTGCCGCCATAGCCGAGAGTGCAGGTGCGCTGCTGGCGGGTGGTGACGTGGTATCGACGATTTCCAAGGGCATCATCGATCCGGCCTCGGTTCAGGACACGCAGGTCTTCATCTGGGCGATGATGGCGGCGCTGATTTCATCGGCGCTGTGGGTCAATCTGGCAACCTGGGTGGGCGCGCCGGTATCGACCACGCATTCGGTCGTGGGCGGGGTTATGGGAGCCGGTGTCGCGGCCGCGGGCCTGTCGGCGGTCAGTTGGGCGACCATGGGCAAGATTGCCGCAAGCTGGGTGATCTCGCCGGTGCTGGGCGGGGTGATTGCGGCGCTGTTTCTGGCACTGATCAAGCACAAGATCCAGTATCAGGATGACAAGATCGCCGCCGCACGGCGCTGGGTGCCGGTCCTGGTGGCGATCATGGCCGGGGCATTTGCCTCTTACCTGGCGGTCAAGGGACTGAAGAGGATCGTCAAGATCGATCTGGAATACGCCCTGCTGATCGGTCTGGTCGCGGCCTTTGCCTCCTGGATCGTGACGGTTCCGCTGGTGCGCCGGAAATCCGAAGGAATGGAGAACCGGACCAAGTCGATCAAGACCTTGTTCGGCCTGCCGCTGGTCATCTCGGCTGCGCTGCTGAGCTTTGCCCATGGCGCCAATGACGTGGCCAATGCGGTCGGCCCGCTGGCGGCCATCGTGCACGCGACCGAGTTCGGAGGATTTTCCGCCAAGGTGTCGATCCCGAGCTGGGTGATGGTGATTGGCGCGTTCGGCATTTCGTTCGGGCTGTTCCTGTTCGGACCGAAACTGATCCGCATGGTCGGCAGCCAGATCACCAAGCTGAACCCGATGCGCGCCTATTGCGTGGCGCTGTCGGCGGCTATCACGGTGATCGTCGCCAGTTGGCTGGGCCTGCCGGTGAGTTCCACCCATATCGCCGTGGGCGGTGTTTTCGGGGTGGGGTTCTATCGCGAGTGGCATTCCGAACGGCGGTCGCGCAAAACCTCCAGCCAACGCCCGGCCGAGATGCGTTTGGCGCGTGAGGAACGCCGTCGCCGCAAGCTGGTGCGCCGGTCGCATTTCATGACCATCATTGCAGCCTGGGTCATCACGGTACCTGCGGCGGCCGCAATGTCGGCCGTGGTCTTCGTGATCCTGAACGCGCTGGCGTGAACCGACCGGCGTTGTTGGAGAACCTTGTCAGCCGTGGGTCGCCACAGATCTGTCCGTTCGTCGATTGAGCGCATCCCCGAACCTTCGGCGAGCGCCCAGAGACCGGACCCTTTGACTGCAATCAGGTTATTGGGTGTTGCCGGGTAAATCTGAACTGGAAAGCTGTCCCGATTCCTCACGGTAGAAAGCGGTTGGTCAGTTTTACGGGCAATACTCGGACAGAAAGAACCTCTTCCGAGCCATCAAGCAGGGATGCCAGGGCCGGCACGGTATTGGTAAGTTTCAGGTCGTGAACGTATTCGGGTTTGTCCAGCCCGAGGATCATGTAGGAGAGTTGTTCGATCCGGAAACCGACTGGAGGGCCTTCGATGTCGTCAGGATTGGCGACTTTGCCCTGTTGTGTCGAGAAACGCGGCGTCTGAGCGGTATATGACACTTCAAAACGAAAGGTCCCGCCGTCCTGCGACATCTCCCAGTGATCTTCCACCTCAGCATGATTTTGCCCGTCGCCAGCGCGCGAAGCAGAGCGTCGGAATTCGGCGACAGTGTCTCGAGCTGCGGAACTTGGTGCGAGCGCGTCGGTGGCAAAGCGGTGAGTGTTGAAAATTCGCCACTCGACCTCATCGGAGCGACCCCATGTGAAGAGGCGGATGCTCATATACGCGGTATCCCGTCTTGGCTTTCCTTTCGGGTCCAGATCGGAACGGGTTTCGCCCAGTATGATCAGCAGATTCGCACCGGCCCAGGCACCCTTTGCCCATGGTGCAAGCGTCCAGCCTTCTGGCAGCAACGCCTGTGCTGCGCCCGGTCGCACTTTCATGTAGAGAAACACTTCCTCCGAAATGGTCGATCCCAGAGGCGTTTCAGCCTGCGCGGAATATGCGCCGGTCACAACCACCACGATCGCCACCAGAAATCTGCGAACTGTCTTCATCTCGTTTCTCCTTCCGGCCGGAGTAGGCCCGTCATACAGTACCACACTTCTGTATCTGAACGCCGCCGGTTGCCTTCATTCGAAGACTGAGGCAATTGGCCGGTTCTATTGCGCGCAATCTCCGGTCAAAGTCGGGAACCTCAGCCCACCGCGGCGATCCAGGACGGGCTGAGGCTGGGGCTTCGGTTGCCCGAACCCGAGGCGTCGCGGATCAGCGTGGCAACCCGTTCACAGATCGGGGTCGGGACGGAGTGCGCCTCGCCCAGCCGGATAATCTCGCCCTGCAGACTGTCGATCTCGGTAGGGCGTCCGGCCCTGAGGTCATAGGCCATCGAGGCGCGGGCGCTGGGGTCGATGGTCAGCATCCGGGCCGCGACCCGGGTAAAGAGCGGCGTCGGCAGGCGCAGGATATGGGGTGCCATCCAGGCGGGGACCGGCATGTGCGAGGCCACCTCGATGCGGGCGGCTTTCAGCACGGCCAGCGCCTCGGCCATCTGGTCGGCCATCAGCCGCCGCCAGTCCTGATCCAGCAACTGCTCGCGCAGGGACAGTCCGGACAGGGCGTTGAGCGCGTTGTTGAGGTTGATTACCAGCTTGCCCCACTGCACCGCCTCGATGCGGGCGGTCTCTTCGATCGGCAGGTAGGGCACCGAGAGTTTCCAGGCCAGGTCACCCGGCCCCGCCTTTATCATGATGTCGCCCGAAGTGGCCCGGCGCCAGGTCGCGGGGCCGGTGGGCACCACGTTGAACGGCACCATCGAAGCACGGACATCCCGTTTTGGCAGACGCGCCCTGAGCATCCGGGCGTTTGCGATACCGTTCTGAAAAGACAGTATCGGAGTGATCGCCAGGGCATATTGACCGATCAGCGCGGCCATCTCTTCGGTCGCGCCCCCTTTGACGGTGACGATCACGGCATCGGCCAGCGCCATGCAGGACGGATCGGTGGACAGGGTGAGACGCCGGGACGGGACGGTAAGTTTGAGCCCCGAGAAATCGGTGACGGTCAGCCCATGCTGCGCAACCCGGTCAAGGATGCGCGGCCGGCCCAGCAGCGTGACGTCATGACCGCCCGCCGCCAACAGCCCGCCGCAAAAACAGCCGATGCTGCCCGCACCCGCGATAGTTATATGCATGACCCCGGTCTCCACCCCTTCCCCGCCGCCATCATTGGACGAAACGACGGCAAGGGCAACGGGGCTGTTGAACACAAGACGGGGAAGCGATGACATCGTCGCTTCCCCAAAAGTCATGCGGGCGTGCGCGTGTCAGGCCCCCAGGCACCAGCGCATGATGGCTTTTTGCGCGTGCAGCCGGTTTTCGGCCTCGTCGAAGATGACCGAGTTGGGGCCGTCCATGACCTCGGAAGTGGCCTCTTCCTCGCGATGGGCGGGCAGGCAGTGCATGAACAGCGCGTCCGGTCCGGCGTGGGACATCAGCTCGGCATTGACCTGATAGGGGCGCAGCAGGTTGTGGCGGCGTTCCTTGGCGGATTGGGAATCGTGCATCGAGACCCAGGTATCGGCAACCACCAGATCGGCGCCTTCGACGGCCTTGAACGGGTCGCGTTCGATGTTAATTTTCGAACCCTTCCGGCGGGCGAAGCCCATGAATTCTTCCTCGGGGTCGAACTGGGCCGGGCCGGTGAAGGTCAGATCGAAGCCGAACTGGCCCGCTGCGTGCAAAAACGAGGCGCAGACATTGTTGCCGTCGCCGGTCCAGACCACCTTTTTGCCTGCGATGGGGCCGCGATGTTCCTCAAACGTCAGCACGTCGGCCATGATCTGGCAGGGGTGGGTGCGGTCCGTCAGGCCGTTGATGACGGGCACATCCGAATATTCCGCCATCTCGGTCAGGATGGTTTCGTCGAAGGTTCGGATCATGATCATGTCGACATAGCGCGACAGCACGCGGGCAGTGTCGGCAATGGTTTCGCCATGGCCCAGCTGCATGTCCTTGCCCGACAGCACCATGGTCTGCCCGCCCATCTGGCGCACGCCCACGTCGAACGACACGCGGGTGCGGGTAGAGGGTTTTTCAAAGATCAGCGCCACCATGCGGCCCTTGAGCGGCTGATCGTCATCGGGCGCGGCCTTGGGGCGACCCAGGCGCGCCTGTTTCATCGCGCCTGCCTGGTCGATCATGCCACGCAGGTCGGTGGAGTCGGTTTTATGAATGTCGAGGAAATGGTTCATCGGTTTTCGCTTTTAGCTGGGCGGGAAGTGGGGGCCGGCCCCCACACCCACGGAGAATTCGGAAAAAATGAAGATCAGGCGGAGGTCAGCGTGGTCTCGACCTGAGCGGCGGCCTTGTCCAGACGGATCATGGCCTGGGCGATGTCGTCCTCGGTGAGCGTCAGCGGTGGCAGCAGACGGATCACGTTGTCGGCGGCGGGCACAGTGATGACCAGATTGTCATAGCCCGCTTTGACCACATCCGTATTGGCCGCCTTGCATTTGATGCCGAGCATCAGGCCGACGCCGCGCACCTCTTCGAACACGTCTGGGTGTTCGGCAACCAGCCCTTCGAGTTTCTGGCGCAAAAGGCCCGCCTTGCGGTTGACGCCTTCGAGGAAAGCCGGAGTGGCGACCTGGTCGATCACCGCGCAGCCCACCGCGCAGCCCAGCGGGTTGCCGCCATATGTGGAGCCATGAGTGCCCGCTGTCATGCCCGAGGCGGCGTCTTCGGTGGCGAGCACCGCGCCCAGCGGGAAGCCGCCGCCGATGCCCTTGGCGACCATCATGATATCGGGGGTGATGCCGACCCATTCATGGGCGAAAAGCTTGCCGGTGCGCCCCACGCCGCATTGTACCTCGTCGAGGATCAGCAGCAGGCCGTGCTCGTCACAGATCTGGCGGAGCGCCCTGAGATCGGCGTCGGGGACGGGGCGGATGCCGCCTTCGCCCTGCACCGGTTCGATCAGGATGGCGGCGGTCTGGTCGGTGATGGCGTTGGTGACGCCGTCGAGATCGCCGAAGGTCAGATGCACGAAGCCGGGCAGCAGGGGGCCGAAGCCCTTGGTCATCTTCTCTGATCCGGCGGCGGCGATGCCGGCGGAGGAGCGGCCGTGGAACGAGCCGTCGAAGGTAAGGATCTCGACCCGCTCGGGCTGACCTTTGTCATAGAAATACTTCCGGGCCATCTTGACCGCCAGTTCGCAGGCCTCGGTGCCGGAATTTGTAAAGAACACCGTGTCGGCAAAGGTATGGTCGACCAGCTTGTCGGCCAGCGCCTGCTGCTGCGGAATCTGGTAAAGGTTCGAGACATGCCACAGCGCATGGGCCTGATCCGACAGCGCCTTGACCAGCGCCGGATGGGCATGGCCCAGCGCGTTCACCGCGATGCCGGCGCCCAGGTCGAGGAAACGTCGGCCATCCGCCTCGGTCAGCCAGGCGCCTTCGCCCTTCACGAATTCTAGGGGCGCGCGGTTGTAGGTCGGCAGAACGGACGGGATCATCGGATCATCCTTTTCGGTAGGTTGAACCCAAGTGAGTGTTACACGAGGGGCGGTTTCGTCAACTGATTTGGTCGGGGGTGCGCGCATTTTATCAATGCGCAAGGATCAAACGAGCCGGTTACGCGGCAAGGCGTCGGCGTCGGAGCGTGGGGATATGCGCGTGTTTGATCATGACCGCTCTATAGCGCCGGTATACGGGACTGAAAACCCTTGAAATGCCGTCAGTTCGAATTCAGCACCGGTTCAACCGGAAATGCAGCGCCTCGGTCAGCCGGAACGCCAGCGGTCGAGCTTTCCCATGCCACGGGTAAAGGCCCATGCGAGAATGCGGGGCATCCCTTTGGCGGCAAGCGCGTCGACGCAATGGGCCTGAAACTCTTCCAATGTGGCGTCGGGGTGGCGGAACGCCCCGCCGTCGTAGCAAAGGGAGCAATAGCAGGTGCTGCGGCCGCCATCGGCCTCGGACCCGCCGCCCTCGGGGTCTTTCGACAGTGGCATGCCGCAGCTTTGGCATTTGGGACCCATGATCGTTTCCTTGCATGGAATGATTGACTGGCATAGGATCAAAACCATGGAGTTGAGTCAATGGTTTTAGGATATGCGGATCGGAGAACTGGCGCGGCGCAGCGGGTTGAGCCGCGATACTTTGCGGTTCTATGAGCGGCAGGGGCTGATCCGGTCGGTGCCGGGGCCGGACGCGACCAACAGCTATCGCGACTATCCCGAGGACGCGCTGATCACGCTGGATCAGGTCGCCGATGCCCAGGCGGCGGGGATCAGCATCGCGGAACTGGTGATGCTGCTGGGGCAGCTGGAGGCCGCCGACCCGGACTCATTCGATGGCGAGGCATTCCTGCAGGAGCGGATCGAGGAGGTCGAAGCCCGGATCGTGCGCGCCGAACGGTTCCTGAGCAGCCTGAAACAGGCCAAGGCGGCGCTTGCGGCCCCGCCGGTTCGGCGCTGAGCGAAGAATTTCGCTTGCCAATCCGGCGGTTATGACGCACCGCTTTTGCCCATGTTCACCCCCAAGGCGCAAAACCCCGCACTGGCCGCCGGGTTCATCTTTGTCGCGACCGCGTTCATTGCGGCGACCACATTGCTGGCCAAGGCGCTGGGGACGGATACGCTGGGACCGCCGCTTAACCCGATGCAGATCAGCCATGGCCGGTTCCTGTTCGCCTTTGTGGTGATCGCCCTGGCGGTCGGCGTGTCGCGACCGCGCCTGACGCGGCCGCATTGGGGGCTGCATCTGGGCCGCACCAGTTTCGGCTGGGCTGGGGTGACGCTGATGTTTGCCTCGGTCGCCTATATCCCGATGGCGGACGCCACCGCGATTTCCTTTCTCAACCCGGTCTTCGGCATGATCCTGGCGATCCCGCTTTTGGGCGAGCGCATCGGCCCCTGGCGCTGGCTCGCTGCCGGTGTGGCGTTGACCGGCGCGCTGATTCTGCTGCGGCCGACCCCGGCAAGCTTTCAGCCGGCGGCCCTGCTGGCGCTGTCGGCGGCCGCGGTGATCGGGATGGAGCTGATTTTCATCAAGAAACTGGCAGGGCGCGAGATCCCTCTGCAGGTGCTGCTGATCAACAACGCGATGGGCCTGACGATCGCCACCGTCGCGGTGCTGTTCGTCTGGCAGGCGCCGACCGCCGCGCAATGGGCGGCGCTGGCCGGGGTGGGCGTTCTGATGGCCTGTGCGCAGTTCTGCTTTGTCAATGGCATGGCCCGGGCCGACGCCTCTTTCGTGGCGCCGATCAGCTATGCCACGTTGATCTTTGCCGCGCTCTACGACTTTGCCGCCTTCTCTGTGGCCCCGGATCTGGTCACGGTGACCGGGGCCGCGATCATCCTGACCAGCGCGCTGATTCTGGTATGGCGCGAAGCGCGATCCGGATAGGCCCGGCCCTGCGGCCGGGAAAATTTTTCGCTTCGCGCACGCACGCGACGCCCATGTCGCAATTGGTAATGAAGCCGCAACGCAAATCGGCAACCTGACACGGCTTGATTAGAGAGTTTACCTTATGCACGAAAAGCGCATTCCAGAGTGGGTCCGCCACGCCCCCGCCCCTTCGGTTCGCGACTTCGGCATCCTCGCCGGTCTCGAAGCCGTAGTGCGCGGCATTCTGATCTCAGTCTTTCCGCTGGCGATGTACCGGGCGCTGAGCGATGCGGCGATGGTTTCGTTTATGTATTTCCTGGTGGGGATCATGTCGCTTGTGGCCGGGTTGATGGTGCCCTTTGCCGTCCGCTTTGTCCCGCGCCGCTGGGCTTATACCGGCGGGTGTCTGATGTATATCGGAGGTGCCGGGCTGGCCACGATGGGCAGTGCCGAGGCGGTCATCGCCGCGCTGGCGCTGAACACGATGGCGGCGGTGGTGACCTTTATCTGCTTCAACGCCTATGTATTGGACTATATCGACCGGATCGAGTTGGGCAAATGCGAGACCAGCCGGATGTTCTATAGCGCGGCGGGCTGGACCGCCGGACCGATGGCCGGGGTGTTGCTGATGGAGATCTGGCCGCCCGCCCCGTTTGTCATCAGCGGCGTGGCGGCGGTCATCATGCTTGCGGTGTTCTGGGCGCTGCGGCTGGGCAATGGAAAGCTGATTACCAAGGCGCGCAGCCCGGCCCGCAACCCACTGGCCTTTCTGCCGCGCTTTTTCGCGCAGCCGAGGCTTGTCGCCGGGTATTTGTTCGCCATGATCCGGTCCTGCGGCTGGTGGATCTATGTGGTCTATCTGCCGATTTTCGCCATTCAGAATGGGCTGGGCGAGCAGTTGGGCGGTATCCTGCTGTCGCTGACCAACGCCATGCTGTTCGCCGCGCCGCTGATCCTGCGCTGGGTGCAGGGACGGTCATTGCGCAGCGCCGTCCGCATCGGTTTTCTGGCCTGCGCGGCCTGTTACGCGGGGGCGGGCGCCCTGTCGGGATGGCCCGCCGCTTCGGTCGCCGTTCTTGTCATTGGCTCGGTCTGGCTGATCGTTCTGGATATCTGTGCCGGGCTACCGTTCCTTCTGGCGGTCAAACCTTCGGAGCGCACGGAGATGTCGGCGATCTACTCCAGCTACCGGGACGTGTCCGGCATTCTGACCCCCGGCGTCGCCTCGGTGGTCTTGCTGTTCACGCCGATTGCCGGTGTCTTTGCGGCCGGCGGCGTGGCCCTGTACGGCGCATGGCGGATCGCGGCGCGGCTGCACCCCCGGCTGGGACGGCCGCGCACGTCGCCGGGGCCGGGTGTGTTGGCGAAGCCCAATACAGCCTAGGACTTGAGCCGGTATCCGGTTCTGATCATTTGCCAGGTGACACAACAAATCGCGAACGTCGCCACCGCGCAGATCGCCAATCCGACGGTTGGGGGGCTGTCGGAAACGCCGATCATCCCATAGCGCAGCCCGTCGATCAGGTAAAAGACCGGGTTTCCATGTGACAGCCGGTTGAGAACCGGCGGCAGCGCCTCGACCGAATAGAAGGTGCCGGACAGAAAGGCCAGCGGTGTGACGATGAAATTCGTGATCGCCGCCATCTGGTCGAACTTGTTGGCGAAAATCCCGGCAAACAGGCCCAGCGCCCCCATGAAGGCGCCCCCGAGTATGACAAAGGCCAATGCAACGAACGGGTGCTGTGGCACCAGACCCAGAACCAGCGCCAGCGCCACGCTGACCGCCAGGGCAATCAGCACGCCGCGGGCGATCCCCCCTGCAAGGTAGCCCAGCAATATCTCCAGCGGCGACAGGGGTGGCATAAGCGTATCGACGATATTGCCCTGCACCTTGGCGATCACCATCGAGGACGAGGTATTTGCAAAAGCGTTCTGGATCACCGTCATCATCATGATCCCCGGCGCCAGAAAGGTCAGGAACGGCACCCCCATCACATCGGGACGGCCCGGCCCGATGGCGATGTTGAAGATCAGCAGGAACAGACCGGCGGTGACCAGAGGCGCCAGTAGGGTCTGGGTCCAGACTGCAAGAAAGCGCTGCACCTCGCGCTGCGCCAGCGTATAGAGGCCCATCCAGTTGATGCGGCCAAAGCGCGCCTCGCCCCGATCCATGAAATACTGCATCATCCGCCCACCATCTGATTCGAAGACTGCTTGTAACTCGGCTCGCAGTGATTAGAATAGGGCGCGATGACGAATTCCGAAGGCGGCCGCGTTTTAGGGGGCCGCTTTCCCGCTTTTGAAAGGCAACCGATGTCCTGGACTGACGAGCGCGTAGAACTGCTCAAGAAAATGTGGGGCGAAGGCCAGTCGGCCAGCCAGATCGCCAAGGAACTGGGCGGGGTGACCCGAAACGCGGTGATCGGCAAGGTGCACCGGCTGGGCCTGTCGAACCGTGCGACCGGCGGCGCGGCGGCCAAACCGGAACCCAAGGAGAAACCGGCCCCCGCCCCCAAGGCGGAGGCCAAGCCGAAACCCGCGCCCAAAACCGAACCGGCCCGTCCGGCCCCGGCACCCGCCGCCGAGGCCAAACCGGCTGCGCCTGCGCGCCGCCAGATCATCCCGGCGGGCCAGCCGCTGCCGCCGCAGCCCTCGGCCAATGAAATCAGCCCAGAGGCACTGGCCAAGGTCAACGAGATCGAGAAAAAGGCCAAGAAGCTGACGCTGATGGAACTGACCGAGCGCACCTGCAAATGGCCGGTCGGCGATCCCGCGACCGAGGATTTCTGGTTCTGTGGCCTGCCGGTGGAACAGGGCAAACCCTATTGCGAGGCGCATGTGGGCGTCGCCTTTCAACCGATGAGCGCCCGCCGCGACCGGCGGCGCTGAACACGCGCAGGCCCTATTGTTCAAAACCACGCCGGAACCGGCGTGGTTTTTTTTTGTGTTCAAGTTCGAACTCCTGACCCCGCTGGTCCGCGCGGAGAGCTGACGGATCGATCACAGAGCGACCTGGTACTGCTGGTGCAAAAGACCGCAGGCCACGTGCTTGGTCCAAAAAAGAAAGGCCCGGCACTTAAACCGGGCCAATTCACTGCACGGAAATGCGCCTGCTCTATTTGACCGGAGCGCTAGAGGTAAAGTTCGGGATCACGCTGGTCGACGCCGCGTCGGGTTCGATACCCGGCCAGTTGTTCCCGGCCAGATCGATATTTCCGGAAATGTCCTCCTCCCAGAAACCGACGACATTTTTGGTGATGTTCAGATACAGCTTGTCGTCCACGATCCGCCACAGGTTCGGATTGCCCGGAACCTTGCCGCCACGCGATACGCCATAGGCGCAGTGGCCGTCATATTGCGGTGAGTAATATTCGGGATTGGCGAGAAACTTTTCGCGGTTCTCTTCGCTGGCGAAAGCCCAGGTCGCGCCGTTGTAGTCGGCGGTGATGGCGGCATTGCCCTTGACGCCCTCGGGCTGTTCGCTGCCGACCGCCGACTGGTTCAGGCCGCGATAGGCGACGACATCGTAGCCCGAGACGGCATAGCCGGTTCCATCGACATATTGCGGGCCGGCATAGGCCGGAAGGGCAAGAGCGGCGGTCGCGGCCAGCGCAACAAGAAGACTTTTCATCAAATGGGTCCTTTCGGGTTTCAGTGCGCCGTGTCGCGGCGTGGTTTGAATTGCGACGACAATATGTGATTTGCCGCGATATCGAAGGGGACCTCGCGCCTCTGTGAGGGGCAACGGCATTTCGTGATCCGAAACCGGAAAATGTTACAGGATTTTTAATCTGCCTGTTGGGGTGGACTTCGAAAAATGAAACATTAACTGAACGCGGGAACAGCCGGATGGCACGACAGAACTGATGAGGCGCCGAATGAGCAATCAAACCCCCTATACACCACCAAAGGTCTGGGTGTGGGAGCAGGACAATGGCGGACAATTCGCCAATATCAACCGACCCGTCGCAGGTGCGACCCATGACAAGGATCTTCCGGTCGGCAAGCACCCTTTGCAGCTTTATTCGCTGGCCACCCCGAACGGGGTGAAAGTGACGGTTATGCTCGAGGAATTGCTGGAGCTGGGACATGAGGGGGCGGAATATGACGCATGGCTGATCCAGATCGGGGATGGCGAACAGTTCGGCACGGGGTTCGTCGAGCTCAATCCGAATTCCAAGATCCCGGCGCTTCTGGACCGGTCCGGCGATGAACCTGTGAGAGTGTTCGAAAGCGGGTCGATCCTGGTCCATCTGGCCGAGAAATTCGGAGCCTTCCTGCCCGAAGGCGGCGCGGCGCGGACCGAAGTGATGAACTGGCTGTTCTGGCAGATGGGCAGCGCGCCCTATCTGGGGGGCGGCTTCGGTCATTTTTACGCTTATGCGCCTGAGAAATGGGAATACCCGATCAACCGCTTCACGATGGAGGTCAAGCGGCAACTGGACGTGCTGGACCGGGAACTGGCGGGCAAGACCTTTGTCGCGGGCGACGACTATTCAATTGCCGACATGGCGATCTGGCCCTGGTATGGGCAACTGGTTCTGGGCCGGAACTATGGCGCGGCCGAGTTCCTGGATGTGGAAAGCTATGAGAACGTGATCCGCTGGGCCAGACAGATCGACGCCCGGCCCGCCGTGAGCCGGGGCCGCATGGTCAACCGGACCTCGGGAGAGCCGAAGTTCCAACTGCGCGAACGGCACGCGGCATCGGATTTCGAAACCCGCACGCAGGACAAGCTGGAAGACGCGGCGGAGTAATGCCCGGTCGCCGGTGGGCAGGCCGCTTCGAAACGACTGACAACGCGGTTGCAGAACCGCGTTGTGGCATTTGTGGATGCGCAGCGTGCGGCATTTGCCGCCGCGCTGACAAGGCGTTTCGACACGCCTAGTTCCATTTCACCTGAGGATCGGCGGTTTCGCGGGGTCGCTGCCCGGAGCGGGGCGTTCCAAATGCGGGACCTCGGGCTGCGGCAGATCAAAACGCAGGCCTGTGTTCGACAGTTTCTCGACCGCCCCGTCATCGGCGGAGAAAAAACCGACATCCATCGTCCCGGCTTCGATTCCGGAAAACGTCAGAGCCTCGGAGGCGGCCTTGGCCAGAGCGCCCTGCGCCCCGTCC
The DNA here is from genome assembly GCF_056541825.1 of Ruegeria sp. AF8. Taxonomy (NCBI): domain Bacteria; kingdom Pseudomonadati; phylum Pseudomonadota; class Alphaproteobacteria; order Rhodobacterales; family Roseobacteraceae; genus Ruegeria; species Ruegeria sp. AF8. The sequence continues at coordinate 359,321 of NZ_JBQFYW010000001.1, read as the reverse complement.
ACCGCGCCGACAAAGGCCAGCAAATGCCCCCGCCTGCCGTCTTCGTGCACCGTTGCGGCCAGAAAGGCCGACTGCGCCAGACCGGCGGCGGTCGCGAGCTTGGCGTCGAGCGCTTCGATCAATGACTCCGGCAGGCCCTTCGGGGGAAAGAACCCCGTGATCCGGGCCAGCACTTCGTCCGGTGCGTGGCGGAGCGTGTCGCTGAGCCAGGCCAGCGCCTCGGCCGGGATCAGGATCGACGACGGGGCGACTTCGAGGTTCAGTCCCAGACCAATCCCCTGCCCTGCCAGCATCGACGACAGCACCCGCCCGGACAGCGCCGCGTAGGGCGCAGGACGTCCGGCGAACCGGGCCAGCCTTTCCTCCCGGTCGAACGCCAGCACGAACCGGCCATCGGCCACGTCGAAAAGCTCGGGAGAGATATTTTCGCCCTGCGCCTCTTCGGTCAGCAACAAAAACAGCTCGCTGTCGGCCAGCCGTTCGTAGAACCGCAATCGGGCCGCATCGTTTTCGGGCGCGGCCTCCATTTCCGCATGCGCGGCATCCAGGGCGGTTGATTCAGTCATTCAGAACCTCCTGCACCCGGGCGCGCAGAACCGGTAGAAGTTCCGCCTCGAACCACGGGTGTTTCTTCAGCCATCCCGTATTGCGCCAGGAGGGATGTGGCAAGGCAAACACCCGCGGCGCATGGTCCCGCCAGTTGCGTACGGTTTCGGTCACCGGGCTGCGGGCGCGTAGATGATATTTGTGGGCGTGCCCGCCGACCAGAACGGTCAGCGGCATCTCTCCCAGTTCGTCCATGACGCGGTCGTGCCAGGTGCGGCGGCAGACAGGCGGCGGCGGCAGGTCGGCATTGCGCGCATCATATCCCGGAAAGCAGAACGCCATGGGCACCACAGCAACACGGGACAGGTCATAGAAAGTATCCGCATCCAGCCCCAGCCAATCGCGCAGCCGGTCGCCCGAGGGGTCGGTGAAGGGGCGCCCCGAGGCATGGACCCGTGCGCCGGGTGCCTGGCCCGCGATCAGGATACGCGCGCCCGGCCGGAACCAGACGACCGGGCGCGGCTCATGCGCGGTCGCGGTGGCCGCAAACGCGTCGGCACACAGGCGGCAGGCGCTGATTTCCCGGGCCACGGTCGATGTCATTGCACATTCCTCTCGGTCAGGGCGACTTGTGGCAATTGCCTCCGTAATGCCGGCGGCAAGTGACCGCATGGCTCTGTTTTCGGCAGGGCGCGTCAATCGCGCGTTGATCATTTGTTTCACATTTCGACATAATGTGGCCAAGATGAAAGTGTAACCGGCACGCGGCCAACAAAGGCAATGGTCCGCTCCGAGCCAAAACGACAAGCGCCACGCGGCAGCAGACGCACGATGTTAGAGTTCGAAAATGTCAGCAAGTCCTTCTGGACCGGAACCCAGCGCAAGGTGATCCTTGACCGGGTGTCCTTTCGTGTCGAGTTGGGCAAATCGCTGGGCATCCTGGCACCGAACGGCACCGGCAAGACGACGCTGATCAACATGATGGCGGGGCTGGAAAAACCGGATGAGGGTGTTATTCGCCGCGAATGCAACATTTCGTTCCCGCTGGGTTTCATGGGCGGTGTCATCAGCCGGATCTCGGCGATGGAAAATGCGCGCTATATCGCCAAGATTTACGGGATGGATCCGGATTATGTCGAAGCCTATTGCCGATGGCTGTGCGATCTGGGAGAGTATTTCGAACAGCCCCTGGGCACTTATTCGTCGGGCATGCGGGCGCGGTTCACATTTGCGTTGATGCTGGCGCTCGATTTCGACATGTACCTGATCGACGAAGGCATGCCCGCGACGACGGACGTGGAATTCAACAGAAAGGCGGGGTCGATTCTGCAGGAACGCTTGCGTACGACGACCATTGTGATCGTGTCCCACAGCCCCGAAATTCTGGAGAAATTCGCGCATCAGGCCGCCGTGCTGCAAGACGGGCAGCTATACCAGTTTGACACCTTGGAAGAGGCCAAGCAGCTTTATGACTACCAAACCCAAGGCTAGAAAATACCGCATCCGCCGCGAACAGGCATCCGGTGCGGGAGAGGACGGGCAGACGCCCCCGCAGGACCAGACCGAGGCCGGGCAGCTTTCCCCGGCGGAACGGATTCGCCGCGCCTTGGGCCAGCAGGAGGCCGGGATGCAGGTCGGCGAAGAGCTGGAGGCCATCAAGCGCGAAGGGCTGACCGGGCGGCAGCTGCGCATGGCCCGGCGGCTGGCGCAAAAGCACAAGCTTCCCGCGGCTTCGGACTATGACGCGGTGCGCTTGCTGCGGCAAAAGGGGATCGATCCGACCGGCCGTTCCAACGTTCTCGATCTGGTGGTTACTCAAACCCCTTCGTCCGAAGATCCGCCCCGGGACCGGATACAGTTGCCGCAAACGGTGCGCCAGCGGCGCGAAACGCTGCCCTCGACCGAGCTTAGCCCGGCGCAGCGCCGCGAGATGGAAATCGGCAAGATCCAGCGCGACATCGCGCGGCGCAGACGCCGGAAGATTTTCGGCCTTATGGCCCGTCTGATGGTGTTCGTCCTGCTGCCGACGATACTGGTCGGCACCTATTTCTATCGTTACGCCACGCCGATGTTTTCGACCAAGTCCGAGTTTGTCATCCTGCAGGCTGACGGAGCACTGGGCAGCGTTGGCAGCCTGTTTGCAGGCACCCAGTTCGCCACCAGTCAGGATTCGATCTCGGTCCAGTCTTTCCTGGAATCGAAAGAGGCAATGCTGCTTTTGGATCGCGACGTCGGGTTCAAATCGCAGTTCCAGCAATCCTGGATCGACGAGATTCAGCGCCTGCCTGTGGATGCCAGCAACGAGGCGGCCTACAAGATTTACAAGCGATCGGTGAAGCTCGGCTATGACCCGACCGAGGGTGTCATCCGGATGGAAGTGATCGCCCCCGATCCGCTGGTGGCCACGGAGTATTCCGAGAAACTGATCTCGTATGCCGAAAAACGGGTGAACGACCTGTCCGAGCAAAAGCGCGATGACCAGATGAAGGACGCGCGCGACAGTTTCGAAATGGCGCAGGCCGAACGGCGCAACGCGCAGGAGGCACTGGTCCAATTGCAGCAGGAAGGTGCGATACTGGACCCGGCCAGCGTGATTGCCAGCCTGCGCGCGCGGATCGACCAGGTCGAGGTGCAGTTGCAGGACAAGGAGCTTGAACTGGCCGCATTGCTGGACAACGCGCGCCCGAACAAGGCCAAGGTCGACGGCGCCCAAGCGGATATCCAACGACTGGAGGCGGTGCTGGCATCGCTCAATGCCGAAATGCTCGACGCGTCGAACGGCGAAAATTCGCTGGCGCAGCTGAACGTACGCATCCAGATGGCGCAGGCCGATCTGGCGTCGCGCGACCTGATCCTGCAAACCGCATTGCAGCAAATGGAAACCACGCGGATCGAGGCCAACCGGCAGGTCCGCTATCTGACGGTTTTCGTAAACCCGGTTCCCAGCGACGATCCCAGCTATCCGCGAAAGTTCGAAAATACGATTTTGGCATTCCTGCTTTTTGCTGGTATCTACCTCATGATCTCGCTTACCGCGTCGATCCTTCGTGAACAGGTATCCTCGTAAGGCCCATGAAACATTTGAAAATCGCCGATCTGATGGTCGGCAACGACCTCCCGCTCACCCTTATCGCGGGCCCGTGCCAGCTTGAGACCGCCGATCACGCGCAGATGATCGCCGGAAAGATGAAAGAAGCCTGCGATGCCGCCGGCGCGCAGTATGTGTTCAAGGCCAGCTATGACAAGGCCAACCGAACCTCGCTGGGCGGCAAGCGCGGCATGGGCATCGACGCGGGCCTGAAAGTGCTGGACGATCTTCGCAAAACCATGGGCATCCCGGTGCTGACCGATGTGCATACCGAGGCGCAATGCGCCATCGCGGCAGAGGCGGCCGATATCCTGCAGATCCCGGCCTTTCTGTGCCGCCAGACCGATATGCTGCTGGCCGCGGGCAACACCGGCGCCGCGGTCAATGTCAAAAAGGGCCAGTTCCTGGCCCCTTGGGAGATGCCCAACATCGTCGAAAAGATCGAAAGCACCGGCAATACCAACATCCTGTTGACCGAGCGCGGAACCTCGTTCGGATACAACACCCTGGTGGCCGACATGCGGTCGCTGCCGCAGATGGCGCAGACGGGTTATCCGGTGGTGATGGACGCCACCCATTCGGTGCAACAGCCCGGCGGGCGCGGCGGGTCGTCCGGGGGTCAGCGCGAATTTGCGCCGGTGATGGCGCGGGCGGCGGTGTCGCTGGGCATTGGCGCAGTGTTCATTGAAACCCACCAGGACCCGGACAATGCACCATCGGACGGGCCGAACATGATTCCGCTGGATGACATGCCACGCCTGATCGAGACACTGATGCGGTTCGACAAGCTGGCCAAGGCAAACCCGATTTCAATCTGAGTTCCCGTGAAAGAGTTTCAAATGACCAAGCCCATTGCCGATGTGACCCCGAATACATGGAATTTCCTGCGCGACCCGATGATCAGGCCCACGGGTTTTCGCGAATATGACGCACGCTGGAAATACCCCGACGAGATCAACCTACCCGGCATGACGGCGCTTGGGCTGGGGCTGGGCACCCAGATGCACAAGCGCGGCGTCGCGCCGGTGATCGCTGTGGGCAACGATTACCGCGACTATTCGCTGTCGATCAAGAATGCCCTCATCCTGGGGCTGATGCAGGCCGGCATTCAGGTCAAGGACATCGGCCCCAGCCTGAGCCCCATGGCCTATTTCGCGCAGTTCCACCTGAATGTTCCGGCCGTCGCGATGGTGACGGCCAGCCACAACCCCAACGGCTGGACGGGGGTCAAGATGGGCTTTGACCGCCCCCTGACCCACGGCCCGGATGAAATGGCCGAACTGCGCGACATCGTGCTGAACGGCGAAGGCGTGGCACGCCCGGGCGGCGCTTACGAATTCGTGGAGGGGGTGAAAGAGGCCTATATCGACGATCTGGTCGGCGATTTCCGCATGTCCCGCCCGCTCAAGGTGGTCTGCGCCACCGGCAACGGCACCGCATCGGCCTTTGCGCCCGAAATATTTGAGCGCATGGGCGTCGAAGTGGTTCCCAGCCATAACCGGCTGGACTACACCTTTCCGCATTACAACCCCAATCCCGAGGCCATGGAGATGCTGCATGACATGGCCGCCACGGTAAGGGCTTCCGGCGCCGATCTGGCACTTGGCTTTGACGGTGACGGCGACCGCTGCGGCGTGGTCGACGACGAAGGCGAAGAGATTTTCGCCGACAAGGTCGGCGTGATCATGGCGCGGGACCTGTCGAAACTGCATCCCGGCGCGACGTTCGTGGCGGATGTGAAATCGACCGGTCTGTTCGCATCGGATCCCGAATTGCGGAAAAACGGTGTTCAGGCCGATTACTGGAAAACCGGTCACAGCCACATGAAACGCCGGGTCAAGGAAACCGGCGCGCTGGCCGGGTTCGAGAAATCGGGCCATTATTTCCTGGCTGAACCGGTGGGCCGCGGCTATGACTGCGGCATGCGGGTGGCGGTCGAGATTTGCAAGATGCTGGACCGCAACCCCGACAAATCCATGTCGGATCTGCGCAAGGCGCTGCCCAGAACCTGGTCCACCCCCACCATGTCGCCCTATGCCGCCGACACCGAGAAATACGACATCCTTGCCCGCCTGGTGGACAAACTGGTCGCGAAACACGATGCCGGCGAGCACTTTGCCGGGCGTGCAATCAAGGAAATCGTTACCGTGAACGGCGCGCGGGTGATTCTGGACAATGGCAGCTGGGGGCTGGTGCGGGCCTCGTCGAACACGCCGAACCTGGTGGTCGTGTGCGAAAGCAGCGAGAGCGAGGACGAGATGCGTTCGATCTTTGCCGATATCGACGCGGTGATCCGCACCGAACCGGGGGTCGGTGAGTACGACCAGACAATCTGACGCCTTTGGTTGTTTTACGAGGCTCTGCCTCGCGCTCCGGGGTATTTGACACCAGAAGGAAGCCGGTGGATAAATCCTGCTTCGGTCTGGTCCGAATTACCCCGGGGAAGGCGGCCTGCCGCGGGCGGCGCCCCCTAATCCACACCCAGCAGTTTGAGCAGCCCTTTCTGGGCCTCGCCCTTCAGCCGGTCCTTGATCAGATCCTCGACATCCTGATCTTCGGTCACGGTGGTATCGAGTTCCTCGCTCAGCTTTTGTCGTAGCTGCTCCTTCGCCTGCGCTTCGACCTCTTCGAGGTTCTTGCCGGCCGCCGCCTTGATCACCTGGCTCAGGTCCGGTCTGATTTTGGGATCGGCCCAGGGGCCCACGATCCGCACCGGCACGGCCAGCCCGGCCCCGGCATTGGCGCGCAAGGCGACCGGGGTGAACAGATAGTCAAGATCGCGCGCGCCCAGCCCGACGCGCCCCTCGCCATCGGCACGGAAATTATCGAGCTGCATCAGCAGATCTGTGTTGAACAGGTTACCCTTGTCCATCCGGTAGCTGGCGGTCAGGCTGTTGAATACGGTGGTGCCGCCCGCGCCCTTGCCCGACCCCATCAGACTGTCCAGATCGATACCCGAAATCACCCCGCGCCCCATCTCGACGCGACCCTGCCCCGAGAGCGAGCGCATGATCTGGTCCTCAGTCTCACCGACGCCCAGAAATTCCAGTTCGGCCGATGCCAGCCCCGACAGACGTTCGACGCCGCCCAGGGTCGAAAGGGCCTGCTGCACATCTATATCCTGGCCAAGAAACTTGCCCCTTACCGAAAGGCCATTGCGGTTGTTGACGATCAGCCTCCCGGTCAGTTTGCCGGAAAACAGCGTGACCGGGTTCATCTTCAGAACCGCGCGCGAACGTTCGAGGCTGAGGGTCACCCGGCTTTGCCCCACCTCCAGCCCCGGCAAGGAAATCGATTCGGCATCCAGCCGGATGTCGCCGTCTGCAAGCGCCAGAGGCGAGGCGTCGATGGGCGTCTTCGACCAACCGTCCGTGCTGCTGCCTTCCGATGCACCGCCCCTGCCTGGCTGACCCGCCGAGCCGGTTCGCGACAGATCGAGCCGCCCCGTTCGTACACGGGCCGTGACATGCGGCGGATTGCCAAGGACGATATCGGCCTTGCCGGCAAGGCTGTTCTGATCCAGATCGGCCTTGAGGTCACGCAAGGCAAGGCGGCCATCGCGGGTATAGGTCGCCTGCGCCGAAATATCCGCCACCTGCCCCAGCCCTTCGGGAAGGCTCATGCCAGGCTGACCGAGGGCCGCCAGAAATCCTGCGCTGTCAGGGGTCGTGACCCGGATCCTTCCAGACAGTTCACCCGCGATATTGGCCGTACCGGCGAAGGTGGTGCGGCCACCCGGAGCGGTCAGAACACTGTCCAATGCGGTCGCGGCGCCGGCGGCAAAGGCGGGCAGGTCCGAGAGTGCAAGATTTGCCTCGACCCCGTCCCGTTCAGCCTGAACGGCCAGCGGAGCCTTGGTTGAGGGCCAGCGGGCCGTCAGGTTCACCTTGTCAAAGTCAAAGCGGGTCGTGCCATCCTCGACGTAGATCAGCCGCGCATTGATGAGTTGCAACCTGTCCAGCGTCACTGCCTGCCGGGCAACCGATGTGCCGGATGCGCCGGATGTGCCCGACGCGGGCCGGGACGGGACCGGGCCGAAGTCCCAGTTGCCCCGCCCGTCCGCAATTTCAAGCCGCAGGACCGGATCCTTGGCCACGATCTGCCTGATCTTCACCTGCCCCGATAGCAACGAGGCGGCGTCGACTCCGACGGCCAGACCGCTGGCGCTCAGCATCGGGGCGTCCCCGGCCCACTCGGCATTGCCCAGCGTGACCGGCCCGGTCTCGACCCCCAGCACAGGCCAGAATGTCAGGCGCACATCGCCGCCCAGCACCAATTCGCGCCCGGTCTGCGCCTGTATCTTGTCGACAAGGATTTCGCCCAGTTTGTCACCCGGCATCAGCAGCAGCGCGCCGACCGTCAAAACCACCACGGCAATCAGGATGAATACGATCCGCAACAGCCAGCGCATAAGTCCGCTCCTCTTATTTGCCCACTACCTGCATATTGCAAGCCAGCCCTGCGCGCGCAACATTTGCATGGGGCGACGTTCCCCACTATATGCGCGCCATGAGCACGAACCCACCGAACCTCCGCCCCGATCTGGCGCCTGCCGCCCGCATTTCCGACGCCCCGCGCGCAGGCCAGCCGACCATCGGCATGGTGTCCCTGGGCTGCCCCAAGGCGCTGGTCGACAGCGAGCGCATCCTGACGCGGCTCAGAGCCGAAGGCTATGGCATCTCACCCGACTATTCAGGGGCCGATGCCGTGATCGTGAACACCTGCGGGTTTCTGGACAGCGCCAAGGCGGAGTCGCTGGAGGCCATCGGTGAGGCGCTGGTGGAAAACGGCAAGGTGATCGTGACGGGATGCCTGGGTGCCGAGCCCGATTACATCCGCGAGCATCACCCCCGGATTCTGGCCGTCACCGGCCCGCATCAATACGAACAGGTGCTGGATGCAGTGCATACTGCCGTGCCGCCCGACCCGGACCCGTTCGTCGATCTGCTGCCCGCATCCGGCGTCAGGCTGACTCCGCGCCACTACAGCTATCTCAAGATTTCCGAGGGCTGTAACCACAAATGCAAGTTCTGCATCATTCCCGACATGCGTGGCAAACTGGCCAGCCGCCCCGCCCATGCGGTGCTGCGCGAGGCGGAGAAACTGGTCGACAGCGGCGTGCGCGAATTGCTGGTGATTTCACAGGATACCTCGGCCTATGGGCTGGACCGAAAATACGACATCAACCCGTGGAAAGACCGAGAGGTACGCAGCCACATCACCGATCTGGCGCGCGAGCTGGGACAGTTCGACGCCTGGGTACGGCTGCACTACGTCTACCCCTACCCGCATGTGCGCGAGCTGATCCCGCTGATGGCGGATGCGGGGTGCAATGTGCTGCCCTATCTGGATATTCCGTTCCAGCATGCGCATGGGGATGTGCTGAAACGCATGGCGCGGCCTGCAGCGGCGGCAAAAACGCTGGACGAGATCGCGGCCTGGCGCGACGTGTGCCCCGACATCACGCTGCGCTCGACCTTCATCGTGGGCTATCCCGGTGAAACCGAGGCCGAGTTCCAGACGCTGCTCGACTGGATGGACGAGGCGCAACTGGATCGCGTGGGCTGTTTTCAATACGAAAACGTCGACGGCGCGCGGTCAAACGACCTGCCCGATCACGTGCCCGCCGAGGTCAAGCAGGAACGCTGGGAACGGTTCATGGAAAAGGCACAGGCGATTTCCGAGGCCAGACTGGCCGCCAAGGTGGGGCAGACCATCGAGGTGATCGTGGACGAGGTCGACGACGAGGCCGCCACCTGCCGCACCAAGGCCGACGCGCCCGAGATCGACGGGAACCTGTTCATCGATGAAGGGTTCGAGGCGTTGAAGCCGGGGGATATCGTGACGGTCGAGGTGGATGAGGCCGGGGAATATGATTTGTGGGGGCGGGTTTCGCGCTAAGGTGTTTTTCTTGTTCATAACAATCCAATGCAGGATCACGCTGCGAACCACCGTTCAGTCGATCACGACACAATGAGATTGAACACCTACCTACTCCTGCTCCGGCGTCATATTGAAACTACCGTATCGTTTGTCGGCTCCGGCGACCAGTTCCACGCAACTATACCCAACCGACGCATGTAAATCGCTGGAATGTCTAATTTCTTTCTTTATTTTTGCGACAACGTCCCATCCTCGGTCTTCGCACTCAAAAAAATAATCAAAGCTTTCACCTGTAATCTGGCCAAAATCAGGTTCGCCAGTAAGTGAGAAAAACAATATTATCAGATAAAACTTCATTTCGTTTGATTTCCTTCGCCGCCATCATCTAAATCATTGAAACAAAAAAGCTTTCGGTCTCTCACCTGGCTAGAAAGAGTTAGCGTAAGATACATGCCATCGTCCGTCAATTGGCTCGGATAAATCGCGCCTCGACCATCACTCTCTCCAATCTTCGCGAGGCCGAGCTTCCCCAAACCGTGACCCGAATTCATTGGCCTTTCGGCTCGACTCCCCCCATCTTGGACGTGATCCGCCGACCCTGAAAAGGAGGCTTTCATGTTCAGACCAGAATCACTTGCGGCGACCGGCGCGGTGGTGGCCTTGGTGGCAAACCTCTTCGCCGGCCCGGCCACCGCCCATGACCGCGACAGCAATATCGCCGGATTCATCGCGCTGGGGGCCATCGCGCTGAGCCTGCAGGACCGCAGCAAACACCGGGTGCACCGCTATTACATCGCGCCGCAGCCCAAACCCTATGTACGCAAGCCGAAAGTGCATCACAGCAAACCTTACGCGCCGCGCCGGTACAAAGGCGCCAAGCGCCGCGCCCATGGATACTATCCCTATTACGTGCCGGTACAGCGCCCCGCCCGCAGCCACAGGTTCAACCGGGGCTATCGGTATTACGGTTTCTGACCGGGGCGTTGCACGTCAAAGCAGCCCCAGCAGCACCACCGCCCAGGCCACGCCCGCCGCAATCGCGGTGAGCGCCACACCGGCGCTGGCGGCGTCCTTGGCCTGCCCCGCCAGTTCATGGTGATCGGTCGAGGTATGATCCACGGCTCGCTCGATGGCGGTGTTGAAAAGCTCTGCCGCCAGAACCAGAACACCAAGCGCCAGGATCAGCGCGCGTTCGCCCGTGGTGATCGGCAAATAGAGCGCCAAGGCGGCCGAGATCAGGTTGGCCCAGATCCAGGAGCGAAAGGAATATTCGCTGCGCCATGTGGCCCGCAGGCCGTACCAGCTCCAGACCGTCCGGTTTTTCGTATGTTCAAGGAATTGCCGCATGATCCCTCCGCGCGGCCACTTTGGCGCGAGAGATTGCCGGATGCAACGGGCAGGCTTGCCAATCGGGTCCGGCCGGGGTGAATGTGGGCCATGGCAGTGCGGTATCTTCCCACTCTCGCGGTATTGGCGCTTTGGCTGAGCGAACCGGCATGGGCGGAGGGGCCGTTCCGGCCGGACCTCGATGCGATCTGCCGGGCCGGAGAGCAGATGGCAGAGGGGTGCGAGGCGATCCGCCGGCGCGAGGGGGTGGATGCGTCGCTGCCGCCATGGAGCGCCATCGGCCGGGTGAATTTCGCCAGCACGCAGGTACGCAGCCATTGCACCGGCACATTGGTTGCCGACCGGGTCGTTCTGACGGCGGCGCATTGTCTGTTCAACCACCCCAGAAAGAGGTGGATACCGCCGCAAAGCCTGAGTTTTGCCGCCGGGTATCAGCGCGGCGCTGCCGTGGCGGTGTCAGAGGTCGAACGTTTTGTCCTGCCACCGGACATCGACACCAATGGCCGCAAATTCGAAGTTCCTATTACCTCGGACTGGGCCCTGCTGGTACTGAAGGATCCGATCGGCAGACAGGCAGGGATTCTGGCCACGGCGGATCCGATGCCGGGCAAAACTGAACCCAAGGCGTTTCTGATGGCGGGATATGCGGGGCTCAGGCCGCATGTCCTGAGCGTCGAACGGAATTGCGGTTCACCGGTGACCAGAGAGGCGTTGATGATGCAGCGCTGCGCGGCAATGTCTGGGGATTCCGGCGCGCCGTTGCTGGTCCGGATCAACGGAGAGATGAAGGTGATCGGGGTTTTGTCCAGCGTTGCCGCGAACGACCCGCCGATCAGCTTGGGGGTCCCGGTATCACAGCTTTCGCGAGCGTTGATACGTGCAACCGCAGACTGATGTTTTCAGGCAGTGACAGCGGGCGGCCCGCAAGGACCGCCCACTTTCAGATTATTGCGTGATCGGTGCGCAGACGGTTTCGCCCGCTTCGGTGGTTGCCAGCTGATAACCAGCCGAGCAGCTGGGCGCACCATGCTTGTCATAGCTGGGCTGGACATAGACCGGCGTCGGCTCTTCCTGCTGCGAGCAGGCGGTGAGAACCACAGTGATTGCACAAAGGGCCGCGAGTTTCAGTTTCATGTCCTTCAATCCTTTTTGTCGACAACTATTATTCCCAAAATATCTTTTGGGCGTGCGGGCAGGATAGAAGGCGCGTTAGCACATTGCAATCAAGGGATTCTTTTTCTTGCCGGTGCTGGCGGAAGACTGCCGTCGCCTCCCCTACCAATTCCTGGGACGACCGCTATTGTCATCCGGTGACATCAGCCAGCAAGGAGAGCCAAATGTCAGATGCGCCCCATATCGCGCAAAAAGCGCCGTTTCCGGTCGAAGTCACCGAAGGCAAGACCTATTTCTGGTGCGCCTGCGGGCAGTCCAAAAAACAACCCTTTTGCGACGGATCGCACAAGGATACCGGGTTTTCGCCGGTCAAATACACCGCCGAGGCAGACAAGAAGGTGTTTTTTTGCGGTTGCAAACATTCCGGGAAAAAGCCGCTTTGCGATGGCTCGCATTCCAAGCTCTGATCACCGCAGACGGTCCAGGGTCTCGGCATTGGCGCAGAATCCGGGCGCGGCCTGGGCGCGGCATTGCTGAGCGGCCAGCCAAAGCTCGCATTTGTCGCGACAATGGGCGGCCCGGCAGCGTGTGACCAGTTCGGCATAGCCCTGCTCGGTCATCCTGCCTTCGGCCATCGCCTCGGATAGCGACAGACCCATGCAGCGCGCGACGGACCGCGTGAGCCAGAAGTGTTTTTCAATGTCGCCAAGCGGTATCTGGGCCATCATTCATTCCCTGTCTGTTGCTGCCTCAGCGCCGCAAATCGGGCGCGGTTGGGGCAGGTTTCCGGGGCCTCGTCCACCCGCTCATGTTCGTCCATCCAATGCGGGCAGCGGTCCGCCCATGAACAGGCACGGCAGCTTGCCACCATGTCGGCCCAGTCCGTCTGGCTGAGCCGCCCTTCACGATGTGCCCCGACGATATCGCTTCCCGTCACCCGGCCCATTCGCATGACGAGGCGAAGATGGGTCATGATTTTTCCGAGCCGGGGCATGGCGGTGTCCAATGCTATGATTTCAGTTCCGCGAACAGATCCTTGTTGCGGCAATATTCCGGCACGCGGTCCAGCCGGCTCAGTTCGGCCAGAAGCTTCGTACAATGTCCGGGGTCCGGGCAGTCGCTGCATCGCATGACAACGTCGGAGATATCGTCGATGCTCAGCTTGCCCTGAATGGCGGCTTCCTGCAGATCGATACCCCGCGCGGTCGCCATCCTGTCGACCAGATCGGCATGTTTTCGGAACTTGTCTTGGTCAGACATGTCATTTCCTTTCTGTCGCGCTTGGGACAGAAATTAGCCAATACGGCTTCCGCCGCCTTTGACTCAGGTCAAGACACCGCTCCGGCGTGGTCCAAATAGGCGCGGGTGGCGTCCTGCACCCGGCGGAACCGGTCGCCGCCCAGCTTTTTGCCGCCATACCAGCGGGTCACGATGATCACGTGGTTTTCCAGCCCCGCCCGTTCCATCATCCGCAGGATCACCATGCCGGCGCCGGATTCCCCATCGTCAGCCTTGAGCGCCCCTGTGGGCAGCATAGCCGCCCAGGTATTGTGCGTGGCCCTGGCATAGGCGCGGTCGGATTTCAGCTCGGCCAGCGCGGCATCCACTTCGGCGCGGCTGGTCACGGCGGCCCCGGCGACCGCGTATTTCGAGCCGCGGTCGGTCAGAATGACGCCCAGCCGGGTAATCCCGGTCATTGCACAAGACCCATCTGCGCGGCGGTCCGGCGCACGATGTCCACGCGCTGCGCATTCGGCGGATGCGTGCCCAGGAACCGGTCGCCGGGATCGGGGATGCGGTTGAAGAAATTGACCCCGATCAGCGGATTGTAGCCCGCGTTATAGGTGATGATGGTGCCTAGCTGGTCGGCCTCAAGTTCGAACTCCTTGGAATAGCTGCGCGCGCCCACGGTCGCGCCAAGTTGCTGCGCCGCCTCGATGGCCGCCGAATTGCCACCCGTGATACCCGCCAGCTGACCAAAGATCAGTGCCCCGGTGAGCGCGTTCTGGTTCTGGCGGCCGATGTGGCCGCGGATGTGATGCGCGGCCTCGTGCCCCATGACAAAGGCCAGCTCGTCGCCGTTGCGTGCAGAACTGATCATGGAAGACGTGAAGATGATCACCGGGTTTCCCTGTTTATCAAGGGTCTGGTACGCGTTGACCGGCGCACGAGGGTTCGGATCGACCTTGATCTGGAAATCACAGCTGGCGCCTCTTGTGCGGCGCAGGCATTCGGCTCGCGCCTGCGCACCCACCGCGCGGCTGACAGCGTTGAAATCGCGCGCGGCGGCCTGGGAATGCGACGTTACCCGGCCGGGCTGCTGCGCCGGGACGGCGACAGGTTGCGCCAGGTCGCAGCCGGCCAGTGCAAGAACCAAGAGCAGAGCGAACCGCCGCATGTGGGGGCCTTTCGTATCAAAGCATCGGAGCGGCAGACTAACCCGCCATTCGGCGCTGTGCCATACCGGATATCCGGTAGGCTCGGGTTGCATATTCAACGCGTCAGCGGCAGTCTGCGCATATGTTTAGTATCGAGCATGAATTCGACTCTACCGTCATTACCCTGATCGACGAAGGCGACACGCCTTTGCAGGAAGACGTGGTTATCAACAATTTCGCGGAATGCGTGACGCTGGAGCAATACGACCCGCGCACCAAACAGATGCAGAAGATCACGCTTTCGCCGGAACAGGTGCGCGATCTTGCGGCGGCGCTGGACCTGCCCGAAGGGGTGTATCAGATTCGCGAAACGCCGTCTCAGGGATCGTAAGCAAAGGTCTTGTCGCGTGCAGTCTGCCCGCGTTTGAGCGTCAGGTGTGACGGGGCAACCCCCATTGCCGCGGCCAGCAGAGCGCGGATTGCAGTGTTGGCCTTTCCATTCTCGGGCGGCGCGGTCACCGCAACGCGCAGCACTGTGCCGTCCCAAAACACCCGGTCGCGCGCGGCCTTTGGCGTTGCCCGCACGGTAAATTCGCCACCGGGAACGGCCAGATGCGACAAATCGGGCAGATCCCTGAGCCTGGGTTTGGCCATCGCGACATCGTGCCTTTCCTGAGGATCGGGAACCCTGCGCCCCACCCCATGCACAGTGAATGTGTATTGAATGTTTGACCATGGTGCGCGGTTGATTTTGCGGGCACAGTGCCGATGCACAAGCCAGCCGCATTCAGGAATGCCGCGAGCCCGGCACTTTTACCCTTGAAACCCCGGCCCGCCTGACCGAGATACAGGGGGCTTATGTAAAAAGGCTTCACATATGACGCTGGAAAACCCCGCCGCTCTTGAGTTTCTGCTGACGCGCCGCTCACGCCCAGCCAAGACGCTGATCGCCCCGGCACCCACCCGCGCGCAGTTGCAGCCACTGCTGACCGCCGCCGCGCGCAGCCCCGATCACGGCAAGCTGGAACCGTGGCGCTTTGCGGTGATCGAAAAGGGGGCCATGCCCCGGCTGGCAGATCTGGTCGAGCAGTGCGGCAAGGCATTAGGCAAATCCCCCGAGGATATCGCCAAGGCGCGCAGCCAGTTCGATCAGGGCCATCTGGCCGTGGCCGTGGTCGAGATACGGAAACCATCGGAAAAGGTACCATGCATCGAGCAGAGCTATTCTGCCGGGGCGGTCTGCCTGTCGCTGCTCAACGCCGCGCTGGCGGCGGGTTGGGGCGCGAACTGGCTGTCAGGCTGGCCATCGCATGACCGCGAGTTCCGCGAACGCGCTCTGGGACTGGCCGAAAACGAGCGAATCGCCGGCTTCATCCATATCGCCACCCAAGGCGCGACCCCTCCGGAACGCCCCCGCCCCGATCTGGATGCCATCACCGAGTGGGTATCGGAATGATCGTCCTCAATTCGTTCTTCATGGCACTGGGACAACTGGGCGACCCGCGGTTTCGCAAGGTGCTGCTGCTGGGAGTCGGGCTGACCTTTGCCCTGCTGATCGCGGCCTATGCCGGGTTTCTGTGGCTTATCAACGCCCTGATCGGTGAACACGTGACCGTGCCGATTCTCGGAGAAGTGACCTGGCTCAACGATCTGGCCAGCGTGTCATCCTTTCTGCTGATGATGGTGCTGTCGGTGTTCCTGATGGTGCCGGTTGCCTCGGCCATCACCTCGATGTTTCTGGACGAGGTGGCGCAGGCGGTCGAGGACAGGCACTATCCCGGTCTGCCCGACGTGCCCGGGGTTCCGTTCACGGACGCATTGACCGATACGCTGAGCTTTCTGGGCGTGCTGATTGTCGCCAATATTCTGGCGCTGATCCTCTATGCGCTCTTCACCCCGCTTGCGCCGTTCATTTTCTGGGGCATGAACGGGTTCCTGCTGGGGCGGGAATATTTCACGCTGGCGGCGATGCGGCGGCTGGGGCGCGACGGCGCACGCAAGCTCAGGTCACAGCACATGCCAACGATCTGGATTGCCGGAACGCTGATGGCCATTCCGCTATCGGTGCCGCTGATCAACCTGCTGATCCCGATCCTAGGCGCGGCGACCTTTACCCATATCTATCACGGCGTGGCGGCGACCCCGAGGTAACCGCCCGCCCTTCACTCGACCGGCGGCAACCGGTTCATCCAGTCGAAATCGCGCACCGAGATCGCGCCCGTGATGATGATGCCGGCGATGATCGCCCAAAGAACGATCGCGATCCCGGTGGTGATCCACGCTTTTTTCTTCAGGTGATGTTCCTCGGGTGCGCCCGCATGGGTGCCGGGGACGATGTTGCCCAGATCGCCCTGCGTCCTGATCCGGATCGGCAGTACGATGAGAAACGTCATGAACCAGATGACGGCGAACAGGACCAGAGCGGCAGTGATCGTCATGCGGGGGCCTCCGATACGGCTGGCTCAGACCTGTTCCAGTTCGACCAGGCAGCCGTTGAAATCCTTGGGATGCAGGAACAGCACCGGTTTGCCATGCGCACCGATCTTGGGCTCGCCCGAGCCCAGCACCCGCGCGCCGGTTTCCTTGAGGTGGTCGCGGGCGGCGATGATGTCTTCGACCTCATAGCACACGTGATGGATACCACCCGAGGGGTTCTTTTCCAGAAACCCTTTGATCGGGCTGTCTTCGCCCAGCGGATAGAGCAGTTCGATCTTGGTGTTGGGCAGTTCGATGAAGACGACGGTGACGCCGTGATCGGGCTCGTCCTGCGGTGCGCCGACGCTGGCGCCCAGCGCGGTGCGGTATTGCGCCGACGCCGCTTCCAGATCCGGAACGGCAATGGCGACATGGTTCAAACGGCCGATCATTCTTATCCTCCTCGATCCATCGGGTTGCGGCGGTTATGGGGGTTGCCGCGCCCAAGGGCAAGTGCGCCAAAGCGCCCATTAACCCCGTGTTAGCCGCTTTTGTCTAGCGTCGGAGCGTCTGCTGAAAGGAGCCCCGCCATGGATGATTCAAATCCCTTTGCCGCGCCGCATCCGATGCCCGGCGCCACTCGGCCGCTGCTCGGGCTGACAATTCTGGTGGTTGAGGACAGCAGGTACACCTGCGAAGCGTTGCGGTTGATGTGCCTGCGCAGCGGTGCGCGCATCCGGCGGGCGGATTGCCTGAAATCGGCACGCCGCCACCTGCGGACCTATCGCCCTTCGGTCGTCATCGCGGATATCGGCCTGCCCGACGGCTCCGGTGTGAGCCTGATCGAGGAGGCGGCACATGCCACCCCGCGCATCGGCGTGATTCTGGGCATGTCCGGCGACGATTTTGCCGAAGGCGTGGCCATCGCCGCCGGCGCGGACGGATTTCTGGCGAAACCGCTGACGTCACTGGCGGCGTTTCAGAAGAAAATCCTGTCTCACCTGCCCCAAGACGGCCGCCCGGCGGGACTGCGGGCAGTTCAGGACGAGGCGATCTGCCCCGACCCGATGGCCTATCGGGACGACATGGCCCATATCGCGGACGTTCTGGCGGATGCCAGCGATGTCCGGGCGCTCGACTATGCCGCGCAGTTCGTGAACGGCGTCGCCCGCGCGGCGCAGGATTTGCCGCTGGCCCGCGCCGCACAGAAGGTGACGCAGGCCCGCGCGCGCGGGGAACCTTTTGCCTCATGCGCGGCGCATTTGGCCGGGCTGGTGCAAAACCGCCTTGAACAGCGCGAGGCGATCTGACGTGGCAGTGGCGGGTCTGGCTCTGTTCGGGGCGGTATATCTGGCGATTTATCAGCGCGTACGGGCGACCGCACGGGGTATTCGGCGCAATCGTCAGCGCAATCTGCGGGATGAAAGCGGGATGTTTCTCTAGCCCAGAATGGCACGACCGGTATCCGGCGCCAGCCGGGTCCCTGTCATCTGTCCGAAAACAAACGCCGCCCTTTTAGGGCGGCGTCCTGTGGGTCAGTCCTGCGGAATCACGCGCAGGCCCAGTTCCATCAACTGATCCGAGGTCGGATCGGACGGGGCCGACATCATCAGGTCTTCGGCGCGCTGGGTCATCGGGAACATGATGACCTCGCGGATGTTCACCGTATCGGCCAGCAGCATCACGATACGGTCGATGCCCGCCGCGCAGCCGCCATGCGGCGGGGCGCCGTATTGGAAGGCGTTGACCATGCCGCCGAACCGCTTGCGCACCTCGTCCTCGCCGTATCCGGCAATCTCGAAGGCCTTGAACATGATCTCGGGCTTGTGGTTCCGAATCGCGCCGGACAGGATTTCATAGCCGTTGCAGGACAGGTCGTACTGATAGCCCAGCACCTTGAGCGGGTCGCCTTGCAGCGCAGCCATGCCCCCCTGCGGCATCGAGAACGGGTTGTGTTCGAAATCGATCTTGCCGGTTTCCTCGTCCTGCTCGTAGATCGGGAAATCGACGATCCAGGCAAAGGCGAACCGGTCTTTTTCGGTCAACCCAAGATCTTCGCCGATCACATCGCGGGCCTTACCGGCGACCTTTTCAAAGGCTTTCGGCTTACCGCCCAGGAAGAAGGCCGCGTCGCCGACGCCCAGGCCAAGCTGCTGACGGATTGCCTCGGTGCGTTCTGGGCCGATATTCTTGGCGAGCGGGCCTGCAGCCTCCATGCCATCACCCTGATCGCGCCAGAAGATATAGCCCATACCGGGCAGGCCTTCTTTCTGAGCGAAGGCATTCATGCGGTCGCAGAACTTGCGCGAACCGCCGGTAGGCGCGGGAATGGCGCGGATTTCAGTGCCTTCCTGTTCCAGCAGTTTGGCGAAGATGGCAAAACCGGAGCCACGGAAATGTTCAGAGCAGTCCTGCATCTTGATCGGGTTGCGCAGGTCGGGCTTGTCGGTGCCGTACCAAAGCGCGGCATCGCGATAGGAAATCTGCGGCCAGCCCTGCCACGTATCCACCTTGCGGCCCTCACCGAATTCCTCGAACACCTCCGCCAGCACCGGCGCGATGGTGTCGAACACGTCCTGCTGCTCGACAAAGGACATCTCCATGTCGAGCTGATAGAAATCGGTCGGCGAGCGGTCGGCGCGCGGGTCTTCATCACGAAAGCACGGCGCGATCTGGAAATACTTGTCGAAACCCGAGACCATGATCAGCTGCTTGAACTGCTGCGGCGCCT
Source organism: Ruegeria sp. AF8 (assembly GCF_056541825.1). Taxonomy (NCBI): domain Bacteria; kingdom Pseudomonadati; phylum Pseudomonadota; class Alphaproteobacteria; order Rhodobacterales; family Roseobacteraceae; genus Ruegeria; species Ruegeria sp. AF8. Next base: position 339,820 of record NZ_JBQFYW010000001.1, on the reverse strand, counting down.
GCGGCAAGGCGTAGAACTTGCCCGGATGCAGGCGCGAGGGCACCAGAAAGTCACGCGCGCCTTCGGGGCTGGAGGCGGTGATGATCGGGGTCTGGAATTCGCGGAATTTCCGGTCCCACATGCGGCGGCGCATCGAGGCCACGACGTCCGAGCGCAGAGTCATGTTGCGCTGCATCGCCTCGCGGCGCAGGTCGAGGTAGCGATAGCGCAGGCGGGTTTCCTCGGGGTATTCCTGCTCGCCGAACACCATCAGCGGCAGCTCGGCCGCCGCGCCCAGCACTTCCAGCTCGCGCACGTATACCTCGATCTCGCCGGTGGGCAGCTTGGGGTTCACCAGATCGGCGGCGCGCGCCTTGACGGTGCCGTCGATGCGGATGCACCACTCGGAACGGACCTTTTCCAGCTCGGCGAAGGCGGCGCTGTCGCCGTCGCACAGCACTTGCGTCACGCCGAAATGGTCGCGCAGGTCGATGAACAGCACGCCGCCGTGATCTCGCACCCGGTGAACCCAGCCGGACAGGCGAACGGTTTCGCCAACATTGGCGGCGGTCAGATCAGCGCAGGTGTGGCTGCGATAGGCGTGCATCGGTCATATCCCTTCGGGCGGAGAATTCGTCGCGCCGATACACCGCGATAGGACCGGGAAGTCAAGAGTTCCACGCCATAGTGACCGGGAAGTCACCCAAATGAGGTGGAAATCACGAATTTGGTGCATATTTCCAATGCTGTGATAAGGATTCCGTGTCTTCAGATTCAGAACGCCCACTCCTCGGGCGGGGAAGAGTAGGATGATGTGGCAAAGAATTTTAGATCGTGTGTTGAATAGCTTCGTCACCCGGGGCGCATTGCGGGTGACCTATCCGGACGGCAGCAGCAAGGTCTATGGCGACCAGTCCCGCCCCTGCCCGCAGTTCCAGATCCACAGCCCGGATCTGATGCGGCGTTTGTGCCAGAACCCTGAACTGGGTTTTGGCGAAGGGGTGATGGAGGGCACGCTGACCACCGAAGGCAGCAGCCTGGACGATGTTCTGAGGGTTGCGATTCGCAACCTGTCGGCGGGCAATCTGCCGGCCTTTTATCATTGGATCGAACGGGCGAAATTTTTCCTGCGCCCGATCCTGCAACGCAACTCGCTGCATCTGGCGCGACGCAACGTGGCGCATCACTATGATCTGTCCGACGACTTCTACCGGCTCATGCTGGACCCGGACATGCAATACAGCTGCGCCTATTTCGACACACCCGACCGTACGCTGGATCAGGCGCAGGCGGCGAAAAAAGCGCATATCGCACGCAAACTGCACCTCGATCCAGGTCGGCGGGTGCTGGATATCGGCTGTGGCTGGGGCGGTCTGGCGCTGACGCTGGCACGGGATTATGACGTGCATGTCACCGGCCTGACCCTGTCGCAGAACCAGCACGACACCGCGATCGCCAGGGTCGCCGAGGCCGGTCTTCAGGGCCGCGTCGACATCCGCTTGATGGACTATCGCGAATTGACCGGGCGGTTTGACCGGATCGTCTCCGTCGGGATGCTGGAGCATGTGGGCGTGCCCCATTACGATGCCTATTTCGGCAAAGTGGCCGAGTTGCTGGCGCCCGACGGCGTCGCACTGATCCACACGATCGGGCGCAACGGGCCGCCGACCAACCAGTCGCCGTGGCTCAACAAGTATATTTTCCCCGGTGGCTATGTGCCATCGCTATCCGAACTGGTGGGGCCGATTGGCCGGGCGGGTCTGTGGAATCTGGATATCGAAAGCCTGCGTCTGCACTATGCCAAAACACTGCGTTGCTGGCGGGACAGGTTCGAGGCAAATATCGATCAGGTCCGAGCGATGTATGACGAACGTTTCGTCCGCATGTGGCGTTTTTACCTGACCATCTGCATTCTGGTGTTCGAAGAGCGCGACCAGACCGTGTTCCAGTTCCAGCTTGGGCATCAGCGCGACGCGGTGCCGCTGACCCGCGACTATCTCTATCCCGGGCGCGGTCGGTTGCGGGACGCGGCCGAGTGATCAGAACGGGCGCTGGACGTTGCCGGAATAGAAATAGATACCCAGCCCCACCGCGAACAGGATGTTGCCTGCAATCGCATGCAGCAGCACGGCGTAAAAGAACGAGCCGCGTTGGCGGTAGGCCCAGGAAAACAGCAACCCGCCCGCAAACGTCATCGCCGCGACGATCCAGCTCCAATACATCAGGTGCGCAAAGGAAAATACCGACGCGTTCAGCACGTCCGACAGACGCCCGCCCGGCAGGATCGTGTGATAGCGGCGGTAGAACAGCGGACGGAACAACAATTCCTGCGGCAGCGCCGAGAGCAACGGATAGGCAAACCAGATGACGGCCAGGAATTCGGGCCGGTTGCGGAGCAGAAAAAACGCCGCTTCGGGGCGGGTCACCTGCATGACGCCAACGCAAAGGGCCGTCATCGCCACCGCAAACCCGGCAACCTCGATCCAGGAACAGTTGCGCCAGTCATACCGCAATTCGGCCCAGGCGAAATCGCGGGTGAAATGCAGCAGCAGCAGGCCCAGCGCGGTGAAGGCGAACAGGGCCGGAAACATCCAGTCCGGAGGGAACAGAACCGCGATCAGCAGGGGCGTGGCGAGGTAGAACAGACAGAACTCGGCACGCAGGCGCGTATCCGCCGCACTGTCCCTTGCAAGTGTCCGGTCGCCACTCATGCCTTTGTCAGCTCCACCTTGATCAGCCCTCGCAACGAGTTTCCCGCTAATATATGTCGGGCGTCGTTCAGATCATTCAAGGTAAGAACCGCCTCGGAAACCTTTCCGGTTTCGAGCAGTTCCTCGCGCAAGATACCCGGCAAAAGGCCGCTTGCCAGCGCCGGGGTCAAAACCCTGCCATCGGCCATCTCCGCAAAGATGTTGGTGATTGTGCCCTCGCAAAGCTCGCCACGTTCGTTGAGAAAGATCACCTCGTCAATTCCGCCGCGCAGATTGGCGCGCATTTCATCATAAAGCGCGCGGCGAGTGGTCTTGTGGCGCAGCCAGACGTCGCCGGAATCGAGCCGGGTGTCAGCCACAGCCACCCGCCAGAACGGCGGGTTTTCGGTCAGAGGACCGGTTGTCAGGTCGAACTTTCCCTTTGCATCCAGCGTCAAACGGCACCGCAGGGGAATGTCGCCAGCGGCCCCGCTCAGCCGCACCTCTGCTGCCTTGCGGTCGAACCGGATATCCAGATCCCGCGCCGTCCGCGCCATCCGTGCAAGGTGGCGGTCGCGGCGCGCAAACCCCTGACCGGGCCGGTAGCCCAGCGTTTCGATCAGGCGGAAGTCAGGCTCAGTTGGCGGGCAAAGCGGGCTTTCCACAAGGCCTCCTCGTATTCCGATGCCGCGGTGCTGTCCCAGACGACGCCACCGCCCACATTCAGCGTGGCCCGGTTGCCTTCAACCATCAGCGTGCGAATCGCCACGTTGAATTCGGACCGGCCATCGGGGGCGGCCCATCCGATGGTGCCGCAATAAATGTCGCGCGGCCAGGGTTCGAGATCGCCCAGGATTTCCATCGCGCGAATTTTGGGGGCGCCGGTGATCGAACCGCAGGGGAACAGCGCCCTGAGGATGTCCGACAGCGCCGCACCCTCGCTCAGCTGCGCCCGCACCAGCGAAACCATCTGATGCAAGGTGGCATAAGTTTCGACTTTGAACAGTTCCGGCACCCTGACCGAGCCCGGCACCGCAACCCGGCTGATATCGTTGCGCAGCAGGTCCACGATCATCAGGTTCTCGGCCCGGTTCTTTTCGTCGGTCATCAGGAAATCGCGACGGCGGGCATCCTCGGCCGGGTCGGCGCTGCGCGGCTGTGTGCCTTTCATGGGCCGCGTTTCGATCATGCCACGGGCATCGGTGCGGAAAAACAGCTCGGGCGAGCGCGACAGCAGATCGGGCAATCCGTCCTGCCGGATCAGGGCGCCGTGGCCGACCGGCTGACACTGGGCCAGCGCCGCATAGAGCGCGGCGGAGGCGCCCTCGAGTTCCAGACCGACAGGGAACGTCAGATTGGCCTGATAGATATCGCCCGCCCCGATGGCGGCGTGAACGGCGCGGAAGGCATCCCCGTAACGAGCCTCGTCCCAGCCCGGAGCAAACCGGGTGATCCCCCCTGCCGCCATGGGCAGGCCGCATTGGCCCGGGGCTTCGTAGACACCAAAGCAGATCAGCGGCAACCGCCGCCCGGCGGGCATCCGCGCGGCCAGCCGCGGCTCCAGCGCATAACCAAGCTCGTAACTGGCATATCCCGCCAGCCAGGCCCCTTGCGCCCGGGCGGCATCCAGCGCGGCAAGGGCAGCGGGCACGTCGGCGGGTCCGTCGGCGCGGATCACGCGCGACGGGCGATCGAAACACGTTCCCGGACCGGCCGGTCCCTGATCGAAACGAATATGCAAGCGCATCCCCATTTGCCGTGGGCTGCGATATAGAGGTTTCGGGAACAAACGAAAGGGGGAAAGCGGCAAATGCGCGTCAGAATCCGATCCCCCTTGAACCTTTTGGCGCGGCCCCTATAACGCACGACAATTTGGGCGCTTGGGCAGCGCCCTCCGACTCGCGCAAAATCGAAGGAACGTGGCCATGCCGAAGAGAACCGACATCCAGTCGATCATGATCATCGGGGCGGGCCCCATTGTCATTGGCCAGGCCTGCGAGTTTGACTACTCGGGTGCCCAGGCCTGCAAGGCGCTGCGCGAAGAAGGATACCGGGTCATTCTGGTGAACTCGAACCCCGCGACCATCATGACCGACCCCGGCCTGGCCGACGCCACCTATATCGAACCGATCACGCCCGAGGTTGTCGCCAAGATCATCGAGAAGGAACGCCCCGACGCCCTGCTGCCCACCATGGGCGGGCAGACCGGCCTGAACACTTCGCTGGCTCTGGAAGAAATGGGCGTACTGGAAAAATTCGGCGTCGAGATGATCGGTGCCAAACGCGACGCCATCGAAATGGCCGAGGACCGCAAACTGTTCCGCGAGGCGATGGACCGGCTGGGGCTGGAAAACCCCAAGGCGACTATCGTGACCGCGCCTAAGCGCGAAAACGGTTCCACCGATCTGGATGCAGGTGTGCAGATGGCACTGGACGAATTGGAAGAGATCGGCCTGCCCGCCATCATCCGCCCTGCCTTTACCCTGGGCGGCACCGGCGGCGGCGTGGCCTATAACCGTGAGGATTATATCCATTTTTGCCGCTCGGGCATGGATGCATCGCCGGTCAACCAGATCCTGGTCGACGAAAGCCTGCTGGGCTGGAAAGAATACGAGATGGAGGTGGTGCGCGACACTGCCGACAACGCCATCATCGTCTGTTCTATCGAAAACGTCGACCCGATGGGTGTGCATACCGGCGACTCGATCACCGTCGCCCCTGCACTGACGCTGACCGACAAGGAATACCAGATCATGCGCAACGGCTCGATTGCCGTGCTGCGCGAGATCGGTGTCGAAACCGGCGGATCGAACGTGCAATGGGCAATCAACCCCGATGATGGCCGCATGGTCGTGATCGAGATGAACCCGCGGGTGTCGCGTTCATCCGCGCTGGCGTCCAAGGCAACCGGTTTCCCGATTGCCAAGATCGCCGCCAAGCTGGCCGTGGGCTATACGCTGGACGAGTTGGACAACGACATCACCAAGGTGACCCCGGCCAGCTTTGAGCCGACCATCGACTATGTCGTCACCAAGATCCCGAAATTCGCCTTCGAGAAGTTCCCAGGGTCTGAGCCCTATCTGACCACCGCGATGAAGTCGGTGGGTGAGGCGATGTCCATCGGCCGCACCATCCACGAATCGATGCAAAAGGCGTTGGCCTCGATGGAGTCCGGCCTGACCGGCTTTGATGAGATCGAAATCCCCGGCCTGAATGTAGGTGTCTGGGACGAGGCCGACGACAAGGCTGCCGTGATCAAGGCGATCAGCCAGCAGACGCCCGACCGCCTGCGCACCATCGCGCAGGCGATGCGGCACGGCCTGTCGGATGACGAAATTCAGGCCGTCACCAAGTTCGACCCGTGGTTCCTGTCACGCATCCGCGAGATCACCGAGGCCGAACGTCAGGTGCGCAAGGACGGCCTGCCGGTGACCGAGGAAGGCATCCGCAAGCTGAAAATGCTGGGCTTCACCGATGCCCGCCTCGCCGGGCTGACTGGCACCTCCGAGCCGGAGGTCCGCAAGGCCCGCCGCGATGCCGGCGTCACCGCCGTGTTCAAACGCATCGACACCTGCGCCGCCGAGTTCGAAGCGCAGACGCCCTACATGTACTCGACCTACGAAGCCCCGATGATGGGTGAGGTTGAATGCGAGGCACGCCCGAGCGACCGCAAAAAGGTCGTCATCCTCGGCGGTGGTCCGAACCGGATCGGTCAGGGGATCGAGTTCGACTATTGCTGCTGCCACGCCTGCTATGCACTGACCGATGCGGGTTATGAAACCATCATGGTCAACTGCAACCCCGAGACGGTCTCGACCGACTACGACACCTCGGACCGCCTGTATTTCGAGCCGCTGACTTTTGAGCACGTCATGGAGATCCTGACGAAGGAACAGGAAAACGGCACTCTGCACGGTGTGATCGTCCAGTTCGGCGGTCAGACGCCGCTGAAACTGGCCAACGCGCTTGAGGCCGAGGGCATTCCGATCCTCGGCACCACACCGGATGCCATCGACCTGGCCGAAGACCGCGAACGCTTCCAGGCGCTGGTCAATGATCTGGGCCTGAAGCAACCGAAGAACGGTATCGCCTCGACCGACGAGCGGGCGTTGGAAATCGCCGAAGATATCGGCTTCCCGCTGGTGATCCGCCCATCCTACGTTCTGGGCGGTCGTGCGATGGAAATCGTCCGCGACATGGATCAGCTGAGGCGTTACATCAATGAGGCCGTGGTCGTCTCGGGCGATAGCCCCGTCCTTCTCGACAGCTATCTGGCCGGTGCGGTGGAACTGGACGTGGACGCACTGTGCGATGGCACCGATGTCCACGTCGCGGGCATCATGCAGCATATCGAAGAGGCCGGCGTGCATTCGGGCGACTCGGCCTGTTCATTGCCACCCTACTCACTGTCGAATGAGATCATCGAGCAGATCAAGGATCAGGCGTTCAAACTGGCCAAGGCGCTGAATGTTGTCGGCCTGATGAACGTTCAGTTCGCGATCAAGGATGATGAGATCTACCTGATCGAAGTGAACCCGCGCGCCTCGCGCACCGTGCCGTTTGTGGCAAAGGCCACAGACAGCGCCATTGCCTCGATCGCCGCGCGCGTGATGGCGGGCGAGAAGCTGTCGAGCTTCCCGATGCGCCCGCCCTATCAGGAAGGTCAGGACACCAAGATCGCTGACCAGATGACTCTGGCCGATCCGAACATGCCATGGTTCTCGGTCAAGGAGGCAGTGCTGCCCTTCGCCCGCTTCCCCGGCGTCGACACGATTCTGGGTCCCGAAATGCGCTCGACCGGCGAGGTGATGGGCTGGGACCGTTCCTTCCCGCGCGCCTTCCTCAAGGCGCAGATGGGGGCGGGCATGGTGCTGCCATCCTCGGGCCGCGCGTTCATCTCGATCAAGGATGCCGACAAGGGCGCGGCCATGCTGGAAGCGGCGAAAGTGCTGGTGGAACAAGGCTTTACGCTGGTCGCCACACGCGGAACGCAAAGCTGGCTGGACGGCCACGGGGTACCTTGCGAAGTCGTCAACAAGGTCTATGAGGGTCGCCCCGACGTGGTCGACATGCTCAAGGACGGGCAGGTTCAGCTGTTGATGAACACCACCGAGGGCGCGCAGGCGGTCGAGGACAGCAAGTCCATCCGCTCGATCGCGCTGTATGACAAGATCCCTTATTTCACCACCGCCGCCGCCAGCAATGCGGCGGCGCTGGCGATCAAGGCGCAGGCCGAGGGGGATGTCGAGGTGCGCAGCCTGCAAGGCTGATACTTGCCGGTTCCCGTCTCCCCCGTTGACCTTTGGCTGGCGGGGGATAATGCTGTTTGCAACGAGCAGTATAAGGAAAATCAGCCATGCGTATCATCGTGGTTTTCGCCACCCTTCTGGCTCTCGCCGCCTGCGACGTGCCGTTTGTTCCCCTGATCTGAGGCGCACAAACCGGGTGGGGGTAACTTGTGCCGGGCTGCGGACAAAGCGCCCGTCTTTCAGTGATGCACAGGTGAATTGTGCGGTTTGTACGCGATTTCACCTCCCACTTGTCCGAATTGTACCACTCCGCGGCACCGATCCGGATCAAAGATGGAGCCGTCGCCGCCGTCGCTAATTGCCGGGTGGCGGGCTGATGTCTGCGGTTACCAAAACATTTCAGAACTGAAGCAAAATTTCACTCATCCGGGGGGATTCCCTTGGGTCACTTCCCCTTGATCAGACCGTGAGGCGGCTTCATTTTGAGCCAATCCAAACCGTTCAGGACCCGCCATGTACACGCCCGCCATAACCGGAACCGGTGTCTTTACGCCCGAAAGCGTAATCACCAACGCCGAGCTTGTCGAAGCCTTCAACGCCTATGCCGATCGGCAGAACGCCGGGAATGCCGCAGCCATCGCGGCCGGACGGATGGAGCCGATGCAGCATTCGTCGGAGGAGTTCATCGTCAAGGCGTCGGGGATCGAGAACCGGTACGTGATGGACAAGGCCGGCATCCTGAACCCCGAGATCATGCACCCCACCCTGCGACAGCGCAGCGATGACGAGCCGGGCATCATGACCGAGATGGCGGTGGAGGCCTGCCGCAAGGCACTGGCGCAGGCGGGGCGCAGCGCCGGGGATGTGGATCTAGTGATCTGTGCGGCGTCGAACCACGAACGCGCCTATCCGGCGATTGCGATCGAGATACAGAACGCGCTGGGGATCAAGGGGTTCGGGTTCGACATGAACGTGGCCTGCTCCTCGGCGACCTTCGGCATTCAGGCGGCGGCGGACATGGTGCGCTCGGGCTCGGTTCGCGCGGCGCTGGTGGTCAATCCCGAGATTTGCTCGGGGCATCTGGAATGGCGCGACCGGGATTGCCATTTCATCTTTGGTGATGTGGCGACCGCGACCCTGATCGAACGCGAAGACGAAGCCAGGGGGCCACATTTCGAGATCCTGTCGACCCGCTGCGCCACCGAGTTTTCCAACAACATCCGCAACAACAACGGCTTTCTGCGCCGCTCGCGCCCCGACGGCGTCGCGGACCGGCGCGACATGCAGTTCATGCAGAACGGTCGCAAGGTGTTCAAGGAAGTGCTGCCGATGGTCAGCCAGCATATCGCCGATCACATGGCCGCCGAGGGGATCGCGAACACCGACCTGAAACGGCTGTGGCTGCATCAGGCCAACAAGACCATGAACGATTTCATCGGCAAGAAGGTTCTGGGCCGCGAACCGGAACCGGGCGAACAGCCCAATATCCTGCAGGACTATGCCAACACTTCGTCCGCCGGGTCGATCATCGCCTTTTCCAAGTATTCGGACGACTTGCAGGAAGGCGATATCGGCCTGATCTGTTCGTTCGGGGCGGGGTATTCGGTGGGATCGGTGATCGTCAAACGGCACGGGTGACGGGTTGGGTGCGGAGCCGGTTTGGGGGTGCCGGCTTTGAGCCCATTCTTGCCGTCGATTTGCGTCAAGTGTCGGTCTCTCGGAGGTGTGACCGTCATCTTAGTCCGCAAGATGAGGGCAATTTTGAAACCAGACCAAATCTCCAATAGGAACGCTGTTCAATGAAAGGCATGGAAGAAGCGATCAAAGCCATACGAGGGGCCTGACCAGGGCTAACTCACGCAATGCTCAACTCGAAATAATCGTGAGCTTCGTGTGGGTTGGTTTCCCAGGACGCAACCATCTTAAAGCCAAGTTTTTCGTACAGCCGTCTGGCAGGAACCTGACGTTCGCCAGTCATCAGCCTGACGGAGCGATACCCTTGCTCTTTAGCCAAGCCTATCACGCGTTTGCAACGGGCCGGTGCAACCCCACTGCCTCGACAATCCTTTGTGACGAACATCGATTTTAGTTCGCAGTGATCACGATCCATGCGGCGGACAGCGACCGTTCCAACGGGCCTATCGCTGAGATAGGCAATAAGCACATCACCTTGCGGAGGGCGATATTCGGTTGGGATTTTCGGTGAGCTATCAAAAAACCACGAACCTCGATAATACTCTTCAATGCGTTGAAGATCGTCACGGTTGAGGGACCTGACGGCTTCGTACAATCCTCTCATGAGATTTGCGGCATCGTCGATCTCCCTTTGCGACCGGACTTCGAGAATTTTCATGGGCCAATCTCCAAAAGTGGTCCGAATAGTCCGATAATAACACGATCCCACGGCAGCATCCTCGCCGCGCTTGAAGGTCTGGTTTGTCAGCATACCAGACACCTATCGACAAGCGCGATGGAATCAGGCGCGGCCCCGATAGCCGCCTGCAAAAGCGAAAGATCAGCCCGCTATCAGGTGCTTTCCTCTTCGAGGTGTAGTTTCATGTCGATCAGCACCTGTTGCAGCTGCACGGTTTCGCGCAGCAGGCGTTTGGCTTCGTTCACGGTGATGATGCCGTCTTCCATCGCTTCCTGGTATTCGCTCATCAGCATGGCGAACCGCTGGCTGAGCGCGATCACGTCGGAATTCACGCCGCCGGTTCTGGGCTCGTTGGTGTTGCGGCCATTGTAGGACAGGGTGATGTTCTTGAGATCGGCCAGCGCCGAGGTCACATGCGGATAGCTGGATTGCTCTTCAAGCTTGGCAACCGCGTCCACCGGCATGAAGCGGTCGGCATGTTCGGCATTGTCGGAATAGTACCTGCCCAGGGTCGCCTTGGATTTGCCGGTGATCCTGCAGGCCGCCTCGATCCCGACATCCTTGACCAGCGCCTCGGTGTGTTTCTTCAGATAGGCGCAGATATCTGCCATTTTCGCCTCGTCGAACAACTGCCTCTGCCGACCCTTTGTTGTTTCCGGGGGAAAGGGTCAGGAAATTTCCCATTTCTGAGTTTTAATTCAAATGTCATACCTTGGCTATCCCTCAGATAAGCGGGGGATTTTGTGAGTGAGTGGCGGCAGTTCCTGCTGGTAGTGAGTGTTGGCGGGGCAGAATTGATCGCCTCGCTCCGGTAAGGTCAGATGATGACCAGCGACGTCGTCGTTGCGGTTGTGGGTTGACCATCCCCGAACGAGCGTTGGCTCAGGTCCCGTTTCCGTGGCGGCGGCGTCGTATAACCTCATATCAACACGAAAACCTTTGGCCAGCAGCGCCTTGCCCCTCTCGTGCGGGCGGTCTAGACCCGGCGCATGGCCAAGCTCTATTTCAACTATTCGACCATGAACGCCGGCAAGTCGACGGTCCTGCTGCAAGCCTCGCACAACTATCGTGAACGGGGGATGAAGACCTATCTGATGACGGCGGCGGTGGATGGCCGCGCGGGTGCGGGACGAATCGCGTCGCGAATCGGGATCTCCGAGGCGGCCGATACGTTCGGCTCCGATGACGATGTCTTTGCGATGATCACGGCGCGGCTGGCCAAGGGCGAGGTGGCCTGCGTATTTGTCGACGAGGCACAGTTTCTTTCCGAAAAACAGGTTTGGCAACTGGCCCGCACAGTGGACGATCTGAAGGTGCCGGTGCTGGCCTATGGGCTGCGGGTGGATTTTCAAGGCAGGTTGTTTCCCGGCTCGGCGGCGCTGCTGGCGCTGGCAGACGAGATGCGCGAGGTGCGAACGATCTGCGAATGCGGGCGCAAGGCGACGATGGTGATCCGCCAGGATGCGGATGGCCGTCCCATAACCGAGGGCGCACAGGTGCAGATCGGCGGCAACGAAACCTATGTCTCGCTCTGCCGCAAACACTGGCGCGAGGCGGTGGGCGATCTCCCCGCCGCCTGATCCCGAGCGCGACCGCAGCCCGCCCGTGGCGGGCTGCCCGGCCCAACCGGCGGCAGCGCATCTTTGATGCGCTTGCGGCGGGCGGGAGCGCCTGTTTTCAGGTCACCGCGTTCGGCAATGCCCCACCAGCGGCAAAGGCGGCCACATTGTCCAGCGCCATGTGGCCCATGTTGCTGCGCACCTCTTCGGTCGCGGTGCCCAGATGCGGCAGCAGGGTGACGTTTTCCATCGCGCGCAGCGCCTCGGGCACCGCCGGCTCGAATTCATAGACATCAAGCCCCGCACCGCCGATCGATCCGGCATCGAGCGCCGCGATCAGGGCTGCCTCGTCCACCACCTCGCCGCGCGCGATATTGATGAGCAGGCCGGTGGGCTTCATCGCCCCAAGAATGCCCGCGTCGATCAGGTGCCGGGTCTCGGCGCCACCGGGCACCGCGACGATCAGGAAATCGACCGCTGCCGCCAATGCCGGCAGATCGGTGGCGGGTTCGGCGGGGAAGTCCAGCTGTTTCGGGCTGCGGGCGACATAGGCCACCTGCATGGCGAACCCGAAATGGCAGCGCCGCGCGATGGCCTGGCCGATCCGGCCCATGCCGACGATACCGACCCGTTTGCCTGTGACGTGGTGGCCCAGCATCTGGGTCGGGTGCCAGCCCTGCCACTGACCCGAGCGGACCAGCCGCTCGCCCTCGCCGGCGCGCCGCGCCGTCGACAAGAGAAGGGTCATGGCGATGTCGGCGGTGGCATCGGTGACCGCGCCCGGCGTGTTGGTCACGGCAATCCCCGCCGCCGTGGCCGCCCGCACGTCGATATGATTGTAGCCGACACCGAAATTGGCCAGCAATTTGCAGCGCGGCTGCGGTACAGCAGCAAAGATATCCTCCGAGAACATATCCCCCAGCGTTGGCACCACCACGTCGAAATCGGTGAGGGCGCGGCGCATTTCGTCGCGGGACAAGGGCGTGTTGCCGTCGCGGATCTCGACATCGAACTCGGCGCGGGCGCGGGCCTCGACAGCGGGCGGCATCGGGCGGGCGATCCAGAGCTTCATCAATGCATCCGTCCGCCCAGCGGCACCTTGCCGTCCGGACCGATCAGAACGATTTCACCGGTTTCATCCGGCAGCCCCAGCACCAGTACCTCGGACATGAACTTGCCGATCTGGCGGGGCGGGAAATTCACCACCGCCATGACCTGCTTGCCCACCAGTGTGGAGGGATCGTAATGCGCCGTGATTTGGGCCGAGGTCTTGCGTTCACCGATCTCGCCGCCGAAATCGATCCACATCTTGATCGCTGGTTTGCGCGCTTCGGGGAAGGGTTCGGCACGCAGGACCTCGCCCACGCGCACGTCCACTTTCAAAAAGTCGTCAAAGGAAATTTCACTCACGCGACAACTCCCTGGATCGGTCGGTAGCGGCCTTCACCGCGCGGTGCAGCAGATCGGGAAACCCCGTCTCCTCATGCATCAAAACCTCAAGCGCGGCCTGAGTGGTGCCGTTGGGTGAGGTTACATTGACCCGCAACTGCGATGGATCTTCGTCAGCGGCCATGGCCAGTGCCCCTGCCCCGGCCACGGTGGACTTGGCCAGCTGCATCGCCAGCTCATGCGGCAGGCCCTGCGCCTCGCCCGCCTTTGCCAGGGTTTCGATCAGGTGGAACACGTAGGCCGGACCGGACCCGCTGAGCCCGGTTACCGCGTCCATCTGCGCCTCATCTTCCAGCCGCACGGTCTGCCCCACTGCCGAGAGCAGGCTTTCGGCCTGTTCCATTTGTGCTTCGCTGACATGCCCGTTGCCAATGAGCGCGGTAATGCCTTGCCGGATCGCGGCGGGGGTGTTCGGCATGGCACGGACAATGGGGGTTGTTTTGCCCAGAACCGCTTCGAACGTGGCGATGGAGGTTCCGGCGGCAACCGAGACGAACAGCGTACGCCCGCCGCCCAGCGCCTTTATCGACGGCAGGGCGTCGCCCATCATCTGCGGCTTGACGGCCACCAGCACCACGGCGGGCGCTTCGGGCAATGGTGTATTGATATTGACGCCCTGCGCCCTGACCCAGTCCGAGGGATAGGGATCAATCACCCAGACCGACGAGGCCGGAAGCCCGTGCTCCAGCCATCCGGCCAGCATGGCCGACCCCATCTTACCGCAGCCCAGAAGGACCAGCCCCTGTTCCGCGATGCGCTCCATGTGCATAAGTGCCCCTCCCCGTTTTCTCAGGTTCGGGGCGCAGGTTTACGCGCGACCGTATGCCTCTGCAATGGCGACTTGCATCGCCTCGGCGGGGGTTCGGTTGCCCCATGTCACCAGCTGGATCGCCGGATAGTAGCGCTCGGCACTCAGCACGGCGGCAGTGATCATGGTGTCGATCTGCTCGGCGCTGGCCGTCTGGCCGCCCGCAAGCACCAGACCATAGCGATACACCATCAGCTTCTGACCACCCCAATAGGTAAAGGCGCCGGCCCAGCACTGATCGTTCATCGCATTGAGCAGCTCGTAAAGCTGCGGCACGCGCTCTTCCGGCGGCTCCATCTCGAACGAGCACACCATGCGCAGCGTCTCGTCAAAGCCGGACCAGGCCAGGGTAATGGAATAGGTGCGCCACTGGCCTTCGACCGCCATGGCAATCTGATCGTCGCCGATTCGATCGAAATCCCAGTCGTGGTGTTCGGCCAGATGTTCGACAATGTCGATCGGGTGAATGTCTTCTTCCAGATACTGCTCGGAAAGTGCCATGGTACACCTCGCTGATTTCTAGCGGATCGGGGCTGGCAGCGCCCCCAGCGCTAGTTGCCTGCTCTACAAACCGGGCATTCGCCCAGAGCCTGTACCAGATATGGTGCGATGTGGCTGCATATCTGACAACCCCCATTTTTGGGGATAACAGCAATAAGTTGTGGACAGACGGCAACGGCACTCAAAATATCGGCTTCCGATGCGGCTTTTTCTTGCATTGACAGCCCGGAACAGCACAATGCACCTCACCGCGCATCCCCGACGGGTTGCACGGCACGGTTGTTTGCTCCCGAAAATCCGACAGCTATGAGGATTGATCGCCCAGTTTCGCCTCAAGCGCGGCGATGCGCTGTTCCAGCGCGGCGTTTTCCTCGCGCGCTTTCTGGGCCATCGCGCGCGCCGCGTCGAATTCCTCGCGGGTGACGAAATCGCGGTCGGCAAGCCAGCGGTCCATCAGCGATTTCATCGCCGTCTCGGCCTCTTCCCGCGCGCCCTGGGCCACGCCCATGGCGTTGGTCATCAGTTGGGAAATGTCGTCCAGAATCTTGTTGCGGGTTTGCATGTCTTTACTCCCGTGTCGCGGTTGCCCCCTATATGGGTCACAAGCGCGGCAGGCTCAAGGTTGACTTGCCCCTCAAACCACGGGCAATGAGACGCACATGCAGGCAGTTATCCCTTTTCCCGACTTTTCGCCCGAACTTTTCTCGATCACGGTCTTCGGGATGGAATTCGCGCTGCGCTGGTACGCGCTGGCCTATATCGCGGGCATCCTGATTGCCTGGCGCATGGCGCTGACGGCACTGCGGCGCCCGCCCCTGTGGCCCGACCAAGTGCCCCCGATGAGCGCACGGCAGCTTGAGGATCTGCTGACCTGGATTATCCTGGGTGTCATTCTCGGCGGGCGGTTGGGATTCGTTCTGTTCTATCAGCCCTCATACTATCTGCAGAATCCGCTGGAGGTTTTGAAGATCTGGCAAGGCGGCATGGCCTTTCACGGCGGTATGCTGGGAGTGATCGCGGCGGCGTTTCTCTTTGCCAGAAAGTATCAAATCCCGACCCTGCCGCTGGCCGACCTGGTCGCCCATGCGGTGCCGCCCGGATTGTTGCTGGGGCGGTTGGCGAATTTCGTCAATGCCGAGCTGTGGGGACGGCCCAGCGATGCGCCTTGGGCGGTGATCTTTCCCGGCGAGGCGGCACAGTACTGCCCCGGGGTCGAAGGACCGTGCGCACGCCATCCGTCACAGCTTTACGAAGCCGGGCTCGAAGGTTTGCTGTTGGGCGCATTGTTGCTGTGGCTGGTTTATCGGCGCGGCGCGTTCCGGCAGCCGGGTCTGGTTCTGGGTGCCTTTCTTGCCGGATACGGGCTGTCGCGGTTTCTGGTCGAGTTCTTTCGCCAACCGGATGCGCAATTCGTCTCGGCCGGCAACCCGCTGGGACTGGCCTGGCAGATCGGCGGCTATGGGCTGACGATGGGGCAGTTCCTGTCGCTGCCGATGATCGCTTTTGGCCTGTGGTTCGTCTGGCGGGCAAGGTGGGGTCCGGCATGAGCCTGCGGGACATCCTGATCAAACGCATCCGGCAGGACGGGCCGATGACCGTTGCCGACTATATGGCCGAGTGCCTGCTGCACCCCGAGCACGGCTATTATACCACCCGCGACCCTTTTGGTGCATCGGGCGATTTCATCACCGCGCCCGAGATCAGCCAGATGTTCGGGGAACTCGTGGGGCTTGCGCTGGCGCAAAGCTGGCTGGATCAGGGCAGCCCCGCCCCGTTCACACTGGCCGAGCCTGGTCCCGGGCGCGGCACCCTGATGGCGGATATCCTGCGCACCACACGCGGCGTTCCCGGCTTTCGCGAGGCCGCCCGCGTGGTTTTGATCGAAGCGTCCCCGGCCTTGCGGGATGTTCAGGCCAATACTCTGGCTGGGATCAACCCGCGCTGGCTTGACCGGGTCGCGGACCTGCCCGACGCGCCTCTGTTTCTGGTCGCCAACGAGTTTTTCGACGCACTGCCGATTCGGCAATTCATCCGCGACGGCGAAGGCTGGCGCGAGCGGCTGGTCGGGGCGCAGGATGGCGCGCTGGCCTTTGGCCTGGGAGCACAGGCGCCGCAAGCCGCGCTGGATTGCCGGCTGGAAGACACGCGCGAGGGCGATCTGGTCGAGACATGCCCCGCCGCCGGCCCCGTGATCGCTGCCGTTGCCAGACGGATCGCGCACTACGGCGGCGCCGCACTGGTGGTCGATTATGGCGACTGGCGCTCATTGGGGGATACGTTTCAGGCCCTTCGCGCGCATGACCGCGCCGACCCGCTGGCCGATCCGGGACAGGCAGATTTGACCGCACATGTGGATTTCGAGGCGCTGGCTCAGGCCGCCCGCACGGCGGGCTGCGCGCATAGCCGGTTGACGACGCAGGGCGTGTTTCTGGAGCGTTTGGGCATAACCGCCCGAGCGCAGGCTCTTGCGCGCGGCAAGGAGGAAAAAGACCTGAATGCGCTGATTGCCGCACATCGCAGGTTGACGCACCCCGAGGAAATGGGAAACCTGTTCAAGGTAATGGCGCTTTATCCCGCGTCAGCTTCACCGCCACCCGGATTGGACCGATGACGCTGGAAATACTGACATCAGATTTGCTGGCCCCGGCCCATCACGGTTTTTTTAGCCGTCGCGGCGGCGCGTCGTCCGGCATTTTCGCCGGGCTGAACTGCGGTGTCGGTTCTTCGGATTTGAACGAAGCCGTGGCGCTGAACCGGACTCGTGTGGCCGATGCCATGCAGGTAATGGCCCCCGATCTGGTCGGCGTGCATCAGGTGCATTCCGCCGATGCAATCATCGTGACCGAACCCATGAACGCAAAACCCAGGGCCGATGCGATGGCGACGGCAGTGCCGGGACTGGTCCTGACGATCCTGACCGCCGATTGCCAACCGGTTCTGTTTGCCGATCACGGGGCCGGCGTTGTTGGTGCTGCCCATGCCGGTTGGCGCGGTGCGCTGGACGGTGTGCTGGAAGCAACGCTGGATGCAATGGAATCACTGGGCGCGCGGCGCGAAAACACTGTTGCCGTCATCGGTCCCACGATTTCGCAACGCGCCTATGAGGTGGGGCCGGAATTTCTGGACGATTTCCTGATCGAGGATGCGGGCAACACCCGTTTCTTTGCCAATGGCAACGGCGACAGGATGATGTTCGATTTACCTGCCTACGGGTTGCACCGTTTGCGGCGGGCGGGGATCGGGGCCGCCGAATGGACACGGCATTGCACCTATTCCGACCCGGACCGGTTTTTTTCCTATCGCCGGGCCACCCATGCCGGCGAGGCTGACTATGGCCGGTTGATCTCGGCGATACGACTCTGATCGATTGTGTCTGAATTAAGGCAAAGCCGCCACGATCTCGCCCAAAAAATTTCGTCTAATTCCCTGTGAATCACGTGTGAAAACATGCCTGAGCTCAAGTGGTTAAGCGGCTGACTGGTGCCGTTGAAATCAGGCACAGAAATGAAAGGAGCCCGCAACCCGCGCAAATTTGTCCTCATTTTTTCCCGGATCGGCCCTAACGGCGCCGCAAAACCTTTTCAATGTCGAGTTATCAGAATTCGACGGGTTTAAGCCCGCTGACGGAAGGGGAAGAATGAAATCCGGTTCGCGTTTTATCAGGTCGGTGATCGCCACGGCAAAAGGTCACTTGCTGCCAATGCCCTGGAAACTGAAATCGGAACATTCAAATAGCGTCGCTCCTTTATGCGAGTAAGGCTTGAAATACTGCCTGAAGGCCAAGCTGCCGGCCTTTTGGAACGTCCGTATCGGCAATTGCTCTGGGCCGATTTGGATCAGAACCGCCCATGTTTGCGGTAATCCGGGGCACGAGTGTGGTGGGTATTTTATGCCCGCTTGTTATGAGTTCTGTTTGGGGGGTCATCGTTTTGACCAAAGTTGAGCAACATTTTGCTCGCCTTTGTGGGCATTGCCGCTGGATACCCTGCGGTTTTTGCGACCGTTTCAGGACATTAAATCTGTATGCCAATACAAGGCCGTCTGAGGGGGCTGCCCAAATATGGCAGGAATGAAGGGGACGGAAGACGTATGTCTATTCCATATTCGTTAACGCGAGCGGCGCGCAATGCTGTTGAAACCTCTGCGCTGCTGCAGGACCCGGCCGCGCTGCGCGGCCAGAACCGGCCGCATTTGAGGCGGTACGAAGTCTGCACCCAATCACCAAACGGCGAGATCCTCCAGAAGCGCCACATCGCGCCTGCCCTGCCGTTGTTCGAGGATGCGTTCTGCGCCTTTTCACGCGGCTCGCTGATCGAAACCGATCAGGGGCCGATGGCCATCGAAGACCTGCTGCCGGGCGACCGCGTCATCGTTCAGGACGACAGCGCGCAGGAGGTCTTGTGGAAAGGCTCCATCACGCTGTTGCCGGGGCGCCCCGACGCGCGGGGCCGGACCCATCCGCTGACCCGGTTCATGGCCGACACGTTCGGCATTCAAAAGCCGATGTCGGGGGTCATTGCCGGACCGTCGGCGCGCATTCTCGCCACACCTGCGCATCTGCGCCAACTTTCCGGCGGTAGCCCGATGCTGACTCCGGTGCAGGAATTCGTGGACGGTATGGGCGTGGTGGAAACCATTCCGCCCACCCCGGTCGAGTTGTTCCACATCTGCCTGAAGAAACATGCGGTGATCAATGTCGACGGTGTCCAGTTCGAATCCTATCACCCCGGCATCCACGCCGTTCGCATCCTGGGACAGACCCTGCGCGAGCTTTACCTGAGCCTGTTCGATCACATTCACACGCTCAGCGATTTCGGCCCTCTGGTGTTCCCGCGCGCCGGTGACGGCGAAATCGACGCGATCACGGCCTGAGGAGAAACCTTATGCATCTGCTTCTCAGCTGGATTTTTTCACTGACCATCGCGGCATTTCTGCCGTCTTCGACCGCGCCCTCGGGCGCAGCCGCGATCAGGCGCTTCGGCTTAAGCGTTCTTCCAGGACGTCGAACGGAACGCCGGGTTCGTCCTTTGCGCCTCGAATGACAAGTGATGTCTTGACGCTGGCCACGTTCGGCGTGGTCAGCAACTCTCCGGTCAGGAATTGCTGAAAGCTGCTGAGATCGGGCGAGACGCATTTCAGAATGAAATCCACTTCACCGTTCAGCATGTGGCATTCCCGGACCAGCGGCCAGTTGCGGCAGCGTTCCTCGAAGGCGCGCAATTCGACCTCGGCCTGGCTGTCCAGACCGACCATGGCAAAGACCTGAACCTCGAACCCCAGTTCGCGGGCATTGACGTCGGCATGATAGCCGCGGATATAGCCGGCCTCTTCCAGCGTCCGCACCCGCCGCAGACAGGGCGGAGCGGAAATTCCCACACGTTTTGCGAGTTCGACGTTGGTCATGCGACCGTCTGCCTGCAATTCGGAAAGAATCTTGCGGTCAATTTCGTCCAGCCGTGTCGCGACCATGAAATGCTCCTGGGTTTTTCGGTTCTTATAACAGCGCCCCAATCGGGCGCAATATTATTTCGTGCCCACGCAACATTCATTAATCTCAAAGGCATATTTACCCCTGTCCGATGCGGCGCCGGAATCATCTTGGGGCTTTAAGAGCGGGTTCCGCGCCGCTATATCCCCCTGCGAGGACTTCAGGTTCATTCGGGCAATACAAACGGGGGCACCATGACCGAGACACGTCACACCAAGGTTCTGATCATCGGCTCGGGGCCTGCGGGCTATACCGCCGGCGTCTATGCAAGCCGCGCCATGCTGGAGCCCATTCTGGTGCAGGGGATCGAACCGGGCGGGCAACTGACCACCACGACCGATGTGGAAAACTATCCCGGTTTCACCGAGGTGCAGGGCCCGGATCTGATGATCAAGATGCAGGAACACGCCGCCGCGATGGGCTGCGAGGTCATCGGCGACATCATCACCGATCTGGACGTGTCCGGACGCCCCTTCACCGCCAAGGGCGACAACGGCACCGTCTATACGGCGGACGCGGTGATTCTGGCCACCGGGGCCCGGGCGAAATGGCTGGGCCTGCCGTCCGAGGACAAGTTCAAGGGCTTTGGCGTCTCGGCCTGCGCCACCTGTGACGGGTTTTTCTATCGCGGACAGGAAATCGTGGTGATCGGCGGCGGCAACACCGCCGTGGAAGAGGCGCTGTTCCTGACCAATTTCGCCAGCAAGGTCACCCTGGTCCACCGCCGGGATGAGTTGCGGGCGGAAAAGATTCTTCAGGACCGCCTGTTGAAGAACGAAAAGATCGAGCCGCTGTGGTTTCACACGCTGGAAGAGGTGATCGGCACCGACGCGCCGCTGGGGGTCGAAGGGGTTCGGGTCAGGAACGTGAACACCGGCGAGATCACCGAAATCCCCTGCAAGGGCGTCTTCGTGGCGATCGGCCACGCCCCCGCCAACGAACTGGTCAAGGACACGCTGGACACCCATATGGGCGGCTATGTCGTGACCAAACCGGGCACCACTGAAACATCGGTGCCCGGGGTGTTTGCCGCGGGCGATCTGACCGACCATGTCTACCGTCAGGCGGTGACCAGCGCCGGTATGGGCTGCATGGCGGCGCTCGACGCCGAGCGCTTCCTGGCCGGGCAGGACTAGGCGGATGCCGGAATTCTCCGGCCCCGGCCCGGAGAATTCTGATTCGTTCCCTGAGCAGCGTGACCGTGGCCCGGTGACAAACTCGCGAGCGGGGCTTGACCGCCCCTTCCCCGCCTCACACAGTTGACCCGGCGCAGCGGCAAACCGGAGGCGCAAGTGGCGAGTGCTCTCTGGCGGGGCGATTGGACGACACGGCTCAGGATCGTAACCGGATTGATCCTGTTCGCGTATGCGTTTTTCCACTTCGTCAATATCGGACTGGGGCTGTTCAGCCAGGATGCGATGAACGCCATGCAGGACGCGCGGCAGGTCGTTACGCGCAGTCTGCCGGGCACGATCCTGCTGTACGGATCCCTGCTGATCCATGCCGGGCTGGCGCTGGTTTCGCTGGCGCAGCGGCGCACTCTGCGCATGCCCTTTGCCGTGGCGCTGCAGGTGGTTCTGGGGTTTCTGATCCCGCTGCAATTGCTTTCGCATCTGGTACAGACCCGGCTGGCCCACGAGCTTTACAGCGTCAATGACGAGATGAGCTATGTCATCATCCTGATGTGGCCTGGCCCGGCAGTCTGGTGGCAAAGCCTGCTGCTGCTTCTGGTCTGGGTACATGGCTGTATCGGCCTGCATTTCTGGCTGCGTCTGACGCGCTGGTGGCAAAGCGCCGTGCCGTATCTGATCGGAGTGGCGGTCCTGACCCCCGCCTTTGCCCTTGCCGGCCTGCTGACCGAGGGGCGGCGGATGTCCGATTTTTTCGCGGATGACGGGCTGCGCGCCGATTTCGCCGACTATTTCAACTGGCCGGACGAGGCGGCGTTCCTGTCCCTGTTTTCGGTCAGGGACTGGGCGCATGGCGTGTTCTGGGTGGCACTGGCCCTTGCTCTTGCAATCCATTTGGGGCGCAAGCTGTGGCGGCGCAGGCATTCGGTGCGAATCCGATATGTGGACGGGCCCGAGATCCGGTCGGAAAAGGGTATGACCCTGTTGGAAATGTCGCGCGCGAACGCGGTGCCGCATACCGCCTTGTGCGGCGGCAAAGGGCGCTGCACCACCTGCAGGGTCATCGTCGAGGAAGGCGCCGACCTGCTGCACCCGCCCGGAGAGGTCGAAGCCCGCAGCCTCGCCGCCATCGACGCTCCGCCGGGAATACGGCTGGCCTGCCAGATCCGGCCGATGGAGCCCTCGACGGTGTTCCGGGTCTTTCGCCCCGAAGGCGGACGGAGCCGTGCCCATGCCAGTCAGGGGCAGGAGCGGCAACTGGCCGTGCTGTTTCTGGATATGCGCGGGTTTACCGCACGGACCACGGGCCAATTGCCCTATGACGTGGTTTTCCTGCTGAACCGGTTTTTCGACGCCATCGTGCCCGCGATCACGCAGGCGGGCGGCGTGGTGGACAAATATCTCGGCGACGGTCTGCTGGCCGTGTTCGAAACCCGGGACACCGCCAGTTCGGCCCGCGCCGGTATCCGTGCGGCCATCGGTGTCAGCCACGCATTGCAAGCGTTCAACCTGCGGCTGACGCAGGAGGAGGCCGCCGAAATCCGGATTGGGATGGGGCTGCATATCGGCACCCTCGTTCTGGGTGAAATTGGCGCCGGCGGGCATGCGCCCCGCACGATCATCGGTGACACGGTCAACGCCGCAAGCCGGCTGGAAGGGCAGACCAAGGCGCTGAAGGCCGAGTTGCTGGTCTCAGCCGAAACATTGCAGGCCGCCGGCGTCGATACCGCCGCGCTGCCGCTGCAGGAATTCCGGTTGCGCGGCGTTCCCAAGCCGCTCGCGGCCCTTCCCGTCGCGACCGCTTCCGAGTTGGAGACCCTTCCGGGACTGGCGGAACGATGACCTCAAAGCGGGGGAATTTCGCTGATTTCGGCGAACTTTCTCCCATCATCCGCTGAAAATACGCAAAAGACGTTCCAATAGGCGGTAAAACGACACACTTCGTCCTTAGTTGCGCGCAACCATCTGGACTTCGCTCCTGCAACCGGGCACATGCCGCTCAAAACCGACCGGAAACCGAAATTTCACACCCAGGCGACACGAGTATTGAAATGACAATGTTGAGCAATCTTGCCCCGATCCCCGAGCTGTATGTGTCCTATGAATCCGCCCAGAAGCTGAAGGTCGAGGCCGCCGACCTGACCAGCTGGGATCTGAGCCCGCGCCAGATCTGCGATCTGGAACTGCTGATGAACGGCGGCTTCAACCCGCTCAAAGGCTTCCTGTCGGAAGCGGATTACAACGGCGTGGTCGAAAACATGCGGCTGGCCGACGGCACATTGTGGCCGATGCCGATCACGCTGGATGTGGGCGAGGCGTTCGCCGAGAAGATCGAGCTGGGGCAGGATATCGCCCTGCGCGATCAGGAAGGTGTGATCCTCGCCACTATGACCGTGACCGATCGCTGGACCCCGAACAAGGCGAACGAAGCCGAGAAGGTATTCGGCGCCGACGACGATGCGCACCCGGCGGTGAACTATCTGCACAACGTGGCGGGCAAGGTCTATCTGGGTGGCCCCGTCACCGGCATTCAGCAACCCGTCCACTATGATTTCAAGGCCCGCCGCGACACCCCGAACGAGCTGCGCGCCTATTTCCGCAAGGTGGGCTGGCGCCGCATCGTCGCCTTCCAGACCCGGAACCCGCTGCACCGGGCGCATCAGGAACTGACCTTCCGCGCCGCAAAGGAGGCACAGGCCAACCTGCTGATCCACCCGGTCGTGGGCCTGACCAAGCCGGGCGATGTCGATCATTTCACCCGCGTGCGCTGTTATGAGGCGGTGCTGGACAAGTATCCGGCCTCGACCACCTCGATGTCGCTGCTCAATCTGGCGATGCGCATGGCCGGCCCGCGTGAGGCGGTCTGGCACGGCCTGATCCGCGCCAATCACGGCTGCACGCATTTCATCGTCGGCCGCGACCACGCAGGCCCCGGCAAGAACAGCCAGGGCGAGGATTTCTATGGCCCCTATGAAGCACAGGACCTGTTCCGCAAATACCAGGACGAGATCGGCATCGAGATGGTCGATTTCAAACACATGGTCTATGTGCAGGAACGCGCGCAATACGAACCCAACGACGAGATCAAGGACAAGGACAACGTCACCATCCTGAACATCTCGGGCACCGAACTGCGCCGCCGTCTACGCGAGGGGCTGGAGATCCCCGAATGGTTCTCGTTCCCCGAAGTGGTACAGGAACTGCGCAACCGCTTCCCGCCGCGCTCGCAGCAGGGGTTCACCGTGTTCTTCACCGGCTTCTCGGGCTCGGGCAAGTCGACCATCGCCAACGCGCTGATGGTCAAGCTGATGGAAACCGGCGACCGCCCGGTGACGCTGCTGGATGGCGACATCGTGCGCAAGAACCTCAGCTCGGAACTGGGCTTCTCGAAAGAGCACCGCGACCTGAACATCCGCCGCATCGGCTATGTCGCCAGCGAGATCACCAAGAATGGCGGCATCGCCATCTGCGCCCCGATCGCGCCCTATGCCACCACCCGCCGCGCCGTGCGCGAAGAGATCGAGGCGTTCGGCGCCTTCTGCGAAGTGCACGTTTCGACCAGCATCGAGGAATGCGAACGCCGCGACCGCAAGGGGCTCTACAAGCTGGCGCGCGAAGGCAAAATCAAGGAGTTCACCGGCATCTCCGATCCTTATGACGTGCCGGAAAACCCGGAACTGCGCGTCGAGACCGAGAATGTGGACGTCGACAACTGCGCCCATCAGGTTCTGCTCAAACTCGAAAGCATGGGCCTGATCGCAGCGAACTGATTCCGTTCCGACCAGAAAACGGCCCCCGTATTCCGGGGGCCGTTTTCCCGGTCAGGGCAATTACGCCTGCCCGCTTCTTGATGGTTAAAAATATTTCAGAGGTTGAGGGACAGCGTCCCTCATATTCAAAAAAGCGCGCCGCAGGCGCTCAGTTTTGTGACAGCTGATCGCGCAGGGCCTGCGCCACCCGGGTTTCGAAATTCCCCAGTTCGGCGGCTGTCGGCTTCATCGCCTGTACCGACGGCAGTCTGGCTTCGAAATCCTCCACCGACAGGTCTTGGACCGCGCGCCGGATGTCGTCGGCGGTTTCGCACAGGATCATACCTGCAGGATCCAGAAAGTTTTCGATATTGGGACAACCCCAATAGATCGGTACGGTGTCGCACAGGATCGCGTCGATCAGCTTTTCCGAGAAATAATTGGGTTCCCGCACATTCTCGATCACGATGGAAAAGCGATAGGGTGCAAGCCCGTCCGATTTGTGCTCGAACGGCATGTAACCGCGCCCCATGACGTCGACATCATGTCCGGTGCCCTGCACCCAGTCGATCATCTCATGGCGCAACCGGTGACCGATCAGATCCCGCTTGGCCGAGGCGATCAGTGAACAGGATTTGGTTTTCTCAACGGACAGGTCCTGCCAGTCGGGTACCATGGTCGAGCCATAGGGCAGAAACACCGCATTGGGGATGCTGTTCAGCAGCACATCGTGAAAGGTGAACACGCGAAAAAACCGCCGCCAGCTGTACCGCAGCAGCCGGTCGTGCTTGGCATGGATTGCGCTTGGTTCTCCCATCATCAGTGAGATCCGCGCCCGCGTACCCCGGCGCAGCCGGAAATGCGCCATTGTGTTGGGATACATGATCAGGTGATCGGTCGCGGACAAATCGCCGACCGTCGCGCCGTTCAGTCGTCCGGGGCATCCCAGCGGCCAGATCAGATCGGACAGCGGCAGCGCCGCCAGATCGGGGCCAAGCCTTTTGCCATAGGGCAGCAGAGCGATTGCCGGGTCGGCCATCATGCCTGCCCCTCGGGCAGATCGGCCTGCCCGCGCATCAGGACAAAACCGCTGCCCGCCACCCTGATTCCGGTCATGTCGTCCGGCTTTCCGACGCGGGTGACCGTGGCGCGGCCGGGCCGGCCCATGTCATGGCCTTGTTCGGCGACAAAGCTGTCTTTGCTCATCAGCCCGTATTTCCACAGATAGGCCGCCATCGCGCCGGTCGCCGAGCCGGTGAACGGGTCCTCCGGAGGGCTGGGCGGCGCCATCAGCAGACGGGAAAACGTGTCGCCCTGTGCAGATGCGCCCTGCAGGGTCACCAGAAACGGCTCCATCATGTCGGTACCGGAATAGCCCTGGCTTTCGGCCATGCGGCGCAGCGCGTCGATGTTCAGACGGGCCGCGCGCAGCGCCTGATGGTCGCGCAGCACGGTGATGCAGAACGGCAGGCCGGTGGACACGATCTGAGGCGGCGAAACGATCGCCTCGGGATCCAGCCCGATACCTTCAGCCACCAGTTCGGCGGGGATCATCGCGCCGAATTGCGGCGCAATCTGGGTCATCTCGATTTCGTCGCCATCCAGACGGATCGACACCAGACCCGCCCCTGTTTCCAGCGTCAGTTCGTTGCCCGCGACCAACCCGCGCGACCGCAGGGCGGCGACGGTTGCGATGGTGGGATGTCCGGCAAATGGAATCTCGCGGCTGGCCAGGAAATAGCGCACGCGGATATCGGCAATGTCGGAGGGGCCGGTGAAGGTGCATTCAACCAGCGAGGTTTCACGCACGAAAGCCAATGAGGTTTCTTCGGACAGAACCGCGCCGCCATGGACCACGGCGCATCCGTTGCCACCAAAGGGGCGGTCGGTAAAGGCGTCCACCCAGTCAAACTCGAACCAGCTCATGCGCGCTCTCCCGCTATAGTCGGTAATTTCGGCGGGAACACGGGCCCGGCCGGTCTGCATGAATCGCCGCCACAGCGGCGAATGTCACGTCAAATCGTGGCAGGCATGCCGTCTTAGTGCACCGTCACCGGTGTCAGGTCGTTCTGCCGGGCCAGCACAAAGGCCAGTTTGCGGTCGGCAACCAGCGCCAGTTGCTGGCCGTTGGAGTCATGCACCGCATAAAGGTGATCCAGATCACCGGCCTGATCCCGGATCT
The DNA here is from genome assembly GCF_056541825.1 of Ruegeria sp. AF8. NCBI lineage: Bacteria > Pseudomonadati > Pseudomonadota > Alphaproteobacteria > Rhodobacterales > Roseobacteraceae > Ruegeria > Ruegeria sp. AF8. Next base: position 312,662 of record NZ_JBQFYW010000001.1, on the reverse strand, counting down.
CCTCGGGCAGATCGGCGACATCGACGGCCTTGACATAGACAATCCGGCTGCCTTCGTCCTTGAAATCGAATGGTGTGTGCATCGCTTACCCTTTCCTGATGTTGATCGTCTGCACCACGGCTTCGGGAATGGCGCGGGTCAGATCGATATGCAGCAGTCCGTTTTCCATCACCGCCTCGCCCACCTCGACGCCATCGGCCAGCACGAACATGCGCTGGAACTGACGTGCGGCGATGCCACGGTGCAGGAACACGCGCCCCTCGCTGTCGTCGTGTTGCCGTCCCCGGATCACCAGTTGGCGATCCTCGATGGTGATCGACAGATCTTCGTCCGCGAATCCGGCCACGGCCAGCGTGATCCGATAGGAATGATCCGAGGTCTGTTCGATGTTATAGGGCGGGTAGCCTTCGTTGCCGGCCTTGGCCGAGCGTTCCAGAAGGCGTTCCAGCTGCTCGAACCCCAACAGGTGAGGATAAGAGCCAAGTGTAAGTTTCGACACGTTCTTTCGTCCTTGTTCATCAAAGCGACGGTTCGGGCGGCCCCGTTGCGGCGACCGCTCTGGTTAGAATATGGGAAGAAACGGGGATGTCCACAAGGTCTAGGCGGATTCACCATTACGCACTATTCTGTGCGCCAAGCAGAAAGAACAAGAAGCGAGTCGCCCATGAACGCGCCCACGGACCTGTCGATGAAATCCGACGACGTACTGAAGGTGGAACTGGAAGTCTTTCGCCGCCAGCACCGAGATCTGGACGAAGCCATCGAAGCGCTGGAGGACAAAGGAACGGCGGATCAGCTGACGATCAAGCGCCTGAAAAAGCAGAAACTTCGCCTCAAGGATATCATCCGGCTGATCGAGGACCGGCTGACCCCCGACATCATCGCCTGACCCGCGCATGGCGGAAGGCAGGTCGCGCCCGGACAATTCGCAATTCGGGCGCAATTCCGGTTTTTTTCATATCTGTTGGTTTGTCCTGAATCCGGACCGGATTGCGACGTGTTGCCAATTGCAACGTTGTTTCATTTGGTTATAGTGCGCGCTCTTTCAAAAGCCGGGGGTCGCAGCGGATGAGCGGTATCAAGGTAGGGATCATCATGGGCAGTCAGTCCGACTGGCCGACGATGAAGGAAGCGGCCGACATTCTGGACGAGCTGGGCATCGCCCATGAGGCCAAAATCGTCTCGGCCCATCGCACGCCTGACCGGTTGTGGGACTATGGCAGGACTGCAGCGGAGCGTGGTCTGCAGGTGATCATCGCGGGTGCGGGCGGGGCCGCGCATCTGCCGGGCATGATGGCGTCGAAAACGCGGGTGCCGGTAATCGGTGTGCCGGTTCAGACCCGGGCGCTGTCGGGGGTCGACTCGCTTTATTCCATCGTGCAGATGCCCAAGGGGTTTCCGGTCGCGACCATGGCAATAGGTTCGGCGGGCGCGGCCAATGCCGGGCTGATGGCGGCGGGCATTCTGGCGTTGCAGGACGACGCGCTGGCGCGGCGGCTTGACGACTGGCGCGCGGCGCTTTCCGCCTCGATCCCGCAAGAGCCGCAGGAATGAGCCGCATTGGCTTTATCGGCACCGGCCACATCGCGGCCCCGATGGCGCGCTTTCTGGCCGGCAAAGGCCACGAGATCACCGTGACCCGGCGCAGCGCCGAAACCTCGGCCGCGCTGGCTGAAGAATATGGCGTGCGTGTCGGCGATCCGCAGGACGTGGTCGATTGCTCGGACATCGTGTTTCTCTGCCTGCGCCCACATCTGGCGGCTGACGTGCTTGAACCGCTGCGCTTTCGGGCGGATCAGCAGATCGTTTCGGTCATGGCGGCGATTTCCGCCGCGCAACTGGCCACGATTTGCGCCCCCGCAACCGATTTCGTGCAAACGATCCCGCTGGGTTTTCTCGAAACCGGCGGCTGCCCCCTGCCCGCCTTTGGCAACGAGCATCTGCTGGCCGAGCTGTTCGAACCCGAAAATCCGGTGATCAAGGTGGCAGGCGAGGCCGAGCTCAACGCTCATTTCGCGATCTGCGCCATGGTTCCGGGCCTGCTGGATCTGATGGCGTCCGGCGCCGGGTGGCTGGCAAAGCGCACCGGTGACGCAAATGCCGCCGAATTTTACACGACACAGCTTGTTTCCGGTTTTTTGTCCGCTATGGACAAGGGCGAGGCAGGACAACTGGCCAGCGAGCGCGACGCGCTTGCCACGGATGGCACGCTGAGCCTGCAGATGACGGAAACGCTGCGCACGGGCAACGCCCATGAGGCGCTGGAAACGGCGCTCGGCGCGATTGGCGAAAGGCTGGAGAACACCAATGACTGACATGCTGCCCCCCGGCGCGACAATCGGCATTCTCGGCGGCGGGCAACTGGGCCGGATGCTGTCGGTGGCTGCCGCACGGCTGGGTTTCACCACCCATATCTACGAGCCCGGAGCCAACCCGCCCGCCGGACAGGTCTCCGACAAGGTGACAACCGCCGCTTACGAGGATGCCGACGCTCTCGCCGCCTTTGCGGCTTCGGTCGATGTCATCACCTACGAGTTCGAAAACATCCCAACGCAAGCACTGGACCTGCTAGAGGCGCATCGCCCGATCCGTCCGGGCCGCGAGGCGTTGCGTGTCAGCCAGGACCGCCTGACCGAAAAGACCTTTCTGCGCGATCTGGGTCTGCTGACTGCGCCATTTGCCGATATCACTGGGCTGGACGACCTGAACGCGGCGGTCGACAAAATCGGCACGCCTGCGATCCTGAAAACCCGCCGCTTCGGCTATGACGGCAAGGGGCAGGCGCGGCTGCGCGCGCCCGGCGATGCCGGGGCCGCGCTGGCGGATATGGCGGGGGCGCCCGCGATACTGGAGGGGTTCGTGGAATTCAGTCACGAGGTTTCGGTCATTGCGGCGCGCGGGCTGGACGGTCAGGTGGCCTGTTTCGATCCGGGCGAAAACGTGCATCGCGACGGTATCCTGCACACAACCACGGTGCCCGCGCGGCTGTCTCCGGCCCAGCGCACCGACGCTGTGCTGCTGGCCGCCAACATCCTCAACGCGCTGGACTATGTCGGCGTCATGGGCGTGGAACTGTTCGTGACGCCACAAGGCTTGATCGTCAACGAAATCGCGCCGCGCGTGCACAATTCGGGCCACTGGACCCAGAACGGCTGTGCCGTCGACCAGTTCGAGCAGCACATCCGCGCCGTGGCGGGCTGGCCGCTGGGCGACGGGCAACGCCATTCCGACGTGGTGATGGAGAACCTGATCGGCGCGGATATGGACCGGGTGCCGGATCTGGCCCGCGAGCGCGACGTGGCGATCCACCTTTACGGCAAGGCCGAGGCCAAGGCCGGGCGCAAGATGGGTCATTTCAACCGGGTCACCCGCTGATCGATACTGTGCCCAGGGCGTTTTAGCCCACAAACCGCGCCGCAATGTCGCCAGACATATAGCTGACGCGCCCTCCTGACAGGGTCGCGGCGACCCGGTGAGTGGCCGCCTCCAGGATCACCAGGTCCGCGCGTTGTCCGAGTGCCAGCGTGCCGCGATCCGTCAGGCCAAGCACGCGTGCCGGACCTTCCGAGATCAGAGTCCAGGCGGCGGCGAAATCCAGCACGCCGGTTGCCGCAAGCATCAGTGCCGCCCGGCGCGGGCTGGGATAGTGATAGTCCGAGGCCAGGGCGTCACACAGTCCCATCGCGATCAGATCCACTGCGCTGGCATTGCCATTGTGCGATCCGCCGCGCACCACGTTGGGTGCGCCCATGATCACCGGGTCGCCGGCTGCCTTGGCGGCTTCGGCGGCCGCAAGGGTTTCGGGAAATTCGGCAATGCCCACGCCGCGGCCGCGCCACAGACCACGCCCCTCGGCTGTGGCGTCGTCATGGCTGCCCATTCGCACGCCCTGTTCGGCCAGACGCGCGCAAAGCATGTCCAGCGCGGCGGGCACTTCGGCGCGTCGTGCATGCAGGCCCTGCATCAGCGCAAGATGCGACTCGGGGCTGCGCCCGGCCTTCAGCGCCTGCCCGGTCAGGCGCGGCGGTTTGCGGCCCTGCGCCAGCCGGTCATGCGGCAGATGATCGTTGAAGACGACATAGGGAATGTTCCAGTCGGCCACGTATTCCGGCAGCGTTGCATAGTCGTCCAGCAAATGGGTTTCGAATCGCAATTGCGGAATCAGGCAGGTCACCACCTGGTCCCGGGTCTGAGCGATGGCGCGAAACACCTGCGCGGCGAATTCCGGCCCGCGCAGCCCCCCTTCCCAACTGTAGAACTGGGCCAGAATGGCGGTGGTGATGCCGTTCGCCGCAAGCTCGGCTTCGGCGGCCAGCACGCCTTCGTTCATCTGTTTCATCGCGCCGCGTCGCGGCGCCAGATGCCGTTCGAACCCGTCCCCGTGCAGATCGACGATGCCGGGCAGGATCAAATAGTCCGAAAGATCGACGCAACGCCCGCGCGCGGGGGCACAGATCACGCCCTGTGCAATGCCAAGTTCCGCCCCAGCCAACCCTTCGCCCGGCAGCAGCACCTGTGCGCCGTGAAACCGCAGTTCCAGTGCCGTCATTGCGTCGGCTCCGACTTCGGCTGGGCGCAGTCCTCGCCGATACAGATATCGTCGATCACCTGGGCCACCGCTTCGGACCACGAGATATCCGGCCCGAACCGCCCATATTCGATGAAATGCAGGACCTGCGCCACCACGCGGGGATTGTTCATCATGAACGTATGAGTGACCGGCAACACGGTATGATCCGCCATGCCCTGCACCCGCGTGCTCTGGATCGAGACCTTGCCGTCATCCGGCCCATCGATCAGCGACGAAAACAGCGGATTCAGTGAATTCTTCCCGGCGATCACGCCCAGCTCGAAATTCACCGGCGGCAGCTGGCGCGGCACACTGTCCGGCCCGGTCCCCAATGCCAGACCGGCGGGGCCGTTCAGCAGGCCGAACACTTCCCAATCGCCAAGCTCATCCACCAGTTCGCTGCCCTGGTTCGGCGGCCCCAGCATGACGACGCGGCCCAGGTTTTCCGGCTTGCTGTCCTGCAGCCAATAGCGGATGAGGATGCCGCCCATCGAATGCGCCACGAAATGGGTGGTCTGGTCGCCGCATTCGGCCATCGCCGCAGGCAGAGTCTGGTTCGCAAGCTCGGGGATCGGCAGATCGGTCGAGGGGTATCCCGGCCGCACCACGTCATAGCCACGATGCCGCAACAGCTGTTCCATCACCGCAAACGAGGCCTCGGTCCGCGCCAGCCCGTGCAGCAGCACGACACATTCCGCACGCAGGGCGGCGGGCCAGAGCAGCAAAAGAAGGAGCAGCAGATACCTCATGTCAGCCAGATAAGCGCATTTGGCGCGCAGGAAAAGCCTCAGCCCGACCGACGCCGGGTCACCGCCAGCGCAATCCCGCCCAGAACCAGCACCGTGCCAGTGATCAGTTTCCAACTCAGCCCCTCGCCCAGCAGCAGAACGCCTGCCAGTATCGCGATTACCGGAACACTCAGTTGCGCTGTGGCCGCGACCGGGGCGGCCAGATTGGGCAGAACGCGATACCATAACGCATAGCCCAGACCGGATGTCACCGCCCCGGACAGGATCGCCAGCAGGTATCCCGGCAGCGCCATGCCCCAGCCGCCGCCAAGGGCAAGGATGGCCAACGCGGTCACCGGCAGGGCAATGACAAAATTCGCGCCGGTCCCGGCCAGCGCGTCCGGTTCGCTGCGACCGGCCAGCGAATAGGCACCCCAGCCGATCCCGGCGGCAATCATCAGGGCGGCGCCTTCGGGGTCCACCTGCACCGCCCCTGCGGGCCACAGAATATAGGTCAGCCCGCCAAAGGCGATCCCCGCCCCGGCCAGCTGCCGCGCGGTGGGCGGTGTGCCGGAAATGGCGGTGGCGGCGAACATGGTGATCTGCACCACTCCGAACAGGATCAGCGCGCCGACACCCGCATCCAGCGTCAGATAGGCGGCCGAAAACCCGATCATGTAAAGCGAAAGCGACCCCGCACCGACGATTCGGCGGCGCGAGCGCAGGGGCAAGCCGCCGCCTCGCAGATGCACCAGAACGGCCAGCGTGATGGCCCCCGCCAATACCCGCACCACGGCAAACCCGCCCGGTTCGCTGGCGCCAATGTCAATGGCCATGCGATTGAGGATCGAGTTGGCCGCGAAAGCGACCATGGTCAGAGCGGTCAGAAGAAACAGTCTCATCTCAACCGCATAGCGCGTTCGGGGACTCTTGGACACTTACTTTTCCACCTCCCCCGGGCGAAGCCGCACACAACACCGCATTTGAGCTTGCGATTTATCCCATCGCCAGCCGCAGGTCACAACCATTCACGACCCGCCACCGCTCAGTTCTTCAATTTCTTAAATACTCCGGCCTGAGGCTTGTCTGCAAATAAGACAAAAGAAACGGGGTCGCCCAAAGGCGACCCCGTTCAATTGGCACAAAGGCCAGGCAGATTACATCATGCCGCCCATGCCGCCCATGTCGGGCATTCCACCGCCAGCAGGCCCGTCTTTCTGCGGCTTGTCGGCCACCATCGCTTCGGTGGTGATCAGCAGGCCGGCAACCGAGGATGCATCTTCCAGAGCGGTACGGACAACTTTGGCCGGGTCGATCACGCCGAAAGCGAACATGTCGCCATATTCTTCTGTCTGCGCGTTGAAGCCGAAGGCCGGGTCTTTCGACTCGCGCACCTTACCGGCAACCACGGCACCGTCGACGCCTGCGTTCTCGGCGATCTGGCGCAGCGGCGCTTCGATGGCCTTGCGCACGATGTTGATGCCTGCGGTCTGGTCAGCGTTTTCGCCTTCCAGATCGATCAGAATCTTGCCGGCCTGAACCAGAGCGACACCGCCGCCCACGACCACGCCTTCCTGAACGGCCGCGCGGGTTGCGTTCAGAGCATCGTCCACACGGTCCTTACGCTCTTTCACTTCAACTTCGGTCATGCCGCCGACGCGGATAACAGCAACACCGCCTGCCAGTTTGGCAACGCGTTCCTGCAGCTTCTCACGGTCGTAATCCGACGAGGTTTCTTCGATCTGAGTGCGGATCTGAGCAACACGTGCTTCGATCTCGGCCTTCTCGCCAGCACCGTCGACGATGGTGGTTTCGTCTTTGGTGATTTCGATCTTCTTGGCGGTGCCCAGCATGTCCATGGTGACGGACTCGAGCTTCATGCCCAGATCTTCGCTGATGACCTGACCGCCGGTCAGGATTGCGATGTCCTGCAGCATGGCCTTGCGGCGATCGCCGAAGCCCGGTGCCTTGACAGCAGCAATTTTCAGGCCGCCGCGCAGTTTGTTGACAACCAGAGTTGCCAGCGCTTCGCCTTCGACGTCCTCGGCGATGATCAGCAGCGGTTTCTGCGACTGGATCACCTGCTCGAGCAGCGGAACCATCGGCTGCAGCGAGGACAGTTTCTTTTCGTGCAGCAGGATCATGCAGTCGTCGAGTTCTGCGATCATCTTGTCTGCGTTGGTGACGAAGTAAGGCGACAGGTAGCCACGGTCGAACTGCATACCTTCGACAACGTCGGTCTCGGTTTCCAGACCTTTGTTTTCTTCGACGGTGATGACGCCTTCGTTGCCAACCTTCTGCATCGCGTCTGCGATCTGCTGGCCGATTTCGGCTTCGCCGTTGGCCGAGATGGTGCCAACCTGAGCAACTTCTGCCGAGTCTTTGACTTCGCGCGAAGCGGCCCTGATGCCTTCAACAACCTTGGCAGTCGCCAGGTCGATGCCGCGCTTCAGGTCCATCGGGTTCAGACCGGCTGCAACCTGCTTGAGGCCTTCTTTGACGATGGCCTGTGCCAGAACGGTTGCAGTGGTGGTGCCGTCGCCGGCCTCGTCATTGGTGCGCTGGGCGACTTCTTTCACCATTTGCGCGCCCATGTTTTCGAACTTGTCTTCCAGTTCGATTTCCTTGGCAACCGAAACACCGTCCTTGGTGATGCGCGGCGCGCCGAAGGATTTGTCCAGAACCACGTTGCGGCCTTTGGGGCCCAGGGTCACTTTGACAGCATCGGCCAGGATGTTCACGCCGGCCAGCATGCGGTTGCGGGCATCGGTCGTAAATTTGACGTCCTTAGCAGCCATGTTCTTTCTCCTTGAGAAATTTGTTTGATTTAAAGCGTAGATGGGCCAGAGAAGCGCGCGGGCTTACTCGATAATCCCCATGATGTCGCTTTCTTTCATCATCAGCAGTTCTTCGCCGTTGACCTGAACTTCGGTGCCCGACCATTTGCCGAACAGGATCTTGTCGCCAGCTTTTACAGCCATCGCGATCAGTTCGCCGCTGTCCTTGCGTGCGCCTTCGCCGGTTGCAACGACTTCGCCTTCGCTGGGCTTTTCTTTTGCGCTGTCGGGAATGATCAGGCCGCCTGCGGTTTTCTCTTCGCTTTCCACGCGACGAACCAGCACACGGTCATGAAGCGGTTTCAATGCCATCTTTGCAGCTCCTTGGGCTCAAAGTTTGTTATTCCTCCCCCCGCATCTGCGGGAGCGTTAGCACTCATCAACGTCGAGTGATAACGGCGAATAGCTAGGCAGTAAAAATCGGCATGTCAACAAGTCGGCGATTTTTTTTTCGGCGGGCTGTATCGGGGCATTCCGAAATGCGAGCTTGCCTCGCGCCACGTCGGAAATAGGGTGGGAAGGGCGGCATCTCAAGTGCCGCGATGAACATGCGGGCGACGGGGGGACAGAATGCAGATAAAAGCAAACGATATCGCGCTGGAAGTCGAAGAGCACGGGCCCCGCGATGGCAAGCCCCTGATCCTGATCAGAGGACAGGGAAGCCAGCTGGCCCATTGGCCGGATGAACTGATTGGCGGCTTTGCGGACACCGGTTACCGGATGGTTCTTTTCGATAACCGCGATGTGGGCCTGTCGCAACGTTGTCCTTCCCCCGACGCCTCAAGCAGCGCGGATGCGGTTCTCGACCTGATCCGGCGGGGTGGCCCCCTGCCCAAAGCTTACGGGATCGAGGATATGGCGGCGGATGTCGTTGGCGTGATGGATGCGCTCGGGATTGCCCGGTCGCATGTTTTCGGAATTTCGATGGGGGGCGCAATCGTACAGCAGCTTTGCCTTGACCATCCCGACCGCTTGCTAAGCGCGACGATGGTCATGACCGCTTGCCGGCCGTTTGCCGAACGCACGAGCGACGGCGCTGCCGGGTTTCTGAGGCTAGCAGAAAGCCTGCTGGTGAGGCCCCGCACGCTGGAACAATATCTCGACGATCAGGTCGAGGAGCATTTCATGTGGGGCAGTCCCGGCTATCCGATGACCGAAGACGACATTCGCGCCATGGCGGCCCGCGCCTATGCCCGCGGGGTCGATGACCAGGGCATGAACCGGCAGGTCCTGGCAATCGTCAACGCGCCCGACAGGCGCAGCGCGCTGCGAGAGGTCACATTGCCCTGCCTGATAATCCACGGAACCGACGACGCCCTGATTCCGTTGGAACTGGGTGAAGAGATCGCTGCCTGCATTCCCGACAGCGAATTTCATGCCATCAAAGGTATGGGTCACATAATCACGCCTGCCTTGTCCCCTCTCATCGCGCATCTTGTCGCGGATTTCATTTCACGACGGACTGCCTGAAACCCCGAGGAGCTACAGCGCCAGCAATCGCCGCTGTACCGCATAACTTGACTGATGCAGAGCTTGACCAAACCACCCGGCTTAACGGTCACCCATCATCTTCCCAACTGTAGGCCCAGTGCCGGAGGCCGTCCCTGCCCGCCTCGGTCAGGCTGTAGACACCTTTTTCCACCTTTTCGAACCAGTCATAGTGATTGTCCCGCATGATCCGGGTTGCCGGAGGGACACCGGTCGCTGCGGCGACCGCCGCACCCTTGGTGGCACCGTGCTCGGCCAGATGGGCAGCGCAGCGCAGGGCGTCCTGACGATAGGCCGTGACAATGCCGTGACGGGTCGCGCCGCCGGAATTGGGGTCGCCCTGCAACCGATCGAATTCCCGCAGCAATCTTGCCGTGCGCTTGGCGGATTTGCGCGGCGCATAGGGTCCGGGATCGCAATGGACCTCGACGCGGCCATCAGAGCGGACCGTGATCAGGCCAAGACCCAGGCGGCGGCAGAGGCTCAGATTGTCGCGCAGGGCGCGCCGCGCCGTCTTTCCACGGGGCTTGACCACGGCAACATAGACATGATCGCTAAGCTTCAGCCGCGCCACGGCCTGATGGAACAGCGACAGCGAAAACCGCAGTTTCAACTCGACGATCACCGGCGGCTCATCCGCGCGCCGGGCGACGACATCGGCGGCGCCGACCTCGCCCTTCACCTCATATCCCTGCTGTTCGAACAAGGCCTTGATCGGGGTATAGAGATCCTGTTCGCGCTCCATGCCACATGCTTGCCTCAATCCGGCGCGGTGCGCAATTTGCATTTGCGGCCCTTCCCGGCCACGGGCCACAATGGGGCCGGAACACCGCTTCGGGAGACACTTCATGATTCGCGCGCTTTTCGCCCTGATGCTGCTGGTTTCGGCATCTGTGGCGCAGGCGCGGTGCACCGGCAGCGATTTGCGGCACCGCCTGACGCCAACCTATGAACAGCGCCTGCAACAGGAAATCCGCAAGGTACCCTTCGCCTATGGCAACCACTGGGTCGCCAGCCGCGGCGAACGGCGCATTCACGTGATCGGCACGCAGCACAACGGTGACAGCCGCATGCGGCGCGTCATGCGCAATCTGCGCCCGATCATCCGTTCTGCCGATGCGGTGTTGCTGGAGGTCACCAGGGCCGAAATGAACCGGCTGGATGACGTGCTGCGGAATAACCCCGACCTCCTCCTGATTCCGCGCGGCCCGACGCTGGCGGACATGATGTCCGCCGAGGACTGGAGCATGCTGAAACTTCGCATGCGCCCCGAAGGTCTGGAGCCCAAGGTGCTGGCGCGGCTGCAGCCATGGTACATTTCGCTGGCCCTGTCGCGCTCGGGCTGCGGCGGGCGCGGAATCGCCGCCTATGCCGGTCTGGACGAGCGCATCGAACGCATGGCCATCCGCAGCGGCGTCCCGGTGGGTTCGCTCGAACATGTCGGTGACGGTATGCGCGCCCTGTCGGGTCAGCCGGTGCGCGATCAGCTGCGCCTGCTGGAGCTGGATATCAAAAGCAGTCTGAACTATGACGATCAGGTCGTCACCCTCGGCAACGCCTATTTCGAGGAACGGCTGGCCGAAGCCATGCTGATCCAGAAATGGACGCTCTATCGCGACATCGACATCCCGCGCCGCGAGGTGACGCGCCTGTTGCAGCAATATGACCGCCTGATCCTGGTGGACCGGAATCGGTCCTGGATGCCGGTGATCCTGAACACCCGGGGACAGACGGTTGTGGTCGCGGTGGGGGCGGGGCATCTTCCGGGTCGGCACGGGGTTCTGAACCTGCTCAAAAACAGCGGCTACACCCTGACCCGCGCCGAGTTCTGAATACTACAACATGGATGGTTTCATGCGTTTTCTTCTTGCGTTTCTGATTGCCTGCCTGTCGCCGCTGGCGGGTATTGCCGCCTGCGAGGGGCGCGATCTGCGGCTGGATCTGACCCCCGTGGAACGCGCCGCGCTTGATGCGGATCTGGCGACGATCCCCTTTGCCGAGGGCAACCACTGGATAGCGCGCAAGGGCGACACGACGCTGCATCTGGTCGGAACACTCCACACCAGCGACCCGCGCATGGATGCGATTATCGAACGGCTGACACCCACATTGTCGCAAGCCGACGCGTTCTGGTTCGAAGTCAAGAAAACCGACATGGAGGCTTTCGAACGGGGACTTGCCACCGATTTCAGCCCGGTCCTGATCACCTCGGGCCCGACTCTGATCGATCTGCTGGATGAGGAAAGCTGGGCCGCGCTGTCCAAGCGGCTGGCCGAACGCGGCATCGCAAGCTGGATGGCGGCCAAGATGAAGCCGTGGTTTCTGAGCATGATGCTGGGCATCCCGCCCTGCATCGTGCAAACGCCGGGTGCGGACAGGGGCATGGACCGGCGCCTGACCGAACTGGCCGAGGCGCATGACATCCCGCAGCATTCACTGGAGCAGGTGGATGACCTGATTGCGATTTTCGAAAGCCATCCGATCGAGGAACAGGCGCAATCCATCGTCCGCATGACCGACGCTTTCGCGGCCGGTGACGACCACATGGTGACCATGGCCAACGCGTATATGGAAGAAAGACATGCCGAGATTCTGCTTGTGGCGCGGCTGCTCGGGCAAGAGACTTCCGGGATTTCGCAGGACGAATTCGACACCGAATGGGCGACCTTCGAAGATCAGCTTGTCGTGCAGCGAAACCGGAACTGGCTGACCCATATCCTGGACATTCAGGATCAGACCGCTGTGATCGCCGTGGGCGCCGGCCACCTAGCCGGGGAAGAAGGGTTGCTCCATCAGCTCGAACAGTCCGGGTATGACCTGAAACGCGCCGAATTCTGACATCTGAGTGCCGGATCAGACCAACCGTCGCATGCCGCGTTCTGCCGGGTGACAAGCCGATGCGACCGCCCTATAAGGCGCGCAAAATTCCAATTCGCAGGACGCTGACATGACCACCCAAGTTTTTGGCCACAAATCCCCCGACACCGACTCGACCGGCTCGCCCATCGTCTGGGCCTGGTACCTGAACGAGGTCAAAGGCGTCGCCGCGACCCCGGTTCTGCTGGGCGAGCCCAACACCGAGGCCGCCTTCATGCTGGAGCGCTGGAACCTCGACAAACCGGCCATCATCACCGATGTCGAAGACGGCGCGCCGGTGGTGATCGTGGACACCAATAACCCCGCCGAACTGCCCGCCAATATCAACGGTGCCGATATCCGCGCCATCATCGACCACCACAAGCTGGTCGGCGGACTGGAGACCAAGGGCCCCATCGACATCACCGTGCGCCCGCTGGCCTGCACCGCCACCATCATGATCGACCTGATGGGTGATGACGCCGCCAAAATGCCCGAGGCCATCAAGGGCGCGGCGCTGACCTGCATCCTGTCCGACACGCTGGAATTCCGTTCACCCACCACCACCGACCATGACCGCGAAGTGGCCGAGAAACTGGCGGCCGATCTGGGTCTCGACATCCCGGCCTATGCCGCCGACATGTTCGCGGCCAAATCGGATGTGTCCTCGTTCTCGGACGCTGAACTGATCCGCATGGACAGCAAGGAGTATGAGGTCGACGGCACCAAATTCCGCGTCAGCGTTCTGGAAACCACCGCGCCGGGCGTGGTGCTGGACCGCAAGGCCAGCCTGACCGGCTCGATGGCCGAAGTCGCCCAAGAAGATGGCGTCGATCAGGTGTTGCTGTTCGTGGTGGACATCCTGAACGAAGAGGCGACCCTGCTGGTTCCCAATGATCTGGTCAAGGGCGTGGCCGAGAAAAGCTTTGGCGCCACCGTCGACGGCGACGCCGTGGTTCTGCCCGGCATCATGAGCCGCAAAAAGCAGATCATTCCGAACCTCAAGGTCTGATCGCAACGCATATCCAGACAAAAGGCGCCCGGACGGGCGCCTTTTTCTTCGGGGCCAAGGATTTGCAGGAACCGAATCCCTTGGTAGTTTGGCCTTGTTGGCCCCTGTGCCATCCCGAACCAGACACCTGACATGAGCGTTCGCAAGTTCAGTACAACGCGGGATATCCTGCGATTTGAGGGCCGGGACAAGGCAGCCTACTGGCGGCGCTTTGCCATGCTGCTGACCCTGTCCGTCGTGATTGCCACGATGGGATTGCTGCGCAATTCCGGGGCCGTGGTCATTGCCGCCATGCTGGTCGCACCCCTGATGACGCCAATTCTGGGCGTGGCGGCGGCCATGGTCATGGGGTGGCTAAAACGCGCATTGGTTCTTGCCCTGACGGTCTGCGGCGCGGCGTTTCTGTGCGTTCTCTTGGCCTGGCTTCTGGTCTACGTCGCGGATGTTCCGCGTGGCGTGCTGATCCCCGATCAGGTACTCGCCCGCACCGATCCCGGGACCGAGGATCTGATCGTTGCGCTGGCCGCCGGCGTGGCGGGGGCCTATGTCCAGATCAACCGGTCGGAACTCAGCCTGCTGCCCGGTGCCGCAATTGGCGTTTCGCTTGTTCCGCCGCTCTCGGCCTCGGGCATCTTGCTGTATTTTGGCGAACCCGCCGAAGCCTATGAGGCCGGGCTGTTGTTCGCCACGAACCTTGGTGCGATTATCCTTTCGGCCTGTACGGTCTACATTATCTATGCCGCGCGTTCGGTCATTTCGGGCAAGGGCAAGCGCAAGCTGAACTTTACCGCCAGTGTTTTCGTGACCTTGGCGTTTCTGACCTTGGTAGTCATCCAATTGGGAAAATCCACCTATAATCGCTATCTGGAAACCCGCACCGAGGCGCAGGTTGCGCAGGCCATTCGCGATTGGGCCGATCCCATTTCCGTGGAAATCATCCGCATCGATGTAAACGCCCAACGCAAACAGGCCGAAGTCTGGCTGATCGTCGATCTACCCGTCGAAGCACAGTTCAAAACGTCATCGGTCGCGGACCTGCTGCCAGACAAGCTGAGAGAGACGCCCCTGGTCGATGTGCTGCACACCGAGCTGGGGCCGGGATATCTGGCCATCATCCGGTATCAGACCAGAATTGGCGCACAGATCATTCTGGGAACTGAAAATGTCCAGCAGGCGCCCGACGTCGAAGAAATCATCAACGACGACTAGGGGCAGGATCGATCCCGGATTCGCGTTGCGGGATGGTCAACCGGCAAAAGCTTTGCCATAGCTGTCAGAACTCCGATTTCAGACCCAGAGGCCCACATGACCCAAATCGTCACCTCGCTTGCCGAGATTTCCGACCGCTACAAGGCGCTGTTCGTCGACCTGTGGGGCTGTGTGCATAACGGCATCACCGCTTTTCCCGAAGCGGTCGCGGCGCTCAGGGACTATCGCGCGACGGGCGGCAAGGTGGTTCTGGTGACCAATTCACCCAAACCGCGGGCGGGCGTTGCAGTGCAGTTGGGGCATTTCAACGTGCCCGACGATTGCTATGACACCATTGCCACCAGCGGCGATTCCGCGCGTTCGGCGATGTTTCTGGGGGCTGTCGGGCACAAGGTCTATTTCATGGGAGAATGGCAGCGCGACGAGGGGTTCTTTGAGCCGTTGAAACTGCTGGACCATCCCATTCACATCGATCGCGTGCCGCTGGACGAGGCCGAAGGCATCGTCTGTTGCGGCCCGTTCGACCCGCAGGCGCATCCAGATGTGAACCGTCCCGATTTTCTCTATGCCAAGCAAAAGGGCCTGAAACTGCTCTGCGCCAACCCGGATATCGTTGTCGACCGGGGCGAGGTGCGCGAATGGTGCGCGGGCGCGTTGGCGAAGCTTTACACCGAGATGGGCGGCGAGAGCCTTTATTTCGGCAAGCCGCATCCGCCGATCTATGATCTGGCCCGCCGCAGGTTGGCCGCGCTGGGCGTCGATATCCCCGATTCCGAGATTCTCGCCATCGGCGACGGCCCCCATACCGACATCGCCGGAGGCATGGGCGAAGGCATCGATTCCCTGTTCATCACCGGCGGACTGGCCGCATCCGAGACAAAAACATCGGTCCAGCCTCACCCCGAGGCGCTAATGGATTATATTACAAAGGAAAAAATGAGCCCGACCTATTCGATCGGGCGTTTGCGCTAGCGGAAATAAGGCTTGATTTTCTGCGAGTGCGAAGTAATAAAGTTGCCAGCTACAGGCCGAAAATGACGCTTTGTTACCCGGCCACAATATCGAGAGGGCGACATGTTGGACAATCTTCCGCGCGGAACCATCTGCATCGAAGACATCGAGATGGGTATGACCCGGCACCTGCGCAAAGTGGTGACGGATGAAGATATCGAGATGTTCGCCCAGGTCTCGACCGACCGGAATCCGGTGCATCTGGACGATGACTATGCCCGCGACACGATTTTCGAGGGGCGCATCGCCCATGGCATGCTCACGGCGGGCCTGATCTCGGCGGTGATCGGCGAGCAACTGCCGGGCCACGGCACTGTCTATATGGGGCAGACCCTGAAATTTCTCGCTCCCGTGCGCCCCGGCGACATGGTTTATGCCGAGGTCAAGGTGGTTGACATCGACATCGGCAAGCGCCGGGTAAAGCTGGATTGCCACTGTGCGGTCGACGGCAAGAAGGTGCTGGTCGGCGAGGCCATGGTGCTGGCCCCGTCGCGCAAATTCGACTGAACCACAAGATTTGGCGAAAGCCTGCAAGTAAGATACAGTTTTCCTGTCGTTACTGCGGACAGGAGAAGACATGCAGCGCAGGCTGGCTACGATACTGGTCGGCGATATCGTCGGCTCCACACGCCAGATGGAGCAGGACGAAGAGCGTGCCATTCGCAGTTTTTCGGATCGGCTCGCGGTGGTTTCCGAAACCGTAGACCGGCATGATGGTCGGGTTTTCAACCAAGCCGGCGATGCCGTTCTGGCCGAGTTTCAGAGTCCTGTGAACGCGTTGCGGGCGGCGATGGCTGCGCGTGGCGCGATCAACGCAGCACAAAAATCGACCGTTTCGGACATGCGGTTTGGCCTGCATCTGGCGGATGTTGTCGATGTCGGCGGAGATTTACGCGGCGATGGCGTGAATATCGCGGCCCGCATTCAATCTGCGGCCGATCCCGGCGCAATTGACACTAGCCAAAGCCTGTTCGATCAGGTCCGTCGCAACTCGCCCTGTGTGTTCGACGATCTGGGTGAGCGTCGGTTCAAAGGTATTTCAGAACCGATCCACGTGTTTCGCGTCCGGGAAGAAATCGTTCGTTTCCGGGGCCGGGCCAGCGAGCAGTTCAAATTGGGTGTACACACGAAACGTCCGCATTCGATTGCGGTTCTGCCCCTGCTCTCGGCGAGTTCCGCCGATACCGACCAATATACGCTTGCCGACGGGCTGACCGAGGATCTGATCCTCGATCTTGGGCGAATGAAGCAGTTGTTCGTGGTATCGGCCACCGCCTCGATGGGCCTTTCCAATCGGGATCCTATAGCGGCGGGCCATCAGTTGGGCGTCCGGTTCATATTGACCGGCTCCATACGGTCTTTGGGGTCGAAGCTGCGACTGAACCTCAACCTTGTCGAAACGGAGAACGGACAGGTTCTTTGGACCGACCGCATCCAGCGCCCCTTCGATGAATTCGTCGAAATGATGGAAGAGATTACTGCCCGTGTAACCGCAACCGTAACAGGGCGCGTTCTGGAAGCTGATACCCAGACTGCCCGCCGGCGACCGGCAGGTTCTCTGACCGCCTACGAATACTACCTGCGGGGGCTGGACTATCACCGACGAGCAGGTGTCACCGAACAGAACGTTCACAAGGCGTTGCATTGGTTTGAGAAGGCTATCGATATCGACCCGAATTTTGCCAGGGCTCAGGCGATGTGGGTGTGTTCGGCATCCGGGTTGCCCGACTATGACTGGGACGACGGGCGGCGGCGTACTGAACGGGCTCTGGAACTCGACCCCAACGATCCTGAAGCCAATCGCATCATGGGCTCGATCCTGATGTTGGAGCACAAGTTCGACGCCTCGCGCCCCTATCACCGCAAGGCAATCCAACTGGCCCCAAACGACGCATATGTCATTGGCCGATGCGCTGCGTTTCACAATTTTGCAGGCGAGCCCGACACCGCATTGTCGCTGCTCGACCGCGCCGGAACGCTTGACCCATTCCTGCCCCCGTGGATTTCCGAAGAACGGATTGCGGCGCTGTATCATCTGAAAAGGTATGACGACGTTCTGAATGCCGCCCGCAATCTGCCATTTCAGACGCGGCGGAGCTTGCTGTACAAAGCTGCCTCAAGGATCGCCATGGGCGACATCCCGCAAGCCCGCGCGAACGTGGCCGAAGCGATGGGGCATGATGCCGAACTGACTGTCGAATTTGTTCGTTTCAATGAATGCTACCAGGATCGCAGCACAGCGCAGACGCTAATAGATCGGTTGCAGCAGGCAGGATTGCCGTCTTAAATTGTCGGGTGATCCGCGCCGCGAAGACATACTATTTTTTGCGTGACTTCGCCCGCCCTTTCAGCGCTCCGGATTCCAGAATGATCTCGGAAACCAGGTGTTCGCGCCGATAGGCCATCACGTGCACGCCGGATACGCCCGCAATTTCCTTAATCTGCTGGATCAGTTCGATACAGATTTTCTTGCCCTCGACGGCAGGTTTCTCGGCCTTTTCCATCCGCTCGATAAGGGGGTCCGGGATATGTATGCCGGGCACGTTCGACCGCATCCAGCGCGCGGCCTTGGCCGAGGCGACCGGGCCCACGCCAGCGATGATATAGACCTGTTTGTCCAGCCCTTCGTCACGCACCCGCGCCATGAATTTCTCGAACAGCGGAATATCGTAGATATAGTTGGTCTGGATGTACTCGGCCCCCGCCTCGATCTTTTTCGCCAGACGGTTGGGGCGCCAGTCATAGGGCGGGATACAGGGGTTTTCGGCCGCGCCCAGGAACAGTTGCGGCGGGCGGGTGATCTTGCGCCCGGACAGGAACTTGCCCTGGTCACGCATGGTCCGGATGGTGCGCAGCAATGTGAGCGAATCAAAATCGAAGACTGGTTTCGCCCCCGGCTGATCGCCCGTGCCGACCCCATCACCGGTCAGGCACAGCACATTGCTGACCCCCAGCGCCGCCGCGCCCAGCACGTCGCCCTGAATGGCGATCCGGTTCCGGTCGCGGCAGGAAATCTGGTAGACCGGCGAATAGCCCGCCCGCGTCAGCAAGGCGCATATTCCGATCGAGGACATGTGACAGTTCGCCCCCGAGGCGTCGGTTGCGTTGATCGCGTCCGCCACCTCGCCCAGCGGCTGGGCCGCCTGATACACATCCTCGGGGTCGGCGCTGTCGGGCGGGTTCAGTTCCGCCGTCACCGCGAACCGGCCCGAACGCAAGACCCGCTCCAGGCGACTGTGCGAGACATAGCCTTCGGGTGTGGGAACATAGCCGGACGGCTCGACATCCTTGCCAGACGCTGCACTCATTTTCCGTCTCCCTGATGCGTTGTCGCGCGCGGTGGTTCCTTGGCCAGCGGAGCCGAGGACGGCTCGTTCCTGCGCGCCTCGGGAAAGGCCTGCGCCAGGGTCAGGCGCGCGGCGTCGCGGGCCTCGCGCCGTTTGGAGGCGATCTCGCGGCTGACCCGCAGCCACGACGACGATCCTTTCAGGGTGTGCTCTACCGGCGGCAGCACCTGCTTGATCTTTTCCGGGCCGTGGCGCATCCGGCTCGACCCGTCCCAGGCCAGCGCCCAGACGCATTTCATCTCGGGTTTCACCTCGCAATACGCTCCCGGCCTGACCCCGCCGCACGGCCCGTTTCGCAGTTGCTTGGGACAATTCATCGGACAGGACATGCCAGTCGAGGACAACACGCATTGGCCGCACATCTTGCAGTCAAAAAGCAGCGTCTTTACGCCTTTCTCGACCAGCGCAATTGGGCGTTCGACGCGGTTATAGCCGATCCTGACGAACACCGGGTCAAGCGCGACCATCCCTTGTTCGACGCGCTTGTAGACCCACTCGAAGAATCGGGCATGACGAATAGCGAAAAGGCGCACTCTGTACATGAGGCCCTACCTCCGGACAGGCCCGTCAACAACAGGGACCGGAACTCAAATACCTTTATCTGACGGGCGGTTACATCAACCGGAGTTCCAGTCTACACCCCGAGTTTTTCGCGGATCAAGACATAGATACGACAATGCACCTTCCGCGCACGACAGCGGCGGGCGCGGATGCCGTTCCGGGTTGCCATGGGAGACGTGCGAATGCGGTGTACACGAATCGGGAACTCATGCTTGAACATGGCCCGATGTCCCGCTACGCAGGCGCTCATGCGGATCATTCGGGATTACCAGTTCGTCGAGGATCAGGATCGCGGCGCCAGCGTCGCGATCGGGAATTTCGACGGCGTTCATATCGGCCACCGGTCAGTGATCGAGCTTGCCCGCGACGCCGCCCCCAACGCGCCGCTGGGCGTGCTGACATTCGAACCGCACCCGCGCGAGTTCTTTGCCCCCGACAGCCCTCCGTTCCGCCTGATGCGTGGCAATACCCGTGCCCACCGGCTGGAAAAGCTGGGGGTCAAAAAGCTGTATGAACTGCCATTCAACGCCGCGCTGGCCGGGTTGACGCCCGAGGAGTTCGCCCGCGGCGTCATCTGCGAAGGTCTGGGATTGGCGCATGTGGTCGTCGGCGCGGATTTCTGTTTCGGCAAGGGCCGCAGCGGTGACGCCGGGGACATGGTGCGTTTTGGCCGCGAGATGGGGTTTGGCGTGACTGTCGCGCCGCTGATGGAACGCTCGGACAATGTGGTGTCATCGACCGCGATCCGCACCGCCCTGACCGAGGGCCGCCCCCGCGACGCTGCCACCATGCTGGGCCACTGGCACCGGATCGAGGGCGAGGTCGTCGGCGGCGAACAGCGTGGGCGCGAACTGGGCTTTCCCACCGCAAACATGTCGATCGAAGGTCTGCACCAGCCAAAATTCGGCGTTTATGCCGTGCTGGTGGACGTTCTGGACGGCCCGCACGAGGGCAGCTATCACGGCGCGGCCTCGGTCGGCACCCGCCCGATGTTCCGGGGCGAGCAGCCCAATATCGAAACCTTCCTGTTCGATTTCTCGGGCGATCTTTATGGGGCCACACTGTCGGTGGGTTTGGTCGACTATCTGCGCCCCGAGATGACCTTTGAAGGGCTCGACGCGCTGATTGCGCAGATGGACACCGATTGCACCAAAGCCCGCGGCATTCTGGCGGCGCTATGAACAGGGACCCCATCGACCGCACCGGCCTTGCCCCGCGTTTCTGGGAACGCACGCCGCTGCGCAAGCTGAACCCGCAGGAATGGGAGGCGCTGTGCGACGGCTGCGGCAAATGCTGCCTCAACAAGCTGGAAGACGAGGACAGCGGCGAGGTGGCGCTAACCTGCGTCGCCTGCCGCCTGCTTGATGACGAAACCTGTCGCTGCACCCAATACGATATCCGCCACCAGTTCGTGCCCGAATGCATCGTGATGCGCCCGGACAATATCGACACCCATGCCTATTGGCTGCCGGCAACCTGCGCCTACCGCCTGCTTTGGGAAGGCAAACCGCTTTATGACTGGCACCCGCTGATCTCGGGCACCCCCGACAGTGTGCACGAGGCCGGCGTGTCGGTGCGCTATAAGACCGTCTCGGAATTCGAGACGCCCGAGGAAGAGTGGGAAGACCACATAATCGAGGAACCGACCTGATGTATTTCGCCTCCGACAACTCCGGCCCCGCACATCCCGAGGTCCTGCAGGCGCTGACGGACGCTAATCAGGGCTATGCCATGGCCTATGGCGCGGATGCGCTGATGAACGAGGTGCGCGATCACATCCGGGGCATCTTCGAGGCCCCCGGTGCAGCGGTCTATCTGGTGGCGACCGGCACGGCGGCCAATGTGCTGGCCCTGGCCACGCTGTCAAAGCCGTGGGAAACCGTGTTCTGCTCGCCCGTCGCGCATATCCACGAAGACGAATGCAACGCGCCCGAATTCTACAGCGGCGCCAAGCTGACCCTCGTTCCTGGCGGCGACAGGATGACACCCGAAGCCCTGCGCCGTGCAATCGCGGGTGAAGAGACGCGGGGCGTGCACGGACCGCAGCGCGGACCAGTGTCGATCACCCAGGTCACCGAACGTGGATCCGTCTATTCGGTGGACGAAGTGCAGGCGCTGTGCGCGGTGGCCCGAGAGTATGGCCTGCCGGTGCATATGGACGGCGCGCGTTTTGCCAATGCGCTGGTGGCGCTCAACTGCTCGCCCGCCGAAATGACATGGAAGGCGGGCGTCGACGCCGTCAGTTTCGGCGGCACCAAGAATGGCTGCATGGGGGTCGAGGCGGTTGTGTTTTTCGACGAAAGCAAAGCCTGGGAATTCGAACTGCGTCGCAAGCGCGGGGCGCATCTGTTCTCCAAGCACCGCTTTCTGTCGGCTCAGATGGCGGCCTATCTCAAGGACGACCTGTGGCTTCGCTCGGCGCGTCGGGCCAACGCCAATTGCGCCCGGCTGGCCGAGGGTCTGCGCGCGGCGGGGGCCGCGTTCCTGCACGAACCGCAGGCCAATATGATCTTTGCCAGCTTCCCCCGCAGCACCCACAAACGCCTGCATGACGCGGGCGCGGTCTATCACCTGTGGGGCGCAGAGCTTGAGGGGGCGGACGATGCCGAGGCGCTGGCCTGCCGTCTGGTTTGCGACTGGTCGATCGACGACCGGCAAATCGACCAGTTCCTGGCACTTCTCGCCTGATCAGATACGCGCCCAGAAGGCCGCAATCCGCTGCGCCGTCTGCTGCGGGTGCGTGATCGGCACCATGTGCCCTGCCCCGCCGATCACCTCGCTGACGGCGTCGGGCAACCGGCGCGCCAGCCCGTCATTGATGGTGGCGATCACCGGATGCGTCAGCGATCCCCGCAACAGCAGCACGGGCATCGCGGCGCGGTCCGGAACGCCCGGCTGCAACAGGCCTGCGCGGTCCCGGAACAGGGCTTCATCGACCTTCGGCACCACGTGAAAGCCGCGGATCATCGCCGCCCGTGTGCTTTCGGGCAAGTCGGGCCAGCGCGGGCTGTCATCGGTGCTCCACATCCGGTTGAACAGCCGCGCCGCCAGCGCCTCTTCCCCTGCCGCCAGCGCATCCATATAGGGTTTGGCATCCTCGTCGTGCCGTTCGATCAGCCCGGGTGCATCCTGAACGGCGACGGCAAAGAAAACCGGCTCGATCAGCACTGCACTGCGCACGAGATCGGGGCGTTCGACGGCCAGACGCAGGGCCACCGTCGCCCCGAAGGAATGGCCGATCAGGTCCATCGGCGCACTCAGTTGCGTCTCGGCAATCTCGACGATCCGGTCCTGAAAATCGCCCTCTTCGTCCCAGTCCGGGCTGCGGCCATGCGACAGCATGTCGGGGGCGGCAAATGTCGCCTGCCCCCCGAGGTACCCCGCCAGCCCCCGCCACGCGCCGGAATGGGCGATGGTGCAATGCAGCGCGAGAACCTGGCGCGGACCCTGCCCCAGCATGCGCAGATGGAATGCCTGACGCAGCGTGGCGTGATCTCTCACCCCTTCATCTCCGCCAGATGGGCGTCGAGATCCTCCAGCCGGTCCTGCCCCCAGAACCGCTGCCCGTCGGACGTGATATAGAACGGCGCACCAAAGACGCCGCGATCGACCGCCTCTTCCAGATTGGCGGCATAAGTCTCGGCCCCGGTCAGCAACCCGCTATCTGCAAGCCCGGGATCGAACCCGGCCTTTTCCAGACAGTCGCGGATCACCTCGTCCTGGGCGATGTCCCTGTCCTCGGCCCAGCAGGCCCGCACAAACGAATGGCACAGCTTGCCCACATCACCGGACCCGTCCCTTACCGCCGCAACGATCGCGTAAGAGGACGGCGCGGCATTGGTCGGCCAATGCGCGGGCTGCAGGTTGAATTCCATGTTCAGCTTCTTTGCCTGCCGCACCAGTTCCTGCGCCCGGTATTCGATACGCGATATATGACGGTCCTTGGGCGGCGTGCCCCCCGTCCGGCCGAACAGGGCGACAATGTCCATCGGTTTATAGTCGATGGTCGCGCCGTGCCTGGCCGCTATCTCCTCCAGCCGTTGGCCCGCCAGATAGGTATAGGGCGACAGTGTCGCAAAAAAGTAGTCGATATCGGCCATGTTCACTTTCTCCGTTTCGGAACCTTTGCGGGACGGTAAGCCCATGTTAAGCGGTGTCAACATCACGAATCTGTCACTTAGCCTGTCGCTGCCCCGGGGATCACGAACAATGCCGACACTCAACGAACCCAAGCTCATCGCTGGGAACGCCAACCTTCCGCTGGCCGAAACCATCGCACGCCGCATGAGCCTGCATCGCGGCGTTGACCAGGGTCTGGTCGATGCGCGCGTCGAGCGGTTCAACGACGGTGAAATCTTTGTCGAGGTCTTCGAGAACGTCCGCGGCGAGGATATGTTCATCATCCAGCCGACCTCGAACCCGGCCAATGACAACCTGATGGAACTGCTGATCATCGCCGACGCGCTGCGCCGTTCGTCGGCGGCGCGGATCACCGCCGTGATCCCCTATTTCGGCTATGCCCGCCAGGACCGCCGCACCAAGGCGCGCACTCCGATCTCGTCGAAACTGGTCGCCAACATGATCACCGGCGCCGGGATCGAGCGGGTTCTGACCATGGACCTGCACGCAGCCCAGATCCAGGGCTTCTTCGACATCCCCGTCGACAACCTTTACGCCTCACCGATCTTTGCGCTTGACGTCAAACACCAGTTCAAGGACCAGATGGCCGATCTGATGGTGGTCTCGCCGGACGTGGGCGGCGTTGCCCGCGCGCGCGAATTGGCCAAACGGATCAACGCGCCGCTTTCGATCGTCGACAAGCGCCGCGAGAAACCGGGCGAAATTGCCGAAATGACGGTGATCGGCGACGTCAAGGACAAGATCTGTCTGATCGTGGACGACATCTGCGATACCGCCGGAACACTCTGCAAGGCGGCTCAGGTGCTTCTCGACAACGGCGCCAAAGAGGTCCATTCCTACATCACCCACGGCGTCATGAGCGGCCCTGCGGTCGAGCGCGTGACCAACTCGGTCATGAAATCGCTGGTCATCACCGACTCGATTCAGCCCACCGACGCGATACGGAATGCAGCCAACATCCGCGTGGTACCGACCGCGCCGCTGCTGACCCAGGCCATCCTGAACATCTGGAACGGCACCAGCGTGTCCTCGCTTTTCGAGGACAAGACTCTGATCCCGATCTACGAATCGCTGTACCGCACCGCGTAATCCGACAGAGCGCCTGCGGCGCACTCTGGTTCCGGAGGGAGGGACGCTGTCCCCCCCTCCCACCGGCAAGGGCGCCAACGCCCCTCCGAGCATGCGCAAGCGCGACCGGTGTACATTTTGTGGCAAGCCGTGACCCCGAACCAGACCGGGCTGCCGGATCTACGAAATATTCCAGTCATCCTCATTGGGGATTTCACCAATGGCCATCCAGGACACGCGAATTCGCGCGATGCGCGTGTCGGACCAGGTTCGAAAGACGGCCTCGAACCCCTCGTGGGTGATATTCTCGGGTGCCACCTCGGCGCGCAGAGCCGAGGAATTGTCCACATCCCAAAGCGACACGTTCATCTGAACCGCCGGCGGTGAGTGGAAGATTTTTCTGAAACGTACCGCCCGACGGCGTTCGCGCGGACCCGTTCCGGTCCACATCTCGCCACCGTTTTCGAATTCCGAGAAAAGCACCGCTTCGCCCTGCTCAATTCCAACCGGATGCGAACAAAAACTCTTCATGAAACCATCACATTCTTTGAATCACTGCACCGTAGGGCATCGCCCAGGGCAAATCATTCAAAAAAATACGGCCCCGTTATGACGGGGCCGTGCCGGAAATCGTTTAGATTTCGATCTACAGGCTCATATGGGTGCCCAGGGCCTCCATGTCGGCCAGCAGCTTGGCTGCGTCGTCGACGATGGTGTTGTCGCCCTGTTCCTTGGCCGCCTCATGCGAGGCGCGGGCCTCGGCGATCAGGTCGTCCAGATTGGCGCGGGTCACTTCCGACACCGGAATGGCCTTTTCGGCCAGCACCGACATCGCATCCCCGTTGATCTGGGCGAACCCGCCGGTCACCATGTATTCGCTGGTGCCTTCGGGTGCCTCGACCTTGAGGATGCCCGGGCGCAGCGTGGTGATCGTGGGGGCATGATCGGGCATCGCCGTCATGTCCCCGTCCGCGCCGGGGATCAGGACCGCGCTCACCTGAAGCGAAGCAAGGCTCCGCTCCGGGCTGACGAGATCGAATTGCATCGTGTTTGCCATCAGGGATACTCCTTAGGCAGCCGCCGCGGCCATCTTCTCGGCTTTGGCGATCACTTCGTTGATACCGCCGACCATCAGGAAGGCCGCCTCGGGCAGGTGATCGTATTCACCGGCCACAACCGCTTTGAACGACGAGATGGTTTCTTCCAGCGGAACCTGAACGCCAGGCGAACCGGTGAAAACTTCCGCCACGTCGAACGGCTGGCTGAGGAAACGCTCGATCTTACGGGCGCGGGCCACGGTCAGCTTGTCCTCTTCCGACAGTTCGTCCATGCCAAGGATGGCGATGATGTCCTGCAGCGACTTGTAGCGCTGGAGGATCTGCTGAACGTCGGTCGCAACCTTGTAGTGCTCTTCACCGACGATGGCCGGGTCGAGCAGACGCGAGGTCGAGTCGAGCGGGTCAACGGCGGGGTAGATACCCTTTTCCGAGATCGCCCGGTTGAGAACGGTGGTCGCGTCGAGGTGCGCAAACGAGGTTGCCGGCGCAGGGTCGGTCAGGTCGTCCGCAGGCACGTAGATCGCCTGCACCGAGGTGATCGAGCCGGCTTTGGTCGAGGTGATGCGTTCCTGCAGCGCGCCCATGTCGGTGGCCAGCGTCGGCTGATAGCCCACCGCCGAAGGAATACGGCCCAGCAGGGCCGACACTTCGGAACCCGCCTGCGTGAAGCGGAAGATGTTGTCGACGAAGAACAGAACGTCGGTGCCCGACTGGTCGCGGAACTGTTCCGCCAGGGTCAGACCGGTCAGAGCAACACGTGCACGTGCGCCCGGAGGTTCGTTCATCTGACCGTAAACCAGGGCCACCTGGCTTTCCGACAGGTTGTCCGGCTTGATCACGTTCGATTCGATCATCTCGTGGTACAGGTCGTTCCCTTCACGGGTCCGTTCACCAACACCCGCGAACACCGAAAAGCCCGAGTGCACTTTTGCGATGTTGTTGATCAGTTCCATGATCAGAACGGTTTTACCAACGCCGGCGCCGCCGAACAGGCCGATCTTACCGCCCTTGGCGTAAGGGGCCAGCAGGTCAACAACCTTGATGCCGGTGACCAGAACTTCCGACTCGGTCGACTGTTCTGCAAAGGTCGGTGCAGGCTGGTGGATGGCACGGGATTCAGTTGCCTCAACCGGGCCTTTTTCGTCGATGGGTTCGCCAACAACGTTCAGGATGCGGCCCAGGGTGGCGTTACCAACCGGAACCGAGATCGGTGCGCCGGTATCGCTCACTTTTTCGCCACGGACCAGACCTTCGGTCGCGTCCATCGCGATGGTGCGGACAGTGTTTTCGCCCAGGTGCTGAGCAACTTCCAGCACCAGGCGCTTGCCGTTGTTGGTGGTTTCCAGCGCGTTCAGAATTTCAGGCAGCGCGTCATCGAACTGCACGTCAACGACGGCCCCGATGATCTGTGTGACTTTGCCTTTTGCATTCGCCATGTTTCGTCTCCGGTTTGTCTCTACAGCGCTTCGGCGCCGGAAATAATTTCAATCAGCTCGTTGGTGATCACGGCCTGACGCGAACGGTTGAACTGGATCGTCAGCTTGTCGATCATCTCACCCGCGTTGCGCGTCGCGTTGTCCATCGCGGACATCCGCGCACCCTGTTCCGAGGCTCCGTTTTCGAGCAGGGCCGAGAAGATCGCGGTCGCGACCCCCTTGGGCAGCAGGTCGGCCAGAATAGCCTCTTCGCTGGGCTCGTAATCGAAGATGGCACCGCCGTCGTCACCCTCGGTCTCTTCGAAAGAGGCGGGGATGACCTGCTGTGCCGTCGGGATCTGGGTCACGACGTTGACGAACTTCGAGTAGAAGATCGTGGCAACATCGAACTCAGCCCCGTCAAAGCGGGACAGGACGTTCTTGGCGATGTCTTGCGCGTTGGAATACCCCAGACGCTTGACCTCGCTCAGGTCGATATGTCCAACGAACAGATCGCCAAAATCACGCTTGAGCGCGTCGCGGCCTTTCTTGCCGACGGTCAGGATCTTGACCGTCTTGCCTTTCAGGCGCAGCTCGTCCGCCTTTTGACGGGCCAGCTTGGCGATGTTCGAATTGAAGCCGCCACACAGGCCGCGTTCAGCTGTCATCACAACCAGCAGATGGACATCATCACTGCCCGTACCACGGAGCAGCTTGGGGGCGCTGTCGCTGCCCCCGACCGAAGCCGCCAGCCCCGCCATCACGGCATTGAACCGCTCGGCATAGGGGCGCGAGGCTTCGGCAGATTCCTGGGCGCGGCGCAGTTTGGCAGCCGCGACCATCTGCATGGCCTTGGTGATCTTGCGGGTCGATTTGACCGACTCGATCCTGTTTTTAAGGTCCTTCAGACTAGGCATCGGAACCTCCTATCAAGCGAAGGTCGCGGCGTATTCGTCGATCGCTGCCTTGATCCTGTCGGACGCGTCACCTTTGATCTTCGGGTCTTCGTCGGTGATCCACTTCAGCAGGTCGGCATGCTTGCCGCGCAGATGCGCCAGCAGGCCGGCCTCGTAGCGGCCAACATCAGATACGTTGATCTTGTCGAGATAGCCGTTGGTGCCCGCGAAGATGACGCAGACGATTTCCGCGTTGGTCAGCGGCGAGTATTGCGGCTGTTTCATCAGCTCGGTCAGACGCGCACCACGGTTCAGCAACTGCTGGGTTGCGGCGTCGAGGTCGGAACCGAACTGCGCGAAGGCCGCCATTTCGCGGTACTGAGCCAGTTCCAGCTTAACCGGACCAGCGACCGATTTCATCGCGTTGGTCTGAGCCGAGGAGCCCACACGCGAAACCGACAGACCGGTGTTCACAGCAGGACGGATGCCTTGGTAGAACAGTTCGGTTTCCAGGAAGATCTGGCCGTCGGTGATCGAGATCACGTTGGTCGGAATAAACGCCGAAACGTCACCACCCTGGGTTTCGATTACCGGCAGAGCGGTCAGCGAGCCTGCACCGAAATCTTCGTTCAGCTTCGCCGAACGCTCCAGCAGGCGGGAGTGGAGATAGAAAACGTCGCCCGGATAGGCTTCGCGTCCGGGCGGACGGCGCAGCAGCAGGGACATCTGACGATAGGACACAGCCTGTTTCGACAGGTCATCATAGATGATCAGAGCGTGGCGGCCGTTGTCACGGAAGTACTCGGCCATCGCGGTCGCGGCGTAGGGTGCCAGGAACTGCATCGGCGCCGGGTCGGACGCGGTAGCGGCCACGACGATCGAGTAATCAATCGCGCCGGATTCTTCCAGTTTCTTCACCAGCTGCGCAACGGTCGAACGCTTCTGACCAACCGCCACGTAAACGCAGTACAGTTTCTTCGACTCGTCGTCGCCCGCTGCGTCATTGTAAACTTTCTGGTTCAGAATGGTGTCCAGAGCCACGGCGGTTTTACCGGTCTGGCGGTCACCAATGATCAGTTCCCGCTGGCCACGGCCGATCGGGATCATCGCGTCAACCGATTTCAGGCCGGTTGCCATCGGCTCGTGCACCGATTTACGCGGGATGATACCCGGCGCCTTGACGTCGGCCACACCGCGCTTGGAAGCGTTGATCGGGCCCTTGCCGTCGATCGGGTTGCCCAGACCGTCCACGACGCGGCCCAGCAGTTCGTCACCGATCGGAACGTCCACGATCGAGTTGGTGCGCTTGACGGTGTCGCCTTCTTTGATGTCCCGGTCGGAACCGAAGATCACGACGCCGACGTTGTCGCTTTCCAGGTTCAGCGCCATACCCATGATGCCGCCCGGGAACTCGACCATTTCACCGGCCTGCACATTGTCCAGGCCATACACACGGGCAATCCCGTCGCCGACGCTCAACACGCGGCCAATCTCGGCCACTTCTGCTTCCTGACCAAAATTCTTGATCTGGTCCTTCAGGATTGCAGAAATCTCTGCAGCTTGGATTCCCATTTATCCGACCTCTTTCATTGCATTCTGTAGGGAGTTCAGCTTCGAACGGATCGAACTGTCGATCATCTTCGAGCCCACTTTAACGACAAGACCGCCAATGAGGCTTTCATCGACGGTCGCATTGATAGTCACGGTCTTGCCCACATTCGCGCTCAGCGTCTTGGACAGTTTTTCCATCTGGGTCTTGGTCAGCGCCTTGGCCGATGCGACATCGGCAGTCACTTCGCCACGCTCGTCCGCCAGCATGTCACGCAGCACCTGCACCAGCTGCGGCACAACGAACAGGCGACGCTTCTGCGCCATCAGGCCCAGCGTGTTGCGCAGCACGGTGCTCAGCCCCATCTTGTCGGCAATCGCGGTAATCGCAGCTTCCTGTTCGGCGCGCGAAATCAGCGGCGACCCGATCAGGCCACGCAGTTCGGCGCTGTCGCCCAGGGCGGTTGCCAGATCATTGATGCCGGATTCCAGACCCGCAAGGTCATTGTTCTCTTTGGCGATCTCAAAAATCGCAGTGGCATAGCGCTCGGCGATGCCTGCGGAAATCGAAGCTGGTTCGGACACGTCCACCCTTCCGATACTTTTGGCCCCGAATTCGCGCATCTGCGGCTACCCCGGGGGCGTGAAGAAACCCCGCCAGGACAGGCAGGGCATCAAAATCACCGGGGATGTAGCAGAGCGGTTGCAACCTCGCAATATACTATAGCGGTAACAAAGTTATCCACAAAGTGTTTGATTTCAACGCATTAGGAAAACTGCGACCCTTTTGCGCCCCCGAACGACTTGAAAAATGTTACCAAGTTGCAGGTTTTTGCGATTCCTGTGACGTAATTTCCACAAAAACGGGCGCAATCAACCAAAACACCCCGCCGCCCGCAGCGGCTGCGCTCAGGCAGGTTTGAGCAAACCGTCCAGCGCCTTGATCGGACGCCGAACGGCGTCTTTGGTGACGCTGCCCTTGGGCGGATGCACCTGTTTGCTGACCTCGACCATCAAAACCCCACCCGCCATGATCGTGGGCAGGCGCTGGCCGGTCTTTTCGATAAGGCTCGCCGATTTCAGCCAGAACCGCCGGTAGGACGGGGGCAGATACAGCGCCGAACAATGGTTTTCCGGCAGAAACTGATGAATCTTCAGCTGCGTCTCCAACTGCCCCAGCGAATAGGGCCGGCCATAGCCGAACGGCGTCTTGTCCGAGCGCGACCAGAACCCGGCCCGGTTCGGAACGATGAACATCGCCTTGCCGCCCGGCCCCAGCACCCGCCAGCATTCCTCCAACAGATCGTTCGGCCGTTCCGAGGTTTCCAGCCCGTGCATGACCACCAGCTTGTCCACCCGCCCGGTGTCGATGGGCCACAGCGTTTCCTCGCACAGGACCGACACGTTCGGTTGTCCCGCGGGCCATGGCATCACCCCCTGTGGCCCCGGCATCAGGCCGGTCACGCGCCGCGCGTCACCCAGATAAGGGCGCAGAAGCGGCACCGCGAATCCGAACCCGGCCACGGTCTGTCCCTTCGCCTCGGGCCACAGTTCCAGCAGGCGACCACGGATCGCGGCCTGCGCCGCACGCCCCAGCGTGCTGCGGTAATAGAAATTCCTCAGATCCTGAACGTCGAGATGCATTGCAGACACCTGCTCGATCGGCTTAGTTGGGCGCAGTCTAGCAATGAAAGGGCAAAAGGCCATGCCTCTTGAGATCGTCACCGTTCCCTGCCTCAGCGACAACTATGCCTTTCTCGCGCATGATGAAGTCAGCGGTGAGACCGCGCTGATCGACGCGCCCGAGGCCGCCCCCATCCTTGCGGAACTGGATGCACGCGGCTGGCGGCTCAGCCATGTGCTGCTGACCCACCACCATTTCGACCATGTCGAGGGGCTGGCCGAAATCCTCGCCCGACATTCCGCGACGGTGATCGGCGCGGCGGCGGATGCCCACCGCCTGCCGCCACTTGATGTTCAGGTGGCCGAAGGCGACACGATCAGCATCGGCGGTGAGCCGGTGCATGTGGTGGACGTGTCCGGCCACACGGTCGGCCACATCGCCTTTCACATGCCTGCCAGCGGCGCGGTCTTCACCGCCGACAGCCTGATGGCGCTGGGATGCGGGCGGCTGTTCGAAGGCACGGCACCACAGATGTGGGCCTCGCTCAGCAAGCTGGCTGCATTGCCCGAGGAAACAATCGTCTGCTCCGGCCACGAATATACACAAGCCAACGGGCGCTTCGCCGAAACCATCGAACCGGAAAACCCCGCCCTGCAGCAGCGGATCGCCGACATCGCCCGCGCCCGCGCCGCCGGAGAGCCCACCGTGCCGTCGTCGCTGGCACTGGAGAAAGCCACCAACCCCTTTCTGCGCGCAGCAGAATCCGGTATTCAGGCCAACCTTGGCATGACCGGCGCCGACCCCGCCGATGTCTTTGCCGAAATTCGCGCCCGCAAAGACAGATTCTAGCCACAAAATGCGGTGTTCACGAACACGGTCACAGGAAATGTGACTGTCAAGAGCAAGAAAACCCTTGAAGCCGGGCCATGTTCAACCAAACTCTAATAGTATGAGGACATGGTTGAGCAGGGGGTTCGGCCGCAACTCGCACCCCCGGTTTTCGACCCAAGTACAGAGGAGCACCCACGTGCCTTCATTCTCGAGCACATTGGAACAAGCCATTCACGCGGCCCTTGCGGCGGCGAATGAAAGGCGGCATGAATTCGCAACGCTGGAACATCTGCTTCTGGCGCTGCTGGAAGAACCTGACGCTGTTCGGGTGATGAAGGCGTGCAGCGTCAACCTGGACGAGTTGCGCGGCACTCTGGTCGAATTCATCGACGAAGACCTCTCGAACCTCGTAACCGATATCGACGGCTCCGAAGCGGTGCCGACCGCCGCCTTCCAGCGGGTGATCCAACGCGCCGCGATCCATGTGCAAAGCTCGGGCCGGACCGAGGTAACCGGGGCCAATGTTCTGGTGGCCATCTTCGCCGAACGCGAAAGCAATGCCGCCTATTTCCTGCAGGAACAGGACATGACCCGCTATGACGCGGTGAATTTCATTGCGCACGGCGTCGCCAAGGACCCTGCCTATGGTGAAAACCGCCCCGTGACCGGCGCCGAACAGCCCGAGGATGAGGCGCAGGCGGCCACCCCGGGCACCGATGCCGAGCAAAAGGAAAGCGCGCTGGGCAAATACTGCGTCGATCTCAACGCCAAGGCGCGCGCCGGCGATGTCGACCCGCTGATCGGACGTGCCGACGAGGTCGAGCGCTGCATCCAGGTGCTCTGCCGCCGCCGCAAAAACAACCCGCTTCTGGTGGGCGACCCCGGTGTTGGCAAAACCGCCATCGCCGAAGGGCTGGCCTATAAGATCGTGCAGGGCGAGGCCCCCGAAGTTCTGGCCCATACCACCATCTATGCACTCGACATGGGCGCGCTTCTGGCCGGTACCCGCTATCGCGGCGATTTCGAGGAACGGCTCAAGGCCGTGGTGACCGAGTTGGAAGAACACCCTGACGCGGTGCTGTTCATCGACGAGATTCACACCGTGATCGGCGCCGGCGCCACCTCGGGTGGCGCGATGGATGCCTCGAACCTGCTGAAACCCGCGCTTCAGGGCGGCAAGCTGCGCACCATGGGCTCGACCACTTACAAGGAATTCCGTCAGCATTTCGAAAAGGACCGCGCGCTGAGCCGCCGCTTCCAGAAGATCGACGTGAACGAGCCTTCGGTCGAGGACAGCGTCAAGATCCTGCGCGGCCTCAAGCCCTATTTCGAACAGCATCACGACATCAAATACACTGCGGACGCGATCAAGACGGCGGTGGAACTGTCGGCGCGCTACATCAACGACCGCAAACTGCCCGACAAGGCCATCGACGTCATCGACGAGGCCGGTGCCGCGCAGCATCTGGTGGCGGAAAGCAAGCGCCGCAAGACCATCGGCGTGAAAGAGATCGAGGCGGTGGTCGCCAAGATCGCCCGCATCCCGCCCAAGAACGTCACCAAGGACGATGCCGAGGTCCTGAAAGATCTCGAAGCCTCGCTCAAGCGGGTGGTGTTTGGTCAGGATCAGGCCATCGAGGCGCTGTCCAGCGCCATCAAACTGGCCCGTGCCGGTCTGCGCGAACCGGAGAAACCCATCGGCAACTACCTGTTCGCGGGCCCCACCGGCGTCGGCAAAACCGAGGTGGCCAAACAGCTGGCGGACACGCTGGGCGTGGAACTTCTGCGCTTCGATATGTCGGAATACATGGAGAAACATGCGGTTTCCCGCCTTATCGGCGCGCCTCCGGGTTATGTCGGGTTCGATCAGGGCGGTCTGCTGACCGACGGCGTCGACCAGCATCCGCATTGCGTGCTGCTGCTCGATGAGATCGAAAAGGCGCATCCGGATGTGTTCAATATCCTGTTGCAGGTGATGGACCACGGCGAGTTGACCGATCACAACGGCCGCACGGTGAATTTCCGCAACGTGGTGCTGATCATGACCTCGAACGCGGGTGCAAAGGAACAGGCGCAGGCTGCCATCGGCTTTGGCCGCGACCGGCGCGAGGGCGAGGATACCGCCGCCATCGAACGGATGTTCAGCCCCGAATTCCGCAACCGTCTGGATGCGGTGATCTCCTTTGCGCCGCTGCCGAAAGAGGTCATCCTGCAGGTGGTCGAAAAATTCGTCCTCCAGCTCGAGGCGCAACTGCTGGATCGCGGTGTGTCCATTGAACTGACGCCCAAGGCCGCCGAATGGATCGCCGACAGGGGCTATGACGACAAGATGGGCGCCCGCCCGCTGGGCCGTGTCATTCAGGAACACATCAAGAAACCGCTGGCCGAAGAGTTGCTGTTCGGCAAACTCTCCAAGGGCGGCGTGGTCCGTGTGTCGGTCAAGAAGGGCGAGCTTGATCTCCAGATGGTTGGCCCCGGCCAGCCGCGTATCTCGGGCGACAAGCCTCCGTTGCTGACCGCCGACTGATGCGGGCGCGACTGGTCGCGCTGGCACTCGCCGCCACCCCAGCGGCGGGTGAACCTGTTCTGCGCCTGCCGGTGGAGTGCGACCTAGGCGAAACCTGTTATATCCAGCAATTCGTCGACCGGGACCCGGGGCCCGATGCACGCGATTTCCGGTGCGGCACGCTCAGCTATGACGGCCACAAGGGCACTGATTTTGGCCTGCCTTCGTTGGCGGCGATGAATGCGGGGGTCAACGTTCTGGCCGCCGCCGGTGGCACGGTACGCGCCACCCGCGACGGGATGGCGGACCGCCGCTACGATGCCGCGACACCTGCCACGGTCGAGGGCCGAGAATGCGGCAATGGCGTGCTTGTAGCGCATGGTGACGGGTGGGAAACCCAGTATTGCCACATGAAACGCGGCTCGATCCGGGTGCGAACCGGCGACACGGTCAAGCCGGGCGACGTCCTGGGGCAGGTCGGGCTTTCCGGCAAAACCGAATTCCCCCATCTGCACCTGTCCGTTCGCCGCGATGGTCAGGTCGTCGACCCATTCGCTGCCGGCGGCCCGGCGCAATGCGGAGAACCCGGCGAAACCCTCTGGCAAACGCCGATCCCCTATGTGCCCGGCGCGCTGATCTCGGCCGGGTTTTCCGACCATGTCCCCGCCTACGAGGCTATTCAGGCAGGAACCGCCGCGCAAATCTCCGTCCCCGACAGTGCCGGCGGGCTGGTCGTGTTCGGCTATGCTTATGGCGGGCTGGCGGGTGATGTGATGCGGCTGACAATCCGGGGACCCGGCGGCCAGATCGTCGATCACGAAGCGGCGCTGGAAAAAAACCAGGCCCGGTTCTTCCGCGCCGCCGGGCGCAGGCTCACCCTTCCGCGCTGGCCTGCTGGCGAGTATGCCGGCACGGTCGAAATGCGCCGCAACGGCAAGGTGATCAGCACCAAAACCGTCCGACTTGAAATACCCTGAGCAGTTTACTTTTCGGTCAGCTTCAACTCAATCCGGCGGTTCTTGGCGCGCGCTTCGGGGCTGTCGGCGCTGTCAACCGGCTGAAACTCCCCAAACCCGTTTGCCGACAGCCGCTGAGGCGGAAGCCCCAGCGCCTCGACCATGAACCGCACCACCGACAGGGCCCGCGCCTGGCTGAGTTCCCAGTTGTCCCGGTACCGGCCGGTGCCCGACAGCGGCAGGTTGTCGGTATGGCCATCCACCCGGATCACCCAGTTCAGCTCTTCCGGAATGTCCCGCGCCACGCTGCGCAGGATATTGGCGACCTTCGCAACTTCGATCTGCCCCTCGATCGACAGATCCGCCGAAGCCGGATCAAACAGCACCTCGGACGAGAACACGAAACGGTCGCCTTCGATCCGCACGCCTTCCTGATTTCCCAGAACCTCGCGCAACCGGCCAAAGAATTCCGAGCGGTACCGCTCCAGATCCTCTGCACGCGCCACCAGCCCCTCGTTCCGCGCCTCCAACCGCTTGCGCTCTGCCTCTTCCAGCAACCGCCGCTTGCGTTCCTCGGAGGCCGCGCGCGCCAGCGCCGCGTTCAGGTCCTGCCCCAGCGTCTGCAACTGTACCTCGGCCGCCGCGTTGCGATCCTCATAATCGTCCAGGAGCGCCTGCAGCGAGCCCAGTTGATTGCGCAGCGCCGCCACCTGCTGGTTCAGCAGGGCGGTCTGGCGCTGGGCCTCCGCCGATGCCGCCTGTTCGGCGGAAAGCGCCTGATACGCCTGCGCCAGCATGGCGGCCCGTTCATTGGCCAGATTGCCCTGGATGCGGGCCGTATCCTCGGCTTCGGTCTGTGCGCTCAACGCCGCGTTCAGTCGGGCCTGCATTTCCTCGGCCGACACCGCTTCGCCCAACTCCTGCTCCAACTGCTTTTTGGCAGCCTCTACGGCGGCAAGCAGGGTCAGCGTATCCTCGGCCTCCTGCCGCTGTTTTTCCAGCGCCAGCGTCATCGCGGTCAGCTCCGCATCCGCATTCTGCAACCGCTCGCGCAACACCTGCGCCGCCGCGGCCTCGGACAGCTTGTCGGCCTCTTCCTGGCTCAGTTTCTGTTCCAGCGCCGCGATCTGTTCGGCATTCTCTTCGCCCGACCGCTCCAACTCGGCGATCAGCGCCTCCAGCGCCTCGCGTCGGGCCGCGGCCAGACGTGCCGCCTCGGTCTGTGCATCGACTTCCTGGCGGCTTTGCGCCAGTGCCAGGTTCAGAGCCTCCTGCGCCGACAGCAGATCCGCGCGCTCGGTTTCCAAAGCCTGAATGTCGCCCAGCGCCCGCTCCTGATCCGCAAGCAGTGCCGCCACCTGCGCCTCGAAGGCGGTGATTCTGGTCTGCGCCTGATCCAGCGCCGCCGTCTGACGGTCGCGCTCGGCGGTCAGCGTGCCGATCAGCGCCTGCGCCTGCGACAGATCATCCTCGGCTTCGGTCAGCGTCGCGCTCAGCGCGCCCAGCCGCGCCTGCAACCGGCTGGTCTGCCGCTCTTCCAGCCCCAGTGCCTCGGCCAGCGCCGCCACCTCATTGGACAACGCGCTCAGCTCGTCTTCCTGCCCCGAGATCGTCTCACGCAGCACGAACTGCACCACCATGAAAATGGTCAGAACAAAGGTCAGCACCATCAGCAGCCCGGTCATCGCATCCACGAAACCGGGCCAGACCGAGCCCTGGAAACGATGGCCGGTGCGGCGTGACAGGGCCATGGCTTATTCCCCGTCCGGCGCGGCGGGTTGCGCCCGCAGCGTTCCGCGCGACAGCGACAGCGCCTTGACCACCAGTTCGATATCCTTGCGCAGCTCCATCAAACTCTCCTGACGGCCCGCCGAAATCTCTTCGAGGATGCGCAGCAACTGAACATCCATCGACCGCAGGCGCATCCGGCTTTCGGCATCCAGCCCCTCGCCGTCGCTCTTTTCGCGCAGATGATCCAGCAGCGCCTCCTGCCCCAGCGCCACCCGACCCAACGCCCCGGTCACGTTCTCGGTGTCGGCCTGCCGCTGGTTCATCTCGCCGATCGCATCCACCAGCCGCCCCAGCTTGTCGGACACCGCAGCATGGCCCTCTTCGTTGGCCTGAAACATGTCCTGCAGCGTATCCATCTGCTGCGACATCGCATCGAGGATCGGGGCCATCAGCGCCAGTTCCGCACCACCCTCGTCGCCCGAGGCAAAGCCGACGCGGGTGATCGTGGACAGCCACTCCTCCAGTTCGCGATAGAACCGGTTCTGCCCATGCCCTGCAAATAGCTCCAGAAGCCCCACGATCAACGATCCGGCCAGACCCAGCAGGGACGAGCCGAACGCAACGCCCATACCGCCCAGCTGCGCCTCGAGCCCGGTCATCAGCCGGTTGAAAACGGCCAGCCCCTCTTCGCCCTCCTGCGGGTTGAGGCTGCGGATCGTGTCCACCACCGCGGGAACCGTGGTCGCAAGACCAAAGAACGTCCCCAGCAGGCCCAGATAGATCAGGACGTTGGTGATGTATCGGGTGATCTCGCGCTCTTCCTCGATGCGCTCGGCCACCGAATCGAGGATCGACCGGGTCGAGGTCGAACTGATCTGCGACCGCGCCCCGCGCGAGCGCAGCAGCGACGCCAGCGGCGCCAGCAGTTGCGGCGGCGCGGTACCATCCGTCTCGATCCCGCCCGCGAACCGCTCGATCCAGCGAACCGATCCCATCAGCTGGAAAACCTGATAGAAACAAGCCAGAACGCCGATCACAAAGACCAGCAGAATGAAGCCGTTGAGATAGGGGTTGGCCTCGAATACCGGCATAACCCTCGGCAAGGCCACGAATACGCCAAACCCTGAAAGCCCGATCACGATCAGCATCATGAGGATCTGTCGGAACGGTTGCGAGAACTGGGGTCTCGCCTCGCGTTGTGCCTGCGCCATGCGCCTTGTTCCCGGTTTCTTCTGCTCTTGGCCGAACCTAGCGAAATTCCGCCGGTGAAGCCATGGAATTATGGCATCAGATTTCGGACGCGGTCAGAAAGCCACTCCAGATCCGGATCGCGCAATCCGATTTCGGTCAGGTGCGTGGTGGTGTTGAACAGATATTCGGGGTTCGGCCCCCGCCCGCCAACGGCCCGCGCGATGATGTGCGCCTGTTCTTCCAACGGCATGCCGCCGCAATACTGCACATGATGCGGATCGATCACATAGGTCACCGCGTTCACCACGTCGCCGCAATCCAGATGCACATCCAGCATCCGCTCCAGATAGGCGGACGAGATCAGCTCCCGCTCGCGCAGTTCGTCCAGCGTGCGCTCTTCGTGGCCCGCCTCGACCGCCAGCGCCAACCCCTTGCAATGGGCGTCCTCCACCTCGTCCAGGGCCAGAACCAGACCGGGGTTTTCCTCGGTGCCGCGATGATGGATCGAACTCATGCAGAACGACCGGGCATAGCCGTGCAGCGTCGCAAGCTCGCTGCGCGCCACCGGAAAACCGGGATTCCACAACAGTGATCCGTATCCGAATACCCACATCGTCATCGCTCTGGCCCTCGCCTGTTTGCGCCTATAAACATCAAAACCAGCGCAGGAAAAAGGGCCATTTTATGATCCGGCTGGTTCGTTTCTTCATTCTCGCGGCGCTGCTTTGGTCAGGCTACTGGTTCGTTGCGGGTTACGGCCTGCGCACGGCCATCTCGGGCTGGTTCGACCAGCGCCGGCAACTGGGTTGGCAGGCGGATTTTTCCGATGTCGCGACAACCGGTTTTCCGTTCCGTCACATCACCCGCCTGGACAACCCCGCGCTGGCCGATCCGGTCACCGGCACCGCGTGGCACGCCGACCGGATCGACATCGCCAGCCCGGCGATCTGGCCCGGCCGCCAGACCCTCCGCTTCGCCAACACGCCACAGCGGTTCTCCTATCTCGACCAGACCGCGATCGTCACGGCGCAACAAATGCAGGCCGAACTGCACCTGCAACCCGGTACGGCGCTGGTTCTGGAGCGGCTGGCCCTGACCTCCGGCCCGTGGTCGATCTCGCAAGAGGGCAAGGCACTGGCCGGGGCCGCCGATCTGACCCTCGTGATGGAACAGACTAATCAGCCCGAAACCTATGCGCTTGCCGCATCCGCCAACGGTTTCTCGCCGGGCGAGGGGCTGCGGTCGCTCCTGCGCTCATCCCGGTCCCTGCCCCATGCTTTCGAGACCCTGCAACTCGACATGCTCGCCCGGTTCGACAAACCTTGGGACCGCACCGCTTTGGAAGAGCGCCGCCCGCAGCCGGTCTTTATCGATCTCGCCTTGGCGGAACTGAAATGGGGCGCGCTGCGCCTTTTCGCGACAGGAGAACTGGATATCGACGCCCAAGGCATTCCAACCGGCCAGATCGCAATCAAGGCCGAGAACTGGCAGGACATGGTGGCGATGGCCAATGCCTCGGGTGCTTTACCCGATCAGGCAGTCGGCCCGGTGAACAACGTCCTTGGCATGCTGGCGGGGCTCAGCGGCAATCCGAACGCGCTGGATGTGGAACTGGGCTTCCGCGATGGCTTTGTCACCCTGGGTCCGGTGCCATTGGGCCCGGCACCGCGCGTTTTCCTGCGCTGAGCGCTTCAGCGGCAGTACGGCCCGCTGCGATGACGCGCCGTGTCCAGATGAAAATGGTCGCGGTGATAGCCGTCCGATCCCGGCCCCAGCACCGTCCCGAAAGGTCCGCACGCATCCTTCCGTATTCTGCGCAAAAGTGTCAGCGACTGCCCCCGCTTCCACCCTTCCAGCACGGTCAGCACTTCGCCATCCATCATCTTGAAGGCCGAAATGTCGATGGCCCGCCCCCTGCCGTGTTCCGATATTTTTGCGCCCTTGCGGTTGTTCCGCGTCCGGCAGGCGTAATGCGCCGCAACCTTCAGTTCGACCACCGGCCCCCGGCGGCGGAATGTCGGTTTGACCGAACGCTCCACCCACGTGTTCAACGCCTCGGCGGTGCTGCAATCCATGATCGCGGGCTGGCTCAGCGTCACGCCCGAAACCGACTTGACCTTCACGGCATCCTTGATCCCGCAGCCATTGACCTTGTTGGGCACCTTCCCGATGTCTTCGCCCTGAATATCGATGTTCCCGCAGACCGACCCCTTGCGCAGGCGGCGCTTCTTGAAGAACGCCTGCTGTTCCACGGCCTTAGGCCGCTTATAGGGAAACAAAGAGACATCCGGCCCAAAAAACGGCAGGTCGACGGGCCGTGCGGCCACCGCCATGACCTGCGGTGATACGGGCCGCGGCACCGGGCGCATCCCGGTCATATCCGCAACGATGGCAATGGTATCCTCGGCAACGGCACTCGCCGCCTCGACCAGGGCGGCCTCTGACACGATGCGCGATTTGGGGATCAGCGAGGTCTTGGGCGGGTTGGCCATCGAAACCGGCGCGACAAGCGCCAAAGCCACGAAAGCCAGAACTCCACCCGAACGCATCATGATCTGCTCTGTCCCCTGCCGAAATCCGGGGCGTCCGTATCCTGCCCCGCGTCGATGATTCCCCGCCGAATTGCTCTTGTGCGAGTGAAATAGTCGAAAAGATGCTCGCCGTCACCTGTTCTGATCGCCCGTTGCAGCGCGAACAGCTCTTCGGTGAACCGTCCGAGGATTTCCAGCGTTGCATCCTTGTTGGTCAGAAAAACGTCGCGCCACATGGTCGGGTCCGAGGCGGCGATGCGGGTAAAGTCGCGGAAACCGGCAGCCGAATACTTGATCACCTCGCTATCGGTCACCCGGCGCAGGTCGTCCGCAACGCCGACCATCGTATAGGCGATCAGGTGCGGCGCGTGGCTGGTCACCGCCAGCACAAGGTCGTGGTGATCTGCATCCATCTCGTCCACGTTCGACCCCATGCCCTCCCACAGCGCGCGCAGTTTCGCCACCGCCTGCGGGTCGCTTCCCTCGACCGGAACCAGCAGGCACCAGCGGTTGTCGAACAGTTCGGCAAAGCCCGCCTCGGGTCCCGAATGCTCGGTTCCCGCCAGCGGGTGGGCTGGTACAAAATGCACACCAGGGGGGATGAAAGGCTGTACGGATTGTACAACATGGCGCTTGACCGAACCGACATCCGTCACCGTCGCCCCCGGCCTGAGCGCCGGCGCAATCTCCGCGGCCACCGGACCCATGGCGCCAACCGGCACACAAAGCACGACCAGATCAGCCCCTTCGACCGCCTCGCGCGCGCTGTCGCAGACCCGGTCGCACAAACCGATCCGCCGCGCGGTCTCGCGGGTTTCTTCCGAGCGGGCATAGCCCGTCACCTCGCCCGCCAGCCCGGCGCGCTTGATTGCCCAATACATCGACGACGCAATAAGCCCAAGGCCAATCAGCGCCACACGGTCGTAAACCTGACTCATGCCGCACCTCCTTTGAACGCGGAGATTGCGGTGGCGACCCTACGGCAGGCCGCCTCGTCCCCGACGGTGATCCGCAACGCCTCGGGCAGGCCATAGCCCGCCACACGGCGCACGATCAGGCCCTGACTTTGCAGATAGGCATCACATGCCTCGGCCTCGTCGCGGCTGCCAAAGCGGGCCAAGATGAAATTGGTGCAGGACGGGTCCGACGGCACCCCGACCGCAGCCAGTTCTTCGGCCAGCCAGGTCCGCCATCTGGCGTTTTCAGCCTGACAGAATTCGACATAGTCCCGATCCCGCACCGCAGCCTCCGCCGCGTCCAGCGCCGTTGAGGACAGGTTGAAAGGCTGGCGCAGACGGTTGAGGACGTCAATGATCTCCTGAGGCGCATAGCCCCAGCCGACCCGCATGCCGCCGAGGCCGTAAATCTTTGAGAACGTGCGCGTCATGATGACGTTACTGCGGCCTTCGACGATGGAAACACCACCGTCGAATCCGCCCACGAACTCGGTATAGGCCCCATCCAGAACCAGAACGACATGCTCTGGCAGACCATCCGCCAGCCGCGCCACCTCGGCCTCGGGGATCATGGTCGAGGTCGGATTGCCGGGATTGGTCAGGAACACCACACGTGTCCTGTCGGTGCAGGCAGACAGGATCGCGTCCACATCCACCCGGCGCTCACGTTCCGGCACCCGAACCGGAACCGCGCCCGCCATCCGCGCCAGAATGGGGTACATGGAAAACCCGTGTTCGGTATAGATGACCTCGTCACCCACCCCGGCATAAGCCTGCACCACGAATTGCAGCACCTCGTCGGAGCCGACGCCACAGACGATCCGCTCGGGGTCCAGCCCATGCACCTCGCCGATCGCGGCCCGCAATTCGGCGTGATCGGTGCTGGGATAGCGATGCAGGCGCGCCGCGCTGTTTTGCACCGCCTCGATCGCCTTGGGGCTGGGGCCAAACGGGTTCTCGTTCGAACTGAGCTTTATGACATCGGCCACACCTTCGACATGGGATTTGCCGCCCTGATACAGGGCAATATCCATGATGCCGGGCTGCGGAGTGATCTTGTTCATGCGGGGCGCTCCTTGATTGCGCCCCTCATACCGATGTCATGCCCCTGAGAAAAGCCGCAAAACCCTCATGCGGCCTTGAAGCGCGCCGTGGTCGGATCGGCGCTGTAGAAAGGCACATAGTCTTCGGTGCTGCGAGACAACTCGTTTACGCTATCGATGATGAACTGAACTGTATCCTCCGACATAAGGTAGGAGAAATTCAGCCGCACCCAGCCGGGTTTCTTCAGTTCCTCGCCTGCGGCCAGAGAGGCATGCAGGACCTCGGACTCGCCCTTGCCAATCCCCAAAAGGCGGTGTGCATAAGGCCCGGCGCAGGCGCAGCCGCCACGCGCCTGAATGCCGTAAATGTCGCTGAGCATTCGGGTGAACAGTTGCTGGTGCACCGGATTGCCCACCTTGTCCTGCACGAGGAAGGAAAAGATCGGCAGCCGGTGCGCTTTGTCCACCCCCAGCAGGTTGAGATGCGGATTGTCCCGCCACCCTTCCAGCGCCATGCGGTTGAACTGCGCTTCGCGCCGGGCAATCTCCTCCGTCCCGACCACATCCTTGACGACAAAGGCCAGCGCCGCGCGGATGTCGCCGATCACGTTGGGCGTTCCGGCCTCTTCCCGCGTGGCCAGATCGGTGCTGTAGTCATGCCGCCAGGGAGACACGAACGACACCGTGCCGCCGCCCGGCCAGCTGGGGCAGGCGCGTTTCACGGCGCCCTTGTTGACGATCAGAACGCCCGAGGCACCCGGCCCGCCGGGAAACTTGTGGGGCGAGACGACGATGGCATCCTTGCGCGCATCCTCCGGCCCCATATCCATCGGCAGATAGGGGCCGCCACCGGCATAGTCCCAGACGGCCAGCGCACCGTGCTTTTTCAATAGGCGCGTCACCGGATCCGGATCGGTGATGATCCCCGTCACGTTCGACGCCGCCGAAAACGATCCGACAAGCAGATCGGAACAGGCATGTTCGACCAGCGCCGCTTCAAGCGCCTCCAGATCCGGGCCGCCTTCGGGCGCTTCCGGGATTTCGACAACCTTGGCCTTGCTTTCCCGCCACGGCAGGATGTTCGAGTGATGCTCGTACGGCCCGATCATGACAACCGGCTGGTCAGCCTCCCCCAGTCCGAATAGGCTGACCAGCCGGTTTAGCCCTGCGGTGGCGCCCGACCCGGTGAAAATCACCGCGTCTTCTCCCCTTGCGCCAACGACGCGGGCGATCTCGGCGCGCGCGTCGCGGCGCAGCCGGGTGATGTAGGACCCGCAATAGGAAGCCTCGGTATGGCTGTTGGCATAGAATGGCAGCACATGCCCGGCCACGTAATCCTCGACCTGACGCAGCGCGCGGCCCGAGGCGACGTAGTCGGCGTAAACCAACGGGACATCGCCCTGAAGACCCGGGATCAGAATGTTCTCGCCGATCAAACCGTCCCCGAGGGTGTCGTTCCGAACGGCGGCTTCAATGGTTGCGCGAAACATGGAAAGGGTCATGGGAAAGGCTCCTTGATGCCCATTCAATATGATCCGCTAATGATGCAAAATCCTCACATTTTTCTGATTGAAAATTGTAAATTTTGTGTCATATGATCGAGAATGGGAGAAAAAATCGATATTTTTGACCGCCGTATTCTCATCG
Source organism: Ruegeria sp. AF8 (assembly GCF_056541825.1). NCBI lineage: Bacteria > Pseudomonadati > Pseudomonadota > Alphaproteobacteria > Rhodobacterales > Roseobacteraceae > Ruegeria > Ruegeria sp. AF8. Next base: position 267,902 of record NZ_JBQFYW010000001.1, on the reverse strand, counting down.
AACTGCAAAAGGATGCCTCCCTGTCGCAACGGGATCTGGCGGATCGCGTGGGACTGTCGCAAAACGCCTGTTGGCGGCGCCTGAAGGCATTGGGAGAAAGCGGGGTTCTTAAAGGGTCTACCGCCCGGATTGCGCGGGAAATGCTGGGGCTGAACCTTGTGGTCTTCGTCATGCTGCGCACACGGCATCATTCGGCGGAGTGGCTGCAGGCCTTTCGTCGCCACGTCCTGACCATTCCCGAGGTTGTGGATTTCCACCGCATCGGCGGCGACTATGACTATCAACTCAAGGTGGTGACGCAGGATATGACGTCATATGACAGGGTCTATCAGCGCCTGATCGAAAAAGTCGAACTGGACAGCGTCACCAGCTATTTCGCGATGGAAGCGATTGCCGAAGGGCGCCCATTGCCGCTGTGATCAGAGCAACCCCCATCAGCGGGTCAGAATGATCGTCTCCCATTTCACGTCAGAGGGCGCTGCGACCATGTGAGTCGAATACGATACACTGTGCAGGCAACAAAAATGCGGCGGCTTCCTTCTCGTTGACTTGCTGTTTGGGCCGGATGAGTCTCTACCAAATTGGAAGGAGTTCGGAAAAACATGGGCCCAATCATCAAATTCGGATCGACCACTTTGGTCGCCGCATTCTTGTCGTTCACGACTTGTTCAGCCTCGGCGGGGGAATGGGTGGTTGGCCTGGGGCCTGATGATTTCATGGACAGTGACGGCGACAACGCAATTGCCGCTCTGATCGAACTGCACTCCGATCCTTTTGTGCAAAGACGCGCTTATGACCTGTCATGGATGGGGTCGCTGATGGTGGATACCACCCACGATATCTTTGCCGGAGTTGGCGTCCATGCCGTGTTGCATTTCGGTGCAGAGCGTTTCTTTTTCGAAGGAAGCTTTGCCGTGGGTGCGTATTCTCAGGGAGGAGACTCCCCGCCTCGCAAGGAAACGGATACATTTCAATACCGAACGTCTGTGGGAGCAGGCACCCGCCTCTCTGAAAACAGCAGGATTTCTCTAACTGTCGATCACTTGTTCAATTCGGAATTCAGGAATTATGAACCCGGCAGCGAGACAGTATTGCTGCGTTATTCAAGACAATTCTGACAAGTGTCTGTACGGCAGCGTTGCGTGATTCAGATAATTCCCAAAGTGCAATAGCACTTGCTGCAATCCGAAATTCAGGCCTGAACTGTCGCTCGTAAAAAAAAATGGCCGCGCAAATGCGCAGCCATTCCGGGAAATCTGGCGAAGTGAAAAATTAGTTCTTCGCGTAGAATTCGACGACCAGGTTCGGTTCCATAACCACCGGATACGGCACATCACCCAGGCCCGGGGTGCGCACGAAAGTGGCAGTCATTTTCGAATGATCGGCATCGAGATAGTCCGGCACGTCACGTTCGGACAGCGAAACGGCCTCCAGAACGACGGCAAGCTGCTTGGAACGGTCGCGAACTTCGATCACGTCGCCTTCCTTGACGCGGTAGCTGGGAATGTTGACCCGCTTGCCGTTCACCTTGACGTGGCCGTGGTTCACGAACTGACGCGCAGCGAAGACGGTCGGCACGAACTTGGCGCGATAAACGACGGCGTCCAGACGACGCTCCAGCAGACCGACCAGATTTTCACCGGTGTCGCCTTTGACACGCTCGGCTTCGGCGTAGATGCGGCGGAACTGCTTCTCGGTCAGGTCGCCATAGTAGCCTTTCAGCTTCTGCTTGGCGCGCAGCTGCAGGCCAAAGTCCGACAGTTTGCCCTTGCGGCGCTGGCCGTGCTGGCCGGGGCCGTATTCGCGGCGGTTGACCGGGGATTTCGGACGACCCCAGATGTTTTCGCCCATCCGGCGGTCGATTTTGTACTTGGCAGACGTGCGTTTGGTCACGGCTGATCTCCTTCGTTTTGGTCGAGGCCCAGACGGGCCACTATGAAGGGCGTTGTCCTCTTGGGTTTTCCCATGACAGGCATCCCCTTGCGGGGGCCACCAACACCAATGAAGCCGCGCTTATATCCACCTTTGCAGGGGAGTCAACAGATCAGCGGCGATTTTTGACAGTCCGGAGAATTGCGCCGCCTCAACCTTGCGCCACACGTTTCCGTATCCAGATGACTTCGGCGCCTTCGACCGCCTGCGTATCGGCACGAACAGCACTGGCGAGCCTGCCGTCACCGTGTCCGATGTCGAGCGCTTCGGGCAAGGCCGGTTCATCCGCCAGACCTGACACGGTTTCCTGCATTACCCACAGCTCGGTTTCACGCGGCGGCATCACTCCCTCGAACACCAAAAGCGGATACTCGTGCACATCAAGGCGGATCACTTTGGCCGAATAGGATTTCGCACCATTGGTCACGGTGAACTGTGCCGGAAAGATGCGCCGCGCCCGAACCGCGTGCAGCACATCGAAGCTCAGACTCGGGCGCACCAGAGACGCGCTGCGTGTGGCGGCTTCAGCAGAAGTTTGACCGCACCTGCCGGATGCGGACCCGTCGTCGAGCCTGTCAATCCGGCCTGCCTGACCGCGCCATGACCACGCCACGCCCTGTCCCATCGCAGAAACCGGCGCAGCCTCCAGCCCGTCCAGTTCCGTTTGCGACCAGGAAATGACAAAAGTCCCCTGCTCTCGCCTGCTCATCCGCCCGTATACCCGATCATTCATTATTGGTACTTATTTATCCGCAGGACATTATCAGGTGGAACCAGCCAAGAAAAGGTATTTCGCGGCGCATTGTCCACTATACCTCGTGTATGTCGCGCCTCGGCCACTTGAAACGCATGACACCGGTTGCTACCAAAACCCCGATGACACCGGACCCGGCCACCCCCCGTATTGTTGCCTTTACCTGCCTGCGGGATGATGGATCATATATTCTTGAGTGGGTAGCACATCATCTGGCCTGTGGATTTGACCATTTCGTGATCTTCACGCATGACTGCACCGACCGAAGCCCGGATCTGCTGGACGCCCTGTCGGCGGCAGGCATCGTGACCCATGCCCCGTTTCAGCACACGCAAAAAGTCACCGCGCAGTGGCAGGCGCTGAGGCTGGCGGCGGAACATCCCGCCATTCTTGCCGCCGAATGGGTGTTGTTCTTTGATTGCGACGAATTCCTGTGGCTTCCCGAAACCTGTCCCGGCCTCGACCAGCTGATCCGGATGTTCGGGGACCGCTCCGGCCTGTTCGACGCGCTGGCGATCCCGTGGCGGTTTTTCGGTTCCGGCGGCATCGCCAGCCGGGAAGCCGGCCTGACGCCGGCCCGGTTTCTGTCCGCCGCACCTGCGGATCTGCATTTCCCGCTGGGTCATCTGTTCAAGTCCCTTTTCCGGCCCGCGCGTTTCGAAAAACTGGGAGTGCACCGACCCAAACACGGCGATGGGCGAGATGGGCCAATATGGCTGGGACCGGACGGCGCCCGCCTGCCGGTAGGGTTTACCCGGCAACAGGCCCAAATCAGCCTTTACGGGACGGCCTGCGGCCCCGAGTTGATCGGGCTGAACCACTACTCGCTGCGCTCACTCGACGAGTTTCTCGTCAAGCAACGGCGTGGGCTGCCCAACCACATGAACAAGCCCATCGGGCTGGACTATTGGGTCGAACGGAACTGGAACACGGTGCATGAACCGCGCATTCTGCCGATGCTCGACGCGACACGGGACAGGCTGGCCGATCTGCTTGCACTTCGGGATGTTCGAATGCTCCACGAACAATGCCTGTCGGACTATGAGGCCCGGCTGGCCGACGCAAATGCGGAAATCGACACGCTGCGGCTGGGCTGGCAAATCGGTTTGCTGGCTGAAAACACCCCGCCTTCCGCCCAAGCCGCAGCCCGGTATATCCGCAATCAGATCAGGGCCAGATCCGACCCTACCTGATCACTGTGCATCGCATTCCGGCTCTGTCATACTGTGAGCGGGCACCTTTCCGGTTCCGGCAACCAGCGGAGTGAGGCATTTCATGACACGGTTCGTTACATTCCTGATCCTGTGCCTTGCCGCGACCGGCGCGCTGGCCCAGATTGCCCCATCTGCCACCGAGATCGCAGATTACCAGGGGCTGCACCGGGCCGCGCATGAAGGGGACGTTGCCGAAATCATGCGCCTTGCCGCTGCGGGAAACGATCTGAACGCCCGTGACCGCCGCGGTCGGACCCCCGCCCACGTGGCCGCCTATGCATCACAAGACGATGCTTTGCGCAGCCTTGCGCAGGCCGGCGCAGACATGAACGCGCTGGAGGGGCAGGCCTATGACATCGTGACGATCGCGGCGGTGGCGAATGATCCGGAACTGATGTCTGTGGCCATCGCGCTTGGCAACGATCCGGGTCTGACCACCAGCCCCTATGACGGCACGGCGCTGATCGCCGCCGCGCATCTGGGCCATGTCGAGGTCGTCCGCCGCCTGATTCAGGCCGGCGCGCCTCTGGATCACGTCAACAACCTCGACTGGACCGCCATGATCGAAGCGGTGGTTCTGGGAGATGGCGGGCCAGACCATCAGGAGGTCCTGCGCCTGCTGCTCGACGCGGGCGCGGATCGTTCGATCCCCGATGGCAATGGCGCCACGCCGCTCGATCTGGCGCGGGCGCGGGGGTATGCCGAAATGATTGCGCTGCTTGAAGTGCCCGAATGACGCCAGCCGCCGGTCATCCGGGCTGATAAAGGATATCGACAAACTGTGCAAAGAACGGCGGATCATGGCGCGCCTGATGGATCGCTGGCAATGAAAACGCCATCCGGCCCTTGCCAGAAATAGGATTGCCGGTCGGTGCTCATGGGATGGCCCTAAATCTTTTCCTGTGAATGTCTTCTCAGTTCCGCCCGCGCGACCTGACAACGATGCACCGCATCCGGCCCGTTGGCCAGCCGCAGGCTGCGGACATGGCTCCAGGCGTTTGCCAGCGGCGTGTCCTGGCTGACGCCCTGGCCGCCGAACATCTGCACCGCCTCGTCGATGACCTTGAGCGCGACGCGCTTGAGATCCAAGACCGCGCCGTGTGCGGACCGGTCTGTCCGCCGCAGGGCTGTATCTGGCGCGGGCTGGCAATCCAGAGCCCGTATTCGACTAAATCGTGCGCAGCAGCAGCCCGCTGGCAATAACGGCGATCAACAGACCTGCAACAAGTTCGATTGTCGGGGCCAGAACCTGCGCAAAGCTGGTGGCCGAGGCCAATAGCCCTCTGCGCAGACCAAACGAGGTCCAGCCGACCAGAGTCGTCACTGTCGCTGTACCCAGCGCCATGGCAAAAGCACCGGCGATTCCCACAATCGCGATTCCCATCTGCCAAGTCAGGATCAGTACGAACAACGCCCCGGTGCAGGGACGCGCAGCTATCCCAGCAATCAACAGGCCAGCTTCTTTCCAATTCCCGATCTGTGCCACTTCTTCCGCGGTTGGACCGTGCCGGTGTCCGCAATCCGAGCAAACCCCGTGGTCATGATCGTGATCGTGGTGGCGATACGCTTCCGTCTGATCGATCCGATACCGTCTGGCGAAACTGCGCAAGGCCCGGAACACCAGCCATAGTCCGATTGCGGCGATGGCCCCATAGCTTACGGGCGCCATAATTTGTTCGGTCGCACCAACCAGACTGTCCCGCGACATCTGGAACACCAAAACCCCCGCATAGACCAGCACAACTGCGGTGACAGCTTGACCAAGGCTGGACAGCACGCTAATCGCCGACAGTCGCCAAATGGCCACGTTGCGCCCCAGCCCGTACCCTCCGATCAGGACTTTGCCATGGCCGGGGCCTATCGCGTGAAAAAACCCATATGCAAAGCAGACGGTCAAAAGGGTGGCCACGGCCTCAAGCTGTTCTGCGCGTGCGGCACGCAGGGATCGAGCGATCAGATTCTGGAACTCTCGCTGTTCTCCGGCTGCCCACGCAGCGAGGCTGTCAAACCCGCCGCTGCCCCAGAACCACAGCAGCAAACCGAACGACAAGGCGACGGGGATAATCAGGTATCTGGACATGAAACGCGGATCTCTGTGGCAAAGCTTTCGCCGACCAGCGGGATGTCGTTCTCCTCCAGATCATAGTCGGCATCGAGCGTCAGAAGAAACGCCCGCATCTGAGCAAGCTGGCCATCAATATCGGGATCGATCCTTTCGATCCGGCACGACAGATCGCTTGTTACGGTCACGGCGCGCGTTACCTCGTAAGCTGTGTAGTAGGTTTCATCGAAAACCTTGGCCGACAGAGCAGTCGCCGCGATCGGATCGCCCTCGACCGCCCTCAGATGGGTCGTGACGATGCGGCCATTCTCTGTATTGGCAGTGGGCTCCATCGGACCGGAAAGGGGAATGGTCCGACCATCTGCGCGCACAACCAGATCACCGTTATACCCGTCAATCCACTGCGCATCGAACCCGGCCAGAAGCACCTGTTCGTTTTCGCTTAAAGCACCGTCGCCATCCTGATCCATTTTCCTGTCCTCAAGCTCGAACAGGGAATACAGCTCGTCATAGGCCCAGGTCACTCGAACATGGGTCAGATTGCCTGCATCATCGACGATGAACTCTAGCCCCGTGTCGATAAACACGTGGGGGTGGGCCACGACCGGGATCGGCAGGCAGATGGCAAAAAGTGTCAGGAACCAGCGCATGGGCAAAAAATAGGGTTCTGACCACGCAGCGACAATGCACTATTGAGACGGCGCGCAGAAATTGGCCAACCGCTTAGCTCGGTTGGAACAAAACAAGCGTCTGTAGTGCCGTGGCAACGGGGCCTTTCGTGTCAAAAAGCACCGCCTGCGCCAGGCCGATCCCGTTGTCGTGCCAGTGCGACACGGTTTCCGAGGCCAGCCAATCCGTCTCCGGTTCTCGGTGGATATGCACGCTGAGGTCGGTGTTCATGAACCCCATCTCGCTGGGCGGGCAGTTCCACGAAATTCCGTTGCCGCAATCGGCCAGCGGACACAGAGACTGGATCGGCGACTGCACTTCGCCCTCCAGCAATGACGGCGCGCGCATCCAGATCGTCTTGGGACCGGGTTCGTGCGACTGACCGGGCGGATATAGGATATCGACAAACTGTGCAAAGAACGGCAGATCATGGCGCGCCTGTTGGATCGGGAACGGCCCCGGGCGGGCCGCGGTGAAATCCGGGGCGGCAACCGGCGCGGTCGGCACCGAACCCATATCCTTGCGCACCAGATGCATCGTGCTGGCCCGGACGCAAAGCGTGCCCTCCAGATCGCTGACACTGACCCGTGTGGTCGCCAGCGTGCGTGTGTGCCGCACCGTTTCGGCATCGACCCTCAGACCTGTCAGCGGCAGCGGGCGCAGCACGTCCAGCGTCAGCCGCGTCAGCATCTTGTCCGGCCCCACCTCGCGCTCGGCGGCACGGGCGACCAGCCCGGTGACCGGACCGGCATGGCAGTGATCGGCCGACCACGGCCCGCGCGTGGGATCGTTGGCAATGAAAACGCCATCCGGCCCTTGCCGGAAATAGGATCGCCGGTCGGTGTTCATGGGAAGACCCTAGATCTTTTCCTGTGTGTGTTTTCTCAGTTCCGCCCGCGCGACCTGACGGCGATGCACCGCATCCGGCCCGTCGGCCAGCCGCAGGCTGCGGACATGGGTCCAGGCGGTTGCCAGCGGCGTGTCCTGGCTGACGCCCTGGCCGCCGAACATCTGCACCGCCTCGTCGATGACCTTGAGCGCGACGCGCGGGGCGACGACCTTGATCTGGCTGATCCAGGGTGCCGCCGCCCGCGCATCGCCCTGATCCATATACCACGCGGCCTTGAGGCACAGCAGGCGGGCCATCTCGATCTCCATCCGGCACTCGGCGATGATGTCGTAATTGGCGCCCAGCTGCGCCAGTTTCCTGCCAAACGCCTCGCGCTGCATCGACCGCTTGCACATCCGTTCCAGCGCGATCTCGGCCTGACCGATGGCGCGCATGCAGTGATGAATGCGGCCCGGCCCCAGACGGCCCTGCGCGATCTCAAAGCCGCGCCCCTCGCCCAGCAGGATATTTTCGGCGGGCACGCGCACATCCGTGAACCGGATGTGCATGTGGCCGTGCGGGGCGTCGTCGTGGCCGTAGACCTCCATCGGGCGCAGCACCTCGATACCCGGCGTGTCGGCGGGCACCACGATCATCGACTGGCGCTTGTGCTTGGGCAGCTCCTCACCGCCCGTCCTGACCATCACGATATAGACCTTGCAGCGCGGATCGCCCGCGCCCGACGACCACCATTTCTCGCCGTTCAGAACGTAATCGTCCCCGTCCCGCACGCAAGACATCGCGATATTGGTCGCGTCCGAGCTGGCCACGTCCGGCTCGGTCATCAGATAGGCCGAGCGGATCTCGCCCTCCAGCAGCGGTTTCAGCCACTCGTCCTTCATCTTCTGGGACCCGTAGCGCTCGAACACCTCCATGTTGCCGGTATCCGGGGCCGAACAGTTGAACACCTCGGCCCCCAGGGGCGTCTTGCCCATCTCTTCCGCGAAATAGGCGTATTCCACGGTGGTCAGACCGAATCCCTTGTCGCTGTCGGTCAGCCAGAAATTCCACAGCCCCTGGGCCTTGGCCTTGGCCTTCAGCCCCTCAAGGATCTCCGCCTGCCGCTCGGTATATTGCCAGCGGTCGCCCTTGCCGATCTCGGCCTGGTATTCCTCTTCCAGCGGCATGATCTCGTTGCGCACCATATCGGCGACGCGCGCCAGCAGCTCGCGGTTTTCCTCGCGCATGGCGAATGTCATGTTCATGAACCTGTCTCCTCCCACGGCCGCGCTGGCCACTGCCCTGACTGCAAGGATGGCGCAGCCGCGCGGATAAAGTCCAGTTGCGTGACGGGACGTCACACGGTGGAACATGCGAGGGCGGAGTTGCCGGCAGCCGCCAACGGGCCCCGGCGCGAAACCGGGGCCCGTTCGGAAGCGGCAGGACAACCCCACCGCCAGAGCCTGAATGCCGCAATAGCTGACTTAACTGATAAAGTCCTTATAGCCCGCTTCGTCCATGTAATCGTCCATCGGCGACAGGTCAGAAGCCTTGATCTTGAAAAACCACGCATCCCCCATCGCGTCCTCGTTGACCAGACCGGGATTGTCGGCCAGCGCCTCATTCACCTCGACGATCTCGCCATCAAGCGGCGCCAGAATGTCCGAGGCGGCCTTGACCGATTCGATCACCACGATCTCGTCATCCTTGGTGACCTCGATGCCGACCTCGGGCAGTTCGACAAACACCACATCGCCAAGCTGCTCGGCCGCATGGGCGGTGATGCCTACCGTCACCAGATCACCGTCGGCATCCAGCCATTCATGTTCTTCGGTAAATTTCATGTCCCTTGTTCCTCTGGACTGCTTTTTATCCTCTGGCACCGCCCCTTGCCCGAAACGCTGCCCTGTCTGCCTTGAATAAAAGATTCGCGCCGCACGTCAAAACCCATTCGCACTCTGCACATGCAATCTTGCGTTTCAGGGCGTCAGAACCCAGTTGCCACTGGCATCCAGGCAACGCCGGGTGCGGATCTCGCGCGGGGCATCCGCGCCGCCGGGGGTAAAGACATATTGCAGATGCGCACAATTGTCGCGCATCTCGCGCACCCGCACCGTACCGTTCGCGCCGGTGGCTTCATTGGCCCATGCCGCCTCCTGCCCGGTTGACGGTCTGCCACCAGCAAACAGAGAATTCGCTGCCGCCCCCATGATCTCGAAATCCGCGGGGCTGAGCCCCAGTTCGGCGACCATCCGCGACAGGGATTTCGCCTGCGCTGCCGGCGCAGCAAGCGCCAACGACACGGCGACGAGAGCCGGACAAATCCATTTTTTCATAACTGACTCACACATGATTTCCAGTTGTCCTCGAGGATATCCCGCACCTGCGGCGATGTCCAAGCCCCGCGCGGAAAACTTCAAACAATCCCGAAGAAGCCTATCCGCCCACCGGCAGACTTCCCGGACAAGATCGGCTTTTGACCGACCACGCCATGTCCACCAAAGCCCACGCGGCCATCCCCAAGGGCACGATGCGCGATATCGTCACCTTCGAGCCGGACGGCATTACCCCCTTTGCCGAACCCCATGTGATGGAGCACAGGCTCTACGCACTTGAGGGCAAGGCCGTCTGTCGCCTCAACCAGGACTGGGTCGGGGTCGAGGCGGGTGACTACATGTGGCGGCGCGCCATCTGCCCTCAAACCTCTTACGCGGGCGGTACGGACCGGTTCCGTTATCTTCTCTACAAAGACGTCAACCGCCATATGCCCCTGTCGCTGACGCAGCGCCAAGACCGGGGAATGGGCCAGGCCCGAGCCTCCGCACAGACTTGACCCATTGGGCGCCGCACGCGATCCTGAAACAATGGAGCGACCCAGAACTCAATACGCAAAGGCCGGCGACATTCACATCGCCTATCAGGTCTTCGGTGACGGGCCGATCGACCTGCTCTGGGCGCAAGGCTGGGCAACCCATATCGAATATGCGTGGGAAAGCCCCGACTATGCACGCTTTCTGACCAAGATCAGCCGGTTCGCGCGGGTCATCTTCTTCGACAAAAGGGGCGTGGGTATGTCGGACAGGGATGTCGGCTATCCCACGCTGGAAGAGAGGTCGCAGGATATCAACGCGGTACTGGATGCGGTTGGCACCGATAGGGTGGCGATTTTCGGCATGTCCGAGGGCGGAGCAATCTCCTGCGTCTTCGCTGCCACCTATCCCGAGCGCGTCAGCCACTTGATCTTTTTCGGCTGCCGCGCGCGTTATAAATGGGCACCGGATTACCCGCACGGACTGAAGCCCGACGCGGTGACGGCGGCAATAGAACATTTCGCCGATTATGCCAACGGTCAGCTATTGGGCATTGATGGCGCGCCCAGTATTGCCGGTGATCCGGCGGCGCAACGTTGGCTCGACACCTATTTTCGCTATGCTGCAAGCCCCCGTGCCCTCCGAAAACTTTCGGAAATGAATTATGAAATAGATATTCGCGGTGTACTTTCCCCCATCCGGGCACCAACGCTGGTGCTGCACCGCGAAAACGAGAACTGGTGCGATCTGAACAACGCGAAATATCTGGCAGACCATATCAAAGGCGCGGAATTGCATGTTTTGCCGGGCGAAGATCACATCGCCTGGTATGGCGATCAGGATCGGTTGGTCACTGAAATCCGGGCGTTTGTGACCGGTGAAACGGCTTCGATCACACCTGAAAGAAAGCTGCTGACGCTTGTATTTCTGGATCTGGTGGATTCAACGGAACATCTGTCGCGGATGGGCGACGAGCGCTGGCGCAGCATTCTGGAACAGTTCGATCAAACCGTGCAGCGCCGGGTCGAGGCATTTGGCGGCACCAGGATCAAGCAAACGGGTGACGGATACTTGTTGTCGTTCCGAGGACCGACAAGCGCATTGGATTGCGCTCTCGCCCTGCGCCGGGACGTGACCGGGCTGGGCCTGGAAAGCCGGATAGGCGTGCATACGGGAGAGTGCGAAGTTCGGGGGCAGGACCTGAGCGGTGTCGCCGTGCATTTGGCCGCAAGGTTCATGGGCGAAGGGAAGCCGGATGAAATTCTGGCCTCCCAGACGGTCAAGGACCTGACACTTGGGTCGGAACACAGGTTTCATGATCTGGGGCAACGAGAGCTTCGCGGCACGCCCGGCGAATGGAACCTTTTCGCGCTGACCGAATAGCCTTGCGGCAATTGCATACAGCCAGATCGGAAATTGCCGCAATTCGGCACATGGCACTGCGTCTGTCGCTCTCGGCACGGCTCAGCGCCATTTGCCTGCCCGCCGGGACTTCTCAAATGCTCCGTAATTTGCTCAAATCACAGGCAAAGCACAATTTGCCGGGAGTCTTATCATGAAAGCACGTATTACATTCGCGGTGCTGGCCGCTGCCACTGCCGTCACCCTGTTCGCAACCCCGCCCGCCATCGCCAAAGACGAGGCCACCACCGTCCATGTCATGAGCCGAACCTGGGCCGTCACCCAGGTCTCGGACGAGCCGGTGATCTATCGCGCCACGCGGGACAACAACAACCTCAACCCGTTCGGCCCGCCGCCGCGCCTGCGCACGGTTCAGGCCATGGCGGCCATCCGGGCGGCGACCGGATGCCAGGCGATCTATTCCAGCATGTACCAGAACATCTCGGGCCAGTTCTTTTCCCAGGTCAGCTGCAACTGATCCTGCCCGCGCAGGGGCATTGAGGTCGCTCGACGCTCCTGCCATAGCTTGCCCCATGAGACTTGCGATCAACGGATTCGGCCGCATCGGCCGCACGATCCTGCGGCAGTTATTGGCGCTGCCGCACGGATCGGGACTGGAACTGGTGCTGATCAACGATATCGCGCCGCTGGAAACCTGTGCCTATCTGTTCAAGTACGACAGCACCTTCGGCCCCTATCCGGGTACCGTTCTGGAAGGCAACGAAGCTCTGGTGATTGACGGGCGCGCGATTCCGATGACCCACAGCGACGATCTGGCCCGGGTGGATCTGTCGGGCGTCGACGTGCTGCTGGATTGCACTGGCATCGCGCGCACATCGGATGTCGCGGCGCGTGGCCTGACCGCGGGGGCCGGCAAGGTGCTGATCTCCGGCCCGTCGCCTGCTGCCGAAGTGACCGTCGTTCTGGGCGCCAACGAAGATCAACTGGGCAATGCCCGGATCGTGTCGAACGCGTCCTGCACCACCAATGGCCTTGCGCCGCTGGTCCGGGTGATCGACGGAATCGCGGGCATCGCCTCGGCGCATATGACCACGATCCACTGCTATACCAACAGCCAGCCGATGGTGGATGCGCCACGCGGCGATCTGGCGCGGTCGCGGGCCGGTGCGCTGTCGATGGTGCCGACCACCTCCAGCGCGACACATCTGGTCGACGCGGTGCTGCCGCATCTGGCCGGCCGCATCTCGGGCGCCGCCGTGCGGGTGCCCACAGCCAGCGTCTCGGCGGTCGATCTGGTGGCGCGGCTGGAACGCGGCATGAACGCCCCGGCCTTCGGCACGGCCCTGCGCAAAGCGGTGGATGCCTCTGCGGTTCTGGGATGGACCGACATGCCGCTGGTCTCCTCCGACCTGCGCGCGCGCCCCGAGTCACTGGTCATTGCCGGCCCCGAAACCCGGATGATCGGTGACGATCAGGTGCGCGTGTTCGGCTGGTACGACAACGAATGGGGGTTTTCGGCCCGCATGCTCGACGTCGCCCGACTGATGGCGCCCGACTGAACCTGGCACAACCGCAGCACGCGGGCCTGCCCGCGTGCTGCCCGGCCCAACTCTTCACCGCCCGCATCTGTGATGCGGCGGGGAAAGGCGGGAGCCCAACCGGCCCGGCAAACTGTCCAACACGCAACCGGCCATGCCGCCAGAGGTTTCCTCGGCCGCCTCATCCGCCAGGTCTTCGGGCAAAACCAGATTCAGCACCATGACGATCAGCGCCGCGGGCAACAGCCCGCACAGGATCAGGAACAGCGCCCCGATGATCACCAGATGGCGGGTACGCCCCAGGCGGCGTACTGGATGCCGACCTTGACCCGCGCCAGACCGATCATCGTCACAACAAGCCCCGTTACCAAAGGTTGCAGCGCAAAACGGATCTTGCCGACTACCGCGCCCGGACAGGCATGGAACAGCCCGCCGACGGTGACACCGCCAAACAACGCGCCCAGCGCATCGACGCCCTTGCCCGCGACCAGCGGATCATGATCGGCAGAAACGCAAAGCTGGTGCCCTGCACGATCGGCAGCGCCGCACCGACCGGCCCGCCGGCAATCACCTGCAACAGGGCGGCGACCCCTGCAAACAGCTTCGACATCTGGATCAGATACGGCAACTCCGGAAAATCCTGAGGGTTCGAGGCGAACGTCGCCAGCACGTGTTGAATGCCCTGCGGCACCGCCTTGTGCGGCGCGGGCGTGAAATTCGGATCTCGGTGTCGCTCCGGCGTTCCTATGAAGTATCGGCCATGATTTCCCTGTCCTCCCTTCGGATCTCATGGGGGTCTTGCCGCTTCTTGCCCGGCGGCTGCATATTTCCGGTCACGATCTCGCAAGGATCGTCGAACCGGAATTCCTCAAGATTGGTACCGTCACCGATCCGGTTCACCACCGCGAACAGGTCCGGCCCGTTGAGTGGCGTCAGCACCCAATGCCAGATGCCGCGATAAAAACTCGCCGCCTGCCCTGCCTGGGTAATGAAAGCGCGGGGGCGGCCCGGCCTGCCGCCCTCATCCGCCCCATCGCCTCCAGCACCGTCGCCGCTCCGGGATAGAACGCCCAGCCCGGCTCATAGTCCCGGACAAAGGTACGAATATTATCGAGACAGGACATCTTTTCGGAGATTTTTGATAAATATTGGCACCATACGGGAATTCAAGTTAATCCACACTTGCCTGGTCTGGCATCAGAGAACCGGAGAATTTGGCATGTACGACGACGTCGCGTTCTTGGACGGGGCCGCCTTTGCCGTGCGCTGGCTGCACGTGATCACCGCCATCGCCTGGATCGGATCGTCCTTCTATTTCATTGCCCTGGACCTGGGCCTGCGCAAGGCGAGGAATGGCAGGTGCATGGCCGCGGTTTCTTTCACATCCGCAAGTTCCCGGTGGCGCCCGAACGGATACCCGAGCACCTGACCTGGTTCAGATGGGAAAGCTATTCCACCTGACTCAGCGGCGCTGCTGATGCTGCATTTTGGGGCGTTTACCGCCACGATCATGACCGCCAACGTGTTCTTCATCATCATGCCGAACCAGCGCATCGTGGTGGATAACCGGAAAAACGGGCGCACCACCGATCCGAAACACGGCAAGATCGCCAAGCTGCGCTCGATCCACAACAACTATCTGACGCTGCCGGTCGTGTTCCTGACGCTCAGCAACCGCTATCCGCTGGCATTTGCCACCGAGTACAACCGGATCGTCGCCGCGCTCGTGTTTACGATGGGTGTCACCATTCAGCATTATTTCAACACCACTCACGCCCGCGTCGGCAACCCGACCTGGACATGGCTCGTCACAGCGCTGCCGGGGCTGATTGCCCGGACGGCGGTGCGACGGGCAGCGCTTCGGACCGCCCCGCGCTCGAAACTGCTTTTCATCGCGGCCTTCAGATGATCTAACTGGCATGATCACGGCCGCGCGAGACGGTCATGGTTGGAACTTCAGGCGGGATTTTGCAGTCGAGGGCCAGGCTCTATGAATTTTGTTGGACCGTGGAACGCCCTGACGGGCGTGCTGCTTGCGATCTTTGTGGCAGCAAATCCCGGTCTTGCGCATGCGCTGGAAACCTCTCTGACGGCTCCGGGCGCCTCGAAAGAGCTGCGCGAGCGGATCGAAGAAACCTCATCCGTCCTGACCGCCGAGGCGCGCGGGCTGGATACCCCGATCGAACTGTTGTCGGCGGCCCTGTCCGACTATCGTACCGTGGTGCAGATCCTTTATGACGAGGGGTATTTCAGCCCGGTTGTGAATATCCGTCTGGACGGCCGCGAAGCGGCGGATATGGACCCGCTGAACACACCCGCCCAGATCAACCGGATCGACATCGCGGTGCAGACCGGCCCGACCTTCCGGTTCGGAACCGCCACCATAAGCCCGCTTGCGGCTGGCACGGTGCTGCCCGAGGAATACCGCCCCGGCGGCACGGCGACGACGGGTGTCATTCAGGAGGCCACCTCGGGCGGTTTGCGCGAGTGGGAAAATCAGGGTCACGCCAAGGCCGAGGTGGGCAACCAGAGGATCACCGCCCGCCACGCCCAGGCCCGGATCGATTCCGAAATCACCCTGATCCCCGGACCGAAACTGAGTTTCGGCAGGATGTTCATCAAAGGCGACAGCGACGTACAACCCGAAGCGATCGAAAAAATCGCCGGGTTCCCCTCGGGTGAGGTCTATTCGCCCGCGCAGGTGCAGAAGATCGGCACCCGCCTGCGGCGCACCGGCGCTTTCAGCGTGGTATCGCTGCAAGAAGCCGAAAACCCCAATCCCGACGGAACCCTCGACTTCGGCGCCACGTTCGAGGACATGCCCAAGCGGCGCTTTACCTTCGGGGTCGAGGTGTCGTCGAATCAGGGGCTGGACGTCAGCACCACATGGATCCACCGCAATCTCTTTGGCAATGCTGAAAGGTTCCGGTTCGAAGCCTCGGTGCGCAATATCGGCGGCACCGAGGACATCGACGGGCGGATCGGAATGCGCCTGGACGAACCGGCGCGGCTGGGCCCGGATGACAGCACCTTCTACACCGCCCAGCTGGAGCGGCGGAACCGAACCCACTATAACGAGACACTTGGTCAGCTCGGCTATGGTGTGCGGCGCACGTTTTCGGACCGGCTCTATGCCGAGGCCTGGCTGGGGTTGCAGTATTCCGACGCGGACGACGCCTATGGCGATGGCCGCAAGTTCCGCTACATCATCCTGCCCTTCCGGTCCGAATGGGATCAGCGCGACAGCAGGGTCAGCGCCACCAAAGGCTTCTATCTGGATGCGCAGCTGATGCCGTTCGTCGGGTTTTCCGGCGCGGAATCCGGGATGCGGATCTATACCGATGGCCGCGGATACTGGGATCTGGGAACCGGCGGCGCGCTGGTGCTGGCGGGCCGGGTGCAGATCGGTTCGGTCATGGGGCCGTCCGCCGACGCGGTGACACCCGATTTCCTGTTCTTCTCCGGCGGCGCGGGCACCGTACGCGGCCAGCCCTTCGAAAGTCTCGGCATCCCGGTCAACGGCGAGGTTGCGGGCGGGCGCTCGTTTCTGGGTCTGTCCGCCGAGGTGCGCGGACGTGTGACCGAAAACCTGTCGCTGGTCGGATTCTACGATTTCGGCGCGGTGGACAGCAACGCCTTTGCCACCGGCAACACCGCCTCTCATTCGGGCGCGGGGCTTGGTATACGTTATGACATCGGCGGCTTTGGCCCGCTCAGATTCGATCTGGCCTATCCGGTTTCGGGCGTTACCGGGGACGGTCTTCAATTCTATATCGGGATCGGACAGGCGTTTTGAGACACCGGCTGACATATCCTCTTGTTGTCGCCTGCGCTTTCGCTACGGCCTCTACCCTTGTCTGGGCACAGGCGCAGGACCAGGAAGAGGACGAGGGCGGCCTGCTGGTCGGCTTCCTGCAGGACACACTGTCCACCGATTCCCGCTATATCAAGGTGCGCGGGCTTGAGGGTGCACTCAGTTCCAAGGCAACGATCCAGCAGATCACGGTGGCCGATGACGACGGCGTCTGGCTGACCATCGACAATGCGGTGCTCGACTGGAACCGGCTGGCGCTGCTGCGGGGCCGTTTTTCGGTCAATGAACTTACCGCAGAGGAAATCAGCGTCGCCCGCACGCCCGAACCCGTCCCCCCCGACCCGGAGCTGCCGACGCCCGAGGCGCAGCCGTTCCAGCTGCCGGAACTGCCGGTTTCGGTCGAGATCGGCAAGATCGGTATCGACAAGCTGGCACTGGGAGAGCCGCTGCTCGGGCTGGCCGCCGATCTGTCGCTGGCCGGGGCGCTGTCGCTGGCGGATGGCGAACTGGACACCAGTCTCGACATCAAACGGCTGGACCGGCCCGGAGATACGATCAGCCTGACGGCCAGCTTCCAGAACGAAAACAGCGTCATCGGGCTGGACCTCAGGATTGTCGAGGATCAGGGCGGGCTGATCTCGAGCGTGTTGAAAATTCCCGGTGAACCGCCGCTGCTGGTCACCGCCAAGGGCAACGGGCCAGTGACGGATTTCACCGCCGATCTGGGCCTGACCAGCGACGACACCCAGCGGATCGCGGGGCAGGTCCGGCTGCGCGGCGTGAACGCGCCGCAAAGCGAAGAGGCGGCTGATGAAGGTGCGGGCATCCGCTTTACCGCCGATCTCGGCGGCGATGTCACGCCGTTGCTGGCCGAAGAATTCGACCCGTTCTTCGGCACTGAAACCCGCCTCTACGTGGACGGGCGCACCGGACCCGAAGGCGCGCTCGACATCCCGGAATTCGAACTGACGACCGAGGCGCTGCGCATGTCCGGCGAACTCAGCCTGGCCGCGGGCGGCAAGCTGAACAAGGTCGCGCTGCAGGGCCGCATCACTCCGCCCGGAGACCAGCCTGTTGTCCTGCCGGTCGCCGAACCGCGCACGACGCTGGACGCGGCGCAGCTTTCCCTGCTGTTCGACAAGGCCAACGGCAACCTCTGGGATCTCAGCCTGACCGCCCGCGATCTGGCTACGCCCGATCTGCGACTGGGCCACACCCGCCTGACTGCGCAGGGCACCCTGAGCCAGGGCGACACGCCCGAGCTCGACGGCGATCTTCAGGCCCTGCTCGACGGTGTGAATTTCTCGGACCCGGCGCTGCAGGACGCGGTCGGCAGCCGCATCACGCTCGACGGACTCTTCGCCCTGACCGGCGAGCAGACCCTGCGACTTTCGAATTTCGAACTGTTCGGATCCGATTACACCCTGTCCGCGGATACCGTCATCGACGGGTTGAATTCCGGCTTCGCGATGGACGGCTCGGCGGCGGTGACCGCGTCCGACCTGTCCCGGTTCTCGGGTCTGGCCAAGATGGATCTTGCCGGCGAGGTCGCCGCCCGCTTGACCGGTAAGGGCTCGCCTCTTGGGGGCAGTTTCGACGGCCAGCTCGACATTCAGGGCCGCAACCTCGCCACCGGGCGCGCGGATATCGACCCTTTGATCACGGGCGACACGGCCATCACGCTGGACGCGGTACGCGACGGTCAGGGGCTGACCATCCGCAAGGCCACCCTGGACGGCACCGCGCTGACGGCGGAAGCGGCGGCGAAGGTCACACAACCCGGCGGCAAGCTGACGCTTGACGGCAACGCCAGCGTCAGCGCCCCGGATCTGTCGGTATTCTCGGCGCTGGCCAAGATGGATCTGGGCGGCAGTATCGACGCCTCTGTCACTGGCACGGGCAGGCCCGAGACGCTGGAATTCGACGGTCAGGCCGAGATATCCGGGCAAGACCTGAAAACCGGGCTGGCCGAGATCGACCCGATCATTGCCGGACCGGCGCAGATCTCGCTCGACGCCGCCCGCTCGGACGACCAGATCGTCATCCGCAAGGCGGTGGTGAATGCCAACGCTCTGGATGCCGATATCGTGGCGACGATCACCGACCCGACCGGGGCCATTTCGGTCGAGGGGAAGGCCAGGCTGAATGCCCCCGACCTGTCGGTCTTTTCCGACCTCGCCAAGCTTGATCTGGGCGGTTCCGTCACCGCCGACGCCCAGGGAAGCGCTACGGTGCAATCCCGGCTCTTCGACCTGAAATTCGATCTCGACGCCGACGATCTGAAAACTGGCATCGCACAGGCCGACGGGCTGATTCAGGGGCATACGGCGCTGACCGTGGACGCCTCGCGCGACGCCCAGGGTCTGAACATCCGCAACTTCGATTTGACTGGCACCGCGCTCACCGCACAGGCCCGCGGCGATCTGCGCGAGGAAAACGGCAGCCTGACGCTGTCCGCCGCGCTGGACGACCTGTCCCGGATCTCGAAAACGATCTCCGGCCCGCTGAGCCTGAATGGTGACGTGGTCCCGACCGGGCAAGGGATCAAGGGCGATATCCGCCTGACCGGGCCGGACAGCTCTTATGCCAACCTTGTCGGCGTCGCGGATACCGGCGGCGATGCCGATTTCGACTTCGAGGCACAGCTGGACCGGATGGAACGGTTCCTGCCCGAGTTTCCGGGATCTGCCACAGCCAAGGGACACGCCAAACGCCAGAACGGCATCTGGACGGTCGACGCCAACGCCTCCGGCCCCGCCAATATCGAAACCACGATCGCGGGCACATTTGACGAAGGCGCCGGCACGGCCGACATGACCGCCACCGGCGGTATCAATATCGGTATCGCCAATAAATTTATCACTCCCAACAAGATCGCGGGTTCCGCCCGGTATGACCTGGCGCTCAAGGGCAAGCCGGGCCTCGACGCGCTGTCGGGCAATATCTCGACCTCGGGTGTGACCTTCGCCATTCCCGCCGCCGGTCAGACACTTACCAATATCGGCGGCACCGTCAGCCTCGCCAACAGCCGCGCAACCCTGGCACTGAACGGCAACGGGCGCAATGGCGGCGGCTTCTCCATTTCCGGGCCGGTGGCGCTGACGCCTCCTTTCGACGGGCAGATCACTACCGCGATCAACCAGCTCGTGCTGACCGATCAGTTGCTCTATGAGACCGTCCTCAACGGCCAGATCGTGATGTCGGGGCCGCTGGCAGGCAACAGTTCGCTGGCCGGTCAGATCGAGTTCGGAGAGACCAACATCAACCTCGCCGCCGCCTCGGGCGCGGTCGGCGCCGCCCCGATACCGCCGATGAAGCATAGCGGGGAATCGGCGCAGGTCTATGCCACGCTGGAGCGCGCCAACCTGCTCGACACGGGAAACGGCAATGACAAGAGTTCGCGCATCGCGCTGGATGTCAACCTGCTCGCGCCCAACCGCGTTTTCGTGCGCGGGCGCGGCGTGAACGCGGAACTCGGTGGTAAGATCCATGTCGGCGGCACCACGGCCAAAATCGTTCCTTCCGGCCAGATCGAACTGATCCGGGGAACATTCGACATTCTTACAAGACGGCTGAACCTGACCAAGGGCCTGGTCACCCTTCAGGGCAACCTGACCCCCTATCTGGAATTTGCCTCGACAACGACCACCTCGGACGGAACCGCCACCATCGAAATCACCGGACCGCTGAACGCGCCCAAGATCGACGTTTACGCCGACCCGGAACGCCCTGCCGAAGAAGCGCTGGCGATGCTGCTTTTCGGCAACGAGTTCTCACAACTCTCACCCTTTGTCGTCGCTCAGATGGCCGCCTCGCTGGCGCAGCTCAGCGGTGCCGGCGGCGACGCAACCAAGGGCATCCGCGAAAAAACCGGGTTAAGCAATGTCGAGGTCGGCGCCGCCTCGGGCGGCGGCGGCCTGCTGGGGGCGGGCGGGTATCTGGGAGAGAACCTCTATACCGACTTCACCGTTAACACCCAGGGCGACACCGAGGTGAACCTGAACCTCGACGTCACCGACAATTTCACCGTCCGCGGCACGGTGGACAGCAATGGCGATACCGGGATCGGGATATTTTTCGAACGGGATTACTAAGCCTTCCCCGTCATATTCAAGAATGTGACACAGGACTTATACCTCAGCGATACAATCCGTTGGCACAGTCGCGGGCATGACCGTTCGGGAGACGACAATGATCATCGAAATCGCGCGCGACGAAACCGGGTATGTCGTGACCCTGCCCGGATCGGACAGGACCCCGCCGTGGTCCGTCCGGTTCGCAATGCTTCAGGACGCCTGCGAACTGGCGGATACCTGCCTCGACTGGTTCGCGGCCAGCGCCATCGTGCTGTGCCCGGACGCCACGTCAGAGGGCAGAGGCCCGCAGGTCGCCGCGGAAACCGCCACGGCCTTCGATCTGGTCGCCTGACCTTGACAGCGGCTTGACCCGGTCCAGGTGGCATGCAGGATTGCCGCACAACCGGACCGAGCTGCCATGACCTTCACCACCCGCCCCGAGATCGCCGGAACCTT
The DNA here is from genome assembly GCF_056541825.1 of Ruegeria sp. AF8. Taxonomy (NCBI): domain Bacteria; kingdom Pseudomonadati; phylum Pseudomonadota; class Alphaproteobacteria; order Rhodobacterales; family Roseobacteraceae; genus Ruegeria; species Ruegeria sp. AF8. The sequence continues at coordinate 246,386 of NZ_JBQFYW010000001.1, read as the reverse complement.
CGGCGTCGTCACATCGACCCACTGGATCGCTTCGGCGGTGGGCATGCGGATACTGGAACGCGGCGGCAACGCCTTTGACGCCGCCGCCGCGACCGGGTTCACCCTGCATGTGGTCGAGCCGCATCTAAACGGCCCGCTGGGCGACATGCCGATGCTGATCAAACCGGCGGGCGATGCCGCGCCCACGATGGTCTGCGGTCAGGGCACCGCCCCGGCCCGCGCCACCATCGGCCATTACCGCGACGAAGGGCTGCGGCGCATTCCGGGCTCGGGCCTGCTGGCGACCGTGATCCCCGGCGCCTTCGACGCCTGGATGCTGATGCTGCGCGACCATGGATCGCTACCGCTGCGCGAGATACTGGAACCCGCTATCCACTATGCCGCCCAGGGCCACCCCGCCCTGCCGCGTGTGGCCCATACAATCGCCGATCTCGCCGGGTTCTTCCGCGACGAGTGGCCGACCTCGTATGACACATGGCTGCCCGGCGGCACCGCCCCGCAACCGGGCGCGCTGATGCGCAACCCGCAACTGGCCGCCACGTGGGAGCGGCTGCTGCACGAGGCCGAATCCGTACCGGAGCGCGCGGCGCAGATCGAAGCCGCGCGAGCGGCCTTCTACAAGGGCTTCGTGGCCGAGGCCATCGACCGCTACCTGCGCGACGCCTGCGTCATGGACGCCGCCGGGGCCCGCCGCAAAGGGGTGCTGACCGGTGCGGACATGGCCGGCTGGAAGGCCAGCTATGAAATACCGATGGCAGGCACATACGATGGCTGGACCATCTGGAAAGGCGGGCCGTGGACACAAGGCCCGACCCTGCTGCAATCGCTGAACCTGCTGGCCGGTTTCGACCTGGATAGCGCCGGTGAGGCCGAATTCGCGCATCTCGTCACCGAGGCGATGAAACTCGGCTTTGCCGACCGCGAGGCGTATTACGGCGACCCCGATCACACCGCCCTGCCGCTGGATCAGCTGCTTTCCGACGAATACGCGGACGACCGGCGCGCCCTGATCGGCGACACCGCTTCGACCCGGCAGCGCCCCGGCCACCTGCCGGGGTTCGAGGCGTGGGCCGAGGCCGCCATCACCCGCGCCGCCGAGACCCACATGTCCGGGACCGATATCGGAGCGGGCGAGCCGACCATGGCGCATCTCACCGAAAAGCGCGGCGACACGGTGCATCTCGATGTGATCGACCGCTGGGGCAACATGGTCTCGGCCACGCCCTCGGGCGGCTGGCTGCAATCCTCGCCGGTGGTGCCGGGGCTGGGCATGCCGCTCAACACCCGAGCACAGATGTTCTGGCTGGACGAGGGGCTGCCCAGCTCGCTCGCTCCGGGCCGCCGCCCGCGCACGACGCTGTCGCCCTCGATGGCGCGCCGCCCGGACGGCACGGAGCTCGCCTTCGGCACCCCCGGCGGCGACCAGCAGGATCAATGGCAGCTGATCTTCCTGCTGCGTCTGATCCACCGGGACATGAACCTGCAACAGGCGATCGACGCGCCGCTGTTTCACACCGAACATTTCCAAAGCTCGTTCTACCCGCGCAACGCCCGCCCCGGCCATCTGATGGCCGAGCCCGCACTGGGCGAGGCCACCATCGCCGACCTGCGTGCCCGCGGCCACAAAATCGAGGTCGCCGCGCCCTGGACCGTCGGCCGCCTGACTGCCGCCTCGCGCGCCCCGGACGGTATGCTCAGGGCCGCCGCCACACCCCGGCTGATGCAGGCTTATGCCATCGGGCGCTGAGCACCGTCATCTGCGCCGAATGCCGATGGGCTGACCAATCTGCGGCGCGGACTCCGGCCCTTTGTGATCCTCGACCATCCGCGCCAGCCGCGCGGCAGCCCAGCCCGGATAGGCACAGGACCGCCCGGTCCGGTGACTGACATTGATGAACAGCCCCTCCTGCGTGGCGCAAAGCGCGTCACCCGCTTCCGAGAACATCTGCATGAAATAATGTCCCCGCTTGGCATCCGCATCGAGCAACCGGAAGCGGAAGTAAAACCGCTCGCCCTCGCGCACCTCACGCAGGAATTGCAGATGCGACTGGATCATGTAAGGCCCCTCGCCCATGGCCTCGACCTGAACGCCGCCCAGTCCCAAATGGGCAACCATTACCTCTTCCAGCGCCTCGTCGAAGGCGACCCCGTAATAGCCCACATTCATGTGGCCGTTATAGTCGATCCACTCGGGCTTGACTGCGAACCCCCGCACCTCGACCGGCGCAGGATAGGGACCGTCATGGCCCGATGGCGGAGTATTTTTCGATGGCATGGCCCGTTCCCCTGTTCCTCGAAAATCCCGACCGCCCGCGTGAACCCTGCGGTCGTGCCCCTGATCTTGCAGGGAAAGCCGGAAGAATCCCGCGCTTTGAACAGAGCCGGTCGCAGCACCACCTGTCAACCGGCGCGGCTGGATCGCGTCTCCCCCCGAGGTGTTTTGGAAAAGATGAAATGCGGGACGGCCCGGGCAAACAAAAAGGGCGGCCCCCGAAAGGACCGCCCGTCAAACGGCGGAAATAGGAGGAGAGTTATTCCGCCGCGACTGCCTCGGCCTTTTCGACCCGGATCGCCGAGAACTTGAACTCGGGGATCTTGCCATAGGGGTCGATGGCCGGGTTGGTCAGGATGTTTGCCGCGGCCTCGACATAGGCGAAGGGGATGAACACCATGTCCTCGGCAATTGCCCGGTCAGCGCGGACCATGATCTCGATGGACCCGCGCCGGGTGGTCAGGCGCACCGTCTCGCCCGGCTCGATCCCCATCAGTTTCAGCGTGCGGGGGTTCATCGAACAGTTCGCTTCCGGTTCGACCGCATCCAGAACCCGCGACCGGCGGGTCATCGAGCCGGTGTGCCAATGCTCCAGCTGACGCCCCGTGGTGGCGATCATCGGGTATTCGTCATCCGGCGCCTCGTCCGGCGGGATCACGCTGGCGGGTGTGAACCGTGCGCGGCCCTCGGGGCGCGGGAAGCCGTCGCCGAACACGATGGCCTGACCCGGATCGGTCTCGCTGAGCGACGGATAGGTGATGGTTTCGGTCTTCAGACGCTCCCAGGTGATGTTGTCGAGCGACTTCATCGTCAGTTTCATCTCGTCGAAAACCTGCGACACGTCGGTGTAGTCCCAGTTCAACCCGATCCGCTGCGCCAGTTCGACGGTGATTTTCCAGTCCTCGCGCGCCTCGCCCGGCGGCGGCACCGCAGGGCGTACCCGTTGCACCTGACGGTTGGTGTTGGACACCGTGCCGTTCTTTTCGTAAAGCGCCGAGGCGGGCAGAATGATGTCGGCATAGTTCGCCGTTTCGGTCAGGAAGATATCCTGCACGATCATCAGGTCCAGCTTGGCCAGCGCCTCGCGAGCGTGCCCTGCATCGGGGTCGGACATGGCCGGGTTTTCGCCCTGAATGTACATGCCCCGGATCTTGCCCGCATAGGCGTGATCGATGATCTCGGTCACGGTCAGACCCTTCTCGTTCGAGAAGTCATCCGAGTTCCAGACCTCGTTGAACCTGGCGCGGATGCCATCGTCCGTTACGGTCTGATAATCCGGCAGGAACATCGGGATCAGACCCGCGTCCGACGCGCCCTGCACGTTGTTCTGGCCCCGCAGCGGGTGCAGACCCGCGCCGGGCTTGCCGACGTTGCCGGTCATCAGAGCGAGGCTGATCAGGCAACGCGAGTTGTCGGTGCCGTGGATATGCTGACTGACGCCCATACCCCAGAAGATCAGGCCTGCCTTGGCATTCGCAAAGATGCGGGCGACGCGGCGCAGCTGATCCGGTTCGATGCCACAAATTTTGGACATCTTTTCGGGGGTGAAGGCGCGCAGGTGCTCCTTCTCGGCCTCCCAGTTCTCGGTCCAGCGGTGGATATACTGGCTGTCATACAGCTCTTCTTCGACGATCACGTTCATGATCGCGTTCAGCATCGAGACATCCGCGCCCGGACGGAACTGCAGCATCTCGGTTGCGAACTTGCGCATGCCGACGCCGCGCGGGTCCATCACAATCAGCTTGCCGCCACGCTTGGCGAATTGCTTGAAATAAGTAGCCGCAACCGGGTGGTTCTCAATCGGGTTCGAGCCGATGATGATCGCCACATCCGCATTTTCGATCTCGTTGAAGGTCGCGGTCACCGCGCCCGAGCCCACATTCTCGATCAGCGCCGCCACGGATGAGGCGTGGCACAGGCGGGTGCAGTGGTCGACGTTGTTGTGCCTGAAACCCTGTCGGATGAACTTCTGGAACAGATAGGCTTCTTCGTTGGTGCATTTGGCCGAGCCAAAGCCCGCAACGCTGCGTGGATCTTCGTCGCGCAAGGCTTTGAGCTTTGTGGCGGCCAGATCCATCGCCTCTTCCCAGGTCGCTTCGCGGAAATGAGTAGACAGATTGCCCGGATCGACGTTCAGGCCTTTTTCAGGCGCATCCTCGCGCCGGATCAGCGGTTTGGTCAGGCGGTGCGGGTGGTGGATGTAGTCAAAGCCAAAGCGGCCTTTGACACACAGGCGGCCCTCGTTTGCGGGGCCGTTGATGCCCTCGACATACTTGACCTTGCCGTCCTTGACCTTCAGCGAGACCTTGCAGCCCACGCCGCAGAACGGGCAGACGCTTTCGGTCTCAGAATCGTAATCCTTGCTGTCGCCCTGCTGCTTGTCATCCAGCACGGTGGCGGGCATCAGCGCGCCGGTCGGGCAGGCCTGAACGCATTCGCCACAAGCCACACAGGTCGAGGCCCCCATCGGATCGTTCTGGTCGAACACCACCTGAGCGGTATGGCCGCGACCGGCCATACCGATCACGTCATTCACCTGCACATCGCGGCAGGCGCGGACACAGAGGTTGCAGTTGATGCAGGCGTCCAGATTGACGCGCATCGCTACGTGGCTGTCATCCAGCAGCGGAATTTTCTCCGGCTCCTTCGCCGGGAAACGGCTGTCGCTGACATCGTTCAGCTTGGCCATGTCCCAGAAATGACTGGAGGCGTCGTGCGGCTGCTCGGGCTGGTCCGCCACCAGCAGTTCCATGACCATCGCGCGCGATTTCTCGGCACGGTCGGTGTCGGTCTTGACCACCATCCCCTCGGCTGCAGGACGGATGCACGAAGCGACCAGCGTGCGCTCGCCCTCCACCTCGACCATGCAGGCGCGGCAGTTGCCGTCGGGTTTATAACCCGGCGCCGGCTTGTGGCACAGATGCGGGATGATCAGGCCACGGCCATTGGCCGCGTCCCAGATCGTTGTGCCTTCGGGCACTGTGACGTCATCGCCGTTCAGGTTGAAGGTGACGGTCTTGGTTGGGCTTGCATCAAGCATGGCTGTCTCCCTCAGATTTCGTCAGCGAAATGTTTCATGACCAGGCGGATCGGGTTCGGGGCCGCCTGCCCCAGACCGCAGATCGAGGCATCGCCCATGACCTGACACAGGTCTTCCAGCAGGTCCTGATCCCACTTTTCGGCCTGCATCAGCTTGACCGCCTTTTCACAACCTGCCCGGCAGGGGGTGCACTGTCCGCAGCTTTCATCCTCGAAGAACCGCAGCATGTTCAGCGCCGCATCGCGCGCGGTGTCCCGGTCGGAGAGGACCACCACCGCCGCCGACCCGATGAAGGTGCCCAGCGGCTGCAATGTGTCAAAGTCGAGCGGGACATCGTCGATGTTCGAAGGGAGAAGACCCGACGACGGCCCGCCCGGTTGATACGCCTTGAACACATGGCCCTCAGCCATGCCCCCGGCGGCATCAATCACGTCAAGAATGGTCGAACCCGCGGGCAGCAGGTAGACCCCCGGCTTTGCAACACGGCCCGAGACCGAATAGCTGCGCAGGCCCTTGCGGCCATTCTTTTCAACCGAATTCAGGACCTCCGGCCCCTCCCGGCAGACCTTGGCGACCCAATGGAGCGTCTCGACATTGTGCACGAGCGTCGGGCGATTAAAGACCCCAACCTGCGCCACGAACGGAGGACGGTGACGCGGCAGGCCCTTCTTGCCCTCGATCGATTCGATCATCGCGGATTCTTCACCGCAGATATACGCACCGGCACCCCGACGCAGGTCAATGTAACCCTTGGCGACAATGCCAGCGCCTTCCAGCTCGGCAATCTCGCGGCCCAGGATTTCCAGAACCGCCGGGTATTCGTCACGCATGTAGATAAAGCAGGTCTCGGCCTCGACCGCCCAGGCGGCGATCAGCATACCCTCCAGGAAGACATGCGGTGTACGCTCCAGATAGTAACGGTCCTTGAACGTACCTGGCTCGCCCTCGTCCCCGTTCACGGCCAGATAGCGCGGACCTTCATTCATGCGAACAAAGCCCCATTTCTTACCGGACGGGAAGCCGGCACCGCCCAGACCGCGCAGGCCCGAGGCCAGGACATCTTCCTGCACCTTCTCCCAATTGCCGCCCTCGCGCAGTTCTTTCAGCTTGGCATAACCGCCGTTTGCCTCGTAGGCGGCAAAGGCTTCGTAGTCGGGCAGATGGGCGTGGGTATCACCCGCCGCGATGGCAGCGTTCACCTTTTCGGGGGTCGCATGATCGATATGATTGTGACCGATCTCCAGCACCGGAGCCGTGTCGCAGCGGCCCATGCAGGGCGCGCGGACAACGCGGACCTCTGCCGGGTCCAGCCCATCTTCCAGAGCCTTCTGCAATTGCTGGGCACCGGCCATCTCGCAGGAGAGAGAATCGCAAACCCGGATGGTCAGCGCGGGCGGAGGGGTCTCACCCTCTTTCACCACGTCAAAATGAGCATAGAAGGTGGCGGTCTCGTAAATCTCGGCCTGCCCGATCCGCATCTCGACCGCCAGCGCGGCGATGTGGTCGGCGCTGATATGGCCGTGCTCGTCCTGAATCAAATGCAGGAATTCGATCAGCAGGTCGCGGCGGCGCGGGCGGTCGCCCAGCAGGCGCGCAATCTCGGCCTGACCCTCATCCGTGAACTGCCGGCCTTTGGGCGTGTGCCGCCCCTTGCCTTTACCTGACTTCCAGACGCCCTTTGGTGCGCCTGATGGCTTGGTATCTAATGGTGCCATGATGCCCTCCGATTCAGGCCCCGTGTCTCATCAGACTAGCATATCGTCAAATAGCAAAACTCAATCGCACGATAACGACAGATTATCACCGCAATGAGGTCAACACACGCCGCAGCGCCGCCACCGTTGGCAGTTCCGGATCGCGTTGCAGGGTCGCCAGACAGATCGGTTTGGACACGTCCGGCTCGATCAGCGGCAACGCCCGTGTTCCCTCGGGGTCGCCCAGTGCCCGGATCAGCACCCGCGGCACTACCGCCGCCGCCAGCCCTTCGCGCGCCATAACCATGGCGGCGGTGAAGCCGCTGGTCTCGGCCACCACGCGCGGGTGCAGGCCCAGTTCGGCAAAGATGCGGTCCAGAATGCGGCGGTTCTGCATCTGCGGCTCCAGCAGGCACAGTGGAAACTCGGCCACCCGCGCCCAGGGGATCGGGCCGGTCTCATCGGTCATATGCGCTGGCACGAGCAAGACATAGCCTTCTTCATACAGCGGCTGCACATGCCGCAGATCGGTGCCGATACTGTCGCCATAGGTGATGCCGGCGTCGATGGTGCCATCGTCCAGCCCCTGCTGGATCGCGGTCGAGGACATCGAATCGATCCTCGCCACGATCTTGGGATGCGCCTGATGCAGCCTGCGCACCAGCCGCCCGGTAAAGGCCAGAGCCGTCGGGATCACGCCCAGAATCAGGGAACCCGAAATCTCGCCCCGGATCGAGGCGACCTCCTGTTCCAGCGCCTTGGTGTCGCCCAGAATGCGGCGGGCACGGCGCACGATCATCTCACCCTCGTCCGTCAGGCCCTGAAACCGGTTGGCGCGGCGCACGATGGTGATGCCCAGCCTCTCCTCCAGATTGCGGATGCGCATCGAAAAAGCAGGCTGAGAAATGCCGCAATCCTCGGCCGCCTTGGCAAAATGACGATGCCGCGCAAGGGCGCTGAGCAGCTGCAGGTCTCGCAATTCGATCACGGATGGGCCTCGGGGGTTGCGTTCGGTGCACTAGCATAGCGTTGCTGAGCCCGAACGAAAGCCTTTCCCAAAGCCGCGACAAATGCCGCCGCGCCGACCCAAATCGCTGGGAAATGGCAATAAATGCCCGAAAATGATACGATGACAGTAATCGGGGGGTAATCGATGACACGCAGGTATTTTCTTTCGGCAATGGCGGTTCTGACCCTGTTCCTGTCTTCTGCCTGGGCCAACAAGACCGATCCGGCTGCCGATCTTCTGTTGCAGTACCGGACCATCGTCAAACTTGAACACGACTCGCGCCACCTGTACCACCTGCAATCCCAGGCGCTCATTGCGGTGCATGGCGGCTGGGTCACACCGTTGACCGAGGAAGGATCGGAACTGGATTCGCTGTCCGGCGTTCCCAAGCAGATCGTTCAGGTCGACCTGAACCAGTTGAAGGCCCGCATCCGGCGCGGTGAGTTTTCTCCGGAATTCGCCTCCGAACTCCAGCCCATCATCGTGGACCTGGAAGAGGCCATAGCGTTGTGCCTGCTGATCGCCGACCTGCTCAAATCCGGGCAAGACCTGCAGGCCAACGAGGTCTATCGCACCCGGTCCCTGCCGCAGTTCGAAAAGATCTGGCGCCAGACCTATACCCTGACGCGCGATACCGAGCGCCGGTTTTAAACCGAGGATCCGCCGAGATCTGCCAGCGCAGCCTTTCTGGCTGAACGACGAACCGGCCCCCATATAAGCAGTTCCGCACCTTCCGCGGACGTCGTATGATCGAACGATGAAGGGGAGAACAAGGTGACGCGCCGGCTTGCAGCGATCATGATTGCGGATGTGGTGGGATTCTCCGCGCTGATGGAGAGTGATGAAACCGGCACGTTCACCGCCCTCAAACAGCATCGCACAAACCATTTCGATCCTCAGATCATCCAGCGAAACGGCCGCATCGTCAAACTTGTCGGCGACGGGTTCCTGGCCGAGTTCGCCTCGGTCGTGGACGCCGTGGAATGCGCCCTTGCGATCCAGCAGGGCCTGTCCGGCAGCGGCAACACATTCGCGCTCCGCATCGGCATCAACCTCGGGGACGTCATTGTCGACGGCGACGACATCTATGGCGACGGCGTCAACGTGGCGGCCCGGCTGGAAAACCTGTCGGACCCCGGCAGCATCTGCATCTCCGGCCCCGCTCATGACATGGTCGTGGGCAAGGTCGACTGCACCTTCCGGGATCTCGGTCTCAGACAGCTGAAAAATATCGCCAAACCGGTTCGCGTGTTCCAGATCCCGACCGAGGCAGGGACCGAAGCCGCCCCACCAATCCCGGAACCACGGCACAGCCCGCCAGAACGGTATTCCATCGCCGTGCTGCCTTTCTCGAACATGAGCGGCGACAGTGAACAGGAATACTTCTCGGACGGCATTACTGAAGACATCATCACCGACCTGTCCAAGATCTCGCGGCTGTTTGTGGCCGCCCGCAACTCGACCTTCGCCTACAAGGGCCGTCCGGTGAACATCCGACAGATCAGCGCCGACCTCGATGTCATGTTCATCCTCGAAGGCAGCGTGCGCAAATCCGGCAACCGGGTCCGGGTGACCGCGCAGCTGATCGACGGCCGCACCGGCGGTCACATGTGGGCGGAACGCTATGACCGGGAACTGACGGACGTGTTCGAGGTGCAGGACGAAATCACCCGCAGCATCGTCGACTCCCTGAAAATCGTTCTTGCTCCGAAAGAGCAAAAAGCCATCAAACGCGTGCCCACGCGCAATCTTCAGGCCTATGACTGTTATCTGCGTGGCCGTCAGCAGATGCACAGCATGAGCCGCGACAACCTTGAAACCGCCCGCAAGCTGTTTCTCAAGGCGGTGGAACTTGACCCCGGATACGCAATCGCACTGACCGGCCTGTCCGACTGCGATGCGACATACTATCATTACTATTCGTCCGAGCCTGACATCCTCGACACGGCCGAAGACAACAGCCGCCGCGCACTTGCGGTCGCGCCGGGCATGGCCGAGGCCCACGCCTCGCTGGCGTTCGTGTTGATGCTCAAGGACGACGCCAAAGGCGCAATCCGCGAATTCAACACCGCCCTTGAAATCGACCCGATGCTGTACGAGGCATTTTGGAACTTTGGCATGTTCCACCTTATCCACGAAGACTTCGAGTCAGCAGCGAACATGTACCACAAGGCATCCAAGGTTCGTGGCGACGATCTACAATCCAAGATGATGCTTATGACCCTGTGGAAGGAGCTTGGTCAGACAGACAAAATGCTGGCGCTCGCGCATGAGACGTTTTCGATCGCTAGCCGGTTGTACGAATATGACGACCGCAATGTGCACGCCGCCTATGTCGGTGCATTCGCCCTGATCCATCTCGACGAACGCGACCGGGCACTGGACTGGCTGCAGAAGGCTGTCGATGTCGCCCCGGCCGATCCACGCTCGACCTACAACATCGCCTGCGCCTACTCGATGCTTGGGGATCGCGACAACGCCCTCAGGTTTCTCGAAAGGTCGATCATGGAGGGCAGGCCGATCCGGATGATGAAGTGGGCCACCGAAGATCCCGATTTGGCGCCATTGCGTGAAGACCCCCGATTCAACGATCTGATGGAGATATGGCGCGAGCGTTAGAGCCTGCCGGATCAGCAATCGTGACGGGTGGTATCCCGCCACCATTGACTCGAATCGCATTCCCTCAATATCATTCGTATACAAGCAAGAATGGTCAGCCGGGAAGGGGCAGCTGTTTGAGGTATCTCGCACCAACCGAACTCAGCGAAGCGCTTGACACACTGGCCGCCGGAGGGGCCAGGATCGTCGCGGGTGGCACCGATTTCTATCCGTCCAAACCGCACGGTGCCGTGCAGACCGATCTGCTCGACATTACCCGCATCGGGGGCCTGCGTGGCATCCGGCGCGAAGACGGCCACTGGCGCATTGGCGCGGCGACACGGTGGAGCGATCTGACCCGCGCGCAACTGCCCCCGGCCTTTGCCGGGTTGCAGGCCGCCGCGCGCGAGGTGGGCAGCATCCAGATCCAGAACGCCGGAACCATCGCGGGAAACCTGTGCAACGCCTCCCCCGCCGCTGACGGTGTGCCGCCGCTGCTGACGCTCGACACGCAGGTTGAGATCACCTCGATGGCGGCAACCCGCACTTTACCCCTGGCCGAGTTCATCACCGGTGTCCGCACCACCGCGCTTGATCCGGGCGAGATGGTGACGGCGCTGCATATCTCCGCACCACCGGACCATGCCGTCGGCAGTTTCGAAAAACTCGGCGCGCGCCGCTATCTGGTGATCTCAATCGCCATGACCGCCGCCCTGATCGCATTGGACGATGACAACAGAATTGCCGAGGCCCGTATCGCCGTCGGAGCCTGCTCGCCGGTGGCGCAGCGGCTGACCGAACTGGAACGCGACATGATCGGCAAGACCATCGCCGAGGTGGATGTGCGCGACACCCATCTCGCCCCGCTCACCCCGATCGACGACATTCGCGGCAGCGCCGCCTATCGCGCCGATGCGGTGGCCGAACAGATACTGCGCGCAATTCACAACGCCGGAGGGGCCGATGGACTGGCGGGTTGACGATGAACTGATCCAGTTCCGCTTGAACGGCGAAGCGGTCGCCATCCGCCCCCGGCTGGGCGAGCGCCTGTCGGAAACGCTGCGCGAGCGGCTGTCGGCCCGCGACGTCAAGATCGGCTGCAACGCCGGCGATTGCGGTGCCTGCACCGTTCTGATTGACGGCGAGGCGGTCTGCGCCTGCCTGACCCCCACGCATCAAGCGGCGGGCCAGACGGTCGAAACCCTTGCCGGGCTGGCGCAGAACGAGCCGGTGACGCAAAGGCTGGCCGAAAGTTTCCATGCCCATGGCGCGGCGCAATGCGGCATCTGCACGCCGGGCATGATGGTTTCGGCCACCGCCCTGCTGCGCCGCGACCTGCGCCCGGAAGAAGACGAGGTCAAGGACGCGCTTGGCGGCGTTCTGTGCCGCTGCACCGGCTATCGCAAGATCATCGAGGCGGTGGTACAGGCCTATCGCGAACCGGCCCTGCCCGACCCCGAGAACACCCATGTCGGCGCACCCATACCGCGCCTCGACGGGGTGCCCAAGATCGCGGGAACCGAATCCTTCGGTGACGACGTCGCCCCGGCGGGCACGCTGGAGTTGTTGCTGATCCGCTCCCCCTATCACCGCGCCGCCTTCGAACTGGGCGACATGGGCGCGCTTGCCGCCAACCCGGGCATCACGGCGATCCTGACTGCGGCGGACGTGCCGGGCCGCAACCTCTTCGGCACCATCCCCGGTTTTGTCGATCAACCCGTCTTCGCCACTGGCGAGACCCGGTTCCGGGGCGAAGCCGTGGCCGCCATCGTCGGCACACCCGACGCCATCGCCGCCTTCGATCCGCAGAGCTTCCCGGTCACCTGGACCGAACTGCCCGCCACCACGGGCATGGCCGAGGCGATGGCCGACGACGCCCCACCGCTGCACCCCGACCGCGCGGGCAATGTCATGACTTCGGGCTTCGTCAGGCATGGCGACGCCGAGGCCGCGCTGGCCCGCGCCGATATCGTGGTCGAGGGCCGCTTTCGCTCGGGCTTTGTCGAACACGCCTATATCGAGCCCGAGGCCGGATTTGCTCGGGTCGTGGACGGGCGCGTGCATGTCCACGCCTGTACCCAGGCCCCGGTGATGGATCTCGACAGCCTCGCCGACATCCTCGCCATGGACCGCGACCGGATCCGCATCGTTCCCACCGCCACCGGCGGCGGGTTCGGCGCCAAGCTCGATATCTCGGTGCAGCCCTACCTCGCCATCGCGGCCCTCAAGACCGGCCAGCCGGTACGCCTGACCTATTCCCGCACCGAGTCGATGCAATCGACCACCAAACGCCACCCCTCCGACATGCGTCTGAGCATCGGCGCGACAAGAGACGGCAAACTGTGTGGCATGACCTTTGATGGTCTCTTCAACACCGGCGCCTATTCCAGCTGGGGCCCGACCGTGGCCAACCGCGTCCCCGTCCACGCCTCCGGCCCCTATCGCTTCACCGACTACCGGGCCGAGGCCAAGGGCATCCACACCCACTGCCCGCCCTCGGGCGCGTTCCGAGGCTTTGGTGTGCCGCAATCGGCGCTGGCGCAGGAAAGCCTGTTCGATGAACTGGCCGACCAACTTGGTATCGACCGGCTCGAATTCCGCATCTCCAACGCGCTTGACAACGGCATGCCCACGATCTGCGGTCAGGTCTTCGATCAGGGCGTCGGCATCCGCCCCTGCCTTGAGGCGCTGCGGCCCGCATGGAAAAGCGAACGTGAACAGGCCACCGCCTTCAATGCCGAAAATGAAACACTCAAACGGGGCGTCGGCGTCGCTGCCGGATGGTATGGCTGCGGCAACACCTCGCTGCCCAACCCCTCGACCATCAAGGGCGGCATTCGCGCCGACGGCTCGCTGGTGCTGCATCAGGGCGCGGCGGATATCGGTCAGGGCGCGAACACCGTCATCGCCCAGATCTTCGCCACCGCCCTCGGCCTGCCCACCACACAACTGATCCTGATCGGCCCCGATACCGACGTGACCCCGGATGCGGGCAAGACCTCGGCCTCGCGCCAGACCTATGTCACCGGGAAGGCCGCGCAACTGGCGGGCGAGGCATTGCGCGCTGAGATCCTGTCGCGCGTCAACGCCAGCCCCGAGGCGGAACTGACCCTCACCGGCTCTGCGCTGGAAATCACCGATGGCGACCAGAGCCACCAGATAGACCTCGCCCCCCTGCCCGTAGACGACCAGGGTTATGTCCTACGGGCCGAGGAAACCTATGACCCGCCGACCAGACCGCTCGACGAAAACGGTCAGGGCATTCCCTACGCCCAGTTCGGCTATGCCGCTCATCTGGCGGTCATCGAGGTCGACACACGGCTCGGCACCGTCAGGCCGCTGCGCTTCATCGCCGCCCACGACGTGGGCCGCGCCATCAACCCCATGCTGGTCGAAGGCCAGGTCGAAGGCGGCATCGCACAAGGCCTGGGCATGGCGCTGATGGAGGAATATATCCCGGGCCGCACCGAGAACCTGCACGACTATCTGATCCCGACCATCGGCGACATCCCCCCGATCGAAACCCTGATCATCGAAGAACCCGACGCGCACGGCCCTTACGGCGCCAAGGGGCTTGGCGAGCACGCCCTGATCCCCACCGCCCCGGCGATATTCAACGCCATCAAGGACGCCTGCGGGGTGCGCCTCTATCAGGGACCAGCCACGCCCTCGCGCCTGCGGGCCGCATTGAAAGACCACGCCAATGGCCACTGAACGTATCAAGCCCGAGAAAATCCGCTGCGACGCCTGCCCTGTACTCTGCTATATCGCCGAAGGCCGCTCTGGCGCCTGCGACCGCTATGCCAACCACGGCGGCGCGCTGGTCCGGCTTGACGCGCTGACGGTGATCGAACACACCGACCAGAAACTGGTGCCCTTCATGGCCGACAAGCCGCACGGCGACTGGAACGGCGATATCCTGCAGGGCCACCGCCCCTTTGTCACCGCCGTCGGCGCTGGCACCACCTATCCCGACTACAAGCCCGCCCCCTTCATCGTCAGCCAGGAGGTCGAGGGCGTCGACATGGTTACCGTCGTGACCGAAGGCATCTTTTCCTATTGCGGCGTCAAGGTGAAGATCGACACCGACCGCCATATCGGCCACGAACGCGACGTGGTGCGGGTCGATGGTGAACCCATCGGCCATGTGATGACCTCGGAATACGGCTCCAAGATGCTGTCGCTCGGCGGGGTCGAACACCTCACGGGCGGCTCCAAGAAAGAGGGCCGCGTGACCTGCGACGCGCTACTGAAACTGTGCAACCGCGAGGCGGTCGAGATGGTGATCGGCGAGCCGGGGCACGAGACAACCGTGATCATTCAGGCAGGCCAGGCCCCCATCATCAACGGGGTCGAGGAAAAGCTGATGCGCGTCGGCTGCGGTTCCGCCGCCATCGGCATGTTCGCCAAACAGTGGATGGGCCATGTGGACGACGTCGTCGTCGTCGACGATCACATCACCGGTGTGCTCAGCGAACATCAGGCGGGCAAGATGCTGGATGTACCGCCCACCGGCATCCGCATCAAGGGCCGCCGCTCAACCCCGGGGCGATACTTTCAGGTGGCCGAACCCGGCACCGGCTGGGGCGGCACCGACATCACCGACCCGCTGGTGATTCTGGGTGAGTTCAAGCCCGAGGTCGCATGGCCCGGCCTGCGGCTGCTGATGGTCTCGACCACGGGCGAACAATATGCCTATTTCGAACTGGATGACGCGCTTTCCCCAAAGCCCGCGCAAATCCCCGAGGTGCTGAAAGATTCGGCCGATCTCATTGCCGAAAACTGCGAACCCTCGGTCTGTTCGGTTCTGTTCATGGGCGGCGCGGGCGGGTCGCTGCGTGCGGGCGTCACCGAAAACCCGGTGCGGCTGACCAAATCGGTCAAGGACGCGCTGGCCTTCGTCACCTGCGGCGGGGCCGAAAGCTATGTCTGGCCCGGCGGTGGCATCACGGTGATGGTCGATGTACTGGACATGCCAACGCAATCCTTCG
This sequence comes from Ruegeria sp. AF8, assembly GCF_056541825.1. Classification (NCBI taxonomy): domain Bacteria; kingdom Pseudomonadati; phylum Pseudomonadota; class Alphaproteobacteria; order Rhodobacterales; family Roseobacteraceae; genus Ruegeria; species Ruegeria sp. AF8. The sequence goes on along the minus strand of NZ_JBQFYW010000001.1, from coordinate 230,782 downwards.
GCTATGTGCCGACGCCCGCGCTGGTCGCCCCCATCGAATTCACCATGCGCATCAGCGACTATGCCGCGCTTGGCGGGCACATGGGCGAGGTCACGCCTGTCGACCAGGTGGTCTCGGACAACGCCCGCAAACTTCCCCCAGACGAACGCCAGCCCGATCCGACCGACCGCAAGCATTTCCGGTGGGCGCGCTGACATGGGGCCGTCCGCCGCCATACTCCCCTGCGGAACCCGCCTGCATCTGCAGCACGGCCCCATCGACCTGATCATCGGCGCCGACGGCGAACGCCCCCGCGCCTTTGACGCCGCCCGCGCCCGGTTCGACACGATCCTGCAGGAACTGGTGGACGAGTTGGAAACGCTGCGCGCGCCCATGACGCCGGACGCACCGATGCCGGCGGGCTCGACCGCGCGCCGGATGGACCGGGCCATCCGCCCGCACACCGCCAGTTTCGTCACCTGCATGGCCGCCGTTGCAGGCGCCGTCGCCGACGAGGTTCTGACCACAATGACACAGGCCGCCGCCCTGCGCCGTGCCTATGTGAACAACGGCGGCGACATTGCGCTTCATCTGAGCGAGGGTGAAAGTTTTTCGATGGCGATGCAGGATCTGCACGGGCGCGACCTCGGTCGCATCACCGTTAACGCCTCGGACGAGATCGGAGGGCTCGCCACCTCGGGCCTCGGCGGGCGCAGTCTTTCCCTTGGTTTCGCCGACAGCGTCACCGTTCTCGCCCGCAACGCGGCGGCGGCGGATGTAGCCGCCACGCTCATCGCCAACGCAGTAGACCTGCCCGGCCATCCGGCGATCCGGCGCGTTCCGGCGAATGAGGTGCAGGCCGGCAGCGATCTGGGCAACCTGCCGGTGGTGACAGGATGCGGCGCCCTGAATGAAAACGAGATCTTTCGAGCGGTACAAAACGGACAAGAGGTGGCTGAGAACATGTACAAGACGAACAAAATACGCGCCGCGCATCTGACTTTGCGCGACCGGTCGAGTCAGGTGGGATGCACCGACCTGATGACCGCGCCTCGACCGGAGAGGTTGGAACATGCCTGAGGTTGTGCTGCGAAAAACCGTGTCTTCGCTGGAAGAAATCTATCACGAAGGCGGCCCCGTCAGCGACAAACCGCAGCGTCGCGCTTCGGTCCTGGCGATTATCGCAAACCCGTTCGCAGGGCGTTATGTGACCGAGATTCAAGGGTTTATGGAAGATCTCAAGCCCCTGGGGCTGGACATGGCGCAAAAGCTGATCGACATGCTGGGCGGGCCTGAAAACGTCGAAGGCTACGGCAAGGGCTCGCTCATCGGCGAAGGTGGAGAGCTGGAGCACGGCGCACTGTGGCATGCACCAGGCGGATACGCCATGCGCCAGCTTCTGGGCAAGGCCAATGCAATCGTGCCTTCTTCCAAGAAAGTCAGCGGGTTAGGCACGCGCCTCGACGTGCCGATCACCCATATCAATGCTGCCTATGTGCGCAGCCATTTCGACAGTATGGAGGTCGGTTGCAACGACGCACCCCGCGCCGACGAGATGGCTTTTGCGCTGGTGATGACGACCGGCCCGCGCATCCATTCCCGCTCGGGCGGATTGGAAGCCTGGCAAATCAAGGGAGAGGATGGGCTGAGATGACCAAGATTCGCAAGATCGCCGTGAATGTCGAGGAAACCCATATCGAGGCGGGTCGCGGCATTACCCCGCCCACCCGCAAGGCCGTCGCCGTCGCGGTGATCGAAAACCCCTGTGCCGGACGTTACGTGGAAGACCTGAGCGAGTTGATGGAAACCGGCGCGGAACTGGGTGAACTGCTGGGCCGCCGTTGTGTCGAGGCGCTAGGGATTACTCCGCAACAGGCTGAAAGTTACGGGAAATCTGCAATGGTCGGCGAGAATGGCGAGTTGGAACACGCTGCCGCGATCCTGCATCCCAAGCTGGGCGCGCCGCTGCGCAAAGAGGTCGAGAAGGGCGCGGCGTTGGTGCCTTCGTCCAAGAAGATGGGCAGTCCCGGGCAGGTGCTGGACGTGCCGCTGGGGCACAAGGACGCCGCTTATGTCCGCAGCCATTTCGACGGTATCGAGGTGCGCCTGAATGATGCGCCCCGCGCGGGTGAGATCATGGTTGCGGTCGCCGTCACCGACAGCGGCCGTCCCCTGCCACGCGTCGGCGGGTTGACGGCGAAGGAGGCCGAGGGAAAGGACGGCTTGAGGTAAACAATTATTAAGACTGATAAAACTTCGGATTCGGCGACCGTCACAGCAAACGGTCGCTATCACGAATAGCTGACATGGCAAAAACGACACGGCATATGTTCTGGACGAAAAGGTCGGCTATTTGCTGCGTCTGGCCAGCCAGCGGCCCGCCGCGACCCTTCAGGCCCATACGATCGCGGGGCTGACCGAGGCCGAACCTGATCCCGCCGACAAGCGCCGGACGCAGATCCCACCGTCGCCCGCCGGTGCGGACCTGGTCGCGCATGCTCGAGGTGGGCCGCGGGATTACCACCGAAACGCTGGCCCCGCTCAGTACATCCGAACAGCGCAGCCTGAACAGGCTGGTGCACAAGATCACCTGAGCGCCACGATACGACCTGCGGCAGCCGGGTTGCTGGCGGCGTGTCGCGGCTGCGCTCGGACCGTACCACGCCATTGATGATGATCATGCCCACACCCGGTAGATTGCCCAGTTGCATCGATTCAAGAATGGTTTTGCCGGGCGCGTGCTGCGCCTGATCCATCAGTACGAAATCGGCGAAATAGCCGCGTTCGATCAGGCCAGTGTCCAGCTCGCGCTGGCGGGCGGTATTGCCATTGGCAAACAGAATGCGATTTCGGCCGGGATATCGCCCAGCAGTATGGCACCAGCATCGGTCATCTCCTTGAAGTTTTGCTCGACCATACCGAGTTCGATCACCGTCGCGCCGGTATGGACCTTGACTCCGGAGGGGCGGAAATTTTCGTACCAGCGCTGTGCCGCAATCGCCATCGCCTTGAGGCCACCCCGGCTCATGCACTTAGCCCGCCGAGATCGGCGTCGTCACTCCGCCATGCAGGGTCGATTCGAACCAATGAAGCTGTTGCTGGCGCGGGGTATTGTCGCCCACGACCGGGTGCACATGACTGTCGATCAGGCCCCGGGGGGCAGTGTCACGCCATGGGCATCGATTTCGGTGTCGACCCCTTCGGTATCGAGATCCGCTTCATACCCTCAGTCGGCGATCTTGCCGTCGACCGCTATCAGACAATCATCGTCATAGATCGGGTGCTCCATCTTGCCGGACAGAATGAGGCCGATATTTCTGATGTCGAGCTTGGCAGGCATCGCTTCCTCCCTGACGATAGCTGGCGTTTGTTAGCATACCAATAGATTTGGGGCCTGCGTCAAGCATAGTGTTGATTTGGCGCACCTCGAAACGTCCGGCACAATTGTCCGTAATTCGAACTTGAGTGCGCCATCGGGCCGCAGGAGAAACACCCCAAGGCTTGCCGATAGTCAGACTTCACAGCGACACCGGAAAAATCCCACCGGCAAAGGCTGCAACAATTGGTGCGGTCAAAGCGAAGCCCGAACGTAAGTGCTCGCTGAGCCCCACTTTTAGTCCATGCGACGTTTTCCAGGCGTCGAAATCGAGCCGTTCTCCGCCCTCAGAATATTGGTCTGCCTTATCGGTCAGGGTCTTGACCCAGCCATCCAAGATCAGGGCGACGGGCAAGTAAAAACTGAGAAGCAGCAAGGAAAAATAGGTTCCGGTGAACAGCGACGAGGCCAACACCACCGACCCGTAGGCCGCCCTGTGTGAATCAGTGACCATCGGAAGCGGCCAGTGCATCCAACTGGTTGCAAAAAGCATTCCGAACGTCAGTACCAAGCTGGACAGGTATAGCTGATGCCGCATCTGAAGCATGTTTTTGGCCAGCCGCGCAGCTTCCTGTTCTAGGTCGTCGGCCTCGCAGGTGTCGAGGCACAGGATCATTCCAACGATCAGTGCACCCACCGCTAGACCGGCAAGCGCGGTGACAATGTCCAACACGCGATTGAACAAGGAAATGACCGGTACTTCGCCGCACCGCCCGAGCAGCCAATTGTCATCCGGTTCCAGACACGCTGGCAGCGTGCCTCGCGACAAGGCTGTTTCGAAAAACGCGGCACCAAGGCGGTAGTAGGCCCGTGGCGTGTCAGGCGACATGTTTTGCTGAATGGGTGAAATGATGGCCAACAAGAATATCACGAAAACCGTGCCCACGGCCAACATCCTTGTCTCTCTCGCTGTCGGGCGAGCCAGGTTGCGGACCAGTATTGACACGGCAAGCACTGCGAGGGACGCGAAGAACCAAGAAGTGGCGAGGAATCTGAATCGCCCTACTCCCTCCAGCCAAGGGCGGTCGTCCTGCAGGATATTCGACGGCACGTTCAAATCGGTGGCCATCAACTGACCGGTGATCAGCTTGTTGATCAAAAAGATGCACACCGGCACCAACGCTATGAAAAAATAGCGCGGCTTTACTCGCCTGGGGGTCACTGCCGACCTCATAATCTGATCCGAAGTCACATTTGAGTATCTAGCACAGATCTGCCCGGAGCGCATTGGTTTGTGTCCCAATCGCTGTCGTTAGACAGTGTGCGTCAGGGCCAAGAACTACCCATTCCACTTTGCGCAATGCCCTTTGGCCAATCATCGACGCGGCATCCCGGCTACCGTACCAAGCAACCCTTCCGCAACCCGCCGCGCGTAGGTGAATTGTGGCGGAAGTGTCCGTCAGATTCTTGTCTAGGTATTGAACAGGAAGTGCATTACATCGCCATCCTTGACGGTGTATCCCTTGCCCTCGGCCCGCATCTTGCCCGCATCCTTGGCCCCGTTTTCGCCGTTGCAGGTGATATAGTCGTCAAAAGCGATGGTTTCGGCGCGGATGAAACCCTTTTCGAAATCGCCGTGAATGACACCTGCGGCCTGCGGCGCGGCGGTGCCTTTGCGGATGGTCCAGGCGCGCGCCTCTTTCGGGCCGACAGTGAAATAAGTTTCCAGCCTCAGCAGGTCGTATCCGGCGCGGATCAGACGGTCGAGGCCCGGCTCGGACAGGCCCATTTCCGACAGGAACATCTCGGCCTCATCCGGTTCCAGCAGGCTGATCTCTTCCTCGATCTTGGCCGAGATAATCACATGCGCGTTTCCCTGCGCAGCCGCCATGTCGGCCACCGACTGCGAATAGGCATTGCCCTCGGCGGCCTCTTCCTCGGAGACGTTGCAGACATAAAGCACCGGTTTGGTGGTCAGCAATTGCAGCATTTTCCACGCCTTGGCGTCCTCGTCGCTGACCTCAACGAGACGCGCGGGTTTGCCGTCTTCCAGCATCGCCTGTGCAGTGGCGAGCAAGCGGTCCTGCTGTTGTGCTTCCTTGTCGTTGCCCTTGAGCTTGCGCACCAGATTGGCGCGGCGCTTTTCGATGCTTTCCAGATCCGCCAGCATCAGTTCGGTTTCGATGGTTTCGGCATCGGCCACCGGATCGACGCGGCCATCCACATGGGTCACATCGCCATCTTCGAAACAGCGCAGCACATGGGCAATCGCGTCGGTCTCGCGGATATTGGCCAGAAACTGGTTGCCCAGCCCTTCGCCCTTCGATGCGCCTTTCACCAGACCGGCGATATCGACAAAGGTTATCCGGGTCGGGATGATCTGGCGCGACTTTGCAATCGCCGCCAGCTTTTCCAGGCGGTCGTCCGGTACCGCCACGTCGCCAACATTGGGTTCGATGGTGCAAAACGGGAAGTTTGCCGCCTGCGCCGCCGCCGTTTTCGTCAACGCGTTGAACAGGGTCGACTTGCCCACATTCGGCAGCCCCACAATTCCCATTTTAAAGCCCATCACGGCCTCCTGATGCCATTCGACGGGCGCTTTTAGGCGGGTCGCGGCCAAGACGCAAGCTGACATCTCGCAATAGCGGAGCGAAACGGTTTTGACAGTGCAACACATGGAGAAGACATTGTGCGTTTTTGAACATTGAAATTGATCCGGTCTAATAACCAGTTAACCTCGGACCCGGTAACAAGTTTCGGAACACACTGATGAAATCACTGATCGCTTCACTAATGCTCATTACCGGTGCGGGCGCGGTACAGGCACAATCGCTGATCTTTGGTGCCGGATACGCGGATTTTTCCGACAGCCAATCTCAGGACCAAGGGCTCGTGTCGCTGGAATATCAACACAAACCCTTTCATCAGGCCACGCATTTCGGTGCGGGCTGGGGAGGTGCGGTTTCGGTTCACGACAACGGCGATGTACACATTGGTGTGGGCCTCTATGGGATTTATGACTTCGACAGTAATTGGTTTCTCGAAGGCAGCGTGATGCCCGGCTTTTTCTCGGAGTCCGATGAGCTGAACGAACTGGGAGGGGAGTTCCAGATACGCAGCCTGTTCGCGGTCGGCTATCGGTTTGACAGCGGCAACCGGTTGTCGCTGGCCATCACGCACAAATCCAACGCCAGCACCAACGACTTCAATCCCGGCGTCAATGCCGCGCTGATCCGGTTTCACAAATCTTTCTAGGTGTCCCGGGCCGTGGCGGGATTGATTTTCCCGTCAAGTTTCTGCACATCAGGCCGAAACCCGAGTGCAAGGACTTCCGATGACCCGTATCGACGCCAAATTCGCTGCCCTGAAAGCCGACGGCAAGAAAGCCTTTGTTGCCTATATCATGGCGGGTGACCCCGACTATGAAACCTCGCTGGAATTGGTCAGAGGCCTGCCGGGCGCCGGCGTCGACGTGATCGAGTTGGGCCTGCCCTTTACTGATCCGATGGCGGATGGACCGACCATTCAGGCAGCAGGCCAGCGGGCGTTGGACGGCGGCATGACGCTGGACAAGACCCTGGAACTGGCGCGCAGCTTTCGCGAATCCGACGATACCACGCCGATCGTTCTGATGGGTTATTACAACCCCATCTACAGCTGTGGCGTCGACGCGTTTCTGGAAAAGGCCAAGGCCGCCGGAATCGATGGGCTGATCGTCGTAGACCTGCCGCCCGAGGAAGATGAGGAACTTTGCATTCCGGCGCAAAAGGCCGGTCTGAACTTCATCCGCCTCGCGACACCTACCACCGATGAAAAGCGTCTGCCGCGAGTGCTGCAGAACACATCCGGTTTCGTCTATTACGTCTCGATCACCGGTATCACCGGCGCGGCCGAGGCCGAAGCGGGCGATGTCGGCCCCGAAGTGGCCCGGATCAAGGCGGCTACCGATCTGCCCGTTATTGTCGGCTTTGGCATCAACACACCCGAAAAATCACGCGCGATCGCGACTGTGGCCGACGGGGCGGTTGTCGGCTCGGCCATCGTCGGCCAGATCGGCACCGGCAAACCGGTGGCTGAAGTGCTGGAGTTTGTCGGATCGCTGGCCGACGGGGCGCATTCGGTCTGACCCCGTTTCGGCCTCCTTGAGGTCATTTCCTGCGCCGGCGCCCTGATCGGGTGTCCGTTTTTCGTCGCGCCAATCGGTGCGGCATTGCTCCGCATGCGGGCATATTGCAAGCAGGTCGCAAGATTGGTAAAAACATTTTACCGCTTTTCGGAGGCCGGATTGATGCCTGTCATCACCAACATCGAAGACCTCAAACGCATCTATGAACGGCGCGTGCCGCGCATGTTCTATGACTATGCCGAAAGCGGCAGCTGGACCGAGCAGACCTTTCGCGAAAACAGCTCGGATTTCGAACAGATCCGGCTGCGTCAACGAGTGGCGGTCGATATGTCGGGCCGCTCCACCGCGTCGCAGATGATCGGGCAGGATGTGGCGATGCCTGTCGCCCTGGCCCCGGTGGGCCTGACCGGCATGCAGCATGCCGACGGCGAGATAAAGGCCGCCCGGGCAGCGGAGGAGTTCGGCGTGCCCTTTACCCTGTCCACCATGTCGATCAACTCGATCGAGGATGTGGCCGAAAGCACCTCGAATCCTTTTTGGTTCCAGCTTTATACGATGAAGGACGAAGACTTTATCCGCCGTCTGATCCAGCGGGCCAAGGATGCCGGCTGCACGGCGCTCGTGATCACGCTGGACCTGCAAATCCAGGGTCAGCGCCATAAGGATCTGAAAAACGGCCTGTCGGCGCCGCCAAAGCTGACCGCCAAGACCATCGCGAACCTGATGACCAAATGGGCCTGGGGGATCGAAATGCTGGGCGCGACACGCCGCGAGTTCGGCAATGTCGTGGGCCACGTGCAGGGAATTTCCGACGCCTCGTCGCTGGGTGCGTGGACGGCGGAACAGTTCGACCCGAGTCTCGACTGGGGCAAGGTCGAAAAACTGATGGAACAATGGGGCGGAAAAGTAATCCTGAAAGGCATCCTGGATGCCCATGACGCCAGGATGGCCGCAAAGCTTGGGGCTGACGCCATCGTCGTGTCGAACCATGGCGGGCGGCAACTGGACGGCGCGCTGAGTTCGATCCGGGTGCTGCCCGAGATCATGGATGCAGTCGGTGGCGATATCGAGGTTCACCTCGACAGCGGCATTCGCTCGGGGCAGGACGTGCTCAAGGCGCTGGCGCTGGGGGCCAGCGGAACGTATATCGGGCGTGCCTTTGTCTATGGTCTGGGTGCGATGGGCCAAAAGGGGGTGACCACTGCGCTGGAAGTCATCCACAAGGAACTGGACACCACAATTGCGCTGTGCGGCGAGAAATCCGTATCCGCGCTCGGGCGCCACAACCTGCTGGTCCCCGAGGATTTCGGAGGTCGTTGGCAGACGTGACGGGATGGTGCGCCGGTCACGATTTTGACAATCCGGACAAACCGCAGGATAGTCGCCAAAAATCCACAAGGCCGCCTGTCCTGCAAGTCTATCTGAAACAGAACCTCGCGTTTCTCGCGGTGCCGAAAACCGGTACGACCGCCATCGAGGCGGCGCTCAGACCGCATGCAGACATTGTCTTTGCGAATCTGCGCAAACATACAACTGCCGCGCAGTTTCAAAACTGTGTCGCGCCGTTTCTTCACCGCTTTGGCGGAGCCCGGCCCGAAATCGTAGCGGTGATGCGCCATCCGGTCGAATACCTCCGAAGCTGGTATCGCTACCGGTCTCGCTTGACGGACCCCGAAAACCCCAGAACCCTCGGGAACGTCAGCTTCGATGCCTTCGCAAGCGGCGTCACGCAAAACCCGCAACCCGCCTTTGCCGCGATCCGCAGCCAGACCCACTATCTGATGCTCAAGGATGAAAGCATCCCCATCCACCACTTGTTCGACTATGACGAGCATGACCGGATTCAGGCGTTTTTCTCTGAGCGGTTTCAGGAGGATTTCGAATTTCCCATCCGCAACGTCTCGCCCTATGTCCCGACGCCGTTGTCGGAGGAGGTCGAACAGAATCTGCGCACAGTTCAAGCCCGGGATTTCGAACTGTTCGAGCGGCTGCGGGAGGCCGGGGGATATTTGCGCCCCCTGGGGTGAACTTGCCCCCAAATCTGCGGCTTGCGATACGATTCGCCCTTTTCAAACCGCCCAATCCGCTGTATGGGCAGCGCTTCACGCGGGGTGACAGCCTTGGAGGCACCCTGCCCTAACATTGGAGATTTATCATGGCTGGTGAGATTCCTGATCTCGAAGCTCTGGAACGGACGGGGACAGGCAAGGGCGCCGCTCGTCAGGCACGCCGCGACGGCATGGTTCCGGGCATTGTGTTTGGTGGCGACAAAGAGCCCCTGCCGATCAACATCCCGTTCAACAAGCTGTTGAAGATGCTGAAAGCGGGCCGCTTCAAATCGACCCTGTTCAACCTGAAGGTCGAAGGCCACGACGACGTGCGCGTGATTTGCCGCGACGTTCAGCGCGACGTTGTCAAGGATCTGCCGACGCATCTCGACCTGATGCGCCTGCGCCGGACCACCAAGATCAACCTGTTCATCCCGGTTGAGTTCATCAACGAAGGCGAGGCACCCGGCATCAAAAAGGGCGGCGTTCTGACCGTTGTCCGCCCCGAAGTCGAACTGGTCTGCACCGCCGGTGACATCCCGGAAAAGATCACCGTCGATCTGACCGGCCTGAACATCAACGACGTCGTCACCATTTCGTCCGTCGACCTGCCTGACGGCACCAAGCCGACCATCGACCGTGACTTCGTGATCGCCAACGTCTCGGCACCTACGGGTCTGTCGACGGAAGATGATGAAGAAGAAGAAGAAGTCGCAGCCGATGAAGTTGAAGTAATCGGCGCCGAAGAATAATTCCGGACACGATGTTCCGGAGTTTGAAACGGGGTTCCTTCGGGGCCCCGTTTTTCGTTTCACAGGTACCAATTCGAGAAATTGATTGTGAAATGTGATAGGCTCGCGGTCAGTGGCGGAATCTCACAGCCAATTGACCATCAGTATTTCTTTGGAGCCAGTGATCATGACCCATTCAATCAGATTTTCTGCGGCCGTATTTGTAGCCATTGGCGGCCTGACACACAGCGGGGCAGGATTTGCGCAGGTTCAGGATACTTTGCCCAGCAAAGAAGAGGTCGCGCAGCGGTTCACCCGGGACCATTTTTCTCCTTATGCCGGTCGGGATTTTCCGACCCGACCCTACTGGGGCGATACGCATCTGCATACCGAAGTGTCCGTGGATGCGGGCACAATGACCCGTTTGAGTCAGGAAGACGCCTTTAGATTCGCGCGGGGCGAGCAGGTCACGACCACCCACGGGCTTCAGGCCAAACTTTCGCGGCCTCTGGATTGGCTGGTGATCTCGGACCACGCCGAGATGTACGGTTTGATGCCGCAACTGTTGGGTGGCGATCCGAATGTCCTGTCCACGAAACAGGGCAGAATCTGGTACGATGCACTGACCAGCGGCGATAACGATGTGGTTTTCGCCACCGCGATGGAAATCGTCGCGTCGCTGTCCGGCGACGAACCGCCCATCGACAACCCGACAGCCATCAAGGACGCTTGGCAAGCCTATACCTCCCTGGCCGATGACTATAATGAGCCGGGCGTCTTTACCGCGCTCATCGGGTATGAATGGACTTCTGAAGGTGGCGACAATATCCATCGCAACGTGATTTTCCGCGACGGTGCCGACAAGGCCGGTCAGGTGCTGCCGTTCTCGCAATTCGACAGCAAGAACCCCGAAGATTTGTGGGCCCATCTGGCAGATTACGAAAACCGGACGGGCGCCGACGTGCTGGCCATCCCGCACAACGGAAACCTTTCGAACGGACGCCTGTTTTCCGTTTCGAACTTTGATGGATCGCCATTGACCGAGGAGCTTGCGGCGCTGCGCGCGCGTTTCGAGCCGGTCATCGAAACAACACAGATCAAAGGCGACAGCGAGGCGCATCCCTTCCTCAGCCCGGATGACGAGTTTGCGGATTTCGATACCTGGGATGCATCGAACCTGAACGGGACCGAGGCCAAGACCAAAGACATGCTTCAGTACGAATACTCGCGCGAGGCCCTGAAAACCGGCCTGATGCTTGAGGAACAGTTGGGCGTCAATCCATATAAGGTCGGGCAGATCGGTTCCTCGGACGCTCATACCGGGATGGCGGCCGTCGAAGAGGACAACTTTTTCGGCAAGCACTCAGGCGTTGAGCCCGAGCCGGGCCGCTGGGAACATCTGGTGATCGAAGCCCCTGATCCGGAGTTCTCGATTTACGGCTGGAAACAGGCTTCTGGCGGTTATGCCGCCGTCTGGGCGACTGAAAACACGCGCGAAGCGATTTTTGACGCGCTGGAACGCCGCGAGGTTTATGGCACCACCGGATCTCGCATCATGGTCAGGTTTTTCGGAGGATGGGATTTCACCGAAGACGACGCACTTTCCCGTCTGCCTGCCGATCTGGGATATGCCAAGGGCGTACCGATGGGTGCGGACCTGCCCGCCAGAAACGGCGATGGGGCGCCCAATTTTCTGATTGCGGCGCTCAAGGATCCCTACAGCGGCAACCTGGACCGGGTGCAGGTCATCAAGGGATGGCTGAACGCGGACGGGACGCGCGGCGAAAAAGTCTATGACGTGGCCTGGGGCGGTGACCGCACACCCGGAGCGGACGGCAAGCTGCCCCCGGTCGGCAACACCGTGGATATCGAGAATGCGACCTGGACCAATAGCATCGGCGCACCCGAACTGATCTCCTATTGGCAGGATCCCGATTTCGATCCGTCCCAGCGGGCGTTCTATTATGTCCGGGTAATCGAAATTCCCACACCGCGCTGGACCGCGTACGAAGCCAAAAGATTCGGTGTCCAAATGGACTCCGAAGTGCCGATGACGACGACCGAACGCGCCTATACCTCGCCCATATGGTACACGCCGGGGAACTGACATGCCTGTTGCTTATTCTCGGTATGGCGCGGGTGGATTTCCCCGCCGTTTCCGGGCATGACAAGGCCAGTCAGACCATCGCGCGCGGAGCTACGTTATGAAACTTTTTGTCGGGCTGGGAAATCCGGGTCAGAAATATGCCCGGAACCGCCACAATATCGGTTTCATGGCCGTGGACCGCATTGCCGGGGATTATGGTTTTGGGCCCTGGAAATCGAAGTTTCAGGGTCAGATCGCCGAGGGGCGGCTGGGTTCCGAAAAGGTCATTCTGATCAAACCCGAAACCTTCATGAACCGCTCCGGTCAGTCGGTCGGCGAGGCCATGCGATTCTACAAGCTGGAATCGACGGATGTGACCGTGTTGCATGACGAACTGGACCTTGCCCCCGGCAAAGTCCGCGTCAAGGCAGGCGGCGGACATGCCGGTCACAATGGGTTGCGTTCGATCCACGATCATATCGGGGCCGCTTACGACCGGGTCCGGCTGGGCATCGGGCACCCGGGTCGCAAGGAACTGGTTTCGGGCTATGTCCTGCACGATTTCGCCAAGGCAGATCAGGACTGGCTGGAGGAGGTTCTGCGCGGCGTATCGGACGGCGCGCCCTATCTGGCAAGCGGAGAAGGCGGAAAGTTCATGAATGCGGTGTCCCTGCGCACTGCACCGCCCCGATCGTCAACGACGCCCAAGACCAGGGCCGATGCACCGAAACAAGCCGAACCACCCACCGAAAGGCAGGCCGAAGCGTTGTCTCCGATGCAGAGGCTGTTGAACAAATTCAAATAAATTTTACCCTGCTTCCGCGCAATAGTAATTGCCTCCTGCCTTGAGAAGCGTTGCAATAGCTGCCCGAGAGAGGATTCGAAATGCGCAGTTTGGCGCGATGGCTGGGCCGCATTTTGCTGGCGCTCATTCTGGCGGCGGCGGTTGTGGGCTTTTGGAAACGGGAAGAAATTCAGCGGCTCATGGCCGTGAATTCACTGTTTTCCGAGGATAGGATCGTCGACAATTTCTCTCACATGGATGCCGCCTTTCTGACGGCCCCCTTGTCACGTGGAAACGGACCTACAGCCGAGTTGCCTCCTGGGCCGGCCTATGAACTACCTGAGGGGGCGGATGCCTGGATTGACGAACGGGCCGTCACCTCGTTGCTGGTGTTGCATGATGGCGAAGTGCGTTTTGAAGAATACTATCTTGGCACCGGCCCCGAGGATCGCCGCATTTCCTGGTCCATCGCCAAAAGCTATCTGTCAGCACTGTTCGGTATTCTGCTGGATGAGGGCGCGATTGACTCGATCGACGATCCGGTCACGAAATATGCGCCCGGCCTGATCGGCACGGCCTATGATGGGGCGACGATCCGCAATGTTCTGAACATGGCCAGCGGCGTCACGTTTGACGAGGATTATCTGGACAACAGCTCGGACATCAACAGGATGGGACGTGTCGTGGCCTTGGGCGGCACATTAGACGATTTCACCGTCAGCTTCACCGAGCGCTTTGCGGAACCGGGCGAGGTCTGGCAATACGTGTCCATCGACACCCATGTCATCGGCATGGTGATCCGGGGCGCGACGGGGCGCAGCGTCGCCGAGCTGATGGCGGAAAAGATCGTCGCCCCGCTGGGCCTGGACCAGGACGGGTATTACATCACGGATGGTGTTGGCACTGCCTTTGTCCTAGGCGGGCTGAATTTCACCACACGCGATTTCGCGCGGTTCGGTCTGATGATCCTGCGAAAGGGGAACTTCAACGGCCAACAGATCGTGCCAGCCGATTGGGTCAAAAAGTCGACCGCCGCGACAGCGCCCACAGCGCCCGGAGAAATGGGGTACGGATATCAGTGGAGGATCCCGGTGGGGGCGCAAGACGGCGAGTTTTTCGGGCGCGGAGTATATGGGCAATATCTCTATATCGATCAGGCCCGCGATGTCGTAATCGTCGCCACCGGAGCCGACCGCAAGTTCCGCGAAACGGGCGTGAATGCAAAGAATATCGAAATGTTCCGCAAGATCGCTCAAAGCCTGTAAACTGGGGGCATGATAAAAAGCGACAGCATCAACGTTCTCGACGGCCATCTGGCCCCCTGCTCGGCAAACCCGCTCACGGGGTTCTTCAGGGACGGCGCCTGCAATACCTGCGCCGAAGATCACGGCAGCCACACGGTTTGCGCGGTGATGACCGCCGAGTTTCTGGCCTATTCCAAATATGTCGGAAACGACCTGAGCACGCCCCGGCCCGAGTTTCACTTTCCCGGGTTGAAACCGGGTGACCGGTGGTGCCTGTGCGCTGCGCGGTTCCTGCAGGCCCATGACGAAGGATGCGCGCCCAAGGTCAATCTGGAGGCCACGCATAAGCGCGCGCTGGAAATCGTGCCCTTGCGGATTCTGATTCAGCACCGCGCACCGGCACAGTAAGGAAAATGGGCCGGCCCGGCGTCAACCGGATCGGCCCGTCTTGTTCCGGGGATCACTCCCGCAGGTTCACAAGGCCGGTCAGCAGACCTTCGGTGCCGTTGTGGACCGTCAGCCGTTCGACCTTGCCCGCGATGGTTTCCAGCGCCTCAAGTTCCTTGAGCCGCAGCATCACCGGGTTTTCCGCCATCACCTTGGCGGTGTTCAGCAGCGACCGCGTGGCGTTGGTTTCCTCCCGCCGCCGGATCACGTTGGCCTCGGCCTGTTTTTCGGCCGCGACCACGGCAGTCAGGATTTCCCGCATCTCGCCGGGCAGAATCACGTCTTTCAGCGCGATCTCGCCCACCTCGATGCCGATCCCGGCCATCTGAACCCGCACCCGTTCCGCCGCCTCGGCGTCAACGGCCACTTTCTCGGCCAGCAGCCGGTCAAGCGTCAGCGCGCCCAGCGTTTTCCGGAAGGCCAGTTGCAGCGCCCGGTGCAGAGCCTGGTCGAAATCCTTGACCGCCCCCACCGCCTTGACAGGATCGATAACCCGGAAATCGGCGCTGAGGTTGATCCGGATCGTGACCCGGTCTTTGGTCAGAATCTCCTGCCCGGTCACCTCGTGGGTCCGCTGCCGCAGGTCGATCTGTTTGACCAATACCGACCGTCCCACGTTCCAGAAGGCATGTGCCCCCGGGGCGAGTTGCCCGTTCAGAACGCCATCGACAATCAACAATCCGGTATGCCCCTCAGCCACCTCGACCCGCGTCAGGATCGTGCCCAGCCCGGTCCGCACCAACCGCTGCATCACCGATTTCGGCACATCCAGCGACTTGGACAGAGTATGGGTTTCGCTGGCCCACGGCCCCGCATCGTTCCAGACGACTGTCCGGGTTTCAGGCGGCATTGCCCGAACCGGTTTGCCATCCCGCGACAGGATCACAACCTCGTCCGGACCTGCCCGAAACTCGGTCAGATGCGCGGCGGCCAGGTTGGGCCGGTTCCGCATCAGCGAATGCTCGTAGGGTGACACGAAAAAGAGTTGCTCCAGATCGTGCCGCTCGATCAGTACATCCTTGCGCGGCAGCCGGTGTTTCCCAGCCCCCAGGATTGCATCGAACATCCCGTTGCGCAGCACCAGCACCCGCTGCGTTTCGGTCAGGGTCAGCCGCCGGTGACCGGTCAACCGGTCGATCAGATCTTGGATCAGTGTCATAGTTTCAACTCCTTTTCGTCTCGCCTATCGTCGTCGCAAAAGCGAACTCCTTTTTCGTGTTTACAAAGGGTTGCACCCGGTATGGGTGGCAGGTGTGAGGCCTTCCTTCGAAGGCGGGAAGATCCGGACGCCCCTCCGCGCCATGGCCACCGGCGGGAAGCGTGGAGAGAGGGGCACGGAACAGATACGCCGCCGGACCACCTGAATTGGCCTTGCGGGGTATCGGCGCGGCGACACCGTCATCCACCCTCCGGCCCATGACCAGAGCAGCGAAGGCTCCTGCCCGCCGGGCACAGCCCGGCAGCGCGCGGCGCCCGCCCTGCTGGGAGACGCCCGGACCCATGTGATTTGGACCGCTTTCGCGGGCCGGCTTAATTGGCCGGTGCTGACCTGACAGCGTTTTGTCAAATGGCGGGATTCGAACCCGCTCCCCATCGATTCGCAGTCGATTGCTCTACCCAATGAGCTACATTTGCGGCTTTGGAAGGAATCGAACCTTCGCGCACGGACAAGAAATCCGTTGCTCTGACCTGTTGAGCTACAAAGCAAACCAATCCCCGGTTTCGGCCCTGGCATACGGGTCTGGCAGCGCCGCCCGCACCGGGAGAGTGATCACCTCTGCCCGTTAGGGTCCTATCCGTCTTGATCGGTGAAAGGGGGTTTAGGCCAAAGCTCGGGATTCGCTCAATAAATTTTTGATAGCGCTAAAATACCCTGTGTTCTGCGCGCAACAAAATTACCCCCTTGCGCAATATTCGAAAAGAAACAGGGGAAAACAAGAGTGGCGCGGTCCGTTTGCCCGCGCCACCCTTGGCAGAAATTTCAAAAACCGTCCGGTCGATCAATCGGCGTCACGGCCCTCGGTATCGGACATATCAAAACCCAGATATTTGGCGACGGTGAAGATGTCCTTGTCGCCCCTGCCGCACATATTCATGCAGATAAGGTGATCCTTCGGCAGATCGGGCGCAATCTTGATCACGTGACCCAAAGCGTGGCTGGGTTCGAGCGCGGGAATGATGCCCTCGGTGGCGCAGCAAAGCTGGAACGCATCCAGCGCCTCTTTGTCGGTGATCGAAACATATTGGGCGCGGCCCACCTCGTGCAGCCAGGAATGTTCGGGCCCGATTCCGGGATAGTCGAGACCCGCCGAAATTGAATAGCCTTCCAGGATCTGACCGTCGTCATCCTGCAGCAGATAGGTGCGGTTGCCGTGCAGAACACCCGGGCGGCCGCCGGTCAGCGAGGCGCAATGCTCCATCTTTTCGTTGACGCCCTTACCGCCAGCCTCGACACCGATGATGTTGACGGATTTATCGTCGAGGAAGGGGTAGAACAGGCCCATCGCATTCGACCCCCCGCCGATGGCGGCAATGATCGTGTCGGGCAGGCGGCCCTCGGCCCTGTGCATCTGCTCCTTGGCTTCCTTGCCGATGATCGACTGGAAATCGCGCACCATCGCCGGATAGGGATGCGGGCCGGCTACGGTTCCGATGCAATAGAACGTGTCGCGCACATTGGTCACCCAATCGCGCAGCGCGTCGTTCATTGCGTCCTTCAGCGTCCCCCGGCCCGAGGTCACCGGGATCACTTCGGCACCCAAAAGGCGCATCCGGAATACGTTCGGAGCCTGACGCTGCACGTCATGGGCCCCCATATAGACCACGCATTTCAGGCCGAACTTGGCGCAGACGGTCGCGGTGGCCACGCCATGCTGCCCGGCCCCGGTCTCGGCGATGATCCGGGTCTTGCCCATCCGACGCGCCAGAATGATCTGGCCCAGCACGTTGTTGATCTTGTGCGCACCGGTGTGGTTCAGTTCGTCGCGCTTCAGATAGATTTTCGCCCCACCCAAATGCTCGGTCAGGCGCTCGGCAAAATAGAGCGGTGAAGGCCTGCCGACATAATTCGCCCAAAGATCGTCCATCTCGGCCCAGAAGGTGGGATCGTCCTTGGCCTTTTCGTATTCCTCCTCCAGCGACAGGATCAGCGGCATCAGGGTTTCGCTGACGAACCGCCCGCCAAAAATACCGAAGCGGCCATTTTCGTCCGGACCGGACATGAAGGAATTGAAAAGATCATTTGCCATGCGTCGCGCCCTCTGTTGGGTTTTACCTGTCCTAGTGCGCCAACGCGGCGAGGGCAAGCCAAGGCATTTCGAAATGCCTTGGAAATCGCGGTTTGAGAACCGTGTTCAAAGCCGCTTGCAAGCGGCTCGGATAAGGGCTTTCGAAAGACCTTGTCGGCGCAGGATTCGGGTTGGATTGTCGTTGCAGAAAATCACAAAATGGCGGCCATTTTCCACAGCCTGAAATCTGCGCCGCATCGCTTCTGCCAATCCAAAGACCTGCGAAAGCCAGACCCCAGGGGTCAGATGTTCGAGTAGCCTGGACATGCCATACCGTTGCGCAGTCTGGTTAAATCCGGGTTAGCGATGGGCCGCTTCGACGAACGCGCGGATGCGCTCTGCATCTTTGATGCCCGGAGCTGATTCGACGCCGGAAGAAACATCAACCTGCCGCGCCCCCGTCATCCGCACCGCCTCGCCCACATTGTCCGGCGACAGCCCGCCTGCCAGCATCCAGGGCCGCCGCCAATACTTGCGCCCCGCCAGTAACCGCCAATCGAACGCCAGACCGTTGCCACCGGGCAAAACCGCATTCTTGGGAGGTTTGGCATCGATCAGCAACTGGTCCGCCACATCGGAATAGAGATCGATCTGCGTCAGATCCGCTTCGTCCGCAATGCCCACGGCTTTCATGACCGGCAGACCATATCTGGCTTTGACCTGCGCCACCCTCTCGGGGCTTTCCTTGCCGTGCAGCTGCAACATGTCGAGCGGTACGGCCTCAGTGATCCGGTCCAGTTCCTCATCCGAAGCATTGACGGTCAATGCCACCTTGGCCACGCCGGCCGGTACGTCTGCCGCGAGCCGGGCCGCAGTTTGAACATCCAGATGACGCGGAGATTTCTGGAAAAACACGAACCCGACATAGCGCGCACCAGCCGCAACCGCCGCCTGCACGTGCTCAGGCGCGGTGAGGCCGCAGATTTTCACACTGACTTGGTCGGACATGAATGAGCTTTAACCGGTCTCATCCAACAGGGCCAGAACTTCGTCCTTGCCTTCATTCTTCTGTTTCTTGAGCTTTGAGACCTCGCGCTCAAGCTTGCGCACTTCGCGATGTTTCACATCGGCCTGGCGGCGATGCTTGTGCTCCCGCAGCCATTCCCAGATGAATCCGATCACCAGCCCGGCAATGACCCCACCCAGAACCACAAGAAACAGAGGCAGGGACACAGAATAGTTGAAGCCCAGAAGATCAGCCAGATCGTCAGGCATCAGTTTCAAGTCCACAGAGGCCCGATTGGCCAGCGACACAGAGACCAGTATGATCCCGAGTGCGGCCAGAAAGGCATAGCGAATGTAACGCATCATGTGTTCAGGCTTTTCCGTTCAATCGATCCCGCAGCAGCTTGCCGGTCTTGAAAAACGGCACATGCTTTTCTTCCACTTGCACAGTTTCACCGGTTCTGGGATTGCGACCAATCCGCGCGTCCCGCTTTTTGACCGAAAACGCGCCAAAACCACGCAGCTCGACCCGGTCGCCGCGCGCCATGGCGTCGGTAACTTCATCGAATATGGTATTCACGATCCGCTCCACATCCCGCTGATAGAGATGCGGATTTTCATCGGCGATTTTCTGAATCAATTCGGAACGGATCATTCGGACTACCCTCCCAGGCCACGGGTTGTTCTGTTCTATTAGGTTGGGAGTATAGGAAAAAATCCGGGTCGGGGGAACGTAAACTCTTTGCCCGGTTGCCTTATTTTGGCATCCCGGAACGCGATTTTTTGCCATCGACACGGAATTTCCCGCCGAATCCCCGGACATCGGGCCTTTGCACTTGCAGAAACCGAACCTATTGATTCGCAACAAAAACGGCCCCGCGCAAACACGCGGGGCCGATATTTGTTCAGCGCAAGGCGCAGATGGTTCAGTCGCCGGATTTCAGCGCCGCACCCAGGATATCGCCCAGCGACGCGCCCGAGTCGGACGAACCGTACTGTTCCACGGCCTCTTTCTCTTCGGCGATTTCACGCGCCTTGATCGACAGACCCAGACGGCGGGTCTTGCTGTCGACATTGGTGACGCGAACATCAACCTTGTCACCGGTCGAGAAACGCTCGGGGCGCTGCTCGGAACGGTCGCGCGACAGGTCCGAACGGCGAATGAAGGATTTCATGCCTTCGTATTCCACCTCGATGCCGCCATCCTCGATCGCGGTCACTTCGACGGTGATGACCGAACCACGCTTCACGCCACCCACGGCTTCGGCGAACTTGTCGCCGCCCAGGGCTTTGATCGACAGCGAGATACGCTCTTTCTCGACGTCAACTTCCGAGACGACCGCCTGAACGACGTCGCCCTTGCGGTAGTTCTGGATCGCATCCTCGCCACGCTCGTCCCAGCTGAGGTCGCTGAGGTGAACCATGCCGTCGATGTCGCCATCGAGGCCAATGAACAGGCCGAACTCGGTGATGTTCTTGACTTCGCCTTCGACCTGTGTGCCCTCGGGGTGGGTTTCCGCAAAAACTTCCCACGGGTTGCGCATGGTCTGCTTGAGGCCCAGGGACACGCGGCGCTTGGCACCGTCGATTTCCAGAACCATGACGTCGACTTCCTGGCTGGTCGAAACGATCTTGCCGGGGTGGACGTTTTTCTTGGTCCAGGACATCTCGGACACGTGCACCAGACCTTCGACACCGGCTTCCAGCTCGACGAACGCGCCGTAATCGGTGATGTTGGTGACGCGGCCTTTGTGCACCGAACCCAGCGGGTATTTGGCGCCGACCAGATCCCACGGATCTTCCTGCAGCTGCTTCATGCCCAGGCTGATGCGGTGGGTTTCCTTGTTGATCTTGATGACCTGAACCTTGATGGTTTCGCCGATCGACAGGATCTCGGACGGGTGGTTCACACGGCGCCATGCCATGTCGGTGACGTGCAGCAGGCCGTCAACGCCGCCCAGGTCAACGAATGCACCGTATTCGGTGATGTTCTTGACCACGCCGTCGACATTGTCGCCCTCGGCCAGCTTGCCGATGACCTCGGCGCGCTGTTCAGCACGCGATTCTTCCAGGATGGCGCGGCGCGAGACAACGATGTTGCCGCGGCGGCGGTCCATTTTCAGGATCTGGAACGGCTGCTTCAGACCCATCAGCGGACCAGCGTCGCGCACAGGGCGGACATCAACCTGCGAGCCGGGCAGGAACGCAACTGCGCCACCCAGATCGACGGTGAAACCACCTTTGACGCGGCCAAAGATTGCACCTTCGACGCGCTGGTCGTCGGCATATGCTTTTTCCAGACGGTCCCATGCCTCTTCACGGCGGGCCATCTCGCGCGAGATGACGGCTTCGCCGCGGGCGTTTTCGGCGGCGCGCAGGTAGACTTCGACCTCGTCGCCAACAGCGATTTCAGGGGCTTCGCCGGGATTTGCGAATTCTTTCAGCTCAACGCGGCCTTCCATTTTGTAGCCTACGTCGATGATGGCCTGGCCCGCTTCGATCGCGATGACCTTGCCTTTGACAACGGAACCCTCTTCGGGCGTGTCCATTTCGAAGCTTTCGTTCAGGAGGGCTTCGAATTCCTCCATGGTTGCATTGGCCATGTGGCGTTGTTTTCCTTTTTTCATCGATTTTTCTGGCCGAGCGGTTGTCTCCGCCGGTCTTGGAGTTGGTCAGGCGACCCGGGTTCGTGCCATAAAACAAAGAGGGCCGGTAGTGCCCGACCCTGCTCGTCTCTTTTTTATATGGCCCAAATCGCCTTGTTGACCGGGGTTCTATACGGTTTTCGTCCAAGTGGCGCAAGCGCCAATGCCGCCTGGGACAAAAATCATTGGACACCGGCCATCCCGATGTATCCTGCACGAAGGAGGATTGACCGCATGACCGTTTACAAAAGCCCATTTTCAGATATCGATCTGTCAGACCAGACAATCACGCAAAAAGTCTTTTCGGGCATCGACCCGAAGGCCACAGTTCTGATCGACGGCCCGAGCGGGCGCAAGATTTCCGGCGACGAATTGATCGCGGGCGTGAAATCTCTGGCGGGCGGTCTTCACGCGCGGGGTCTTGGGCCGGGCAAAAGCGTGGCGCTGATGGCCCCCAACATGCCCGAATATTGCACCGCCTATCACGCTGTTTGCTGGGCGGGCGGCACCGCGACGACGATCAATCCGACTTACACCGCTCCCGAGGTTCGGCATCAGCTCAACGACGCTAGTTCGGAGCTTCTGATAACGGTTGCGCCTTTTGCCGACATGGCGAAAGAGGCCATCGAAGGCACCGGCGTGAAGGAAATTGTGGTGATCGGCGACGCCCCGGACGGGACGACGCCGCTTTCCAGCCTGCTGGGTCCACCCCTGCCCGAGCAGGTGCCCGTGGATCTGGACGAGCATGTCGCGACGCTGCCCTATTCGTCGGGCACGACGGGGCTGCCCAAGGGGGTCATGCTGACCCATCGTAACCTTGTGGTGAATGTCGATCAGATGCTGCAGAATATCGAGCCGGATAAAGGGGAAACGGCGGTCGCCTTTCTGCCCTTCTTTCACATCTACGGCTTGCAGGTCATGATGAATCTGTACCTGGCGGCAGGTGCGTGCGTCATCACCATGCCGCGCTTCGATCTGGAAATGTATCTGGAACTCTGCTCCAGGTTCAGAACGCCGCGTCTGTGGGTCGTGCCTCCCGTCGCGCTGGCGCTGGCGGCGCATCCATTGGTCGACAAGTATGATCTGAGCTTTCTGAAGCAAGTGAACTCCGCCGCTGCACCTCTGGGGGCGGACACATCCGACTCCCTCGCCAAGCGGCTCGGGACGCAAGCGACGCAGGCTTATGGCATGACGGAACTGTCCCCCGCCAGCCACGCGTCTCCGGGCGGCAAAGGCAAACCGGGTGCCTCCGGGGTCACTGTGCCCAGCACCGAATGCCGGATCGTCGACCCTGAAACCCTGCAGGACATGCCGCGAGGCGAGGATGGCGAGTTGTGGGTGCGAGGCCCGCAAGTGATGAAGGGATACCTCAATCGTCCGGAGGCAACCGCCGAATGCATTACCGAAGATGGCTGGTTGCGAACCGGTGATATCGCTCATTTCGACGAGGAAGGGTTTCTGTATGTCACCGATCGGTTGAAGGAGTTGATCAAGTACAATGGATTTCAGGTCGCCCCGGCGGAAATCGAAGCGCAACTGATCACGCATCCGGCAATCGCCGATGCCGCCGTGATCGGAAAACCTGACACCGAGGCCGGAGAGGTGCCGATGGCCTTCGTGGTTCCGGCCCCCGATTCCGTTGTGCCGCCGCTGCGAGATATTCAGGATTTCCTTGCTGAACGTCTGGCTCACTACAAACAGGTGCAAGTAATGGAAACGACCGATGCCATTCCGAAATCCGCTTCGGGCAAAATTCTTCGGCGTTTTCTGCGTGACGAGTTGGCCCGGAAGTGAGAAAGCCGCAACCGGACAGCCATGCAGATTCACGGATGAAGGGCAGTGCCATGACACAATCACCGAACTTTCTGGTCATCATCTCGGACGAACATCGCAAGGATGCGATGGGCTGCGCCGGGCATCCCATCGTGCAGACGCCCAATCTGGATGCGCTGGCCGCGCGGGGAACATTGTTCGAGGCGGCCTATACCCCGTCGCCCATGTGCGTGCCAACGCGCGCCGCGTTGGCCACCGGCGACTGGGTGCATCGCACCGGGCACTGGGACAGCGCCACCCCCTATGACGGAACCCCCCGCAGCTGGATGCGACAGTTGCGCGACGCGGGGCGCGAGGTGGTCTCGATCGGCAAGCTGCATTTCCGCTCGGACGAGGATGACAATGGGTTTTCCCGCGAAATTCTGCCAATGCACGTGGTCGGCGGCGTCGGCTGGGCCGTCGGACTGCTGCGCGAGAACCCGCCACCTTACGATTCGGCCGCAGAACTGGCTGCGGATGTTGGCGTCGGCGCAAGCACTTATACCGACTATGACCGCGATATCACTGCCGCGGCGGAAAAATGGCTGACCGACCCCAGACGAAAGGAACAGCCCTGGGCCGCCTTCGTGTCGCTGGTCAGCCCTCATTACCCCCTGACCTGCCCCGAGGCGTGGTACGCGCTTTACGATCCGGCGAAGATGGACCTGCCGGTGGGCTATGGCGAGGGCCTGCCGGATCATGAAGAGCTGCGCAACATCGCGGAATTCTTCAACTATGACGACTATTTCGATGAGCAAAAGATGCGCGAGGCCAAGGCAGCCTACTATGGCCTGACCTCGTTCATGGACGATTGCGTGGGCCGCGTGGTGCGCGCGCTTGAGGAAAGCGGGCAGTTTGACAACACCGTGGTGCTCTATGTCTCGGATCACGGCGACATGATGGGGGACCAAGGGTTCTGGACCAAGCAGGTGATGTATGAGGCCAGCGCCGGCGTGCCGATGATCGCCGCCGGGCCGGGCGTGCCCGAGGGTCATCGGGTGAGCACATGCACCAACCTTACCGACATCGCCGCCACCGCGCGCGAGGTCTGCGGCGTGGCGGATGACGCGGGAAATACCGATCAGCCCGGCAAATCCCTGCGTGGTATCGCCAATGCGCCTGACGACGCGAACAGGACCGGGTTCAGCGAATATCATGACGGCGGATCAAAGACCGGCACGTTCATGGTGCGCTGGGGACGGTGGAAATACGTGCACTATGTCGGCCTCCCGCCGCAGCTTTTTGATCTGGAAGTCGATCCGCATGAACAGGTGAACCGCGCCATGGACGGGGTGAACGATCCGGAAATCCGCGCCGCCCTCAGCGAAGGCGAACGCCGGTTGCGTGTTATCTGCGATCCGGATGAGGTCAACGCGCGCGCCTTTGCCGATCAACGCCGCAAGATCGAGGAACTCGGCGGCGACGAGGCGTGCCGCACCGCCTTTGTTTTCAACCACACGCCGACGCCCGGCGAACAGGACAAGATGCGCGAAGGGTCCGCGCTTTAGGTCAGAGCGCCTCGCCCTTCTTCAGCAACTCCTCGATCAGGGCGCGCTGCAGATCATTGCTGTCGCCGCCGCCGAACTGCGCCGCGCCCCCGGAGTAGAGCGTGCCATAAGTCTTGGCGACGTTGACCGTTTGCCCCAGACCGGAAATGAACTGGTCTTTCTGCAGCGGAGACAACGGGTGAATGAACACCGCCCACAGGGTTCCGTTGGCGATGGCATAACGCGCATCAAGAGCACTGTCGAAATTGGCCTGCATCATGCGGCGCATGTCTTCCGGTGATACTTCCGCCGCGTTCCGGATCGGCACCATGGCGCGCATTCGATCCGCATTGGTATCGGTAATGACCAGAACCGGAACCTCCGAGACCATCATCCGGAACCCGGGACCCTGCGGTTTTGCATCCGGGTCCAGGGCGAATATGATCCGGCCCAGCTCTTCATAGGTCATTGGCGGTTCTGCTTCCGGTGCGGTTTCCTGCGCGGCGCAGAAGCTGGCAAGGCTCATCAGGACAAGGGCAAGACGGATCATTCGGGAACTCCGGGGCTGTTCAACCCCAGTCTAGGTCGGCTTGCCCCGCCAGACGATTCAAAGCTTGGTGATCCGGTGCGAGGAGGAGGCGTCCGAAATTCTGAACGAACTGCAAGATGATGCGGCCGATCTGCGATAACGCGTTCTCCAACTTGTTCCTACCTTCTGTGTACCGGCCCAAAGCGGTCCGGCGACACACTCAAGAACAAGGAAAACTTCAAATGAAATCGCTCGTACTTACCGCCCTGATCGCCGCCCTGCCCCTTGCAGCCGCGCCCGCATTTGCCGCTGACGAAATCAACGTTTCGAACGGTATTTCAGCCGGCGGCGCACCACTTGCGGCACATGGTGTGGATCTGGTCGCGCTGGTTACCAGCGGCAACCCGGTCGAAGGCTTTGCCAATCATTCCGCCACATATGACGGCGCGTCCTACTATTTCGCGTCCAAAGAAAACCTCGATGCCTTCCAGGCAAATCCGACCGCCTATCTGCCGCAGCATGGCGGGTTCTGCTCGTACGGGGTATCGGTGGGCAAGAAATTCGACGGCGATCCGGATCAATATGTGCTGGCCGACGGCAAGCTGTTTTTGTTCCTGAACACGGCGACGCGCGCGAAGTTCCTCGAAGACATCGCCGCCACGACCAAAACCGCCGACAATCAATGGGCACAGATCAAACACGTCGCTGTGGGCGAGCTGTAATCCCTCATGCGCCGGGATGTGCTCCACCTATCCTGGCAACCGCCCGCGAGAGGTCAGCCTTTCGCGGGTATTTTTTCGTCGATCACCGCGATGGCGTGGTCAAGCGCCTCCTGGATGCTCAACTCGGACGTGTCCAGCAGCACCGCATCTTCGGCGGGTTTCATCGGCGCTTCGCTACGCCCCATGTCGCGGGCATCGCGCTCCTTCACATCCGCCAGAACCTGTTCGCGTGTCACATCCGCGCCCTTGCCCGAAAGCTCAAGATACCGGCGTTCGGCCCGCACCTCGGGGCTGGCG
The DNA here is from genome assembly GCF_056541825.1 of Ruegeria sp. AF8. NCBI lineage: Bacteria > Pseudomonadati > Pseudomonadota > Alphaproteobacteria > Rhodobacterales > Roseobacteraceae > Ruegeria > Ruegeria sp. AF8. The sequence continues at coordinate 204,297 of NZ_JBQFYW010000001.1, read as the reverse complement.
GTGACATAAAGCTTCACCTCTGCCTCCGGGCAGATCACGGTACCGATGTCCCGCCCATCCAGAACCGCGCCGCCCCGACGCCGGGCAAATGCGCGCTGAAAATCGACCAGGGCGGCGCGCACTTCGGGCATTACGGCAACCTTTGAAGCCGCCTGCGCCACATCGGCGGTGCGCAGGTCGTCACGGCGCAGATCCTCGGGGCGCAACGTTTGCGCCGCCTTTACAGCGGTTTCACCCGCCAGAACCCGCCGCCCGACAGCCCGGTACAGCAGCCCGGTATCGAGATGCGCAAATTCAAAGCGCGCCGCAACGCCCTTGGAGATCGTCCCCTTACCCGCCGCCGCGGGACCGTCGATGGCGACGGTAAAGCTCATGTCCGCTCCAGCTTTGCGCCCAGCCCGGCCATCAGCGGCTCGAAAATCGGGAAGGATGTGGCGATCGGGCCGCCATCATCGACCGAGACCGGTTTTTGCGCGCCCATGCCCATCACCATGAAGGACATTGCGATACGGTGATCCAGGAAGCTTTCGCACATGCCTCCGCCGGGCACTCGGCCAATGCCCAGACCCTCGACGGTCCACCAGTCGTCGCCCTCGTCCACCGTTACGCCATTGGCACGGAGGCCGCGCGCCATGGCGTCGATGCGGTCGCTTTCCTTGACGCGCAATTCCCTGACACCGCCCATCATCGTTGTTCCGGTGGCATTGGCCGCCACCACCGACAGAACCGGATATTCGTCGATCATCGAGGCCGCGCGTTCGGGCGGGACGGTGATGCCTTTCATGTCGGGAGAATAGCGCGCGCGCAGGTCCGCCACCGGCTCGCCGCCCTCTTCCCGCTGGTTCTCAAAGGTCAGGTCGGCGCCCATTTCCTGCAGAGTGAAATAGAGGCCGGCTCGGGTCGGGTTGAGCCCGATATTCGGCACCAGCACATCCGATCCCGGTGTGATCAGCGCAGCGCACACCGGGAACGCCGCACTTGACGGATCACGCGGCACCGCGATGACCTGCGGTTTCAACTCGGGCTGCCCCGTCAGGGTGATGACACGGCCGTCGTCCGTATCCTCAACCGTGATCTCAGCCCCGAACCCCGTCAGCATCCGTTCCGAATGGTCGCGGGTGGCCTCTTTCTCGATCACCACCGTCTTGCCCGGCGCGTTGAGTCCGGCCAGCAGAACCGCGGATTTGACCTGCGCCGATGGCATCGGAACTTCATAGCGCACGGGCACGGGGGCGGCAGCGCCGACAAGGGTCATCGGCAAACGCCCGCCCTCGCGACCAACAGCACGCGTTCCGAAAAGCGCTAAAGGATCGGTGACCCGCGCCATGGGCCGACCGTTCAGGCTGGCATCTCCAGTGAATGTCACGGTGATCGGGCAGGTCGCCATCGCGCCCATGATCAGTCGCACTCCGGTGCCGGAATTACCGCAATCGATCACCTGATCCGGTTCGGCAAACCCGCCGACACCCACGCCATGCACCGACCAGTTGCCGTCGCCATGATTGACCACTTCGGCACCGAAAGCGCGCATCGCCTTGGCGGTATCCAGCACGTCCTCGCCTTCCAGCAGCCCCGAAATCCGGGTCTCGCCCACCGCCATCGCGCCCAGGATCAGCGACCGGTGCGAAATCGACTTGTCGCCGGGCACCTCGGCCGTGCCGGTCAGCGGGCCGCAGGGATGCGAGGTCATCGGGATGGGCGTGCCGTGTCCGGACATGGGGGCTCCTTTTGCGCTATCACTCCATGCCGATTAGCGAATTGGCGTCATCGGGTCCAGCGGCAATCATGTCTTGCGGCGGAAGGTCAGGTAATGCGGCACCCGTCCCTCGCGCAGCGCCTTTTGCTCGTAGCGCGTGGAAATCCAGTCGTCCCAGGGCTTGCGCCAATCCGCGGGCCGTTCGGCCAGCCATTCGAAACCAGCCTTTGGCACTTCCTCCAGTGTCTGCCGCACATAATCTGGGATATCGGTAGCGACCCGGAAAATCGCGCCGGGTTTCAGTGCGCGCGCCAGCGGCTGCAAATGTTCTTGCGTGACAAACCGGCGGCGGTGATGCCGCTTCTTTGGCCAAGGATCGGGATAAAGCAGGAAGGCGCGCGCGATGCATTGATCCGGCAAAACATCGAACAGATCGCGCGCGTCACCGGGGTGCACTGCCAGATTGGATACGTCGGCACGGCGGATCTTACCCAGGAGCATCGCAACGCCGTTGATGAACGGCTCGGCGCCAATGATACCGATATCCGGGTTTTGCTGGGCCTGATGCACCAGGTGCTCACCACCACCAAATCCGACCTCAAGCCAGACCGGCTTGCCGCCGAACAGAGCTTCCAGGTCAAGGGGTAGTCGTTCGGGATTGCTGTCCCAATCCACCGCCCCGGGAGCGAGCGAGGACAGGTCCTCGTTCAGATAGGCTTTTTGGCTGGGCTTCAGGGTCTTACCCTTGAAGCGGCCATAAAAGTTGCGGCGTGGGCGTTGCGGTTGGTCGGTGCTCATGCAGGAGGCCCATAGATGTTTGAGGCCAAAGAGGCAAGGCGGCGCCCAGTCTGGCCCGAAGAAGCCCTTACCGGTCCCGCGTGCTCAATTCATATTCCAGTTCCTGCAGCACGTCTCCGCAACGGGATTCGAATGCCGCGATATCCTCCGAAGACATTTCATCGAGATATGCACCAGATACCCCGCGCCGAACGAACATCGCATCCTTCGGCCAGACCTTATTGTCCCAGCCTTGCTTCTTTTCGCGCTTCTGCATCCGGGAAAAGGATGAGCTGGATATGATCTGCTCCAACCGGTCGTCATCGCAATTGACTCCCAGGAAGGCGGCAACGCGGCGCAGCTGCGGTACAGGATCACTCAAAAGATCTTCGTAGCGAACCGTCAGAATCTCGGCGCCGTGCGGGTTTGCTGTCCAGCTTTTTGTATGTTCCCGCCAGTTCGCATAGATCTTGTCGTTCTCGTTCATCAGTTCAGCCATGGTGCCGGTATAACCCAAGGCCTTCCGATAGTGCCAATATGACACAAGTGCATCCCGCCCATCCCGGACCAAGTGAATGACACGCCGGAACTGCGGTTGCGGCATATGATGCGATTTGAAAGTCATGGTGTCGGACATGACCACGCCAAAACGGCGCTGGTGCAGATCCGGAACCAGCGTCTGTATCAGACGATCCGGGGCGTTTGAGCTGTCCACGCCATATTGCAGCCCTGCGGCAAGGCATTGCATCCACGTATTACCGGATTTCGGCCAGGCAGCGATCACTACATCAGTGTCGCGAACCGCATCTGCGTCAAAACGCGCCAGCCCGTATTCTCGGAAGGATTTGGCAAAGAGCCAACCTTTTGCTTGCCTCAATTGCCTTCTCAAGCCCATGAGTTCCGTTCCCTTTCCCGAAAACCCCGTAACGCACCGATTAGTGATGATCGCCCGGCCAGAGCTGCGAGTTGCAACCCGTTTTTTCAAGGTATGAGACGCGCCCCAACCTCGGTTTGAACCATTTGTCGCACGTGCTGGGCAGTTCATCTGCTGCATCTGCCCAAACAAAAAACGGGCGGTTCCGGGAACCGCCCGTTCATTTTTGACTTTAGGCTAGATCGCCTTCTTCAGCGCATCCACCAGATCAGTACGCTCCCAGCTGAAACCGCCATCGGCCTCGGGGTCGCGGCCAAAGTGACCGTAAGCGGCGGTGCGCTGGAAGATCGGTTTGTTCAAACCCAGGTGCTCGCGGATGCCGCGCGGGGTAAGATCCATCACCTTATCCACGGCTTTTTCAATCGCCGCCGGATCGACTTCGCCAGTGCCATGGGTGTCGGCATAGATCGACAGCGGCTTTGAGACGCCGATGGCATAGCTCAACTGGATCGTGCAGCGCTCGGCCATGCCTGCGGCGACCACGTTCTTGGCCAGATAACGCGCCGCATATGCGGCAGAGCGATCCACCTTGGTCGGGTCCTTGCCCGAGAACGCGCCGCCGCCATGCGGGGCAGCTCCACCATAGGTATCCACGATAATCTTGCGCCCGGTAAGGCCCGCGTCACCATCCGGCCCGCCAATCACAAACTTGCCGGTCGGATTGACGTGCCAATCGGTTGCACCGTTCAACCAACCGTCGGGAAGGATTTCGGTAATGTAGGGCTCGACGATTTCGCGGATATCGTCCGACGTCAATGTGTCGTCCAGATGCTGGGTCGAAAGCACCAGCGAACTGACACCTACCGGCTTGCCGTCTCGATAGATGACAGACAGCTGCGATTTCGCGTCCGGCCCCAGCACAGGTTCAGTGCCATTTTTGCGCACTTCGGCCAGTCGGCGCAGGATCGCATGCGAAAACTGGATCGGGGCCGGCATCAGCGCCGAAGTTTCGTTGGTGGCGTATCCGAACATGATACCCTGGTCGCCCGCGCCTTCGTCCTTGTTGTCCGAGGCATTCACGCCCTGAGCGATATGCGCCGACTGTTCGTGCAGCAGGTTGGTGATCTCGCAGGTGTTCCAGTGGAATTTGTCCTGCTCATAGCCGATATCTTTGATACAGGCGCGCGCGATCTCGTCGATACGGCCCATATAGTCATGCAGCTTTTCCTGATCCGACAGACCGACCTCGCCTCCGATCACTACGCGGTTCGTAGTCGCAAAGGTTTCGCACGCCACGCGCGCTTCGGGTTCTTCGTTCAAAAAAGCATCAAGTACGGCATCCGAAATGCGGTCGCAGACCTTGTCGGGGTGCCCTTCGGAAACCGATTCCGAAGTAAAAGTGTAGTTCTGTCGGGACATGAAGGTGCTCCATTAAAACAATAGCTCTGTCACGCCAGGAAGCCGTTGTGACAGACGAACATCAGATACGCGCCGATGCGGCCGCGGTCAATCGGTTTTCCGCTTGTGCAGCATTTCCAGGAAAAAAATCAGCAAAACAAGCACAAAAGACAGGAAAACGAACAGACTGTCGCCGGTCCGGGAATAAAAGGTCGGTGTCAGCGGAGCAGCCAGTTCGGCATCGACATTGCCCGCCGCGTCCAATGGCAAAAAGGCCGTCACCCGCCCCAGCGGATCGATCATCGCCGAGATGCCGGTATTCGCCGATCTGACCATCGGCAGCCCCTGCTCGATCGCGCGCATTCTTGCCTGCGCAAGATGCTGATAGGGGCCGGACCGCGTGCCGAACCACGCGTCATTGGTGATCTGCAAAAGAAGCGCGGGACGTTCTGAAACGGCAAGTATGTCCTGCGGAAACACCGCCTCATAACAGATCAGGGGCAAGGCCGGGCCAAGTGTACCCAAAGACAGCAGCGCAGCCCCCGGCCCGGAACTGAAGCCCTGCCCCGTCGTGGCGGCAAAACCGTAGATCCCGAACCGCGCCATCAGATCGCCAAAAGGCACGTACTCGCCGAACGGGACCAGATGGTGCTTATCATAAACGCCGGTCAGTGCACCGGTTCCGTCAAGGACGACCATCGAATTATAGATACGCAGGTTTTCGCTGCGCTGAATGCCCAGCACGACCGGTACCCCCCCGGCCGCATCCGCGATAAGGCGCAACGTCGGATCGGCATTTTCCAGCCAGACCGGAACCGAGGTTTCCGGCCAGACGACAAGGTCCGGTTTTGGTTCGGCCGCGGTGAACTCGATCTGGCGGTTGAAAAAGGTGGGGGCGTAGGCCGGGTCCCATTTCTGGTGCTGCGGTGCGTTGGGTTGATTGATGCGTACGGTTTGCCCGGTCGAAACGATCGCCGGCCGCGTTCCGGCATAAACGAACGCAACAACCGCAAAAACTGTAAGCGGCGCCACGTATCCCAACAGGGCGCGGCCCGAAAAGCGGGAACCGAACACGAGCGCGGACGGCAGCGTGACCGCAAGGGTGAGCGCTCCCAATCCGTTGGGGCCGACAAGCGACAAAAGCTGAGCGACCGGTGTATCCACCCAGATCTGCGCCAGCCCGGCCCAGGGAAACCCGGTGAAAAGGTATCCTCGCGCGAACTCTCCGATCGAGAGATAAAGCACCAGCGACCAGACGCGCCGACGTGCGGACAAAGCCGGGCGCATGGCGAACCAGAACGCCGGCGCCCAGAACAGGGCCATACCGCCGGCCATCAGTATCAGCGCAAACGGTGCCATCCAGGCATAGCGCTCGGCATCCACAAAGAACGGCTCGACGATCCACATCAGAGCATGGGCGAAATAGCCGCTGGCAAACAACCACCCCAACAGGGCGGCCTGGCCTTTGGTCCGCACCGACAAAAACAGCACGGACATCGCGGCAAGTGAGATCAATGTGGCGACCCAATACCCGAATGGCGCCAGCCCAAAAGCTGCGACCGCCCCCAACCCGGCGGCCAGCACATAGCGCAGCCAGATCGGCCAGCGGGTAAGTTGGATCATGCGGCGCGGTCCGGCAGCATTACGCGCAACCGCTTGATCCTGCGCGGATCAGCGTCGAGCACCTCGAATTCCGGACCTTCGGGGTGAATGACCACCTCGCCCCGCGCCGGAACCCGACCCGACAACATGAAAACCAGCCCGCCGAGGGTGTCGATTTCCTCTTCGTCCACATCCTCGTGGCTGGTCAGCGACTGCCCGATCTCGGCCTCGAAATCCTCAAGCGGTACTTTCGCCTGAACGACATAGCAGCCCGGTTTTTCCTTGACCCAAAGCTGGTCTTCGTCGGCATCGTGCTCGTCGGCGATTTCGCCAACCACCTGTTCGATCAGGTCTTCGATAGTGACCAGACCGTCAACACCGCCATATTCGTCAATGACCAGAGCCATGTGCCGGCGTTCCGTCTGCATTTTGGTCAGCAGAACGCCGATCGGCATCGAAGGTGGGACGAACAGCAATTGCCGCAGCATCCTGGTCAGGTCGAACCCGACCGAATTGCCGTTGAACCCATGGGTCAGGGCGAAATCCTTGAGGTGAACGAATCCAAGCGGCGTGTCCAGCGTGCCCTCATAGACCGGTATCCGGGTCATGCCGCTGTCGCGGAATATCTGCACCAGTTCCTCTTTCGGAATCGTGCTGGGCACCGAGACGATTTCCGCCGTCGGAATCGCCACATCCTCGACCCGCATGCGGCGAAGATTGATCATACCACGAGGTTGCACACTTGGTGACGCCTGCCCGTTCATCTGCGGGTCATCGGCAATTTCACCGGAAGAGAAGACATCAATGATGCGGGAGAAAAACCCGGACTTCTCTTCGTTCATGTCATCGCCGTTCTCGGGCTGCGCGCCTTGCGCCGCCATAGAACTGCCGTCTGTATCGCCCATTTTCCTGTTCCAATTGATCAGGCCGCAAAGCCCTTACTACTCAGTATATGGGTTATCCACACCCATTTTGCCAAGTATTTCGATCTCAAGACCTTCCATCAAAGTGGCATCGGGGTCACTTACATGGTCATACCCAAGCAGGTGAAGCACGCCATGAACCACCAGATGGGTAACGTGATCGTCAAAGGATTTCCCGGCGCCCCGAGCCTCACGCGCGCAAGTGTCATACGAGATGGCGATATCGCCCAGAGCAATTTCGCCGCTGAAATCGGGGCCAGGAGCGGCAGGTTCCATCCCCGGCGTATCCGCGGCCAGATCCTCGGCCGGCCAGCTCAGTACGTTGGTTGCGTCCTGCTTGTCGCGGAAACTGGCATTCAATTTCCGAATCCGGCCATCATCGCATCCCAGCAGGCTGACCTCACACCTTTCGGGATCAAGCCCCACATGCATCAGCACAGCCGTGACCGCGCGGCTGCCCACGTCAACGAGATTGTCCCAGCGCGGATCCTCCAATGTGATTTCAATCGTCAAACCTGCCCCCTGGCTGCACAAAGCACCGTGATCCGCGCGGCCAAACACATACCCTGATCAGGACTTCGCCTCGCGTCCGGTATCGGCTTCATATGCTTCGATAATGGCGGCGACAAGCGGATGGCGAACGACATCCTTGGACGTGAAATAGTTGAAACCGATCTTGGGAATGGTTTTCAGCAGGCGTTCCGCATCCGCCAGCCCAGACGGCACTCCTCGGGGCAGATCGACCTGAGACCTGTCGCCGGTAATGACCATGCGACTGCCTTCGCCCAGACGGGTGAGAAACATTTTCATCTGCATGGTCGTGGCGTTCTGCGCCTCATCCAGCACCACGAACGCGTTCGAAAGGGTGCGTCCGCGCATGAACGCGAGCGGCGCGATTTCGATCCGCTTTTCTTCCATCAGCTTGGCCAGTTGCTTGCCCGGCAGAAAATCGTTCAGCGCATCGTAAAGCGGCTGCATATAGGGATCGACCTTGTCCTTCATGTCGCCGGGCAGATAGCCCAGTTTCTCGCCCGCCTCGACGGCGGGGCGGCTGAGGATGATGCGGTCGACATGGCCGCCGATGAACATCGACACGCCGACGGCCACCGCCAGATAGGTCTTGCCGGTGCCCGCCGGGCCGATTCCGAAGGCCAGTTCATTGTTGAAAAGGGATTGCACATACGCCTTTTGCGCGTCGGTGCGGGGCTCGACCAGCTTTTTGCGCGTCTTGATCTCGACCGAGCCGCCGTTGAACATCTCAAGCTGGTCACCGTCACGCACGCCGGTTCCCGTCTCGGACCCGCCCATGCGCAACTCTCGGTCTACATCCGCCGCCTCGACCGAGCGGCCCGCCTGCAACCTGTCATAGAGCGCCTCCAGCACTTCGACCGCCCGTTTCTGAGCCTCTTCCTCGCCAATGATGGCAAGCTGATTGCCGCGGCGGAGGATCTGGATCGACAGCGTTCGCTCGATCTCGGCCAGGTTGCGGTCATATTCACCGCACAGGTCAATCAACAATCTGTTGTCTGGAAATTCAACAAGCACCTCGTGCGGGGGCATGTCATCTTGCGGTGGGGTCAGGGCACCGATGGCCAATAGGTTCTCCTGTCTTGGCATTTGATTTGAGCGTAGCCAGATTGCTTGCGGCAGTGCAAGCACCGACAGTAAAAATTTGCCCGGTTCACAGTATTACCGGTGGCCCCAGTGATCGCTCAGATCAAGGGTGGAAACGGTCAATCGCCCCGGATTGCAATCAGAACGCATAATTCAGGCCAACCCGAAGATTGCCATAGCCGGGCGTGGCCACCGTCGAAGATCCCGAAGAATCGAACAACTGCTGCGAATTGAACCGCGTGTATTCGTATTCCAATGTGACACGTACGTTTTCCGAAACGATTCGCTCCAACCCAAGTCCCAGCGTGTACCCGTCGTAATCCGAACGATCCGACAGCGCGATCGTGTCACCGCCAGCGGTTCCGAAAACCGAATAGTCGATATCGCCACGGGCGTAGCCGAGAATCCCATAGAACTGAGTGTTTCCGGATGTGTTGGTGATACCGCTTTTCAGCCGAAGAGACAGGGTATTGTTGACGTCCACGGACGCCTGATGGGAATTCGTACTCAACGAGTCGCCGATATTGCCCGCGTCATAGCCGAGCTCAATTCCGTAAACGTAGTATCGGCTTCCCAAAGCTATGTTGTTTCGCCAACCGATCCGCAGCCCGTAATTGAACCCACCCGGGCTCAGGTCACCTATGCTGGCAACCAATACGCCGCTCGGATCGCGTTGGCCCACCTCGTCAGAACTACCGTACGCATAGCCCAGCGCGCCGCCGGCGTAAAACCCCTGCCATGTGGCAAGGCGCCTGGCCGGTTCGATGACCTCGGGCTCCTCGTAAGGGGCTTCGACGTTCCCGGCGGCAACCATTTTTCCGGTCAGTGCCGGAATGCCAAAAATCGGCATCAATGCCAAAATTTTGCAGATCAGCGGCTTGTGCAACCGTTTCACATTCTGCTCCTCCCTCGTACCAACTCCCATAGGAGCTTCACAAAAAATCCGCCCTTTCAGGCCGGTTTAACCCTCCGGCCAAATTGCGTTGCTCGGACGATCTAAGCCACAAACAGGTTGCGGCAAAATGAATCAATCCCGGCAATTTGCCAATAGCCCGTTGTTTCGGGCGCTATCCCGATTTTGCCCGATCAGGATTGTTTCAGTTCCCCCGCAAGCGAGTTCGCCCCCGACGCGGTAATCCGCACACGCCGCAGGTCACCCGGATGAACCTGTGCGTGATCCACGTGAACCGCGTGCAGATATTCTGATTTTCCAACCATTTGCCCGGCCAGCCGGCCAGGCTTTTCGAACAGGACATGGACGTCCCGCCCGACCATACCATCCTGCACCGAACGCTGGTGCCTGGTGATCAGCGCCTGCAGGCGTTGCAGGCGATCATCCGCCTCAGTTGCCGGCACCTGCGGGCGTTCCGCCGCCGGAGTGCCTGGTCGAGTGGAATATTTGAACGAATAGGCGTAGCCGTATTTGACCTCCTCGACCAGATCGAGCGTGGCCTGAAAATCTTCTTCGGTTTCCTCCGGGAAGCCGACGATGAAATCCCCCGACATCAGGATATCGGGCCGGGCGGCGCGAATGCGTTCGATCAGCCGCAGATAGCTTTCCGCCGTGTGGCTGCGATTCATCCGTTTGAGAATCTTGTCCGACCCCGACTGCACAGGCAGATGCAGATAGGGCATCAGCTTGTCGCAGGTGCCGTGCGCCTCGATCAGGTCATCACCCATATCGTTGGGGTGCGAGGTGGTAAACCGAATGCGCTCCAGCCCGTCGACCTTGTTCAGTTCCCAGATCAGGCCCGCCAGCGTCATGTCCCCATTCGGACCCGCGCCGTGATAGGCGTTGACGTTCTGCCCCAGCAGCGTGATCTCGCGCACGCCGCGTTCGACCAGATCCCGGGCCTCACGCAGGATGCGGTCCGCGGGCCGGCTGACCTCGGCGCCGCGGGTATAGGGCACCACGCAAAAGGCGCAGAACTTGTCGCAGCCCTCCTGTACGGTCAGAAAGGCCGTCGGCCCGCGTTTGCCCTTCGGACGGCCCTTGAGTTTTTCGAACTTGTCCTCTTCGGGAAAGTCGGTGTCCAGCGCCTTTTCGCCCTCGCGGGTCTTCGCCTCCATCTCGGGCAGGCGATGATAGCTTTGCGGCCCCACCACCAGATCGACCAGCGGTTGGCGGCGCATGATCTCTTCGCCTTCGGCCTGCGCGACACAGCCGGCGACACCGATTTTCAGATCGGGTTTCTCGGCCTTCAACCCCTTGAACCGGCCCAGTTCGGAATAGACCTTTTCGGCGGCCTTTTCCCGGATATGGCAGGTGTTCAGCAGGATCATGTCCGCGTCATCGGCAGATTTCGTCTCGACATAGCCCTGCCCGCCCAGCGCTTCGGCCATGCGTTCGCTGTCATAGACATTCATCTGACAGCCATAGGTCTTGATAAACAGCTTTTTCGGTTCGGACATGAGGCGGGCCTTTGCATTCGCGGGATCGACGCCGTCTATACGGAACGGGCGCGGCTTGCAATGCGGGCGCATTTACCCGAATTTGACGGCAATTGCCAGCAGAGCAGGACAAGGGCACCGCATGCAGTATCCCTCACTCGACAGCTTTCTGAGCTCGGTCGCGAACTCGTCGGTCAAAGGACCGGTCGCGATGATCTTTGCCGAAGATGACGTCGAACTGACCGGTACTTTGCTGCACCATCTGAAACTCGGGTTCAAAACCGTGATTGCCCTGATGCCTGACGAATTCGAACTGCCCCGGGATCTTGAAGAGCGCGTGCACCGGGTCACATATGCCAGCAGGCCCCGGCAATTGGTCTTTGCGGCGGTCAACCGGATCATCGGCGCATTACCGGATGTCTGGCTCTATTACTGCTACAACGCCGAATATCTGTTCTATCCATTCTGCGAAACGCGCAGCGTGGCCGAGATGCTGGCCTTCCACGCCGAGGAACGCCGCAACGCGATGCTGACCTATGTGATAGACCTCTATGCCGAGGATCTGGAGGCCTGCCCCACGGCGGTTTCGCCCGAAGCCGCGCTGCTGGACAAATCCGGGTATTTTGCGCAAGCGCGAACAGATCCGGCGACCGGACATCCCCTCGAAAGGCAACTGGATTTTTCAGGCGGCCTGCGCTGGCGGTTCGACGAGTTCATTCCCAAGGAAAGCCGGAGAATGGACCGCATCGCGCTGTTCCGGTCGAAACCCGGACTTGAGCTGCATTCCAACCACACGTTCGACGATCCGGAATACAATACCTATTCCTGTCCCTGGCATCACAACCTCACTGCGGCGATCTGTTCCTTTCGCGCGGCAAAGGCGCTGAAACGCAATCCGGTTTCGGGGGCGCATATCCGGACTTTCAAATGGCGCAATTCGGTTCCGTTCGAGTGGAACTCGGGACAGTTGCTGGATCTGGGATTGATGGAACCGGGACAGTGGTTCTGAGGCGCGGGCAAGCCAACGCGCCTGCAAACACTCGGCTTCAGCGCCTGTAGAGAACCGGAAACCAATCCTCGCGAAGGCGCTGGCCCGGCTGCATGTCATGCCCCGGATACGGCGGTGAGGTGCGGCCCGGGCGCTCGACATAACGTGCATCGTCCCCAACCAGACGCAGGGAAAACGCGCGGCGGCGCGACGCCGACGTGTTGCCGCGCGCGCCGTGCAGAATGCGATAGTTGAACGCCACCGCGTCGCCCGGCTGCATCTCGAATTCGACGATCTTCATGCCTTCGGCCTCGGGGTCGGGGATCGGCATGTACTGGCCTTCGTCCGGGAAGTAGCCCTCTTCCGAGACCCAGCGGGTCGGCAGAACCTCTTTCTCCCACAGATGTGAACCCGCGACACAACGCAGCGTCGCCTCTTTCACCGGGTCGAGCGGTGACCAGAAGCTGATGGTTTGCCGCCCTTCGACAAAGTAATACGGCCCGTCCTGATGCCAGGGTGTCGCCATCGAGGTTCCCGGTTCCTTGACCAGCACATGATCGTGAAACATCTGCACGGAACCGGATGCCATCAGATCCGCCGCCACCTCGGCCACCGGTGAGGTTTCGATGACTTCACGAAACTGCGGAATTCGGCCCCAGTTGCAATAGTCGTCAAAGAACCGGCCCGATTCACCGTCTTTCCTGTTTTCCGAGGCATAGGGGCCGGGGTCGGACATGTTCGCTTCGATCCCCGCGCGCAGGGCGTCGACATGATCGGCGAACAATCCGCGCACAAGGACGACGCCGTCCCGCTGGTAGGTGTCGATCATATCCGGCGTTACCAGGGGATGGGGCATGGGAATCTCCGTCATACTGTCAGTGCCGAGATATGCGCATGTTTGAAACCCCTGTTCAAATCATATCTTCAAAACTAATAAATAACCTCATGTTATTCATTTCGCTCCGCCAGTATGAATATGTCTGCGCCATCGGCCGCCATGGCAGCCTGTCTGCGGCGGCCGATCACCTCAACGTATCGCAACCGGCCCTGTCTGCAGCGCTCGCGCGAATCGAGCAGCATCTGGGCTATCCCCTTTTCATCCGCAAACGCGGCTCGGCCATGACCGTGACTCCGCAAGGCCGCAGTTTTATCGACGAGGCGGACAGCCTGCTGGCGCACGCGGCCCGGTTGCAGGATCCCTCGCATCCACGAACACCGGCCAAGCGGCTGCGTCTGGGTTGTTTTGTCGATCTTGCGCCTTTTCTGCTGGCCCCGGCCCTGCATTGCTTGCGCGCCTGTCTGCCGGACGTCGAGGTGACTTATCGGGCCGATGGATTCGAAGCCCTGATCACGGCGCTTCTCAAGGGTCAGATCGACCTCGCGTTGACCTACGATCTTGGAATGGACGCCGGATTTTCACGGCAGGTTCTGTATGACAGCCGCCCCAACGCGCTGATTCCGCCGGATCACCCGCTTGCGTCAGAAGGGGCCGTCACCATGGCCCAGGTGACCGAGCACCCGCTGATCCTGTCCGAAGAAGGTCTTTCGGCGCAGCATGTTCTGGAGTTGTTCAAACGCAAGGGCCTGACCCCGCTGGTCGCGCATCGGGCCGCCTCGCTGGAAATTCTCCGCAGCCTGGCCGCGCATGGCGAAGGCATCGGCATCAGCTACACAAACCCCGTCGGCGGCATCAGCTATGACGGCAAACCCATCATCAGCCTGCCTCTGAGCGATCCCGAAGCGTCCGAAGCGGTCGTCATGGCGCGTCACGGCACCGGCCCTGCCGGTTCACAAATCGACGCGGCCCAGACTGCTTTGACACGCCTGTTCGGAAAACTCTGATCAGCCTTTGCGGCGCAGGCGGATAACGACATCCACAGAGGCGATTTCAACCCCTTCGGGTGCTTCCGGCAGGCGCTGAATCACCAGTTGATCCGAGGGCGCGTCGCTCAGGCGGCTTTCATCTTCCCAGAAGAAATGGGGGTGATCGTGAGTATTGGTGTCGAAATAGCTTTTCGACCCGTCCACCGTGATTTCCTGCAGCACGCCCGCGTCGCAGAACGCCCGCAGGGTGTTATAGACCGTGGCAAGCGAAACCGCGGCGCCGGTCGTTTTTGCCGCCTCGAACAGGCTTTCAGCCGTCACGTGCCGGTGTTTGCCGTCGCCCACCAGAAGCTCGGCCAGAGCGACGCGCTGCCGCGTCGGTCGGAGACCGGCATTGGCCAACCAATCGGTGGCGATGTCCTGGCTGTCTGGCGTCATGATTTCGATACCCGCTTGTGTTTGAGAGTATATATAAGTCTCGCCCGGACGGAATTTCAAATGAAATTCATTCGCAAACAAGACCGATCCCCGGGAACTTGCGACGCACCCGCTCTTGCAGGACCTTGCGCGCGGGTGCTAGAGGGGGCCTGATACGACGGACAATACCATGGCAGGAGAGGCGGCAGTATGGCCCAATTCCCGAGCAGCTTTGACAAGGACGATCTGCTGAAGTGCGCCCGAGGCGAGTTATTCGGCCCCGGCAACGCCCAGCTGCCCGCCCCGCCGATGCTGATGATGGACCGGATCACCGACATCTCGGGCGATGGCGGTGCGCATGGCAAGGGCCATGTGGTGGCCGAATTCGACATTACCCCTGACTTGTGGTTCTTTGACTGCCACTTTCCCGGCAACCCGATCATGCCCGGCTGTCTGGGTCTGGACGGGCTGTGGCAACTGACCGGCTTCAACCTGGGCTGGCGTGGCTGGCAGGGGCGCGGAATGGCCGTGGGTGTGGGCGAGGTTAAACTGACTGGCATGGTGCGTCCGGACCGCAAGATGCTGACCTATAAAATTGATTTCAAAAAGGCGATCCAGACCCGCCGCCTGACCATGGGCGTGGCAGATGGTATCGTCGAAGCAGACGGCGAAATGATTTACGACGTCAAAGACATGAAAGTCGTTCTGTCCGAAGCCTGAGCCGGACCGGTCTGAAATAAGGAGCACGCACATGCGTCGAGTAGTTGTCACCGGTCTGGGGGTTGTCTCCTCCATCGGGAACAATGCCGAAGAGGTTCTGGCCTCACTCAAGGTCGGAAAGTCCGGCATCGTGGCCAATGAACAAATGGTCGAACATGGCTTTCGCAGCCAGATCGCCGGAACGCTCAAGATCGACGTGGCCGAGCATGTGGACAAACGCACCCTACGGTTTATGGGGCCGGGTGCGGCTTACGCTCATATTGCAATGACACAGGCGATTGCTGACTCCGGCCTGACTGAGGATCAGGTTGTGAACCCGCGCACCGGTCTTGTGGCAGGGTCGGGCGGGCCGTCCACCAGCGCGATGCTGACGGCACACCAAACCGTGCTGAAATCCGGCGCAACCAAGCGGATTGGGCCGTTCGCGGTACCGAAATGCATGTGCTCGACGATTTCCGCCAATCTTGCGACCGCCTTCAAGATCAAGGGCATCAACTACTCGATCACCTCGGCTTGCTCGACCTCGCTGCACTGCATCGGCAACGCAGCAGAACAGATCATGCTGGGCAAGCAGGACGTGATGTTCGCAGGTGGTGGCGAGGAACTGGACTGGACCCTGTCCTGCCTGTTCGACGCGATGGGCGCGATGTCCTCGAAATACAACGACACGCCCGAACGCGCCTCGCGCGCTTTCGACCAGGACCGCGACGGTTTCGTGATTTCCGGCGGCGGCGGCATCGTCGTGCTGGAAGAGCTGGAGCATGCTCTGGCCCGCGGCGCCAAGATTTATGCTGAAGTGACCGGCTATGCCGCCACCTCGGACGGTCATGACATGGTGGCTCCGTCCGGCGAAGGCGGCGAGCGCGCGATGCGTCTGGCACTGGGCACCCTGCCTGAAGGCCGCAAGGTCGACTATATCAACGCCCACGGCACCTCGACGCCGGTCGGCGATGTGGGCGAGGTTGAAGCCGTGCGCCGGATCTTTGGCGAGGGCAACGTGCCCCCGATTTCCTCGACCAAATCGATGACAGGCCACGCACAGGGCGCTGCGGGTGCGCTTGAGGCAATCTTTTGCCTGCTGATGCTGGACAATGACTTTATTACTCCGTCGATTAACGTCGACACGCTAGCCGAAGGCATCCTGCCCGGTGAAATTGCAACTCAAGTGGTTGAAAACGCAGGCTTGGACAGTGTCATGACCAACAGCTTCGGCTTTGGCGGCACGAACGGGTCCATGGTTCTGTCGAAATATAACGGGTGAATGTGATGTCGGATCTTCTCAAGGGTAAACGCGGCCTGATCATGGGCGTGGCCAATGACCGCTCGATCGCGTGGGGCATCGCCAAAGCCATGCACGATGCGGGCGCGGAACTTGCATTCACCTATCAGGGCGAAGCATTCGGAAAGCGGCTGGAACCGCTGGCGCAGAGCGTCGGCAGCGATTTCATGGTCGATGCCGATGTCACCGACGACGAGTCACTGGACCGCGCCTTTGAGGAACTGGGCGCGCGCTGGCCGACGATTGATTTCGTGGTTCACGCCATCGCCTATTCGGACAAATCCGAACTGACGGGCCGGTTCCTGAACACCACACGGGCGAATTTCAAACATTCGATGGATGTCTCGGCCTATTCCTTCATCGAGGTGGCCCGCCGCGCCCATCCGCTGATGAAGGACAATGGCGGCTCGTTGCTAACGCTGACCTATCAGGGCTCGAACCGGGTGGTGCCGAACTACAACGTCATGGGCGTCGCCAAGGCGGCGCTGGAATCGGCGACCCGCTATCTGGCTAACGATCTGGGCCCCGACGGTATCCGCGTCAACGCAATCTCGCCCGGGCCGATGAAAACCCTGGCCGGGGCGGCCATCGGCGGCGCGCGCAGGACCTATAAATTCTGCGACCAGAACGCGCCGATGCGCTCGAACGCGACGCTTGAAGCGGTGGGCGGTACGGCCGTGTACCTGACATCTGATGCCGGGACCTGCACCTCGGGCGAAATCATCCGAGTCGATGGCGGCTTTCACGTTCTTGGAATGCCGCAGCCCGACTTCATGTGACCTGAACTTTCCCTGCGCCCGCCCAGTTTTGACCACACTTGGGGCGCAGGAATTCGGGCATGAGTAAAATAGACCTGATCCTTGCCGCCGCCGCACAACGCGAAAAGGCGCGAAACCAGCCCGAACCGCCGGTGCGGCGTTCAGGCGATCTGATACGTTTGCTGCTGGTGTGCCTGTGTTTTTCGCTCGCGGCGCTGGTGATCCTGTCTCAGCCCCAAACACAGGCCATGATGGGAATAGCAGTGGCCTCAAACTAGGCCACTTGCTTTTCGGGGTGAGGCGCCGGGGCACTTCCCGACGAATCAGGCCGGTCACTTACGTCAGTTGACCGACACGATCTCGATATCGAAAATAAGATCCTGCCCGGCCAGCGGGTGATTTGCATCCAGTGTTACGGTTGCCTCATCGACCTCGACCACCGTCACCGGCAGGGCCTGGCCGTCCGGCGTCTGCATCTGCAACTGGGTGCCGATATCAAGCGGGATGTCGTCGGGAATGCCTTCGCGCGGAATCGATTGCCGCATCGCCGGGTTAATCGGGCCATAGGCTTCGACGCAGACCACCTCGACCTTTTTCTTTTCGCCGACCGTCATGCCGGGCAAGGCTTTGTCCAGCCCTGCGATGACCTGCCCCGACCCCACTTCGAATTGCAGCGGATCGCGGCCTTCGGAACTGTCGAACGTTTTCCCGTCCAGCAGCGTGCCAGTATAGTGGATGCGCACCGTATCGCCTTGTTTGATTTCGGTCATGGTGTCTCCGGTCGGTTGGGTTTGAGTTGAACAGCCCACCCTAATGCCTGTCACACCATTGTAAACCCGCCCCTCTTTCGCGCCCTGATTTCCTGTGCAAATCTGCGCGCCAAGAGGGAGGACCACATGCCAATCACCACCTGCGTTTTCGACGCCTATGGAACCTTGTTCGACGTGGCCGCTGCGGCGCGTCTGGCCGCCGCCGAACCCGAACACGCGCAGCTCAGCGACAAATGGCCGGAATTGGCCAATCACTGGCGGCTGAAGCAGTTGCAATATTCCTGGCTGCGGGCGGTCACCGGCGCCCATGCCGATTTCTGGGACGTGACGCAGGACGGGCTGGACTGGGCACTCGAAGCCGTTGCGCTCGACGGTGATCCCGGTCTCCGCCAGCGCCTGCTGGATCTGTACTGGCAGTTGCAGGCCTTTCCCGAAGTCCCGGCAATGCTGCGGGCGTTGAAGGAGGCGGGGATGCAAACGGCCATCCTGTCCAACGGCTCTCCTGCGATGTTGGACGGTGCGGTGCAATCCGCTGGTATCGGTGAGGTTCTGGATGACGTGTTGTCGGTGGAAAGCGTGGGCATCTTCAAACCCGATGCCCGCGTCTATGAGCTGGTGACCAAACGGTTCGACTGCGCGCGGGACGAGGTTCTGTTCGTCAGTTCGAATGGCTGGGACGCAGCGGCGGCCAGCGGTTTTGGATTTGTCGCCGCATGGGTCAACCGCGCCGCCGAACCGGTGGACCGCTTGCCGTGGCGGCCTGCGCATGTACTGTCCGACCTGACCGCGATTCCCGACCTGGCAGGAGCCTGATGGCGCAATTCACCACAAGCGACGGCAAACGGATCTATTTTGAGGACAACGGCACAGGCAAACCGCTGGTTTGCCTTGCCGGGCTGACCCGTTCCAGCCGCGATTTCTCGTTCCTTGCGCCGCATCTGCCCGACCTGCGCCTGATCGCGATGGACTATCGTGGCCGGGGGCAGTCGGATCGCGACCCGGAATATCTGAACTACAACGTCAATCGTGAGGGGCAGGACGTTGTCGAGTTGCTTGATCATCTCGGCCTCGGCAAGGTCACCGTTCTGGGCACGTCACGCGGCGGTTTGATTGCCATGGTTCTTGCGACCGGCTATCGCGACCGGCTTGCGGGCGTGATCCTGAACGATGTGGGACCAGTGGTGGAGGCAGCGGGAATCGCCCGGATCTTCGAATATGTCGGCAAACCGCCCGCGTTTCGAACGCACGAGCAGGCTGCGCAGGTTCTGAAAGACGCGATGGAGCCGCAATTTCCCGGCGTCCCCCTTGCAGTTTGGCGGCAACAGGCCGAGAATCAATATCTTGCGACACCGGATGGCCTTGCCCTGCGCTATGACGCAAAACTGCGTCAGGCATTGTTGGAACAGGCCGCAACCGGCGCGCCGCCCGATCTCTGGCCCCTGTTCGAGGCGCTGAAAGGCATTCCGACCGGCGTGATCCGCGGCGCGAATTCCGACATCCTCAGCCGGGACACCCTGACCGAGATGCACGGGCGTCACCCGGGTCTCGTCTCTGCTGAAATTCCCGACCGGGGCCACGCACCCTTTCTGGACGAGCCGCAATCCCTCGCCGTCATTCGCAGCATTCTGGAGGCCGCATGAGCACTCTGTCCCTAATCGAAGCCGCCGCCGGGCGGCTGAAAGGCCATGCAAGACGGACGCCCTTGCTGGAATCTCCGTTCCTTGACGACCTTGCCGGGCGGCGGGTTCTGATCAAGCCGGAATGCCTGCAACATACCGGCAGCTTCAAGTTTCGCGGCGCGTGGTCGGCGATCTCGGCGCTTGATCCGAATACGCGCAAACGCGGGGTCATCGCCTTTTCCTCGGGCAATCACGCGCAGGGCGTGGCGATGGCCGCGACCGGGCACGGGGTAAGCTCGGTCATTGTCATGCCGTCGGATGCGCCGCATCTCAAGATCGAGAATACCCGCGCACTGGGGGCCGAGGTGGTCTTGTATGACCGGGCGACGGAAAGCCGCGAGGATATCGGGTCGGCACTGTCACAAGAGCGCGGCCTGACTCTGATCCGTCCCTATGACGAACCGCAAGTGATCGCCGGTCAGGGCACGGTTGGGCTGGAGATTGCCGAACAGGCCGCCGCGCATGGCGTTCACAAGGCCGATGTACTGGTCTGTTGCGGCGGCGGCGGGCTGACCTCAGGGATCGCGCTGGCGCTGGAAGCGCACGCGCCCGGCCTGCGCGCGCGGCCATGCGAGCCCGAGGGATTCGATGATGTGAAACACTCGCTGGCGGCGGGCAGGATCGAAAGGAATATCCGGAGCTCGGGCAATATCTGCGACGCCATCCTGACGCCGGAACCGGGGCAGATCACCTTTCCGATCCTCAAGCGCCTGTGCGGTCCGGGCCTGAGCGTCAGCGAGGCCGAGGCCATGCAGGCCATGGCGATTGCCTTTCTGCGCCTCAAGATCGTCCTTGAACCCGGCGGCGCCGTCGCCCTGGCATCGGCCCTGTTCCGACGGGACGAGATTGAAGGAGACGCCGCAATCGTTGTCGCCTCGGGTGGCAATGTCGATCCGGTGCTGTTTGCCAATGCTCTGGCAGAGAAGCCCTGACATCGGGACCGAAACGCCAATCCAAGGCTTGGATCGCGCGACGATCCTGTCCTATACCTTCACGGGCCGGAAAATGAACCGCCACGGGGAAACCGCATGAATATCGCCGATCTGGGCCACGTTCAGCTTCACTATCGCATAGACGGAGATCCCGATGGCGCGCCGGTGGTCTTTGCCAATTCGCTGGGCACCGACCTGCGCCTTTGGGATGCGGTGCTGCCCCTGCTGCCCCGGGGATTGAAGTTCATCCGCTACGACAAACGCGGCCACGGCCTGTCATCCGCCCCCCCCGCCCCCTATTCCATGGGCGCGCTGGTGCGCGACGCCGAAGCTCTGCTGGATCTGCTTGAGATCCGCGATTGCGTCTTTGTCGGCCTCTCCATCGGCGGGATGATCGCGCAGGGTCTGGCGGTCAAGCGGATGGACCAGATCCGCGCGTTGGTGCTGTCCAACACCGCCGCCAAGATCGGCACCGCCGAGATGTGGAACCAGCGTATCGCGGCCGTTCGTGAGGGCGGGATCGAAGCCTTGGCTGACAGCATCATGGAACGCTGGTTTTCCAGAGATTTCCGCGCCACTCCGGAACTCGCGTTGTGGCGCAACATGCTGGTGCGGCAACCGGACGAAGGTTATGCGGGATGCAGCGCGGCGATCTCGGGCACCGATTTCTATACCCCCACCAGTGGATTGCGCCTGCCGACACTGGGTATCGCCGGCAGCGAGGACGGATCCACGCCGCCCGATCTGGTGCGCGAAACCGTCGATCTGATCCCCGGCTCGAAATTCAAGCTCATCCGCAAGGCCGGGCACCTGCCATGCGTTGAAAAGCCCGATGAATACGCCGCTGTTCTGGCCGATTTCCTGCACAGCATCGGACATGGCCAAGGGGACGGCAATGGCTGATTTTCTTCTGGTTCACGGATCGTGTCACGGGGCATGGTGCTGGCGCGATCTGATTCCGGAACTCACCGCGCTGGGGCATTCGGCCCGGGCCATCGACATGCCCGGCCACGGAAAAGACCGGACGCCCATCGCCGAAGTCACACTCGATTGCTGCCGAGACGCCATCCTTTCGGCCGCGACCCCGGACACTGTCGTCGTCGGGCATTCCTGGGGCGGTTATCCGATTTCGGCAGCCGCCGAGGCCGCCCCGGACAGGATGCGCGCATTGATATATCTTTGCGCCTATGTGCCCGTCTCCGGCCTGACCATGGCCCAGATGCGCAGGCAGGCTACCCGACAGCCCCTTGTCGCCTCCGTCCTGAAATCGCCGGACGGCCTGTCCTATACGGTCGCGCCGGATCAGATCAGGCCGCTGTTCTATCACGATTGCCCCGATCACATCGTCGCGTTCGCGGCGCAGCGCCTGTGCCCGCAAGCGATAAGACCGCAGGAAACGCCCCTTGCACTTGGCGATGGCTTTGCCAACATGCCCAAAGCCTATATCCGGGCAACCGATGACAGAACGGTGCCGACCGAATATCAGGCCGAAATGTGTCGCGACTTCGCGCCGGACATGAAATTCACCATCGATAGCTCCCATTCGCCGTTCTTTTCGCACCCGCAGGAATTGGCGCTGATGTTGTCGCAAATCGAAAGCAAGTTCTGATGGCCGCCTCCGTTTTCGACAGCTCGCTGTTTTCCAGACTTTTCCCTTCGGGCGATGTCGGCCGCCTGTTCACCGACAGCGCCGAGTTGCGCGCCATGCTTCTGGTCGAGGGGATGCTGGCCAAGGTGCAAGGCGATCAGGGGATCATCCCAGCGGAAAGCGCACAGGCCATCGCCCGCGCCGCGATGGAAGTTCAGCTTGATCCCGGCGCGTTGGCCGCCGCAACCGGCGAGAACGGAGTCAGCGTGCCCGCCCTGGTCGCCGCCTTTCGGGCCGAGATGCAGGCCCCCGAACACGCCGCCTATGTGCATTGGGGCGCGACCTCGCAGGATATCATCGACACCGGGCTTATGCTGCGGCTGCGGCAGGCTCTGGCGGCGGTCGAAAGCGATTTGAAGGGTATTCTCGGCCATCTGGCCCGGCTGGCCCGTGACCATGCCCACCTGCCGATGCCGGCGCGCACCTACGGGCAACACGCAACCCCGACCAGTTTCGGCGCGGTGGCGGCGTCGTGGGGATGGCCTCTTTTGGGGTTGCTGCAAGAGGTGCCGGGGCTGAGGCGGGATTGCCTGCTTGTTTCTCTGTCCGGCGCGGCGGGCACCAGTGGCGCGTTGGGGCCGCAGGCCGCGCAAACCCGCGCAGAGCTGGCCGGGTTGCTGAACCTGCAAGACCCGGGCCGAAGCTGGCACACCGACCGGACACCCGTTCTGCGTCTGGGCGACTGGTTCACGCGGCTCACTCTGGCCTTGGGCAAGATCGGAGAGGACGCCATCGAACTGACCCAGACCGGCATAGCCGAGGTTGCTCTGGGCGGCGGCGGCTCTTCCTCGACCATGCCGCAGAAACAGAACCCGGTGGCCCCGTCGGTTCTGGTGGCTCTGGCCCGCCAGCAGACCGGGTTGATGAGCGCGTTGCAAGGGGCCGCGATGCATCACCACCAGCGTGACGGTGCGGCCTGGTTCACCGAATGGATGTGTCTGCCGCAGATCGTTTTGGGGGCGGGTTCCGCCGCGCAGACCGGACTGTCTCTGGTTCAGGGGCTGGCCCCCGAACCCGGCGCCATGCGTGCGGCGCTGGCGGGAAACCTGGGGATGATCCACGCCGAAGCGCTGAGTTTCGCGCTGGCCGAACATCTGCCGCGCCCCAAAGCGCAGGCCGTCACCAAGGAGCTGTGCCGGGAAGCTGCAAAGACCGGGGTACCGCTGAGCGAGGTCGTTGCCCGGGCCTGGCCGCAACTGGACATCAAAAAGTTGTTCGATCCCGGACAGCAGTTGGGACAGGCCCCGGCCGAAGCCGAACTCTTCGCGGACGATGTGACGGCGCGACTGAACGCTTGACCGATCGCCTGCGCAACTCAAGACGCAGGATTTTCGCGCGGACCGCCTGGTCAGCTTTTTGCCCATGGCGCGCATCATGGCATATGAGCGACGCGAATTTGCCGGTTTCCATCTTGCACACGGCGTTTTCGCAGGTCACCGTGCCCGACAAGCAAGGGGGAGGAGACCATGCAAACCATCAAGGCGGCGGTGTGCCGCGAATTCAACAAACCGCTCGTCATCGAAGACATCCGGATCGCCCCGCCCGGTATGGGCGAGGTCGAGGTGACACTGGATGCGGTGGCGATCTGTCATTCCGACATCACCTATGCCAGCGGGGCCTGGGGCGGGTTCCTGCCCGCGGTCTATGGCCATGAGGCGGCGGGTGTCATCACTGCTGTCGGAGACGCGGCCGGAGATTTCAAGGTCGGCGATTCGGTTGTGGCCACGCTGATCCGCGCCTGCGGCTCGTGCCCGTCCTGCGCCGGTGGCAAGCCGACGATCTGCGAAACCCCCTATGACACGGTCAACGGGCCGTTGAGAACGGCAGATGGCGGGCCGTTGGAACAGGCGATGGCCTGCGGCGCTTTTGCCGAAAAGGTGGTCGTAAGCCACCGTCAGATCGTGCGTATCCCCGAAACCATGGCCAAGGATGTGGCCAGCCTGCTCAGCTGCGGTGTGATCACCGGGGTTGGGGCCGCCGTCAACGCCGCCGGGCTGCGCCCGGGTCAGGATGTGGTGGTGATCGGTGCGGGCGGCGTCGGGCTGAATGCGATTCAGGGCGCACGGATCGCGGGCGCGCGGCGGATCGTGGCCGTCGACATGACCGAGGAAAAGCTGGAAATCGCCAAGGAATTCGGCGCCACTCACGGAGTTCTGGCCACTCTGGATGAGCCGTGGAAAGCAGCCTACAAGGCGCTTGGCGGGCGCGGCGCGGACGCGGTGCTGATCACCGTCGGCGCGATACCGGCTTATGATCAGGCGCCGCGCTATCTGGGGCGCGGCGGCAAGGCGATCATGATCGGGATGCCTCATTCGGGGGCGCAGGCCAGCTACGAGCCGGTGATCCTCGCCGCGATCGGTCAGGGCCTGATCGGCTCCAAGATGGGCGACGTAGTCATCCAGCGCGACATTCCGTGGATGATCGACCTCTATCAGCAGGGGCGGCTGAAGCTGGACGAACTGATTTCGGGCCGCTGGCCGCTGGAGCAGATCAACGAGGCAATCGCCGACACCAGAACCGGAAGCGCCAAGCGCAACGTTATTGTGTTCGACCGGGGCGCGATGGGGTGAAAGCCCATTTTGCGGAGGAAAGCGCATGAAGCTGCAAGATCTCGATGTGATCATCACCGCGCCGCCCGCGCCCGGCTGGGGCGGACGCTATTGGATACTGGTCAAGGTGACCACGGATACCGGCATCACCGGCTGGGGCGAATGCTATGCCTCGTCCGTGGGGCCGGAGGCGATGAAACATGTGATCCGCGACGTATTCGACCGCCACATGGCGGGCGAAAACCCCGAAAACATCGAGTTGATGTTTCGTCGCGCCTATTCCAGCGGCTTTACCCAGCGCCCCGACCTGACCGTCATGGGCGCGTTCTCGGGGCTTGAGATCGCCTGCTGGGACATTCTGGGCAAGGATCGGGGCCGTCCAGTGCATGCTCTGATCGGCGGACGGATGAATGACCGCATCCGTGCCTATACCTATCTCTACCCGCTGCCGCAGCATAACCTGACCGATTTCTGGACCTCTCCGGAACAGGCAGCGGAATGTGCCGCCGAAATGGTCCGGCGCGGCTATACGGCGGTCAAGTTCGACCCGGCGGGCCCTTACACGAACCGGGGCGGCCACATGCCCGCAATGAGCGATATTGCCATGTCGGTCGCCTTCTGCAAGGCGATCCGCGAGGCAGTGGGCGACAAGGCGGATCTGCTGTTCGGCACCCACGGACAGTTCAACACCGCAGGCGCGATCCGTCTGGGTCAGGCGCTGGAACCCTATTCGCCGCTCTGGTTCGAAGAACCCACACCCCCCGACAATATCGAGGACATGGCGCGCGTCGCCCGCAACGTGCGCATTCCGGTCGCGACCGGAGAACGGATGACCACCAAAGCCGAGTTCGGCGCGGTCCTGCGGGCGGGCGCCGCAGAGATCCTGCAACCGGCCCTGGGCCGGGCCGGCGGAATCTGGGAGATGAAAAAGGTCGCGGCGATGGCCGAAATCTTCAATGCGCAGATGGCCCCTCACCTCTATGCCGGACCAATCGAATGGGCGGCCAATATCCATCTGGCGGCCTCGATCCCCAATATTCTGTTGCTGGAGAGTATCGAGACCCCATTTCACGAAAATTTGATAAAGGGATCGATCCGCGTCGAATTAGGCTATGTTACGCCGCCCGATGCGCCCGGTTTGGGCATCGACGTAGACGAAGACTTGGCGCGCGCGCATCCTTATACCGGGGATGGGCTGCATCTGCAGATGCAGGAAGAGCCATGCGACTATGTCAACGGGAATGCGTTTCAGGGCGGGGCACCAGCGCAGGACGCATGAGATTGCATGCCACGTCGCCGCGTTGTATTTAACAAGAAAAGGAAACCGAGCGACAGTGATAGTTCAGACCTCTTCAAATCAGGGCCTTCACCACGAGGCGGCAATCGACATGAAGCAAAGCGCGGCAGATGCCGCGGGCTTTCTCAAGACGCTCGCTCACGAAGGCCGGCTGATGATCCTCTGCCATCTGGGCGACGGGGAAAAGTCGGTTGGAGAACTGGAAAACCTTCTCGGCATCCGTCAGGCCGCCGTCAGCCAGATGCTGGCCCGGCTGCGAGAAGAGGGGCTGGTGTCGACGCGGCGCGACGGAAAGACGATTTACTATTCCCTCAGCGATGGCAACACCGCGCGGGTTATCGAATTGCTGTACGAATTGTTCTGTCAGCCGTGATGTTCCGGCCCGCCCGTCAGTTCGAAACGTAACCCGCTACCACCTGCAACAGCTTGAATGCCGTTGCCGCATCGTTTTCGACCACGGCGAGAAATTCCTCTTCACCGATCCGCAGGCAGGTCAGATCGGTTTCGGCCACCATGCTGAGCGCACGCGGCTCCTTGCGGATCAGGCCAAGCTCTCCGACCAGCGTGCCGGGGCCGACGCGCGTGATCAATTGATCGGCGCCCGTTTTCTGCGGCAGATAAAGACCCGCCTCGCCCTCGATGATCATATAGGCGCCATCGGTCGGATCGTCGTCCTTCAGGAAAACGACCTCTTCTGCCTTGGCCTCGAACCAGCGCGCACCAAAGGCGAGCAGGCGCAACTGCCGCCGGTCGAGTTCGGAAAATAGCGGCGTCTGCTCCAATGCCCTCAGCTTTCGCACCAGATCGGCCGAGGCGGCGCCATCCTCTTCGACATCCATCGGTGCCTCCTCGCTGATGATTCTGCCCTGCCGGATCTCGATGTGCAAATCGAACGCCTCGGGCGAATTGAAATGGTCGTTGATGTAGATCACCGTGGTGTCCGGCAACAGTTCGCGCAGGTTCTTGTACACCGAAACCTGTGTCTCCATGTCGTAGCTCGCCAGGGCGCTGTTCAGAACCAGAATATCCGGCCTCTTGATCGCCGCCCGGGTAAAGGCCAGAGGTTCGGCAAAAGCTGCGGGCAGGTTCTGGCCTCCAAGGGTCACCTGCATGTCATAGATCAGTTCGACCACCAGGGGGCGCGCACCGTTTTCAGACAACACCCGGGTGATCAGTTTGCGCAACTCGTCCGTACGGGCGCCGCCCACCTGGCTGACCTTGCCGAACATGGCGTTTTCCAGCACGGTCAAGCCGGGTGCGAACTGATCCCCCCGCAGAGGCACGAAGACATCGCGCAGGCTTTCCAGCAGTTTGTCGGAATGGCTGTGGCGCAATTCAAGAATCCGGGTCTTGAGTTGCTGCGAAAAGGCAGGCCCGATCTGCTCCGCCGAAATACGGAACGGAACCGCCAGAAGGCTGGCCAATTCCGTATCGTTCAGCGCCTGCGCCCCCGCGCTGCGTGTCTTTTCAACCAGATCCAGTGCGGTTTCATAAGTGTTCACTTCCAGCCCCAGCTTTCGGAACAGGGGATGGTCGGTGCCGTCCAACCCAAAGATCTGACGCAACATGTCGATCACATCGCGGGTCAGGTCGACCAGAATCTCGTCCAGTCCCAGATTCCGCAACTGCGCCAGAAACACGGTTTGCCGCGCCAGCAACTCCTGCGTGACGGGAACGCGCGGCGTCGCGAACAAAAGGTTCTCAGCAACCGGCAAGGCGGGGTTATAGGCGTTCCGTTCAAAGATATAGGCCTGCTGGTCCAGTCCGGCCTTGCAGATTTCCTGCTTTACGATCGGTCGCAATTCGACCAGCTTTTCCGCCAGCTCCGGGTGCGCGCCCTGTTCAAAAATCTGATCCGCGCCGCGCCGGAACAAGGCGCCGCCCGATCCCATGCCTTCGATCAGACGCAGCCACCATGCGCGCAGACTCGCCTCGTCCTCGAAACCGGCCAGTGCCGGGTCGAGCCATTCCGCATGGAAGGGATCGGCGCTGTTGCCCGCCCGCAGCGTTTCGGCGAAGTCTGGCCCCTCCGGCGCGGCACCGATCGGCTGAAACCGCATCGGCATCATCACATTGTCGCCGAACGTGCCCTGAAACATCACCGGGCGCGAACTGGCATAGCCGATCCGGGCCGCCACATCCATCTGGTGCACAGCCGAAAGATCATTTTCGCCGATCATGACCTTGCCCGATCCCGGCAGCACTTCACGGGTGAACAATTCGCTCAGCGCCAGACGGTCTTCCTCGCTGGGAGCCGAGATGCCGATCACACCCGCCCCCGGCAACACCGCGTTCAGATCATCCAGAACATGGTTGCCATCCGCATCCCGCACCGAGACATGATCCAGCACGATATCGCCATTCAGGCGCACTCTTTCTTTCGGCTCGCCTTCGAACAACGCCTCGTCGGTCATACCGGCGGGGGCGAACCGTTCGATTACAACTTCCCATCTCAGGCCCATATCCTGCGTTTGGTTGTAATAGGCCAAAAGCTCTTTCCACGGGCTGGACAGATCCTTGTAGGCCGCCAGCGCCGCCACCAGCGCGCCCAGCGACACCTGGCCCCGCAACACCAGAAAACCGCCCACGGAATAGAACAGGAACGGGGTTAGCTGCGAAATGAAGTTGTTGAGAAACTTCATAAAGAACTTTTTCTGGTAGATATCGAACCGGATGCCGAACAGCCGCCCCAGTTGATCCGAGACCATGGCCCGCCGATACCGCCAGCCCGCGTTCCCGCGCAAGGTCGATGCACCGGCCGCGTTCTCGCCGATCTGGGCGGCCAGCACGCGCACCTCCTGTATGCGCTTCTTGTTGAGCAGATTGATCTGGCGCTGCAACTTCGGGATCAGCCAGGCCTGAAGCGGAATCAGCGCGATGGCCGCCAGCCCGAACCAAAAGCTTTGCAGGAACAGAAATGACAGGATGGTCAGCATCTGCCCCGCCTGCAGCACCGGCTGGCTGATCGCATCGCCCATCAGCCCGCCCATCGGCTCGCTTTCGGCGGTGACCATCGAGACCAGCTCACCCTGGCTCACGCGTTCGAAATACGGTTGCGGAAACCGCAAAATCCGGCTGATGAGCTGGTAGCGGAACCGCCTCAGCATTCGCTCACTCAACACGCCTTTCATCGTGTTGATCCGCATCTTCATCAGGCCATGCGCCAGTACCGAAAGCAGAAACGCAAAGCACAGGATCATCAGAAACGTCGTCTGATCAAAGCTGAATCCAAGGAACTCCACGGTTGAGCTGGCCGCGCCAATTGCGTCGTTGATAATCCGCTTGGGCAATTCAAGCGTCAGATAAAGCAGCGGAAACAACGTGGACGTCACGGCCAGCAAAATCAGCTGGTCCCGTTTCGAGTATTTCCAGATGAAACGAAATAGCGTGCGTTCGATGGGTCTTGCCCCCGATGACTGACCTTTTGAAACCACCCGTTGAAACGGTCGCCAACCGTTACAAATTCAGGCTATCGCAACCAAACCCCGCAACGCAAATGGAATCCCCCCAAATCAATACACGCGCAATTTGTAGCGAGAGTGTTTGCGCGATTCGTATTAACGTCCTAAGCTTGGATTCAGATCGATATTGGGAGGACTGCCTTGCCTGAAATGATTGGCACGGTACTAGTGTTGCTCTGCCTATTGCAGATTAAGCATATGTTTGCCGATTATTACCTTCAAACCGCCAAAATGCTGGCGGGGCGTGCTGAGTATTTTCATTCGGGCCGTGCGCAACATGCAGGTGTGCACGCAATTCTGTCTGCGGTCATTTTTCTGGTTCTTGGCGCACCGGTGCTTTTCGTGCTCATAATTGTCGCGCTGGAATGGTTCATCCATTTCAACATCGATTTCGCCAAAGCCTACTACTCGGCCAAGAAAGAACTGCAACCCACTCAGGCCGCCTTCTGGCGCGCGGCGGGTCTGGATCAGTGCATGCACAATCTGACCTATATCGCCATGGCCTGGGCATGGGTTGTCTGGGCCTACTGAGGCCCGGTGGCTAAATCCGCACCGGTTTGTTGCGCTTGATCGTGCGCAGCACGACGTTGGTTTGCGCGCTGGCCACTGCGGGCAGCCGAAACAGAAACCCCTCCAGAAACTCGTTGTATTCGGTAAGATCGGCACAAAGCACCCGCAGGTGATAATCTGCCTGCCCCGTCGTGGCATAACATTCCTGCACTTCGGCGCTGTTCTCGACCGCGCGAATGAACTCGACAATCCTGTCCGGGTCGTGCCGCGTCAGGTGCACATGCACGATTGCTTCGAAGGACAGCCCCATTGCCGACGGGTTCACGACAGCACCATAGCGTTCGATGATCCCGGCCTCTTCCAGCATCCGCACCCGCCGCCAGAGCGCGGACGCGGACATGCCCACCGCCTCGGCCAACTCGGCATTCGAGATTCGGCTGTCCTTCTGCAGCATCGTTAGAATGCGGCTGTCTCTTTCATCAAGATGAACAGAAATGGTCATTCCCTCCACACTTCATATTTGTTTCGGATAGTTCTACCACCATTTAGCCGATGAACAACAAAATCTGGATCAATTTTTCGCCGTAACCGGGATAGAATTTCAGAAACGCGCGACAATTGACAGGACACTCCAATGACCCGCCATACCTCCGGCTTCGAAACCTATCAGTTGGAAGATCGCTATTCCCTGACGCAAGGCCGCGTCTTTCTGACCGGTACCCAGGCCCTCGTCCGGATCATGATGGATCAGGCCCGCCGGGATCGACAGACAGGGCTGAACACCGCCGGCTTCGTTTCGGGTTATCGCGGCTCACCGCTTGGCGCGCTGGATCTTGAGCTGTGGCGCGCCAGAGAAAGGCTGACGCAAGACCGCATCACCTTCATGCCCGCCGTCAACGAGGATCTGGGCGCGACGGCGGTGCTGGGCGCGCAGCAGGCCTCACTCGACCCGCAATGCGAGGTCGAGGGCGTGTTTTCCATGTGGTACGGCAAGGGCCCCGGCGTCGACCGCTCGGGTGACGCGCTGAAACACGGCAACGCCTATGGCTCGGCCCCGAAAGGGGGTGTGCTGGTCGTGGCGGGCGACGACCACGGCTGCGTCAGTTCTTCGATGCCGCATCAGTCCGATGTGGCCTTCATGGCTTGGTTCATGCCGACGCTGAATCCGGCCTCGGTCGGGGAATATCTGGAATTCGGCGAATACGGGCTGGCGCTGTCGCGCTTTTCCGGCACCTGGGTGGGGTTCAAGGCCGTCAGCGAAACCGTCGAAAGCGCCCGCTCGGTCGAACTGCGCCCGGACCGGCAATTCACCCTGCCCGAGATCGAGTTGCCGCCGAACGGGCTGCACGTGCGCTCCGCCGACCTGCCATCCCCCGAGATCGAAACCCGCATTCAGGCCAAGCTACGGGCCGTGCGCGCCTTTGCTGAGGCCAATCCCATCGACCGGCGCATCTATGATCTCGACAAGGCAAAATTCGGCTTCGTCACCACCGGCAAGGGCCATCTGGACCTGATGGAGGCGCTGCGCCTGCTGGGCCTCGACGAGGCCAAATGCCGGGAACTCGGGATCGACATCTACAAGGTCGGCATGGTCTGGCCGCTGGCCCGCCGCAACGCGCTGCGCTTTGTAAAGGGCAAGGCCGAGGTGCTGGTGGTCGAGGAAAAGCGCGGCATCATCGAGAGCCAGTTCAAGGAGTATTTCTACGACTGGCCCGGCGACAAGCCTCACAAGATGGTCGGCAAATACGACAGCCACGGCGAACCACTGATCCCCTGGACCGGCGAACTCAGCCCGCTGATGCTCGCTCCCATCGTCGCCGCGCGGCTGCACACCTTCTTCCCCGAGGAAGGTTTGCCTGCCAAGGCCAAGGCCCTCACCGACAAGCCCCCGCAACTGATCAACGTGACCGGTGCCACCCGCACGCCCTACTTCTGCTCGGGCTGTCCGCATAACAGCTCGACCAAGGTTCCCGAAGGGTCGACGGCGGCCAGCGGCATCGGCTGCCACGTGATGGCGTCGTGGATGGACCGGCAAACGGTGGGCTATGCGCAGATGGGCGGCGAAGGGGTGCCGCATGTGATCGCGTCCAAGTTCAACGGCGGCAAGCACATCTTCCAGAACCTCGGCGAGGGCACATGGTATCATTCCGGCAGCCTCGCGATCCGGCAGGCGGTCGCCGCCGGCACCAACATCACCTACAAGATCCTCTACAACGACGCCGTCGCCATGACCGGCGGCCAGCCGGTGGATGGCCCTGTCAGCGTGCACGGCATCGCCCAGACCTGCCGCGCCGAAGGGGTCGAGCGGATCGCCGTGGTCTCGGACGACATCTCGAAATTCCACCACGCCGACTTCCCGTCGCAGACCACCTTCCACGACCGCGCCGAAATAGACCTGCTCCAGCGCGAGCTGCGCGACATTCCCGGCGTCACCGTCCTGATCTATGAACAGACCTGCGCCACCGAAAAGCGCCGCCGCCGCAAACGCGGCACGATGGAAGACCCCAAGCGGTTCGCGTATATCAACGATCTGGTCTGCGAGGGCTGCGGCGACTGCTCGGTCGAGTCGAACTGCCTGAGCGTCGAGCCCCGCGAAACCCCGTTCGGACGCAAGCGCAAGATCAACCTTAGCACCTGCAACAAGGATTTCTCGTGCCTGAACGGTTTCTGCCCCAGCTTCGTTACCGTCACCGGTGCGACACGGCGCAAACGCACGGTCAAACTGGACCTCGCGGCGCTGGAAACCGGCCTGCCATCGCCCGATGTGCCCTCGCTTGCCCGGCCCTTCGATCTGCTGGTCACCGGCGTCGGCGGAACCGGCGTCGTCACCGTCGGCGCCCTGATCACCATGGCCGCGCATCTCGAAGGCAGGGGGGCTTCGGTGCTCGACTTCACCGGTTTCGCACAGAAATTCGGCACGGTGCTGAGCTACATCCGCCTTGGCTCTGCGCCGGAGACGCTCAATCAAGTGCGCATCGACCAGAGCGCCGCGGATGCGGTGATCGGTTGCGATATCGTTGTCAGTTCCGCACCCAAGGCGTCCGCGCATTTCCGACCCGGCACGCAGGTGGTGCTGAACCGCGCCGAGATGCCGACAGGCGATCTGGTCCTGCGCCGCGATGCCCAATTGAAGGTGGACCAGCGAGAAGAGGCCATCCGCGCCGTGGTGGGTTCGGATCACGTCGCCGGATTTGACGCCAATGCCACCGCCGAAGCTCTGCTGGGGGATGCCGTCTTTGCGAATGTGATGATGCTGGGTTTTGCCTGGCAAAAAGGGCTGGTGCCGGTTTCGGAGGCAGCTTTGGGGCAGGCCATCCTGCTGAACGGTGTTGCGGTCGAGAAAAACCGGCTGGCCTTGGCCATCGGCCGCTGCATGGCCGCCGATCCGGCGCGGCTGGACGGCTACACCGACCCCCGACCCAAAACCGAATCTCTGGACCAGATGATCGCCCGACGCGCCGAATTCCTGACCGGCTACCAAAACGCAGCCTACGCCAAACGCTTCACCGACCGCATCGCCGCCCTGCGCGCCGCCCAGGCTGACGCGCCCGAGGCCCTGATCCGCGCCGCCGCGCGCAACCTGTTCCGGTTCATGGCCTACAAGGACGAATTCGAAGTGGCGCGTCTGATGGCCGGCAGGGCATTTGCCCGGGAACTTGCCGAACAGTTCGATGGGGATTTCAAACTCCACTATCACATGGCCCCACCGATCCTGAATCGGCGCACCGACGGGCGTGGACGGCCCCTGAAACGCAGTTTCGGGCCATGGCTGAAACCGGTTCTGGGCGTGCTAAGCCGCCTGAAGATCCTGCGCCCCACCCCCCTCAACCCCTTCCGCCGTCATACCGAGGCCCGAATGCACCGGGTCACGCTCGACTGGTATCTTGACCTGCTTGACCGTGTGCAGTCCGATTTCACGTCCGACCGGGCCGAGGACTGGATCGCCGTTCTGGCCTGCGCCGACGAGATCCGGGGCTATGGCCCGGTGCGCGAGGCGGCCACGCAAAGCACGCGCGCCGAAACTGACAGGCTGTTGGCCACCCTCTGAGCACAGGCGCGGTTTCCGGCCCCGGCGGACCCCGCCTGGTGCTCATTCAACTTTCCGGCGGCGCGCCACCTTCGGCGGTCCGGCGCGCGATGAATTCCTCAAGCGCTGCAATCCGGTCCGGGTCATGGCCGGGCGCCTGGAATTTATCGACGATATTTTGCCAGACCCCGGTCGCGCGATGATTGGCGTCCACGGCGCCCCGCTCGGTCCAGGTGCCGAAATTCGACCAGTCACCGACCAGAGGCTCATAGAACTGGGTCTGATAGCGCTCCATCGTGTGCGCCGCGCCAAAGAAATGACCCGAGGGCTGAACCTCGCGCAACGCATCCAGCGCAATGTCGGCATCGGTCGCGGGCGTTCCGGCGCACAGCTCGGCCACCATCTGCAGCACCTCAAGATCGGTGATGATCTTTTCGAACGAGACCGTCAGCCCCCCTTCGAGCCAGCCCGCCGAATGTATCACCACCGTCGCCCCGGCCATGAGGCAGCCCCACAACCCGAACTGACTTTCATTCGCCGCCTGTGCATCGTTTATATTGGCGGCGCTGCCGCCCGCACAACGCCACGGCAGGCCCAGTTTTCGCGCCAGTTGCCCGGCCACCAGTGAGGCGGTGAAATGTTCCGGTGTGCCAAATGCAGGCGCGCCCGATTTCATGTCCACATTGCTGGTGAACGTCCCATAGCAGACCGGCGCGCCGGGTTTGGCAAGCTGCGTCAGCGTGATCGCCGCCAGTGACTCGGCATGGCTCAGCGTCATCGCGCCTGCGACGGTGACAGGCGCCATCGCCCCCATCAACGTAAAGGGCGTGACGATCGACATCTGACCGGCCCGGGCAAAGTCGATAAGCCCCTGCGCCATCGGCATGTCGATTACACGCGGCGAGTTCGTGTTGATGATCGTATAACACCAGGGCTGCGCCGCGAACGCGTCCTCTGACAGCCCCCTGAACAAACGGATCATTTCGAACCCGTCCATGACCTGCGGCGTGCCACGCGAATAGATGAACGGCACCTTGTCGCTCAGCGTCAGCTCGGACTGCGTCATCGCGTAGTGGCGCAGATGCATCGGAACGTCCTGTGCCTCAACCAGCGGCGGCATCATGTGCAGCACATCGAAATGTTGCGTGATCTGCACCATTTCGCGAAAATCACTCAGCGTTCCGGGCCTGCGCCCGCGCACCAGATCGGTGGCATGTGGCGCACCCGCGCCCGGCTGAAAGATCAGTCGCCCCAGTTCCATCGTCAGATCGCGCTCGGGCACCGCGCCCTTAACGGTAAAGGACCGGGGCGCGGTGGCCAGCGCCGCCTCCACCATCTCGCGCCCGACAAAGACCATCTCGTCCTCGACGCGCGCGCCGCCCCGCCGGAACAACTCGCGCGCCTGCGCCAGCAGGACCTTGATCCCGATCTCTTCCAGCACTGTCAGCGCGGCCTGATGCAGCGCCTCGATCCGGTCCTCGGAAAAGGCGTTCATCGGCGGGAACGGGTTGCGCAGATTACGATAATCCACCTGCCGCAGCGGCGAACCCGCAGCGGCGTCGCGCGCACGCCTCCCGCGCCGTGTCATGCCCGCATCGCCTTGCCCTGTGGATCATAGGGCGAGGGCGCAATCACCCGCGCGGGGCGTTCGACACCAACCACATGCACCGACAGTTCGGTCCCCGGTTCCGCTTTGGCCGGATCGATCAACGCCATTGCCAGCGACTTGCCAAGATGGTGGCCGTACCCGCCCGAGGTGACAAAGCCCACTTTCTCACCGCCTGACCAGACCGGTTCATACCCGCTGGCATCCGCATCCAGCGCATCAATCTCCAGCGTCACCTGCACCTGCGCGGGGCCATTGCCGTTGCGCTCGGTCAGCGCTGCCGCGCAGCCGATGAAATCGCCTTTGTCCCAGTCGATCCAGCGATCCATCGCTGTCATCGCCGGGGTGCGGTCCTGCGTGAATTCCGCCGACCAGATACCAAAACTTTTCTCCAGCCGCGTCGACAGCATTGCGTTGAAGCCGCATTCGCGAATGCCCTCGTCAGCCCCGGCTTCCAGCAATATGCGGCGCAGTTTGATATGATCGCCATAGCGACAGTTGATCTCGTACCCCTTTTCGCCAGTTACCGACATGCGGGCGACATGGGCGCGGACAAGGCCGATATCGAATTGACCGCAACCCATGAATTTCAACGCGCCGATATCCTGTTCCGCCAGTTTTCCGACCACCGACTGCGATTTCGGGCCAACCACGGCAAAGCCACAGATTTCCTCGCCCAGATCGCGGAGGGCAACGCCCTCGATCATATGATCATCGAACCATCTCTTATGCCAGGCGCGCAGATAATAGCTGCCCATGATCCACCAGGAGCCGTCACCCCAGTTCAACAACGTCAAATCACCCTTCAACCTGCCGGTCTCGCTCAGCATCACCGCCAGCCGGGCGCGTCCCGGTCCGGGCAAAGTGGTCGCAAAAAGGTTGTCCAGCCAGGCCCTTGCATTCGGGCCCGACACTTCGAACCGCGAGAATCCGGAAATGTCCAGCAGCCCGGCACCCTCACGGATCGCCCGGCATTCCTGTGCAACGATCGGATGGGCGTTGGACCGGCGCAAGGTCGGCGTTTCCTCGAACCCCTGCGGCGCGAAATAGAGCGGCACCTCAAGGTCCCAGCTGACGCCCCACTTACACCCGGCCGCAGTCATCGCGTCATGGGCAGGGGCCATTTTCAGCGGGCGGCCCGCCGGAAGCTGTTCGTTCGGATAGGTCATCACGAAACGGCGGGAGTAGAACTGCCCGGTGGTCTCGCGGATATAGCGCTTGTTCTCGGCATATTTGCCGTACCGCGCCACGTCCATAGACCAGGCATCGGCCTCGGGCTCGCCATGGATCATCCATTCGGCCAGCGTCTTGCCAACGCCGCCGCCCTGCAAAAAGCCCGCCATCACCGCGCAGGCCGTCCAGTAGCCGCGCTTGCCCGGCACCGGTCCGACCAGAGGGTTGCCATCCGGCGAGAAGGTAAACGCGCCATTGACCCAAGTCTTGATCCCTACATCTTGGATCGAGGGATAGCGCTCAAAGCCCAGCGTCAGTTCATTCTCGATCCGGTCGAGCTGTTCCTGAAACAGCTCCTCGCCATAGTTCCACGGCGCGCCATCCATGGCCCAGTGCTCGTGATCGACCTCGTAGATACCGACCAGAACACCCTTTTGGTCCTGCCGCATATAAGTGAACCCTTCGAGATCCACGGTCATCGGCATCTCGAAATCCGCCGCCGCGACCTCGGGCACGCTATCGGTGATCAGGTAATGGTGCTTGAGCGGCGAGACCGGCAGCTCGACACCGGCCATGCGCCCCACCTGCTTGGCCCAGAGGCCAGCGGCGTTGACCACATGTTCGCAGGTGATCGTGCCCTTGTCGGTCACAACCTGCCAGCCATCATCGGTCTGGATCAGTTCTTCGACTTTGGTTTCCTCGTAATATTCCGCGCCGCGTTTCTTTGCCGCCGTCGCATAGGCCTGCACCGTGCCGGTGGTGTCGATATAGCCCTCCCGGTCGGCCCACATCGCGCCCAGTACGCCCTCGGTCGACATGATCGGGCAGCGTTTCTGCGCCTCTTGAGGGCTCAGCAACTCGCAATCGTCGATGCCGATGGACTGGAATATGCGGTAGTTGGACTGCAACCACTCCCAGCGCTCCGGCGTGCCCGCCAGCGTCAGACCGCCGGTCATGTGCAGGCCGATATTCTGACCCGATTCCTTTTCGATCTCCGCCAGCAGGTCGATGGTGTAAGCCTGCAGCGCCGCCATGTTCGGATCGGCGTTCAGGGCGTGAATGCCCCCGGCCGCGTGCCACGAAGAACCCGACGCCAGCCGCCGCCGTTCCAGCATGACCACATCAGACCAGCCGAACCTGGCCAGATGGTACAGAACCGAGGCGCCGACCACGCCGCCCCCGATGACAACGACACGATATTGGGATTTCATCGCCCTCTCCCTTGAACGACATCCCCGGCACGCTAGCGGCACCTGTTTCACCCGTCCAGATCAATATGCCCGGCTCCCGGACAAGCGCTGCCGTGGTCAAGCCCCAATGCGTCAAGTCAACAGTTGGCGCTGGGCCGGACCTTGATATTCTCGAACCACGTCAGGGTGGCAAGGTTTCCCTGTGGAATCCGAAGTTTAATGACCCGTGCGAAATCCACGAAAACAAAAGTGGAGATATCGGCCAGGGTGAAGTGG
This sequence comes from Ruegeria sp. AF8, assembly GCF_056541825.1. Lineage (NCBI taxonomy): Bacteria > Pseudomonadati > Pseudomonadota > Alphaproteobacteria > Rhodobacterales > Roseobacteraceae > Ruegeria > Ruegeria sp. AF8. The sequence goes on along the minus strand of NZ_JBQFYW010000001.1, from coordinate 165,918 downwards.
TTGCAGGCGATGAACGGGCTTTCCTGCAAACGCTCTTCGAGAATGTCGAAAAACCGGTTCGCGCGGTCCAGACCGCGTTCCGCCAGCTCTGGTATCTGCGGATAATTCCTGGGTCCGGGCACCGCACGATCCCTGAACGCCGGATGCGTGTTCCGCAGCGCTTCGGCGATCGGCAGCCCCCCCTGCTGCTCGACCAGCGCGTTCCACATCAGAACCAATCCCTTTTCCTCGGGCGTACGGCCCATCAGGGGCGGTTCGGGATACTGGGCCTCCAGATAGGCGGCGATCCCCAGGTTCTCGGTCAGAACCGTACCTTCGTCCGTCACCAGTACCGGTATAGTCGCCCGGGGGTTCACTGCCTTGAACGTGTCGCTCAGTTGCTCGCCATTCGCGATGGAAATGTCGCGCGTTTCGATCTCCAGCCCCTTTTCGGCAATGAACATCCGAGCCCGGCGCGGATTGGGAGCAGTTGAGCAATCGTAAAACAGCATGAATCCCCTCTTTCCTGTTTGCCCCCAGACTAGTCGCTGAACCCGGTCGACCGCCAGCAGCTATGCAATCGTTCAACCCATCGCCCCGACAACGGCGCGCGCGATGACACGTTCCTCGTCGGTCGGAATCACCAGAACAGTGGTTTCGCCGCACGAAATCACGGTGGAATTGCTGTCATTCGCCTCGGCATTTACCTTCAGGCCCAGATATTCCAGACCCTCCAGAACACGCTCGCGGATCGGCGCGGCGTTTTCGCCAATACCGCCGCAAAAGACGACGGTGTCGATGCCACCCATCACCGCTGTCATTGCCCCCAGTTCACGTTTGATGCGGAACACGTAGTAGTCGATCGCCTCACGCGCCCGAGGATCGTCATGCATCAAAAGCGTGCGCATGTCGTGGCTGATTTCGCTGAGCCCCAGCAGACCGCTTTTCTTGTAAAGGATATGGGTGATTGCCTCGACCCCGTGGCCCTGCGCCATCAGATACAAAAGCACGCCCGGATCAAGCTGTCCGCACCGGGTCCCCATCGGCAAACCATCGAGTGCGGAAAAGCCCATGGTCGAACCGATGCTCTTGCCGTCCCGGACTGCGCACATCGACGCGCCGTTGCCCAGATGGCAAATCACCACCCTGCCATCGGACAGATGCGGAAAATCCTGCCGCAGCTTGCCGGTGATATAGTCATAGGACAGCCCGTGGAACCCATAGCGGCGCACGCCCTTTTCATAGAACCGGCGCGGAATGGCGAAAGCATCGTTCACAAATGGATGGCCAAAATGGAACGACGTATCGAAACACCCAACCTGAATGGCCTTTGGATAGGCCGCTTTCGCCGCGTGAATGGCTGCCAAATTGTGTGGCTGGTGCAGCGGCGCGAGGGGTTCTAGCGCCTGCAACTGCGCGATGACCGTATCCGTCAGAATCGCGGGGCCGTCAAAAGTCCGCCCGCCGTGCACCACACGGTGCCCGATTCCGGTGATTGCGACATCCCCCAGCAGACGGTCAACCTCGGCCAGAATGATGCGCACCGCCGCGGCGTGATCGGCCGGCCCGATCTGTGTCACTTTAGGCTTTTCGTCCTCCAGCACGAATTGCGCCACAGGCCCCAGATTCTCGACCTGCCCCCGGTGTACGAGTGTCGGTTCTTCGGCAGTCAGATAGACCCCGAACTTGATCGACGAACTGCCCGCGTTCAGTGTCAGGATTGCACTCATTCCGCCCCTCCCCTTGTCCTTCGGGACTGTAGGTGGCGTCAAAGCGATACGGCAACCGATGAAATGCCGCAGGCCGCGCAGGTCCGCGGCAAGCGTCATGTTGGCAGGCCGCATGGCTAAATCGCCACGTCAAACACGGAAAATCCCGCCGTTTCAAGAATTCGTGAAGTCATTCGGAAAGAATTTCCCTCCCGTCAACCCGAATATCGCCAAGAACGTATTTGACTAGTCAGGGTTCAGCGGGTGAAACTGCAGAGAAAAATCAGGGAGCTCACGAAATTGATGTCGATCCTCGGCCAGACGGGTGGAAACCCCCGATGACCCCGCTGTTGTCCGTCAGGGATCTGAGCATTGGTTTTGGCACTGACGAACCTGTCGTGCGGGATGTCAGTTTCGACGTGCTGCCCGGCCAGACCGTGGCGCTGGTCGGTGAATCGGGTTCTGGCAAAACGATCACTTGCCGCGCCGTTTTGCGCATCCTGCCCAAGGTTGCGCAACTCAGAAGCGGCAAGATATCCCTTGAAAGCCCTCAAGGCACCCAAATCCTCTCGGACCTAACCGAGCGGCAGATGCGGGATATCCGGGGCGATCAGGTCTCGATGATTTTTCAGGAGCCGATGCGGTCCCTGTCGCCGCTGCACACGATCGGCAATCAGGTCAGCGAAGTTTTGTGGCTGCATCGCGGCGCCTCAGAACGCGAGGCCAAGCGCACCGTGCTGGAACAGTTCGACCGCGTCGGATTTCCCGATCCGGAACGGGCCTACAATTCCTATCCGTTCGAGTTGTCGGGCGGAATGCGCCAGCGGGCGATGATCGCCATGGCGATGGTGTCGAAACCGGAATTGCTGATCGCCGACGAACCGACGACCGCGCTTGACGTGACCACGCAGGCGCAGGTTCTGGGTCTGATCAAGGAGTTGCAACAGGAAACCGGGATGGCGCTGATCCTTGTCACCCATGATCTGGGTGTGGTGGCCAACATGGCCGAACAGGTGGTGGTCATGCACAAGGGTCGCGTCATGGAGTCGGGACCTGCCGAACTGATCCTGCGCGAGCCGGCCCATCCCTATACAAGACAGCTGTTCGACGCCGCTCCGGAAATCCCCGATCAGGAGGCCGTCGGCATTCCGATGCCGGGCGAAGATCTGGTCCTCGAAATGAAGGGGATCTCGAAAACCTACACCATGCGATCCGGCAAGGGATGGAAGGCCGAGGCGCGTATTCACGCCTGCCGCGGCGTCGACCTGAAACTGGCGCGCGGCAAGACCCTCGCGATCGTCGGCGAAAGCGGGTCCGGAAAAACCACCGCGGCGCGGATCGCGCTGGGGGCCGAACCGCCCGATCCGGGCGGCGAGGTTCTGTTCCGCGCGCAGCCGGGGGGCAAACCGATCACGGTTCACAAAATGACCCGCGCCCAGCGCACCGCGTTTCAGCGCCAGGCGCAAATGGTCTTTCAGGATCCCTACAGCTCGCTCAGCCCACGCATGCGGGTGCAGGACGCCATGACCGAACCGCTGGAGATCCACCGCATCGGAACCAAGGCGGAACAGCGCGACAAGGCTGCCTCGATGCTCAGGCGCGTGGGCCTGAACGAGGATATGCTGAAACGTTATCCGCACGCCTTTTCCGGCGGCCAGCGCCAGCGGCTGTCAGTGGCGCGCGCGCTGATGCTGGACCCTTCGTTCATCGTCTGCGACGAACCGACCTCGGCGCTGGACGTGTCGGTGCAGGAACAGATCCTGACCCTGCTCGAAGAGCTTCAGGACAGCCTCGATCTTTCGTATCTCTTCATTTCGCACGATCTCGCCGTCGTGGCCCGCATCGCCGATGAGGTTGCGGTCATGCGGCAAGGTCTGGTGATCGAACAGGCCCCGCCGGAAACCCTGTTCTACAACCCCCGACACCCTTACACGAAGGCGCTGATCGCCGCCCAGCCCGAACCCGATATCAATCGCCCCATCGACCTGAAACTGGTAGCATTGGGCGCAGGATCGCCGGACAGCTGGGAGGAAGCCTTTCGTTTCACGAACTCCGTGGTACCCTCGTTGATAGAGCTGGAGCCCGGTCATAAGGTACGTTGTCATGTTTGAAAGCACCCGCAGGTCAATATTCTTTGCCGCCGCACTGGCGCTTGCAGGCGCGGCTCCAGCCGGATCGGGCCCGCTCCCACCCCTGCAAGAAAGCGGGTTCTGGCAACAGGAAGTCGAGATGGGCAACCTGCCCCCGGTGGCCGAGCGTATTCCCGAAGACCCCATCGTGGTCGACCTGGAAGCCAAGGGGCGGCAATACGGCCATCAGGGTGGCACGCTTCGCACCATGATCACCCGTTCCAAGGACATCCGGCAGATGGTGGTCTATGGGTATGCCAGGCTTGTCGCCTATAACGAGAAATACGAACTGGTCCCGGACCTGCTGGCCGGTTTCGAAAACGAAGGGAACCGCAAATTCACCCTGCGTCTCCGCAAAGGGCATAAATGGTCGGACGGCGCGCCCTTCACTTCCGCCGATTTCGAATACTGGTGGAAGGACGTCGCCAACAACGAATTGCTCAGCCCGTCGGGGCCACCCGATTTCCTGAGGGTGAACGGCAAACCGCCAACAGTCACCTTCCCCGACGAAACGACAGTCGTGTTCGAATGGGAAGACCCCAATCCCAATTTCCTGCAAAACCTTGCACAGGCGCGCCCGCCGTTCATCTACCGACCGGCGCATTTCCTGAAAAAATACCACGAAATGTACGCCGATCCCCAAGCGCTTACCGCCGAGGTCAATGACGCGCGCGTCAAAAGCTGGGCTGCGCTGCACAACAAGCTCGACAACATGTACAAATACGACAACCACGAATTGCCCACGCTGCAACCGTGGCTGAATGCGAGCTCTGGCAAGAAGATCCGGCACAACTTCGTGCGCAACCCCTACTATCACCGCATCGACGCCAGGGGTGTGCAACTGCCCTATATCGACATCATCGAAATGGAAATCGTGGCGCCGGGGCTGGTGGCCGCCAAGACTAACGCGGGTGAAACCGACCTTCAGGGTCGGGGGCTGGATTTCCGCGATGCCTCGATCCTCAAGAAGGGAGAGGCCGGTGGCAACTACAAGACCTATCTGTGGGACACCGGCGTCGCCTCGCAGATCGCGATCTATCCCAACCTCAACTATGCCGACGACGGCTGGCGCAAGGTTCTGCGCGACGTGCGCGTGCGGCGTGCGCTGTCTCTGGGGATCGACCGGCAGACAATCAATCAGGCGCTCTATTTCAAGCTCGGCAAACCGGGCGCGATGACGGTTTTGCCCTATTCTCCGTTCTTCGACGAAAATAACGCGCAGGCCTGGGCGGCCTATGATCCCGATCAGGCCAACAGGCTGCTGGACGAGGCCGGGCTGGACAAACGCGACGGCAATGGCATTCGCCTGCTGCCTGACGGGCGCCCGATGGAGCTGATCATCGAGACAGCGGGTGAACGGCAGGAAGTTGAAAACGCGCTGCAGATCGTGACCGACAACTGGCGCGACATCGGCGTCAAGCTGATCATGCGCCCGCTCGACCGCGATATCCTGCGCAACCGGGTCTTTGCGGGAAACACGATGGCGTCGGTCTGGTTCGGCTGGGACAACGGCATCCCCCAGACCTATACATCGCCCGCCTATCTCGCGCCCACCGATCAGACGTTTCTGGCGTGGCCCAAATGGGGGCAGTTCTATCAGACCGGCGGGGACGCGGGCGAAACGCCGGACATGCCCGAAGCGCAGCGGCTGATGGAGCTGTCCAAGATCTGGGATACCGCGACCACAGATGAACAGCGGACAGCCGCCTGGAAGGAAATGCTCAAAATCCATGCCGATCAGGTCTATGGCATCGGCATTCTGGCCGGGACGCCGCAACCGGTCGTCGTTTCGAACCGCCTGCACAATGTGCCGGTCAAGGCCATGTGGGCCTGGGACCCGGGCGCGCATTTCGGCGTGCACCGGATGGACGAGTTTTTTCTGGACCAATAAACGGGAGCAGCTGAATGCTATTGCTGCGCTACGCAGTCTATCGCTTCTTCACCATGCTGCTCACGCTGCTGGTGGTTTCGGCGTTGGTCTTCATCATCATCAACCTGCCTCCGGGCGACTATCTGAGCAACCAGATCGCCGAATTGCAGGCGTCGGGCCAATCCGCCGGCGTGGCCAAGGCAGAATTCCTGCGCAAGGAATATGCGCTCGACCGTCCCTTGTGGGAACAATACATGATCTGGATGGGCTTCATGCCCGGCCCGCACGGGTTTTCCGGCCTGATCCAGGGCAACTATGGCTGGTCGTTCGAGTTTGACCGCCCCGTATCCGAAATCGTGGGCGACAGCCTTTGGCTGACGGTCGTCGTCAACCTCGCAGCCGTCCTGTTCGTCTATGCGGTCGCCTTGCCGCTGGGTGTCCTTGCCGCCGCCCGGTCGCGGACCTGGATCGACTATACCTCGGCATTTGTCGGCTATCTGGGCCTTGCCACCCCGAACTTTCTGCTGGCGCTGATCCTGTTCTACTACGGCCACCGCTATTTCAACCTGCCCATCGGCGGGTTGATGGACCCCGCGTATGAAGGCCTGCCGATGAGCTGGGACAAGATGAAATCGATCCTGCTTCACCTGATCGTTCCGACCTTCGTCATCGGCACGTCCGGTGCCTCGGCGATGATGCAGCGGTTGCGTGCCAACATGCTGGACGAACTGGGTAAACCCTATGTTGAAACCGCCATCGCCAAGGGCATGGCGCCGTCGCGGATGCTGACGAAATACCCCCTGCGCGTTGCCTTCAACCCGTTCGTCGCCGATATCGGCAACCTGCTGCCCTCGATGGTGTCCGGCTCGGTTCTGGTGTCGGTCGTGCTGGGGCTGCAAACCATCGGCCCGACCCTGCTGACCGCGCTGAAGACACAGGATCAGTTCCTGTCCGGCTTCGTTCTGATGTTCGTGGCTCTGCTGACGCTGTTCGGCACGATGATCTCGGATGTTCTGTTGGTCATGCTCGACCCGCGCATCCGCTACGAGGGGCGTGAATCATGACCCAGCTTCCCGACGGCCGCTATGTGGATGACGCGCCATACGACCCGCAGGCGTCGATCCAGCAACTCGAGCGCCGCGATCTGGATGCTCCCAACTGGGTGCTGGTCTGGCGCAAATTCAAGACCCACAAGCTTGGGCTGATCTCCGGCATATTCCTGCTGCTCAGCTACCTGATGCTGCCATTCGCAGGTTTCATCGCGCCCTACACACCGAACGAGCGCAACGGCGAGCACCTCTATGCCCCGCCGCAATCGATCAACTGGTTCCATGAGGGCGAGTTCATCGGGCCTTACGTTTATCCCATCGTGGCCGAGGCGGATCTGGAAACCTTCCAGTGGAAATTCGTTCCCGATACCGAGAATCCGGCGCCGATCCGGTTCTTCTGCAAAGGCGGCGAATACTGGTTGGCGGGGCTGGTCCGGTCAGACACGCACCTGTTCTGCGCGTCCGACGGGGCAACAGTTTTCCTTTGGGGATCGGACAGGCTGGGGCGCGACGTGTTCAGCCGCATCCTCTATGGCGCGCAACTGTCGCTGACCGTCGGCCTGATCGGCATTTCTGTATCGTTCTTCCTCGGCATCCTGTTCGGCTCCATGGCCGGATATTTCGGCGGCAAAACCGACTGGCTGATCAACCGCATGATCGAGATCCTGCGCTCGCTGCCGGAACTGCCGCTGTGGCTGGCCCTGTCCGCCGCCGTGCCCTCGAACTGGAGCCCGGTTGCGGTGTTCTTCGTTATCTCGGTGATCCTCGGCATTCTGGACTGGCCCGGTCTGGCGCGGTCAGTGCGCGCCAAGTTCCTGTCGCTGCGCGAAGAGGAATACGTGCGCGCGGCAGAGATGATGGGCGCCTCTTCGGGCCGCGTGATCCGCAAGCACCTGCTGCCGAATTTCGCCTCGCATCTGATCGCGTCCGCGACGCTGTCCATCCCGGCGATGATCCTTGGCGAAACCGCGCTCAGTTTTCTCGGCCTCGGATTGCGGGCCCCGGCGGTCAGTTGGGGTGTGATGCTGAACGACGCACAGAATCTCGCCTCGATCGAGATCTACCCGTGGACGGCCATTCCGATGCTGCCGATCATTATCGTGGTTCTGGCCTTCAACTTTCTGGGTGACGGGTTGCGCGACAGCCTGGACCCCTACCAGCAATGACCCTGCTCTCCGCCCTGCCCGCGCCCGATACCTATCAGGTCACCGGTGACGGCGCGCGGCCAAGCGCCTTTGCAGTGTCGGAACTGGCCACTGCCTCCTTTGCCGCAGTCGGGCAGGAGCTGGCGCGGCTCATGACCGCGCTGAACCTGACGCCAAGCCGGCCCGAAACAAAGGTCGATCACCGTCTCGCCTCGCTGTGGTTTGGCTGGTCCTTCCGCCCGGATGGCTGGGACATGCCGGGCGCCTGGGATCCGATCGCCGGAGACTATCGGACCGCCGATGGCTGGATAAGACTGCACACCAATCTTGCAACGCATCGCGCGGCGGCCCTGCGAGCGCTGGGAACACCACCCGACCGCGACACCGTCGCCACGGCGGTATCGAGCTGGACCTCCGACGAGTTGGAAGCCGCCGTCGTCGCCGAGGGCGGAGTCGCCGCCGCGATGCGCAGCCGACAGGACTGGCTGGGCCACCCGCAGGGCCGCGCGGTCTCCTCCGAGCCGCTGGTGGGATGGAGCGGCCCAAGACGCGTGAACCTGCGACATCGCCTCCGGGCAACGCCCGAGCGGCCTTTGGCCGGTCTTCGCGTGCTTGACCTCACCCGCGTGCTGGCCGGACCGGTCTCGACCCGCACCCTGGCCGGTTTCGGGGCCGAGGTTTTGCGGATTGACCCGCCCGGCTGGGACGAGCCGGGGGTCATCCCCGACATCTCGCTCGGCAAACGCTGCGCCTATCTGGACCTGAAAGCGCCCAATGGGTTGGCCCGGTTGCAGGATCTGCTGGAACAGGCCGACGTGTTGATACACGGCTACCGGCCGGGCGCGCTGGACCGGCTGGGGCTGGATCTGGCGGCGCGCAACCGCATCGCTCCGAACCGGATCGAAGTGACGCTCGATGCCTATGGCTGGCAGGGCCCCTGGGCGAGGCGGCGCGGCTTCGACAGCCTGGTGCAGATGAGCGCAGGCATCGCCCATGCGGGACAGCAATGGGCCAGGGCAGGTAAACCGACCCCTCTGCCTGTGCAGGCGCTGGATCACGCCACCGGATACCTGATGGCCGCCGCCGTATTGTCCGCGCTGACCGAGGCGGCGGAAGGCAAGGCAATTTCCGACGCGCGCCTGTCCCTGGCCCGAACGGCGGAATTGCTGGCCAGCCTCAAGAAAACCGCAACCGGCGCGGATATCACCGATGCGAAACGAACCGATTTTGCCCCCACCCCGGAACAGTCCGGCTGGGGCAGCGGTTTCCGCCTGTCCCCTGCCCTCCGGGTTGGCGCCGCGCAGATGACCTGGACGCGGCCGGCGGCGAAGCTCGGCTCCTGCGCTGCGGGCTGGGACTGACCTGACGATCACCACAGCCGCCGCGCGGCACGCGCGGCCCGGCCCAACGCCCTTGGCCGCTGTCCCGTCAGGGACAGGGACCAAAGGGGGCGGGAGCGCCCCGGTTCAGCGGTCGTCGCCGCTGTCGGGGCCGATATCGTCCAGATAATCCTCGTCGATGGCCGCCTGCACCGCACCGGTTACCGCCTCGCGCTGCTTCGGCGTCAGATCCTCGGAGTTCTTGTCATCAGCCAGCCGCACCGTCACCTCGCGATGCGCGAACCTGATTCCCTCGCGCGCGAACAGCTCGCGGATTTCCTGATAGACCTTCTTGCGCACCAGCCACTGATCGCCTGGCTTGGTCATGAACTTGACCCGGATGATCATCGCTGAATCCTGCATTTCGATCACGCCCTGCGACTTCAGCGGCTGGATGAAGTTCTCGCCGATCACCGGATCGTCCAGCAACTCAATCCCCAGCTTCTTGATCAGCTTGCGCACCTTTTCAACATCGGTGTCATAGGTCACCCGCAGCGGCAGTTTCATGATCACCCAGTCGCGCGAATAGTTGGTCAGCACCTTGATCTCGCCAAAAGGAATGGTGTTGAGCGCGCCCAAATGGTGACGCAACTGAAACGAGCGGACCGAGATCTTCTCGACCGTTCCCTTCACGTCGCCGATATCAATGTATTCGCCTTTGCGGAACGCATCGTCGATCAGGAAGAACGCACCCGAGAAAATGTCGCGAACCAGCGTCTGCGCGCCAAAGCCCACCGCCAGACCGACCACACCGGCACCGGCAAACAGCGGGCTGACATTGATGCCCATCTCCATCAGCGCAATAAGCGCGATGGTGACCACCACGACTGCCAGGATCGCGCCCCGAAACAGGGGCAGCAATGTGGCCAGACGGCTTTGCCCGCCTTCTCCGCCCTCGTCGCCCGGCTCGATCTCCTGCGCGCCGTCTTCGACTTCTTCAGCGATTTTGCTATCGATCCAGATCCGGAAGAAGTGAAACAGGACATAACCGATGAACAGGATCACCATCACATCCAGCGCCCGCCCGACCGGCAGGTCATCCGCCCATTGGCCCTCGGGATACCAGATCGACGCCAGCGCATAGATGCCGACGACGAATGCAAGGATACCGGAGACCCGGCGCGCCAGATCTTCATAGGTTGCGATGGTGTGCCTGTCCGGCTCCACGAAATCCTGCGGCTCGGCCTCTTCGCTCTCCTCTCTTTCCGCGGCATCGGCCTTCATCCCCTCAATCTGGCGTGACCGGTCGAAATATCGCTCCAGCAGAAAGTTCATGGCCCCGTACGCGATCACCACCGACATGACGACAGCGTAAGTTCCGGCCACCAGTGGGATCGACACCGGTTGCTCAAGCACAAGATCGACAGCCAGTTCGAACCAGCTGAAGATGATATAAATCACCAGCACCGGCGCCCAGCCAAAGGACACGAACCGCAATAGCCACGACACCTGATCCGGGCCGCGCCCGCCCCGGATCGCGTTCGAAATGGCGCGTGCGTTAAATAGAACCATCAGGATATTGCCCAGCGCGCCAACCGCCGTCAGGCTGCCGTTGACCATGGCATAGACGTTATAGTTGAGCCCGAAATCCGCCACCCAGGTGGAAAACAGGACCACCGTAATGTCATAGGTCGCAAGCGTCGACGCCCAGATATACAAACGCTTCGCGTCCCGGTCGGAAAACGGCGGCAGCCGGTACTGGCTGAGAAACGGCGACAGAACCATGCGCCACAGGTCCGAAACCGTCCGGGCCAGAAAAAATGCCGTAAAGATCGCGGTTACGGTGAATTGCACGGAAATGTCCTCGGCCCGTCCAAACACCAGATAGCCCACGATCAGGGCCATCAGCATGGCAAAAACAGTACCTCCGACCCCCATGACAAATCGGAACACCAGAAACGGCATCTTTTCCTTGTATCCCACCGGATTGTCCTTGACCCGGGCGACAACAAAGCGGCGCGCGATGCGCTTGCCGTAGATCTCGATCGACAACCAACGGCCGATCAGCAGGAACAGCAACATCCAGCCAAGAACCTCGACATAGGTCATGATGCGCCCATCCGGGCTGGTCTGCCGCAGGATGTATTGCACCTCGAACACCGAATACGGAAGCGCTTCGAGCCGGGACTCCAGCGACGAACGGAACTGCGAAAACCGCTCCTGCGCCTTCATCAGCTGCGATCCGCTTCCCGTCGGGTCGCTGGCTGCTGTTTCTGCCGTTTCCTTGCCCGCCGTCGAGACCACCTTGCCGGTACTGTCGATGACGATCACGCTCGCCCCGGCTTCCGACGCCTCCCGGATGGCCGCGGCGATATCACCTTCGGTTTCGGACTTACCGGTTTCCTCCTCTGCGCCGCCGTATCCCGGCAGCAGCGCCGTCTGCGCGGATGCGTTGCCGACAACGGCAGCCACAATGATCCAGAGTGTCAGGATCAGATTGAGAAGAAACGGTGGTCTCATTGGGATTTACGTCCAGGTTCTTATGTTCGCGACACGCTACAGGACACGGCACCGGTGTTCAAATGGCCTGTCTTCGTTTTCGGGCAATCGTGTCGCTGCGTGCTTTTGAAATCATGCTTTTGACAATCGTGTTTTCAACGCTGCGGATTTTGAATATGACCCCTGTACACGCATCGCCCGGTATTGGCGGCAAGGCAAACCCGCATGCGCAGAGGGATCGTGGGCCCGGGTCGACCAACAGGATATGAACGTTTGAACAGAATGCTCGAAATCGCAGGTATCAGGGCGAGTGATCGGATTCGCCCGGAAAGGGTGCATTTGATGGACGCATCGCCCCTGCGAGGTCCGATTTCTGTTGCCTTTTCGCAATGGTCGCTCAAAACGGGCGTTTCTCTGCAAGCCTGCCACGGGAACTTCGAAAAAATCTGCGCTATGACAAACAGGCGCGCAGACCCCGCAACGGAACCCGAAATTCGTTAAATGGTATGAACGGAAAAAGTATCACATACCCAACCGGCCGCGCCCCGCGCATCATGTTCTACAGCCACGACACGTTCGGTCTGGGACACTTGCGCCGCTCGCGCGCGCTTGCATCCGCCATCACCGCGTCCGACAGTCAGGCTTCGGCCCTGATCCTGACCGGCTCACCGGTGGCCGGACGGTTCACCTTTCCGCGCCGAGTCGATCATGTCCGCCTGCCCGGTGTCACAAAACGCCCCGACGGGTCCTATGCGTCCCAGACCATCGGCATGGGAATCGACCACGTTACCGAGTTGCGATCCAGCCTGATCCGTACAACCGTCGAGCAATACACCCCCGACGTTCTGATCGTCGACAAGGAGCCCTGCGGATTTCGCGGCGAACTGCTGCCCACTCTGGACATGCTTCGGCATCAGGGCCGTACGAAAATGGTCCTGGGCCTGCGCGACGTTCTGGACGAACCCGCCACCCTTGCCGCCGAATGGGAGCGCAAGGAGGCCGTCGAGGCCACTGAGAAATTCTATGACGAAATCTGGGTCTACGGGCTTCGGTCGATCTATGATCCCACCGCAGGCCTGCCGCTGAGTTCGCGCGTGCAATCGCGCATGCACTGGACGGGCTATCTGCGCCGCGATCTCGGGCCGGTCGGGTCACCCCCGCCGCAACCCTATATCCTGATCACGCCGGGCGGCGGCGGCGACGGCCGGGCGATGGTCGATCTTGTCCTGTCCGCCTATGAACGGGAACCAACGCTCGAACCCCGTGCGGTGCTGGTCTATGGGCCGTTCCTGTCGGGCGATCTGCGGGCCGAATTCGAAGCCCGCGTCGAGCGGCTGAACGGTCGCGTCACCGCCGTCGGCTTCGAATCCCAGATCGAAACGCTGTTCGCCGGGGCGGCCGGGGTCGTTTGCATGGGCGGCTACAACACCTTTTGCGAAGTTCTGTCCTTTGACAAACGCGCTGTCATCGTGCCGCGCACCGTTCCCAGGCTGGAACAATGGATTCGCGCCTCGCGGGCCGAGGAACTCGGTCTCGTTCGGATGCTGGATGAAGACCGCGACGGCCTGACCGCCGACTCCATGGTCCGGGCCATCCGGAATTTGCCGACCCTGCCGTTGCCCTCCGAAGCTATCATCGACGGCCTGCTCGACGGACTCGACTATGTGACCCACCGCGTCAACGTGATGCTGGGTAAAACCAGGGAACGAGCCACGGGATGACCCGACCACAGCCCAAACTGGCGGTGCTGGTCAAAGGCTGGCCGCGCCTGTCGGAAACCTTCATCGCTCAGGAACTGGTGGCGTTGGAAGAGGCCGGGCATGCGTTCGCCATCTGGTCGCTGCGCCATCCCACCGACATCAAACGCCATCCCCTGCACGACAGGTTGAAGGCGGAGGTCCGTTATCTGCCCGAATACCTTTACGAGGAACCGGGCCGCGTTTGGAACGCCCGCGCTATCGCCCAGCGCCTGCCCGACTACGCGAAAGCCTATGAGATCTGGCGCAACGATCTGCGCCGGGACCCAACCCACAACCGTATCCGCCGCTTCGGACAGGCCTGCGTTCTGGCCGCCGAATTGCCGCCCGAAACCGAAGCGCTTTATGCGCATTTCCTGCACACGCCATCCTCCGTGGCGCGCTATGCCGCGATCATGCGCAATATCCCGTGGAGCTTTTCCGCGCATGCCAAGGATATCTGGACGTCGCCGGATTGGGAAAAACGCGAAAAGCTTTGCGCCGACAGCTTCGGGGCGACGTTTGGCGCCACCTGCACGGAATTCGGCGCACAGCACCTGCGCGAGCTGGCCGACGATCCGGCGCGGGTGGATCTGATCTATCACGGGCTGGATCTGTCGCGCTTTCCCGCCCCCCCGGCGCGCGCGCCCCGCGCGCCTGATGATCCGTTCACGATGCTTTCGGTTGGCCGTCTGGTCGAAAAGAAGGGTTTTGACCGGCTGATTTCCGCCCTCGCCCTGCTTCCCGACACGCTCGACTGGCGCTGGGTTCACATCGGCGGCGGCGGATCGGGCGAGAAATTCCGATGCCGCGCCGAAGCTCTGGGCGTGGCGCAGCGCATCGAATGGCGCGGTGCCTGCAACCAGCCCGAGGTCATCGACGCCATGCGAAAGGCGGACCTGTTCGTGCTGCCCAGCCGGATCGCCTCGGATGGCGACCGGGACGGGTTGCCCAATGTGCTGATGGAGGCGGCGTCGCAACTGTTACCCATTCTCGCCACCCGCGTTTCCGCAATTCCCGAATTCATCGAAACCGGCACCCACGGCACCCTGTCAGACTGCGCGCCCGAGGCGCTGGCCGCAGCGATTGCAGCACTTGCGGCAAACCCGGAAGGGGCTGCCCGAATGGCGCAGGCCGCGCGCGCGCGGCTTGTGGCCGAATTCGGAATGGAACCTGGCATCGCGCGGCTGTCGCAACGTCTTCACGCTCTCTGCGGGACCGCATCGGCATGACCCGCGTCGTCTTCTATGCACCAATGAAGTCGCCCAATAGCCCGGTGCCCTCAGGTGACCGCGCAATGGCCCGCAACCTGATGGCGGCCATCGGCGCAAACGGCGCGCCGGTCGAACTGGCGTCCGAGTTGAAGATCTATGACAAGCACGGCGACGAAGCCGTCCAGCGCGAGCTGCACGGCGCCGCAAATCTCGAAGCCCTGCGCCTGGTGCAAACCCTGCCCGCCGATACCGCCCTCTGGGTGAGCTATCACAATTATTACAAATCCCCCGACCTCATCGGACCCAAGGTCTGCCGGGCGCGCAACATTCCCTATGTCCAGCTGGAAAGCACCCGCGCCCAAAAGCGGCTGACCGGACCCTGGTCGGATTTCGCGCGGGCGGCGCATGACGCCTGCGACGCGGCCCGGATCATATTCTATCATACCGAATACGACCATTTCGCGCTGAGCCGGGACCGCTTCGGAAGTCAGGATCTGGTGTCGCTGCCGCCCTTTCTGCCATATGCCGGATTGCCCGGGAAATCGGACTGCTCCGGGCCGATGCTTGCCGCCGGAATGATGCGGCACGGCGACAAGCAGCGCTCCTACAGGCTCATTGCCGACACTCTGGCCCTTTTGCCCGGCGACTGGCGGCTGAACATCGCCGGCGATGGCCCGGCCCGCACCGAGGTCGAGGCGATGATGGCACCCTTCGGGGAACGGGTGCGGTTTCTGGGACAGCTGGACCGGACCGCCATGCAGGCCGCCTATGCCGACGCCGCGCTGATGTTTTGGCCTGGCGTGAACGAAGCCTATGGCATGGTCTATCTCGAAGCACAGGCCGCGGGGCTGCCCGTGGTCGCGCAGGACCGACCCGGCGTGCGCGACGTGCTGCTTCCCGGTTCCTACCCATCGGTCGAGGGCGGCGCGATTGCGCTCGCACGCATGCTTGACACCCTGCTAGCCGACACAGAACAGCGGCGCGGCACCGGTATCAGGGCCCGCGCCCATGTCGCCGACCGCCATCTGATGCCCGCCGCCACGCAAACCTTCTGGACTGCCGTCCTACCCTTGCTGGAGCGGCGGGAATGACGCGCCTCGCCCTCCTTCGCCATGGTCACACCGACTGGAACCGCGCGGGCCGCATTCAGGGCCGCAGCGATATCCCGCTGGACGCGCAGGCACGGCGCGAACTTGCCGGCTACCGCCTGCCCGGCGACTGGGACCGGGCCGACCTGTGGTCCAGCCCCCTGGCGCGCGCCCGCGAAACGGCCCAACTCGTTTCCGGGCGGGAACCCCGGCTTGCCCCCGAACTCATCGAAATGAACTGGGGCGCGTTCGAAGGCAAACGCGGAACCGACCTGATCGCCGACCCGCAAAGCGGCTATCGCCATATCGAGGACTGGAGCTGGGATTTCCGCCCGCCTTCCGGTGAAAGCCCGGCAGAGGTCAGCGAACGCCTGCACCCCTGGCTCGGGCGACTGACCGGCGACGCGATCGCAGTCTGTCACATCGGCATCATGCGGGTAATCCTGGCCCGCGCCTGGGGCTGGAACTTTCATGGCCCGGCCCCGTTCAAAATCAAGCGCAACCGGCTCTACATCGTGCATCTGGACGACCTGCGCCCGGAGCCGGAACCGGTTCGCCTGCTCCGTGCCGGGGACGCGGCATGAGGGTGATGATCGTTGTCACCCACCTGCTGGGCACCGGGCATCTGAGCCGGGCGCTCACGCTGGGCCGTGCCTTTCGCGCGGCGGGGCACCGCGTTTTTGTCGTCTCCGGCGGGATGCCCGCCCCGCAACTGGACAGCACCGGGCTGGACCTGTTCGGCCTGCCGCCCGTGCGCTCGGATGGGACGGATTTCAGCCGGCTGCTGACCGAAAGCGGCACCCCGGCGGACGGGCGTTATCTCGCGGCCCGCATCCAGGCGCTTGAAGCCGCAGTCAAACGCTTTGCCCCCGAAGTGCTGTTGACCGAGCTCTATCCATTTGGACGCCGGTCACTGGCGCCGGAGTTCGAAGCCCTGCTTTGGGCCGCAATCCAGCTTGACCCCCGCCCCATCATCCTCGCCTCGATCCGGGACATTCTGGCGCCACCCTCGAAACCGTCAAAGGCCGAACGCGCAGAGGCGGTGATCGAACAGTTCTACGACGGCGTTCTGGTTCATTCCGATCCGCGATCCATCCGGCTGGAAACCAGCTGGCCGGTATCAGAGGCATTGTCCGGTAAATTGCATTATACCGGATATGTGGCCCCGGCTCCGGCGGAACCTCACCCCGAGGCAACAGGGGCCGGTGAAATCCTTGTCAGTGCGGGCGGCGGCCCGGTCGGGCAGCCGATCTTTCAGGCGGCCATCGAGGCCGCCCGAAAGATGACCAACAGGCGCTGGCGCCTGTTGGTTGGCGGTCGCGATGCGGCTTCCCGAATCGCGGAGCTGAACGCGTTGGCGGGAGACACCCCGATCCGGATCGAACCGGCCCGCCCCGATTTCCGCCGGATTCTACGCCACGCCGCGGCATCGGTCAGCATGTGCGGATACAACACCGCCCTCGACGTGCTGCAATGCGGGGTTCCGGCGGTCTTTGTCCCCTTCGGCGACGGCAAGGAGGTGGAACAACGCCTGCGCGCCGAAAGCCTCGCTCACTTGCCCGCGATCAAGGTGATCGAAAGCGCCGCCCTGTCCGGCGACCGGCTTTGCGACGCGATCGACAAGGTCATCGCCTCCGGTCCCCGCGCCGATATCGGCTTGTCCTTCGACGGCGCTGCACGCAGCGTCGCCATCGCCGAAGACATGGCGAAGGTGAAGCAATGACCCCGGACTGGACCCCGCTGGAACGCGAACTCGCCCGCTGGGAAGGCGACGGTCTGACCCTGCCGCTTTGGTGGCGGGACGACGACGCCATCCAACCCACCCTGCAACTGGACCGGCTGACAGACCTGTCCGACGAATGCCGCCTGCCTGTGCATCTGGCTGTCATCCCGCAAGCGGCACAGGACGATCTGGCCGGGTATCTTGCCGACAACCCGAACCTGATCCCCGTCGTGCATGGCTGGGCCCATCGCAACCACGCCCCCGAGGGCGAAAAGAAAGCCGAATTTCGCCTGCACCGCCCGACCTCCGAAATGGCTGCGGATGCCGGGCGCGGGTTGAAACATCTGCGCGCACTCATCGGTCCGGACCTGCGGCCCATGTTCGTTCCCCCCTGGAACCGCATCGCGCCCGGGGTCGTCGAACTGCTGCCCGCTTTGGGATATCGAACCCTGTCCACCTCCACCCCGCGCAAAACCAGAAACCCGATACCGGGACTGGAGCAGGTCAATACCCATCTCGACCCGATCGACTGGCGCGGCTCACGGGGGCTGGCCGACCCGGACACCCTGATCGCGCAATTGGTGGCCCTGCTCACCGCGCGCAGGTCCGGCGCTGCGGACAATACCGAACCTTTCGGCCTGTTGACCCACCATCTGGTTCATGATCAGGACATCTGGACCTTTACCCGAGACCTGATCGGCCGCCTCATGCGGGGGCCGGTCCGTGTCTGGACCGCGCCACGCGGCTGAAACGCCAAGGAGATTTTCATGAGCCGACTGGATTCCATGCTGCGACGCCTGACCGCCCAACGGGACGGTCTGAACTGGGCCGCCGGACAGATCAGCGACCTGAGCGGCGATGTTCTGGACATGGGGCTGGGCAACGGGCGCACCTATGATCACCTGCGTGAAATTCTGCCCGACCGCCGGATCTGGGTGATGGACCGGGTGCTGCAATGCCATCCCTCCTGCGTTCCGCCGGAACGCGATTTCCTGCAGGGCGAGGCCGAACCGATGCTGAAGCGGCTGGTCTCGGAGGGGCACCGGATCGCCATGGCGCATTACGATTTCGGCATGGGCATCAAAGATGACGACGTGGCCGAGGCCGCCCGCCTCAGCCCGCTGATCGCCCGTGTCATGGTTCCCGGCGGCTTGCTGATCTCCGGCCAGCCATTGACCGGGTTCGAGCAGATCGAAGGCCCCGGGACCATCGCGCCCGACAGGTACATGTTCTATCGCACCTGAAAAGCGGGCAGGACGGCATGACCTTCAATCGCTACGCACTCTATTACCTGCCACCCGTGAACGAAGATTGGGCCGGCTTCGCCACCGCCTGGCTGGGACGGGACATCACCACCGGAAAACGGGTCGCGCAGCCGGTGGTGGAAGGCATTGGCGTCGCGGCCATTACCGAAACGCCGCGCCGGTACGGGCTTCATGCGACGCTGAAACCGCCGTTCCGATTGGCGGCGCATCACGGCATCGCTGATTTGACAACGGCTTGCGCGCGGCTGGCCGCGTCTCACCGTCCGGTCACCGTTGAGGGGCTTGAGATCACCCGGCTGGGCCGCTTTCTGGCGCTGTGCCCGGTTGGCGACGCGTCCGGGCTGAGAACTCTGGCGGCGGCATGCGTGCGTGAACTGGACGATTTTCGCGCGCCCCTGACCGCAGCGGAACGCGCGCAAAAGCGTGGTGCAGGTCTGAAACCCGCATTGGCCTCCAACCTTGAAACCTGGGGCTATCCGTATGTGTTGGACGCGTTCCGGTTTCACATAACCCTCACGGCAAAACTGCCCAAGGCAATGTTTGCTCCGGTGCAGGGCGAGTTGCAAAACCGGCTCGGCCCGTTGCTGCCATCGCCTTTCCGGGTCCGGGATATCGCCCTTGTGGGCGAAGGCGAGGACGGAGAATTCCGGCTGATCGAACGCTTTTCCTTGTCTGGCTGACCGCACAAGGCCCAGCCTCCTGCGTTCCGCTTTCCACCTGCCTCATGTCCGGCTGATGCGCAAAAGGATCGCACCGGCCAGAGTCAGCGCGGTCGAAAGCACTTTCTTCAGATCAAGCTTTTCGTTCAGGAATGTCACACCGAGAACCAGCGCAAAAACAATCGAGGTCTCGCGCAGCGCCGTCACCAGCGCAATCGGCGCCTGCGTGAAGGCCCAGACCACCAGCACATAGGCAGTGAATGACGCCGCGCCTCCGAACGCCGCCAGCCGCCACGCCTTGCAGGCCCGCCACAGCAAGCCCGGCCGGACCAGGCGCGCAACTGCAGCAAATCCGACCGCGTTCGCCACCGTCAGAGTCCCGAAAAAGCCCAGCGCGGTTCCTGCAATCCGCGCCCCCTGCCCGTCAACAATGGAATAGGAGGCGATGAAAAGCCCTGTCACCAGCGCCAGCCCGGCGGCCTGCATGTTGAAATTGCCGTCCTGCCGCCGCACCAGCGCGATCGAGGCGATCCCGACTGAAATCATCGCCATCGCGGCAAGTTCTGCCCGGCTGAAAACCGCTCCGAAAAACAGCGCCGTTCCAAGCGCCACCAGCAGGGGAGAGACCCCGCGCGCAATCGGATAGACCTGTGTCAGATCCCCGATCCTGTAGGCCAGGATCAGAAACAGCTGATAGCCCAGGTGCAAAGCCACACCGGCCAGCAGATACGGCCAGCAACTCCAGTCTACAGGCGCAGAAAAGGGCAGCAGGCTCAAGCCGAATGCACCCTGCCCCATGACCACCGCCGCCATGTTGGCGGACTTGTCCGCCCCGCCCTTGACCAATGCGTTCCAGGTGGCGTGCAACAGAGCAGCCAGCAAAACGACCATGAAAACGAACCCGGTCATGCTCCGGCCTCTCTCCCCTTGGCATACCGTTGCAGCCGCTCCTGCAACGTGCCGGCGTGCAACTCGAACAGATGATTGTCCGGCCCGTGAAAATACAGCGACCGCCCCTCGCCCTCGACCCGGGGGCGCGGCGGGCGCAGGTCCAGCCCCAGCGCCTCGATCCGGTGGCGGCGCTCCTCGAACTGGTCTTCGGCAATGGCAAAGGCCACGTGGTTATAGCTGCGCTCGGGCAGCGGGTCGCCCTTCATGATCGCCACCCAGACGTCCCCGATCAGAAAGAACCGCTCTTCTGCCAGCGAAAACTGCGCCTCGCCGCTGTCATAGACACAGCGCGCCTCGAACACCGTTTCCAGAATTTCCTGCATCCGGTCGAGGTCGGACACGATGAAGGTCACATGCGACAGCTCGCTGCTCATTCAGGGTATTCCATCTGACCCACTCCTCCTGCCGGCCTCGCAAAACCATGGGGATGATCCATCCTTACTCTTGCTGCAGGCTCCACGCAATCGCGGCCCGGACGGTGATTTCGGACAAGGCCTATCCCTCGCGACGGATCGCTTGTATATGCGCAGCGACTCTTACCACTCACGAGGTCTCCGATGAGCTTTGACCGTACGATCAAGATCGCCCCGTCGATCCTGTCCGCCGATTTTGCCAATTTCGGTCAGGAAATTCAGGCTATCGAAGCACAGGGGGCCGATTGGGTCCATGTGGACGTGATGGACGGTCATTTCGTGCCGAACCTGACCTTCGGCCCACCTGCGGTCAAGGCGTTCCGCCCGCATGTGAAAACGGTGATGGACGTGCACCTGATGATCTCGCCGGTCGATCCCTATATCGAGGCTTATGCCGACGCCGGCGCGGACGTGCTGACCGCTCATATCGAGGCCGGGCCGCATACCCACCGTACATTGCAGGCGATCCGCGGGGCGGGCATGAAGGCCGGTGTGGCGCTCAATCCCGGCACCCCGGCCGAGTCAGTCGAGCATTTGCTGGACCTGACCGACCTGATCTGCGTGATGACCGTGAACCCGGGCTTCGGCGGGCAGAAATTCATCGACATGACATCCAAGATCCGCCGCCTGCGCGAGATGATCGGCGACCGCCCGGTGCATATCGAGATCGACGGCGGCGTCGATCCGACAACCGCGCCTCTGGTGGCTCGGGCGGGTGCCGACGTGCTGGTCGCCGGATCGGCGGTGTTCAAGGGCGGTTCGGTGTCGAACCCGGAAGTCTACGGAGACAACATCGGCGCAATCCGCTCCGCCGCCCAAGGCGCATAGGTCCGCGACTGCCATACGGAAGCGCTCCCGCCGGTCGTCGATGTCTCTGTCGAGACGCGGAATCACTTGCGGCGCTGCGGCGCAGCTTCCCCGAATCGGTCGATGAAGCAGGACAATCGGGTTGGAAGCCACAACTATTCCTATCCGTGCGATTTCACTGTCCGCGTGCTCGTGCAGGAGTTGGCGGTTAAGTTCAAATTTCGGATGTCAGAATTCGGGCCAATTCTTCAGGCCTATCAATCATCACGTAGTGCCCGCATGGCACCGATATCGCCGTCCACCCCGGCTGATGACGATACCGCTCGAAAAACGGTTGGCCCAGCCCCGGGCTCCAGCCAGTGGCATAGAAGTAGGTCCGCTTTAACTGCTCTGCGCGGCCGCTCACCAGTTGCATCGGTTGCGTAAATGTCTTGAGCGGTTGAGCGACATTTCGGCGGTCCACCCATGCACAGTCTGCTCCGTTCACCGAAAAAGCCTCCGCCGGGCCTGGCGCGACTTTGCCATTGACGGCACTGGCACGAAGCCCTGCCGCGATCTCCGCAGGCAAAACGTCCAAGGCGGCCTGCCCATCGCCCGGCACGAGCGCATCGAGGTACACAAGTGAGCGAATGAGGTCGGGCGCTCTGCCCGCGACACCGGTGACGACCATGCCGCCATAGCTATGACCGCACAAAACAATGTCGGAGAGTTCTTCGCACGCGATTACCGCCAGGACATCCTCGATATGCATGGCCAGATCGGTTTCGTCACTCACGAGGTGAGCACGTTCACCCAAACCTGTCAGTGTCGGGGTGAAAACGTCATGGCCCGCCCTGCGTAAAAGCGCGGCTACGCGCGCCCAGCACCATCCCCCTTGCCACGCTCCATGGACCAATACAAATGTCGCCATAGCCCGCCCCCACTCCGTCGATACTGAAACGACAGTAAATTCAACAGGGCCACCCCGTCCACAGCATCGTTTGGGTGTTCGGCGTCGATCCCCTGCCACATAGTCGCTACCACTCTGGACACGCCGCACTATGCCTCTGACGGCTCCGGTCCATTACTTTGCCGCATGCGCGAGCATCTGCAAAAGAACACTTCCGAAATGGGCTCAGTCCAATCGATCCGCAAAGACGTCCAGTAGTTTGTACTTGAGGATCTTGCCGGTCGGGGCTGCCGGCAGGGCATCGGCCACGACGATCTGTGACGGCCGCTTGTATCCGGCAAGACGGCTTGCCGCGAAGGCCAACAGCTCCTCCGGCGTCGGCGCATCCTCCGGCGCGGCCTGCACAAAGGCCACCACCTTTTCGTCGCCCTCCACAACTCGTCCCACCACGGCGGACTGGATGACCTGCGGGTGATCGTTCAACACCGCCTCGACCTCGGGCGGATAGATGTTGAAACCGCCATGGATGATCAGTTCCTTGCACCGACCGACAATATGCAGATGCCCCCGATCATCGAACAGCCCCAGATCACCCGTTTGCAACCATCCGTCCCGCAACGCCGCCTTTGTCGCCCCGGGGTTGCGATAGTACCCCTTCATCACGTTCGGCCCACGCACCAGTACCTCGCCCACCCCGTCTCCGCCGCCCGCGACCGTTTCGTCCAGCCGCACCTCGATCCCCGCCAGCGGCGGGCCGACCGAAATATCCGGATCGCCGATTTCGTTGCCCGAGGCGCACACCGCCGCCGTGCTTTCGGTCAACCCGTACCCATTCTGGATCGCGACCCGGTAAAACGCCTCGGCCTTGCGCTTCCATGCCGGGTCCAGCGGCGCCGCACCGGACGAGACATATCGCAGCGTGTTGCGGGGCAGATGGTCGAAACCCTGTTCCCTGGCATATTGCATCAACAGCGCGTGCATCTGCGGCACGGCGGAAAACTGCGTGATCCCCGAATTCAGGACTTCATAGGTCAGGGCCGCCGTGAACCGTGCCTCCAGCCGGACCAATGCCCCGACCAGCGCCGCCGCCGTGACCACCGAAGCCAGGCCGAAGACATGGGTAAGGGGCAATACGCCGTAAACGACATCCCCCTCAGTCATGCCCCGAAACCGGGCTGCGGTTCGGCCCGCAAACAGCAGGTTGTCATGGGTCAGCATCACCCCCTTTGGAACCCCTGTGGTACCGGTGGTGAACAGCATGGCGGCCACATCTTCGAGTTCCGGGTCGGGCTGGCTCGGAAACCGGCTCACCGCGTGCATGGTTCCGAACACCCCGGCCACGGCGTGCGCCCCCAGCTGCTCCGCATGCGTCAGCGCGTCGTCCGAGGCCGCCGAGGTCAGGAGTGTGAGGGCGGGCCGCGCGTGATCCGCAACCCGCCGCAATTCCGACCCTGTCTGCCGCGCATTGACCGGCACGGCGCAGGCTCCGACCCGCGAACAGGCAAACAGCGCCGCCACCGCCGCACAGCAATTCTCGGCCACGATCATGACCCGATCATTGGGCCTGACCCCTGCGTCCCTCAGCACCTCCGCCACGCCGGCGATGGCGTCATCCAATTGCCGATAGGTCCAGAACGTGCCGCCATTGTCCTGGAATGCGGGGGCGTCCGGCCGCTGGGCCGCCTGTGCGCCGGGAAAGTCGTGCCATTTTTCTATCGCCACCTGCCGCCCTCCTGCGCATGCCGTCACCTTGTCAGTGAATGACGTTTGAACGCACCCTGCGCGGTGGCGATCAAACGCCCGTCCTCATGGCGCAGCTCGCCGTTCACATGAACCAGCTTCCGACCGCCCCCGGCAGGCCGCCCGGTTGCCGTCACCCGCCCCGTGTTCACGGCAGTTACGTAACTGGTGTTCAGCGAAACCGTCAGCACCATCGGATGCTCGGACCGGTCGAACCAGGCAGAGGCCGCATTGCCGCAAGCCACGTCCAGCAGCATGGCGATGATCCCGCCATGCAGAACCTCCTGACTGTTCAGGTGATCGGGCCGGACATCCAGATGACAGCGCGCGTGGCCCTGCGCATCGCTCAGGTCGATCTCGAACCCGATGGCGTTCTGACACCCCGAACGTCTTACGTTCGGGCGTCCCCCGTCATGCTGCGCTGAGTGCAATGAACCGCTCCAGATGATAATCCTCGTCACCGAACCGATGGTCCGCCATGACGATGCGCTTGGCAATATGCGCCAGCTCGTATTCCTGTGTCATGGCGATGCCGCCGTGCATCTGGATGGTTTCCTCGGCCACCAGCCGCCCGACGCGCGAGATCAGGTTGCGCGCTGCGGCGATCTGCAGATCGCGATCTTCGGCCTCCAGATGCCCCGCCGCATTGATCACCGCCGAACGCGCCTGCTCCAGTTCGATCAGCAAATCCGCGAACCGGTGCTGCAACGCCTGGAACGTACCGATGGGCCGTCCGAATTGCTGGCGCGTCAGCAGGTATTGCCGGGTCAGGTCCGCAGCCGTTTCCATCGCCCCCAGCGTTTCCGCCGCCAGCGCCACATTGGCCGCCGCCATCGCATCCATCAGCGGCGCCAACCCCTGCCCGGGCTCACCCAGACGCGCGGTTTTCGGCAGGCGGACATCCTCCAGCGTCACCTCGGCGGCACGACCGCCCGCAAACATCGGAAATCCGTGCATCACCAACCCCGGAGTTCCCGCCGGAACCAGAAACAGCGAAATCCCCTCCAGATCGAAGGCACCGCCACTTTCCCGGGCCGAAACGACCAGATGCCCCGCCGCCTCGGCATTGATCACCACCGCCTTGCGACCGCTCAACACGATATCGTCCTTGTCGGCACGCGCGGATGTTTCCACCCGGCTCACATCGTACCGGCTGGCAGGCTCTCCATGCGCCAGCGCCAGATGCAGCCGCCCGTCGATCACCTCATCCAGCAGCAACCGCTGCTCCGGCGAACCCAGCGCCGCGATCAGACCGCCACCCAGCAAAGCCGTATCCAGCACCGGCTCGACCACACCGGCGCGGCCCAGTTCCTCGAACACCGTCGCGATATCGAACCCGGCACCGCCAAAGCCGCCATCCGCTTCGGAAAACAGCGCGCCGATGACCCCCAGATCGGCCAGACCGGCCCATATCTCCGCGCTCATCCCCGGACTGCTCCCGATGATGCGATTGCGCGTGGTGGTCGTATACCTGTCCGCCAGAAACCGCCGCAATGTGTCCTGCAGCATCCGGCGTTCTTCGGTCGGATTGAAATCCATGATGCTCAGCCCCCCAGTTTGACCTTGGCGATGATCCCGCGCTGGATCTCGTTCGAGCCGCCGAAAATCGACAATTTTCGGTTGTTGAAATACTGCGCCGCCACCGGGCCCGCATAGTCCGGCCCGACCGGCGCGTTGCCGCCCCCGACCGCTTCGGACGGGAACGGCATCGCGTAGGGCCCGCAGGCGCGGCGCGCCAGATCGTTGATCTCCTGCCGGATGATGGTTCCCTTGACCTTGAGCATCGAGCTTTCAACCCCCGGCGCCTGCCCCGCCGCGTCACGGCTGATGATGCGCATGTTGGTGGTGGCCATGGCCATCAGGTCGATCTCGACCCGGGCCAGCCTTGCCGCGAAATGCGGATTTTCGATCAACGGGCGGCCCCCCGCGCATTCGGCCCGCGCAATGCGTCTGACCGCATCCAGCCCCGCCCGGCTAAAGCCCACGCCCGCGATATTGGTGCGCTCATGCGTCAGCAGATACTTGGCATAGGTCCAGCCCTTGTTTTCCTCACCCACAAGATTGTCGACCGGCACCCGCACATCGTCAAAAAACACCTCGTTCACTTCCGGTGTGCCGTCCAAAAGCACGATCGGCCGCACCTCGATCCCCGGCGTGTCCATGTCGATCAGCAGGAACGAAATTCCCTCCTGCTGTTTGGCCTCCGGATCGGTGCGCACCAGGCAGAAGATCCAGTTGGCGTATTGCCCCAGCGTGGTCCACGTCTTTTGCCCGTTGACGACATAGTGGTCGCCATCCCGCACCGCGCGGGTTTTGAGCGAGGCCAGATCCGAACCTGCCCCCGGCTCGGAATAGCCCTGACACCACCAATGTTCGCCGTTCAGGATGCGCGGCAGGAAATACTCCTGCTGCGCCTTCGATCCGAACTTCTGCAGCACCGGCCCCAGCATCGTCAGGCCAAAGGGCACGATGCGCGGTGCATGAGCCATGGCGCATTCTTCTTCGAATATGTGGCGCTGCACCGCGTCCCACCCGGCCCCGCCGAATTCGTCGGGCCAGTTGAAATTCAGCCACCCTTTCCGGTTCAGCGTCGCGTGCCACCACTCGTGGTCTTCCTTGCCCAGGCTGATCCCGGCCCGCACCTTGTCCGAGACCTCCCCGGGCAGCTTCTCGGCCAGAAAGGCGCGCACCTCGGCGCGAAAGGCCCGTTCTTCGTCGGTATAGTTCAGCTCCATCCCTGCTCTCCTCCCGCGGCTCCCAGTCCGGTCCTGCCTGCGCGGCGCCCCGCGCCGGGCCGCATCGGCGCGGCCCTCGACGGGTCGCGCCGATGCCGTTCCGCTTCAGAATATCTCGAACAGGCCGGCAGCCCCCATGCCGCCACCTATGCACATGCTCACGACACCCAGCTTCGCGCCTCGCCGCCGGCCTTCCAGCAGGATATGCCCGGTCATCCGCGCGCCCGTCATGCCAAAAGGGTGTCCTATGGCGATAGAGCCGCCATTGACGTTGTATTTCTCCGGATCGATGCCCAGCCGGTCACGGCTGTACAGGCACTGGCTGGCAAAAGCCTCGTTCAATTCCCACAGATCAATATCGTCGACCGTCAGCCCATGGCGCTCCAGCAGGCGCGGCACCGCAAAGACCGGACCGATGCCCATCTCGTCCGGCTCGCAGCCCGCCACGGCAAATCCACGGAACGCACCCAGCGGCTCCAGCCCGCGCTTCTCGGCCTCCTTTGCCTCCATCAGCACGACCGCCGCCGCCCCGTCCGAGAGTTGCGAGGCATTGCCGGCGGTGATGTAATTCCCAGGCCCCCGCACCGGCTCCAGTCCGGCCAGACCCTCCAGCTTCGTGTTCGGACGGTTGCATTCGTCGCGGTCCACCGTGACCTCGCGCATCGACACCTCGCCGCTGTCCTTGTCCTTGACCGCCATCTCCGTGGCCATCGGCACGATCTCGTCGGCGAACTTGCCCGCCTGCTGCGCGGCGGCAATACGCTGCTGGCTCTGCAGCGCGTATTCGTCCTGATATTCGCGGCTGACACCATACCGTTCGGCCACGATATCCGCCGTCTCGATCATCGCCATATAGATCGCGGGCTTGTGTTCCTCAATCCAGGCCTCGGGCGCAGGGCGCAACTTGGGCTGCACCATCGAGATGCTCTCGACCCCGCCCGCCACAATCGGCCCCGATCCGCCTTCGGTGATCGCCTGCGCCGCCAGCGCCACGGTCTGCAGCCCGGACGAGCAGAACCGGTTCACGGTCATGCCCGAGACCGTCACCGGCAGGCCCGCCCGGATGGCGATCTGCCGGGCGATATTGCCGCCCGTCTCACTTTCGGGAAAACCGCAACCGATGATGCAATCCTCGACCTCGGCCCCGTCCAGCCCGGCGCGGTCGAAGGCTGCCTGCACCGCATGGCCGCCCATGGTCGCGCCGTGGGTGACGTTGAAGGACCCCCGAAAGGACTTGGCCAGCCCGGTGCGGGCGGTTGATACGATCACGGCTTGTTTCATCCCTGCGCCTCCTTGTTCAGATCATCGAATGTACGCCCCTCGGCCACGAGCTGTTCCAAAAGCGGCGCGGGCTGCCAGAAAAAGGCGTCCTCTTCACCATAGCGCCGGATATCGGCCAGAAGATCGGGCAGGCCCTGCAAATCGGCCCATTTCAGCGGCCCGCCGCGATAGCGCGGAAAGCCATAGCCATAGAGCAGCGTTACATCCACATCCAGCGGGCGACGCGCGATGCCCTCGCCCACGACCTTCGCAGCCTCGTTGACCATCGCGGCCATATAGCGGCGAACGATCTCCTCGTCGCTGAATTCACGCGGGCTGATCCCCTGCTGGGCGCGTTCCGCCTCGATCAGCGGCAGCACGTCGGGATTGGGCACACCGCCCCGCTTGCCCGCGTCATAGACGTAATACCCCTTGCCGGTCTTCTGCCCGAAATGCCCTGCCTCGCACAGCTTGTCGGCATAGCTCGCATCGCGCGCACGCGGGTCCATCCCCTCGGCCCGTTTGCGCTTGCGTACCGCCCAGCCGATATCCAGCCCCGCCAGATCCGCCACCGCGAACGGCCCCATGGCAAAGCCGAATGCGGTCAGCGCCTCGTCGATCTGATAGGGGCTGGCGCCATTCAGGATCATGTGATCGGCGCAGGTGCGATAGGTGCTCAGGATGCGGTTGCCGATGAACCCGTCGCAGACACCCGCCCGCACCGTCACCTTGCGCATCCGCTTGCCCAGCGACAGCCCGGTCGCCACCACGTCGGCCGCGGTGCCATCCGGCACCACCACCTCCAGCAACCGCATCACATGGGCCGGAGAGAAAAAGTGCAGCCCGATCACATCCGACGGACGGCTGGTGGCCGAGGCAATCTCGTCGATATCCAGATATGAAGTGTTCGAGGCCAGCACCGCTCCCGGCTTGCAGGCCGCGTCGAGCCGGGCAAAGACCTGTTTCTTGACCTCCATATCCTCGAACACTGCCTCGATCACCATATCGACGCCGGAAAGTTCGTAATACTCGGTCGCAAGCGTCAGCGCGCTTCCGATCATCTCGTCATATTGCGCCTGATCAATCTTGCCGCGTTTCAAAGCGCCACCAAGGTTGTTTTCGATCCGGGTCTTCGCGGCTGCGGCCGCATCGGGCGACATCTCCAGCAGCACCACCGGCAGCCCGGCCAACAGCGCGGCGGTGGCGATACCCGCCCCCATCGTGCCGCCTCCGATCACCCCGATCGTGTGCAGCACACGCGGCTCTACTCCTTTGAGTTCCGGCAGCTTGCCCACCGCACGCTCGGCAAAAAAGGCGTGGATCAGCCCCTCGCGCTGGTCCGAGTTCATCAATTCCATGAACAACTCGCGTTCCCGCCTCATGCCCGCCTCGAAACTGTCCGCCTCACAGGCCGCCTGAACCGCCCGAACGGCGGTGGCCGGGGACAATTGCCCGCGCCCCTTCTTCAGAACCTGTTCATAGACCGCATCGAAATCGACCGGCGACGGCGCGGGCATGCCGCTGACCGGGCGGCGGGGCGCACCCGCACCCAGCAACCCCTGTGCATAGGCCAGCCCCACCTCACGCGGATCGCCCTCTTCGACCTTGTCGATGATCCCCAGCTTCAGCGCCTCATCCGCCCGTATGTGATGCCCGGTGGTGATCAGACGCAACGCCGCCTCGACCCCGGTCAGACGCGGCAGACGCTGCGTGCCGCCCGCCCCGGGCAGAATGCCCAGATGCACCTCGGGAAGGCCGACCTGCGCCGACGGCAGCGCGACCCGGTAATGGGTCGACAGCGCCACCTCCAGCCCGCCGCCCAGCGCGGTGCCGTGAATCGCGGATACCACCAGCAGCGGCGATGCCTCGATCCGGGCGCAAAGCTCGGGCAGCCACGGGTCCTGCGGCGGCTTGCCGAACTCGCGAATGTCGGCGCCTGCGAAATAGGTCCGGCCCTGACCATAGATCAACACTGCCTTCGCCCCCTCGGCCTCGGCCCGCTCGATCCCGGACAGCAGGCCCCGGCGCACCTCCACGCCCAGCGCATTCACCGGCGGGTTGTTGGCGGCCAGAACCGCAATTTCTCCAACACGTTCGTATTCAACGGCCTCGGACATCCGGCCTTTCCTCCCTTTGCCTGCCGGACAACCCCGGCCCGCCATTCCCTCCAAAATCTGACGCCGATATTCGGCACATCCAAGAAAACCAGACGTCAACGGCTACGAGAGGGTCGGCACATGCGGAAAGACTGCGTCTTTGATGCGCGCGGTTCAACCCGCATTCCGGCAACCGACGCAGCGTCCCACACCAACCACGCCGGAAACACGCGCACCCATGGCGGAAGACCGGATTTTCCACTGGCCCCGGCGTGATGCAGCCTGCATAGAGGGCGGGCGGACAGGCACGGGGCGACAAGTCATGCATCTGGCGATCTTGATGACCAACACGGATGAAAGCGACTTTGCGCAGGCACATCCGAAAGATGGCGAGGTTTTCGAAAAGCTGGTCCACCTCGTGCGCCCGGAATGGACGGTCGAGGTCTTTTCGGTCAAGGACGGCCTCTTTCCCGACGACATCAGCCGCTTTGACGGAGCCATGATCACCGGCAGTCCTGCCTCGGCCCGGGACAGCGACGAGTGGATCGGTCGGCTGTTCGCGCTGATCCGCGACATGCACGCCCGGCGCCAGCCCGTTTTCGGAGCCTGTTTCGGGCATCAGGCCATCGCGGTGGCTCTGGGTGGCCAGCTCGGGTTCAACCCGGACGGCTGGGTCCATGGGGTTACCCGGAACAGCCTGCTCCTCCGCCCGGAATGGGCGCAGGATCTGCCCGACGTCGTCAACCTTTATGGCTGCCATCAGGAACAGGTCACGCAACTTCCTCCCGGGGCCTGCAGCATGACAAAATCCGACGCCTGCGAAAGCTCGGGCTTCTTCATCGGCTCGCATGTCTATGCCACCCAGCAACATCCGGAAATGCAGCGGGACTTCGTTGTCGCGCTGACGGATGAGCTGCGCCCTGTCATCGGTCAAACCCTGTGCGATCAGGCGCTGGCGTCATTGAGCGAACCGGTGCACCAGCGTGAATTCGCGGAAAGCGTCGCGCGATTTTTCGAACAGGCGCACAGTTCAGAAAACCGCACAAAACCGTGACGCGTCCCGCGACGGCGTTGACACTCCCGATATTGCGCTAAGTGCGTGCCGGGGTAGGCGAAACCGGCTTGTCGCAGCAGCAAACGAAACAGGGAGCAGCGAAATGTGCGATATTTGTGTGATGGACGCCGTCAAGGACCGGATGCTGTCTCGGCGATCCTTTTTCAAGGCCGGTGCCGTGGCAACCGCCGGCGCGGCGCTGGGAACCGCCACCGCCAGCCCGGCCCGTTCGATGAGCCACAGTGACGTCGTCGACATGACGCATATCTACGATGCCGATTTCCCCACCTATTTCGGCGCACCCGGTATCGAGGCGACGCAAGCCTTCAACCTCAAGGAACACGGGTTCAACCTGTTCAACCTTGCAGTCAACGAACATACCGGAACCCATATCGACGCGCCGTTGCATTTCTCGGCGGACGGCCAGTCGGTGGATGAAATTCCCGTGTCCAATCTGGTTTGCCCGCTTTGCGTCGTGCATATCCACGAAAAGGCGGCTCAGGACGCCGACGCACAGGTGACACCGGACGACATCAAGGCCTGGATCAGCACCAACGGCCCGATCCCCGATGGCGCCTGCGTGGCGATGCATTCCGGTTGGGGGGGCAAAACCGGCGGCCCGGAATACCGCAACGCCGATGATCAGGGCAAGATGCACTTCCCCGGCTTTCACATCGAAGCGGCGCTGATGCTGATCGAGGAAACCGGCGCGGTGGCGATGGGCGTCGACACACTGTCACTGGATCACGGGCCATCGGCCGATTTCGCCACCCACTACGCATGGCTGCCCACCAACCGCTATGGCATCGAGAATATGGCGAATCTCGCAAAGGTGCCCGCCAGCGGCGCCACCTTGATCGTGGGCGCTCCGGCCCATCGCGGCGGCTCGGGCGGCCCGGCGCGCATTCTGGCGCTTGTCTGATTCACGGCAACCGGTCGCCTGATGCCGGACGAAGAGGCCAGCGCCGAAGCGCTGGCCGTTTTTGGCGATATCCGCCAGACCCGCAACACCCGATATGTCAACTACTTCTGGCGCGCGCCGGTGCATGATCCGGCGCTGCTGCCAGCCACGTGGGACCGGCTGAAACAGGTCATGGGTCCGGTAGCGGCGGCATGACCCGCAGATAGGCCACCAGCGCGGCCAGATCCGTATCGGTCATCCTGGCGAAATAGGGATAGGGCATGGGCGGCACCATGGCGCTGCCGTCAGGGCGAAGGCCCTGAGACACCATTGTCTTGATCTCGTCATCCGAATAGCCAGCCAGACCATCGGCGTGGCTGGTGATGTTCGGCGCTGTGACGCTTCCCCAGGGACCTATGAACTCGTAGGTCCCGGTTCCCAGGTGCCCGGCATCCATGACCGGGCCTTCGGGGCCGATCGGCGAGTGGCACTCGACGCAATGAGCAATGGCCCATGCCAGATATTTCCCATATTCCGCCGTGGCCGCCCGCTCCGGTGCCGTTACGCGATCGACTGGCGGGCCATAGGCTGGCGGCAGCGGAATGTGATAGGTGGACTTGCCCGCGTCGTGATCGACCGGGTTCACCGTGCGCAGATACATCACGACCGACTTCAGATCCTCGTCGTCGATGCCCCGATAGACCGCGCAGGGCATCGGCGGGCCGATAAGCGAGCCATCGGGCCTCAGGCACTCCCGAATGGCGCGTCCCAGTTCTTCGTCGCTCCATTCCGAGACCCGCCCGGCTGGCGTGATATTGGCTGATATCGCGGTGAAATGCTGGGTCTCTTCGACCACGCGCCCGGCCAGATCGCGACTGAAATCCAGCCCCTGCTCTCCGAACGGCGTGTGGCAGTTCCCACAGCCCATCGGCCCCTGAACCAGATATTCGCCTCGCTCGACGCTCGGCTCTGCCACGGCCACACCCGCGCAAATACCCAGCGCCGCAACCACAAGCGGCAGCTTCGTCATTTTCAATTTCCCCCTGCACTCGCCACCCGGTTTAACGCGGCGAAATGTGCTCAATCTCAACACATTGCAGTTTTAATATGTATATAACATTCACGTTTTTGTCAACGAATCCATGCGGCCCAGACGGTTCCGAAACAGGCATCAAAAACACAGATTTGCACCAAACGCACATCTGCTATTCCATTCCGTCCCTATCGAAACCGACCGTTTCGGACTAGATCACCAGACCAAGCTTCAATCGAAAGGACGGATCCGTCATGGCGCATTCATCGGCCACCGCCATCAGCCTGCCCGCGCTTGCCTCGGTCGTTGGTGACATCTTTGCCGGCATCTGGGATGCGCTGCTGCGCATCGGCGAGGCGCAAGCCAAAGTCCGCAGGATCGACGCATATCACGCCATGTCCGACGCCGAACTTCAGGCGCGCGGCATCGGGCGCGAGGATATCATCCGCCTGGTTCTGGCCGACGTGATCTGACACCGGCCTCTGTTCGCAGGCTTTACCCGTCGGCAACCGCCCTGGCGGCTTTTGCATAGGCTTCGGCGCACAGTTCGAAATCCGCTTCTGTCAGGGCAAGAGACGGATAGGTCTTGCCCGCCGATTTGAACATCCCGTTCTGCATCAGCACCGCGTTGAACTTTGCCCCTTTGGCCGTATCCGAGCCAAACACATCGCGGTAATCGCGAACGTCGCCGCTGGTGAACACGATCTCGAACAGGGTCCTGTCACCGACGATCCGGTGGGCAATGCCATGTGCATCCAGCGCCGTGCTGGCCAGATCCATCAGCCGCTGACCATTTGCGCGCAACAGATCGAACTGCCCCTCGCGCCGCAAAATCTCCATCGTCTTCAGCCCGGCAACGGCGGCCACCGGATTGCCCGACAATGTCCCCAGCTGCATCAGCCACTTGTCCGCCCCGACAGCGGCCTTGTCGAAATGCGCCATGATATCCGCGCGCCCGGCAATCGCCGCCAGAGGAAACCCGCCGCCGATGATCTTGCCCAGCGTGGCGATATCCGGGGTCACCCCGTAAAGCTCCTGCGCGCCGCCGTACGAGAACCGGAACCCGGTCACCACCTCGTCAAAGATCAGCACGATGCCATACTTGTCGGCCTCTTCGCGCAACAGCTGCAGGAAACCGGGTTCCGGCGGGATGATGCGCTGCAGCGGCTCGACGATGATCGCGGCCACCTGAGGCCCGTGCTCGGCCAGCAGCGAGCGGATATACTCCGGGTCGTTGAACGGCGCGATCAGCATCTCGGCGCGCACGCTTTCGGGGATGCCGGCGCTGTCCGGCACCGCCTGCGGGAAATTCACCATCTTGGCCGGCGCAAGGCTCATCTGCGCCTCGGCGCTCATGCCGTGATAACCGCCCTCGAATTTCACGATCCTGTCGCGCCCGGTAAAGGCGCGGGCCAGCCGGATCGCATACATGTCCGCCTCGCCACCGGACGAGACATAACGCACCTGTTCGGCACACGGGACGGCCGAGCAGATCTCCTCGGCCAGTTCGATGGCGCGGGCGTTGTTGGCAAAAAAGGTCATGCCCTTCGGCAACTGTTCGGCCATCGCCTCCAACACCTCCGGGTGGCCATGCCCCAGCAGCATCGGGCCCGATCCGATCAGCAGGTCGACATATTCCCGGCCGTCCTCATCCCAGACGCGGCTGCCCCTGCCCTCGCGAATGAAGACCGACGGGTCGAAATTGCCGAAACCGCCCCCCGGCAAAACCGCTTTTGCGCGTTCGATCCAGTCGGCCTGGCTGAGTTTCGTAAGCATGATGGCCTCCTTAGCCCAAGATCACATCCGGTTCACCTAGCGCCGCACGGTCGGGTGTCACGCCCAAACCGGCACCTTCGGGCGGTGCGATTCTTCCAGCCTCACGCACCGGCCCTTTGCGAGCAAGCCTCGGAGCGACATAGCCCGAAAGATCGCACACGTTCATCAGCCTCGCCGGATCGGTCGCCGCGCCCAGATGCAGCAGCGCGGCCGTGGTGATGTCCGACCCCCAGGTATCTTCGATACACATCTTCGCCCCCAGATGCAGGCACAGGTCGCGCGCCCGGCGCGACGCCGACAGGCCGCCGAATTTCGACAGTTTGATCGCCACCGCATCCATGCAACCCTGCGCGTGCCCCGCCAGCAGGCTGGCGGTATCACGGGCGCTTTCGTCCAGTTTCATCGGCAACCCGGTCGCGGCGCGCACCCGCGCACAATCCTCGATCGTGGCGCAGGGCTGCTCCAGCATCACGTCCAGATCCGCCACTGCCCGGCCCACCCGTGTGGCATCCAGCGAGGCCGCGCCGCAATTCCAGTCGCCATAGACCAGCGGCGCATCGCCCACCGCCTCGCGCACCAGACGCAGACGCGCGACATCGGCCTGCCAGTCACCATCGGCACCGAGCTTGACCTGAAACTGCGTCATCCCCTGCGCCCGCGCCTCGCGCGCGATGCGCGCCATTTCTTCCGGTGCGATGCAGGTGATCGAGTGATACAGCGGCAGCGTCGCCGCCCGCCGCCCGCCCAGCAAGGCACAGACGGGCAGCCCGGCCACCTGCCCGGTCAGGTCCCACAGCGCGATGTCGACGGCCGACTTGGCATAGACATGCCCCTGCAGGTGCCTGTCCAGTCGCGCCATCAGCGCCTCGGGCCCCACCGGATCGGCACCCAGCAGCACCGGCGCCATCTCGGTCACCGCCGGGGCCACGCCGCGCGCATAGGCCGGCAGGTAGTGCGGAATCGGACAGACTTCGCCCCAGCCGGTCAGGCCGGTATCGGTGTCCAGCGCCAATACCACGGTTTCCACCGTTTCACAGGTCTTGCCATCGGCCATGTAATAAGCGGCGTGGCTGGTCAGCGGCACATGCCACAGCGATATGCGGGTGAGTTTCATGACCATTCCTTACAGATGTTCCGCCGCACCACGCGCGGCGCCGGGGGAAAGGAGGGCGTTGCCCCGCTCTTGGCCACAGGCCAATTCACCCCCCGGGGTAATTCAGGCCAGATGAGGGGGTGGGTCATCCGTTGATCTCATAAGTTGCGACAGGAGATCCGAGCGCCTCTTCGTCGGGATGCACGCCCAGCCCGGGGGTTTCGGGCAAGCGCAGATAGCCGGCCTCGTTTCGCGGGCCGCGACCGCCGGCGATGTCGACCGTGATCATGTCCTGACAAGCCCAGACGGCATGGCAATTGTCGTCAGGAATGGTCGCCGCCAGATGCAGCGCCTCGGTATCGGCAAGAACCGAACCGCCCGTTGCCATCACGAACATGTCGATTCCATGCGCCAGCGCGATATCCCGCATCCGCGCCGCCTTGGTCAGACCGCCGACGCGGTTCAGCTTGATCCCGAAAACCTCGGCCAGCCCATCTCGGGCAATCCGGGCGGCGTCCTGCAGGGTAACAAGGCTCTCGTCCACGGACACGGGCGAAGCGTGACAGCCCGAGATCGCCGCGATATCGTCCAGTGTTTCGCCGGGCTGCTCGAACATGACGTTCAGGTCTTCGCAGGCGCTCATCACCCGCAGGGCCTGCTGCCGGGTCCAACCCCGGTTGACATCGTAAAGTACGATTTCGCCGGGCATCCGAATACTCTCGACATCCCGGACACGGGCAATATCCCGCTCCACATCACCTCCGATTTTCACCGAATGCGCGACATAGCCGCGGCTCCGATACCGCTCCATCACCTCGCGGGTTTCTTCCACGGTCTTGGCTCCGACCGAAGAGGCAATCGGGCGCGGGGTCCTTGACCCACCGCCCATCAGATCGGCAATCGGCAACCCCGCCGCCTGCCCGGCAATGTCCCAGCATGCCATGTCGATAGGAGACTTGGCATAAAGATGCCCCGGCAGCGCCAGATCCATTGCGCGCTCGACGTCCAGTATTTTGCGCGGGTCCAACCCCATCACAAAGCGGGCCATCGTCTCGATCCCTGCGCGGATGCCCGGGCCGTGGGCCGGCACATACGTGTGCCCCCACGGAGTACCCTCGCCCCAACCCGTCAATCCGGCATCGGTTTCGATCTTGACCAGGGTCGCGTCCAGAACCTCGAATTTCAACCGCCCTCCGGACAGCCAATAGGGATGCTCCAGTGGCAGATCGACGCGATAGACCGTGATACGGGTGATCTTCATTCAACGAACTCCAGTACAGGGGCACCAAGGCTTTCGAAATCGGGCGCAACCCCCAATCCGGGCGCGTCCGCAGTATAAAGTTTACCATCCCGTGCCACCGCCCCGCCAACACCCGTCGACCGGGTGTTGTAGTTCATCAGGTCGGTGGTGTTGTGCATATATTCGAGCGGTGTCGTCGCCGCGAAATGAGACAGCGCGGCGGTGGTGATCTCTCCACCCCAGGTATCTTCAGCCACCACGGGGATGCGGTTCTCGACCAGATAGTCCCGCACCCGCCTGGCCTTGCTGAGCCCGCCGAGGTTCGAAATTTTCAGGCACACAAGCTCTGCGCCATGATCCGCCACGATGCGCTGCGCCATGTGCATGCCGGTGACGCATTCATCCAGTTTCATCGGCAGGTCGATACGGGCGCGGACCTGCATGCATTCCTCATAGGTTCGGCAGGGCTGTTCAAGGATGTAGTCCAGATCCCGCGTCGCCCGCGCCACCCGCAGCGCATCATCGACGCGCCAGCCCTGGTTGGCATCGGCCATCGCTTTCTCGCCGGGTTTCAACAGCGGCACGGTGGCCCGGATGCGTTCGATATCCGCGGCCCAGTCGCCGCCCACCTTGATCTGGAACTGGCGGTAGCCCTGCGCGCGGTAGCGCTCCATCTCGGCGATGGTGTCCTCGGTTCCCTTTTGCGGTGCAACCCGGTACATCGGCGCCCCGTCGGTCAGCTTGCCGCCCCACACCGCGCAAAGCGGCGCGCCGAGCGACTGCGCCAGAATATCCCAGCACGCCGCATCGAAGGGCGATTTGGCATAGCCGTGCCCCTGCACCAGATGATCCATGATCCGCTCGATCCGAGCTACGTTGCGCGCATCCTCGCCCAACAGCTGCGGCGCGATCAGCCGTGCCAGTGCCGGAACGCCTTCGGAATGCGCCACCATGTAATTCTCGCCGCAGGGCGTGAACTCTCCACAGCCCTGCAACCCCGCATCCGTGTCGATCACCACCACCGAGGCGATGGCGGTCTCGATGGCGTTGCCCGCGCCCCATACATAGGCCCCGCCGACGTAAGGCAACCCTGTCTGGTAGATGCGGATACGGGTGATCTTCATGCCGCGTCCATCTTCAGCGGCCCCGTCAACCCCTCGCCGCGCCACAGCACGAAGGTCAGGATCGGGCGGTCGGTGGTAACCATCGCATGGCTTTGCCAGCTTTGGTGAAACCGTGTCTGCCCCGGCCCGGTCACGGCCTCATCGCCCTGGACCTTGAACAGCGCCTCGCCGCCCAGAACGAGGTACAGTTCCTCGGCCTCGTGGCTGTGCCAGTCATAGTTCAGCCCCTCGCCCCAGAACGCGATATAGCCGCACAGCCTCTGGCTGTGGAAATGCCCGGTCGGACCGAACAGTTCGTAAAAACCGTACCGGTTGCGAAAGTCGGCACCGACCTCCGCCTCGGTATAGACCCGCTTCCAATGCGCCAGGTGCGCAGCGGCTTTCACCGCATCGACCAGCGCCTGCGTCTGTGGCGCACCGGACCGGGGAAATTCCGAAACCAGCGGCACCGCCGGGACATGGCGCGGCTGCAATCCGCTGGGGATCAGGTCATCCGGCCACGGCGCATAGGTCGCCAGATTTGGGTGACTCTGATGCAGCTGGCGCGCCGCGTCTAGAACGTCGTCGAGTGTCACGGGATCACCACGATGTTGCCGGTATGGGTCTTGTCGATGAAGGCCTGCTGGGCCTCGCGCAGTTCGGATAGCGGATAGGTGGCGGCCAATGCCGGCCTGATCCTGCCATCCTCTATGTATTTCACGACATCGGTGAAGTTTTCGGGCCTGTTCACGGTCGAGCCGGTAAAGGTGAGATCGCGCAGGTAGAACGTGCGCAGATCAAGCTCGACCAGTGGGCCCGCGATCGCACCGGAACAGGTATAGCGGCCGCCGCGCTCCAGACTGTCGATCAGGTCGGGCCATATCGGCCCGCCCACGACATCGGCCACGACGGTGATCTTCTCGCCCTTCAACACGGCTTTCAGGTTGTCCGGGCTGCGCGGCAGAATGCGGTCCGGCCCCAGCTTCGCAACCTCATCGTGCTTGGATTCTGACGCCATTGCGATCACCCGCGCCCCGCGCAGTTTCGACAGCTGGATCAGTGCGCCGCCGACGCCGCCCGATGCGCCGGGGATCAACACCGTGTCGCCCCGATCCACCCCGGCCCGGTCGAGCATCCCTTCGGCGGTGACATAGGAACAGATGAAGGTTGCAAGCTCAGCGTCGCTCAGATTGGACTCGACCGCAGCAATGCCCCTTACATCCGCCCTGGTGTATTCCGCGAACCCGCCATCGCATTCCGAGCCGAAATACCCAGCCTTGTCGCGATTCATCGGATCGTCCCAGTCGCGCAGCCAGCCAGCGACCATGACTCTCTTGCCGATCAGCCCCTTGTCGGCGCCTTCGCCAACCGCAACGACCGTGCCGACCGCGTCCGCGCCCTGAATGCGCGGAAAAATCAGTGGCGCGCCACCCCAGGTGCTGTCGTCATCGTCCACTTCCGAATACGCACCGCCGGTCGTGGCCTCATCCACCGCCTTGGAATACCAGCCCGTGCGCGTGTTCACGTCAGTGTTGTTCAATCCGCAGGCACCGACCCGGATCAGCACTTCCAACGGCCCCGGTTGCGGCGTGGGCCAGTCCTCGTGCCACTCGTATTTGTCCAGATCGCCATGGCCGGTCAGGACCATGGCCTTCATCGTCGCCGGGATGTTCATTCCGCGACCTCCATGGCGACATCCGTACGCGGCAGCAGGCTTGGCGGATCATAGGCCGGTTCACCCAGAATGCGGCCCCGGCGTGGTTGCCCGGCGATCACGACCTCGATCTCGGTGCCGGGTACGTTGACATGCGGTTTGACATAGGCAAAGGCAAGGATCTTGCCGACAGTGTGGCCAAAGGCAACCGAAGCGGTCGAGCCGACCACCTTGCCCTCCAGCAAAACCGCCTCACCGCCATGGCCATCCTCAACCCCGTCGGGTTCGATTTCCAGATAGGCGCAAATCCACGGCAGGTCGGTATTCAGGGTCTTGTCCTTGCCCAGATAATCCTTGTCCGTTCGCGCAAAGCGCAGAACATCCGCTTCGGCCAGCGTCACTTCATTGGTCAGTTCGCCCGCGCCTTTGAAACCCTTCTCCATCCGCAGAGCATTCATCGCGAATGAGCCGTAATCGGCGATCCCAAACGACTCACCCGCCGCCCAAAGCGCGTCATAGACCGCCAGCGCACTGTCGCGCGGGATATGCAACTCCCAGCCGAGTTCTCCGGCATAGGACATGCGGAAGGCCCAGAGCTTGTGCCCGGCCACCTCGATCTGTTGCGCGGTCAGCCATCTGAACCCGGCATTGCCGAGGTCCGCATTCGTGCAGGCCGCCAGAACATCGCGCGCCCTGGGGCCGTTCAGGCTGAGCGCGGCCCAGTCATTCGAACGCAGGATGATCTCGACGTTTTCATCCGCGCGCTGGTGATTCAGATGATCCAGCAGGCGCTGCTCAAAAAAGGCCGCGCAAACAAGATAATACCGCCCCTCGTCCAGCTTCACGACCGTGGTTTCCAGCTCGATCCGGCCCCGGCGGTTCAGCATATGAGTCAGTGCGATGCCGCCCGTCTTTTGCGGCAGGCGGTTGGCCACCAGCCGGTCCAGCAGCGCCTCGGCATCGGGGCCCGTCACCTCGACCTTGGTGAAGGCCGAGATGTCCATGATCCCCACCGCCTGACGCACGGCCTTGCATTCGGCTGCGACCATGTCGTGGACCACGGTGCGGCGGAAGGAATAATGATCGCGCTGTTCCACCCCGTCACGCGCAAACCAGCGCGGGCGTTCGTGGCCATAAACCTCTTCGTAAACCGCGCCTTTTTCCTTCAGCCGCTCATAGAGGGGCGAGGGTTTGATCGGACGCCCCGCCAACCGGTTGAAATGCGGAAACGGAATTTCATGCCGCAGCTTGTAATCCTCATGCGCCTTGGAGACCTGCCAATCCTTGGTGGCATAAGCCCCGAAGCGGCGCGGATCATAGTCGCGCATCGAGATATCGGCCGCGCCATGCACCATCCACCGCGCCAGTTCGCGGGTCAGGCCCGGCCCCCAACCAATGCCGATCTGGGTGCCGCAGCAACACCAGTAGTTCCGGACCCCCGGTGCCGGCCCGATCAGCGGGTTGCCATCGGGCGGGTGCGAAATCGCGCCATGCACCTCACGCTGGATGCCCAGCTCGGCAAAGATCGGCATCCGGTTCAGGCTTTCCTCAAGCCACGGCATAACCCGGTCGTAATCGGCATCGAACAGCCAGTTCTCATAATCCCACGGGCAATGGTCATGCCAGACGGAATTCGAGTTCTCCTTCTCGTAGATCCCGATCAGCCCGCGTTTTTGCTCCATCCGGATGTAGCCGGAAACTTTCTTGTCATCGCGGATGACTGGCAGTTCCCTGTCAAGGTTCTCGAATTCCGGCACCGGCTCGGTCACGAAATAATGGTGGGTCATCGAGGTCATCGGCAGTTGCAGCCCCGACCATTCGCCCATCTGCCGCGCATAGGTGCCGCCGGCGTTGACCACATGCTCGCAGCGGATGATGCCTTTCTCGGTCTCCACCACCCACTCGCCATTTTCGGCCTGCGTGATGTTCGTGGCGCGGCAATGGCGGATGATCCTGGCCCCCAGCTGGCGCGCCCCGGCGGCCATCGCCATGGTCACATTGGTCGGATCCACATGGCCGTCATCGGGCGTGTGCAGCGCGCCCAGAACACCGTCGAGATTGTAGAACGGATGCAACTCCGCCACGCGATCCGGCCCCACCAGCTCGATATTGAACCCCAGCGACCGACCGACAGACAGAGTATGCCGCAGCCAGTCCATTTCATCCTGCGTGTAGGCCAGCCGGAAAGACCCGCAACCATGCCAGGTCACCGCCTGCCCTGTCTCGGCCTCCAGCGCCCCGGAATACAGGCCGATGTTGTAATCCACGCATTTGCCCAGCCCGAAGGAACTGGTCGAATGGGTGATCTGGCCCGCCGCATGCCAGGTGCTGCCACTGGTCAGTTCGGCCTTTTCCAGCAGCACCACATCGCTCCAGCCCTCATGCGCCAGATGATAGGCCAGCCCCACCCCCATAACGCCGCCTCCGACGATAACCACGCGAGCCTGTGACGGCAGTTCGTTCCCGGACATGAATTTTCCTCTTCCCGAGTCGCATTTCTGCTCGACAGGCTAATTCCACAAATGTACCATCGTCAATCATGAATGACACAAATGTATCATCTTCTGTCCTGGACCGCCTCACCGAAGAGTGGGACACCCTGACACCCGAGGCGCAGAAAGCAGCGCGTTACGTGCTGGAAAACCCAACGGATGTCGGGGTTTCGACGGTGCGCGAAATCGCCGAGGCCGCCAATGTCAAACCCAACACCTTCGTGCGTATGGCCCGCCAGGTGGGCTTTGACGGCTACGAAGATTTCCGCGCCCCCTTCCGCGAGGCGATTCGCCGGGGCACCGCGACATTCCCCGACCGCGCCCGCTGGCTGCAGGACATCGGCAAGTCCGGAGAATTGGGTGGCCTTTATGCCGACATGGTGGGCGCCGCGATCCGAAATATCGAGGAAACCTTTGCCGGTATCGACGCCGCGCGCCTGAAAGCCGCCGCCGAGGATGTCTGGAATTCGCGGCAAGTCTACACACTGGGTGTCGGCGTCAACAACTCGAACGCACGCAACTTCACCTACCTCGCCTCGACGGGCATGAAACAATTCCACGCCATCCCCCGCCCCGGTTCGACTCCGATCGACGATCTGGCCTGGGCTGACCAGCAGGACGTGCTGATTGCAATGACCTGCAAACCCTATCGAACCGAGGTGATCGAGGCCGTCAAACTGGCCCGCGAACAGGGGCTGACGGTCATCGGCATATCGGACAGCCCGGCCAGCCCGATCGTCCTGAACGCCCATCACGGCTTTGTCGTGGCCGCCGACACGCCGCAATTCTTTCCGTCCTCCGTCTCGACGATTGCCTTGCTGGAAACCCTGCTGTCCTTCGTGATCGCAGTGTCCAGCGATGAGATCGTCGAGCGGGTGGAACGTTTCCACCGCCGCCGCCACCAGCTTGGCCTCTATGCCGAGGAGCCCGAATGAACGCCCCCCTTACCCATGCCCTCGACGCGCGCTATTACACCGACCCTGCGGTTTTCGAACAGGAGATGCGAGGTCTTCTGGCGCGAACGTGGCAATTCGCCGGACATGTGGCGCAAGTCCGAGAAACTGGCGATTATTTCGCCTTCGAGATCGCGGGTCAGAACCTGTTCTGCATCCGCGGCCGCGACGGCGAGGTTCGTACCTTTTACAATGTCTGTCAGCATCGCGCGCATGAGATGGTGACAGGCGCAGGCAACACCCGCGTCGTCGTCTGCCCCTACCACGCCTGGACCTATGAACTGTCGGGCGAACTCCGCGCCGGACCCAACATCAAATCCGTCCCCGGTTTCGACCGCAGCGCGATCTGCCTGACATCCGT
This sequence comes from Ruegeria sp. AF8, assembly GCF_056541825.1. Classification (NCBI taxonomy): domain Bacteria; kingdom Pseudomonadati; phylum Pseudomonadota; class Alphaproteobacteria; order Rhodobacterales; family Roseobacteraceae; genus Ruegeria; species Ruegeria sp. AF8. Next base: position 121,983 of record NZ_JBQFYW010000001.1, on the reverse strand, counting down.
GCGCACCGAAATCTTCAACGGCTTCATCTTCGTCAATCTCGACGATGGCGCCGCCCCGATGGACGACTGGTATCCCGGCGTGCGCTCGGAAATCCGCGCCTATGTGCCCCATATCGACGATCTGGAACCGCTGGAATGGGTCGAGGTGCCCGAGAACTGCAACTGGAAGGTCAGCGTCGAGAACTATTCCGAATGCTACCACTGCCCCACCAACCACCCGACCTTTGCCGAAGGTGTGGTCAAGCCCGAAACCTATGACATCCAGCCCGACGCCGGGGGCGGTTACGTCCTGCGCCACACGACCGAATGCCAGAGCCTCGACAAGATGACCTATCCCATCGACCTGTCGGTGCCCCATGCGGGCGATTATCAGTCGTGGTTCCTATGGCCGATGTTCTCGTTCCAGTGCTACCCGGGCAATGTGCTGAACACCTATCACTGGCGCGCCGGCGACGCCGACCACTGCACCGTCTGGCGCGGCTGGTACACCGAGGGCGGCTCGGAAAGCGCGGTGATCCGGCAACTGGCGGTGCAGGACCGCGAAACCACGGTCGAGGAAGACATCCGCCTTGTGGAATCCGTCCATCGCGGCCTGAAATCCCGCGGCTACCGCCCCGGCCCGCTTGTCCTCGACCCCGGCTGCGGCGTGATGTCGGAACATTCGATCGCCACGCTACAGAAATGGATGCGCGAGGCGGTGGATGGCTGACTTCCGCCCCACATACAGCAAACCCGTAGGGCGGGCTTCAGCCCGCCACCCGCTTGCAGACGCACGGGATCGGCTACGCAAAACCCTACTCTTGCTTGCAGGTCTGTGTCTGACATCGCTCCCAGCATCGGCCTGTTATACGCCAGAAATGGGGTCCTACTTCTTTTGGACCAAACTCTCCGGAGAATTGCTGGAAAAGGAGTTTACCGCAAAAATCAAGGTGAAATCCTTTGTGCCGACGGTGTGGGAACCCGTCGATTATAGGCACTCCGATGGCACAACACGCCAAGGCCGTCAGCTGGTCAGTTGGCCAAAGATCGAATTTGAGGTGGTTGAAATATTCCGAGGCAAACTGGACGTGACGACATCCATGCAGCAACTAATGGTGGACAGCTGCAATTCAGGCGTGAAGCTCGCGCCCGGAGATGAACGCTTCGTTGCCGGATGGATTATCGACGGGCGACCCGTTTTGCAGAAAATTCACTACCACACCGGAGGGTGGGAATGACGGAAACGCTTGTCGGTCAATGCATGTGCGGCGCGGTCAACTGGTCCTCATCCGGCCGGATCACCCGCCGTCTGTCCTGTCACTGCACCGACTGTCAAAAGGCCACCTCATCTCCGTTCACCACATTTGTCGGCCTACCTCCGGAAACCGTCAAATGGACAGGCGAGATCAATCACTACCAAAGCTCTCCCGGCACCCATCGCGGGTTCTGCCCGAAATGCGGCACGCGCCTCTATTTCCGGTCGGACAAATGGCCCGGAGAAATCCACATCCACGCGGCAACGCTGGATGACCCCGCTGAATACACCCCCGATGCACATGTGTTTATGAACGACGCGGTCCCATGGCTGCGACTGGCAGACGACCTCCCTAAACACCCAGGCCCCCAGGTCGCCCCTGCCAGATCGAACAAGGAATAGCCCCCATGCTCATGCCCAGTGAATGGCAACCCGAACATAAACTCTTCCCGCATCAGGTCGGCTTCACCTGCCCCCCTTTCGACTATGACGCCGCGCCATCCGATTTCCTGCGCATGTGCCCCGAAACCGTCGGCGTGCATGGCTGGATGCTGCACGTTCCCGACTATGTGCACGGGTTGGACCAGCGCAAACAGAATTTTGGAATGCTCGACGATTTCGTGCACTGCATGTCCCGTAATGGCGTCGATGTCTGCGGGCAAGTGGGCTCCAACTGGGTGCACGCCTGCGGGCTGGGGGTCGAGGGCGTGCGGCAGCATTGCGAAGATCTGTCCGACAAACACGGTATCCGCTTCCACATGGCCGGATATGCCATGGTCGAGGCGCTGCGCGAGATGAACGTGGAAAAGGTGGCGCTCAACGCCGCCTATCACTGGCCCGAATGGTGGCAGGGCACGGTCGGGTTTCTCCGCGAGGCCGGGTTCGATGTGCTGTATGCGGGCAACTTTCACGATCAGGGCTGGTTCGACAGCCAGGAAGAGGTCAACTCCTGCCGCTGGGTCTTCGATGGTGATCTGGTGCGCAAGAGTTTCGAATATGTCGCCGAGCAGGCTCCGCAGGCCGATGCGATCCTGATAAACGGAATGTGCAACTTCCGCACGGGTCCGGGCGGCATTCCGCAACGCCCCCTGCATCTGGCGGACGAGTTGGAATCGGCCTTGGGCAAGCCGGTCATCGGCCATGACATCGCGCTCTACTGGCGCGTCTTCAAATCACTCGGCATCGCCCCCGAGACACCGCGCGGGCAGCTTTTGAAACGGCTTTAGGCGCGGCGGCGAGTTGTACAATTCGCACAAGGCCCATTCTGAAACAGGTACAAAATGCACAAAATCATCGCTCTGTGGGCCGTGCCCCGCTCCACCTCCACCGCCTTTGAATGGATGATGCGCCAGCGCGGCGATCTGGATTGCCTGCACGAACCTTTCGGCGAGGCCTGGTATCAGGGCGAGGACCCGCTGTGGCACCGCTTTCAGCCGGGCGAGAAAACGACACCGGGCCTGACCCTGGAAAGCGTCTGGGACGACATTCAGGAACGTGCCCGCGCGGGACCTGTCTTCATCAAGGATTTTCCCCATTATATCAATCATATGTGGGATGCCGAGTTCCTGTCGAACTTCACCCACGCCTTCCTGATCCGCGACCCGGCCAAGACCATCACCTCGATGTTCAAGCAATGGCCCGACTTTGCCGAAGGCGAGGTCGGCTTTCCCGAACAGCGCGCGCTGTTTGACCTGCTGACGGCGCTGAACGGCACACCGCCGCCGGTGATCGACAGCGACGACCTTCTGGAGGACCCGCATGAAATAACGAAAAAGTTCTGCGATTCCATTGGGATACCCTTTCTGGAGGAGGCGCTTGCATGGGAAGCGGGCGGCGATCCTTCGGCACATAGCTGGTGGGATGGTGGCTCATTTCATGGCAATCTCGCAAAATCCACCGGCCTCAAACCGCAACCACGCAAGCACATCTCAATCGAGGAATCCCCGGATCGGGTCAAGCAGGTGCACCGCAGGATGAAACCGCACTACGACCACCTCTACAAACACCGGCTGACCACCTGATGCGGCATCCCGAGACCATCCGCGAAGTGGTCGAAACCGGACTCTGCATCGGCTGCGGTTTGTGTCAGGCCGTCGCGCCCGAGAGGTGGGTGATGACGATGACTGCACAAGGCAGGTTGCGCCCTGCACCAAATTCAGAAGATGCTGAAAAGGATAAGGAAATCCTCGCCGCCTGCCCCGGTGCAACAGTGTCGGCAAACGGTTCCACTGCGCCTTCTCAGGATGAGATCTGGGGCGGCTACACCACGATGACCCGCGCTTGGGCCGGTGATCCGGACATTCGGTTTCGCGCGGCCACGGGGGGCGTTCTGACAGCGCTTGGGGCCTGGCTATTGCACTCGGGTCGCGCCCGGTTCATTCTGCATTGCGCCGCAGACCCGAATGCCCCGATGCGCAGCAAATGGGTAATCAGCGAAACGCCCGAAGCGGCAACCTCATGCGCCGGATCCCGCTATGGCCCCAGGGATACGCTGGCCGGACTGAACGTCGCGCTGAAACGGGGTGAACCATTTGCAATCATTGCGAAACCCTGCGATGCAGGCGCGATCCAAGAGCGCGCGAAATCGGACCCTCGTATCAATAGTTTGGTGGTCGCAGTTCTGGTCATGGTGTGCGGCGGCGCCTCGGATCTGGGCAAGAGCCTGTCGGTGCTGAACGAGTTTGGGCTGACAGAAGAAGACGTCACGCTTTTCCGTTATCGTGGCCATGGAAATCCCGGAGCCACCCGGATCGAGACCGAAGACGGGCGCGCTTTCGAAAAAACCTATCTCGATATGTGGGCGGACGAGGCCGGGTGGCGCATCCAGACCCGCTGCAAACTATGCCCCGATGCCATTGGCGAAGCCGCCGACCTTGTCGCCGCCGATATCTGGCCGGGTGGCTCTCCGAAGGGCGAGGATGCCGGTTTCAACGGCGTGATCTGCCGGACCGGGCGCGGGCAAGACCTGCTGGACGCAGCCATCGCAGATAGAGCGATCGATACGGATCATGCGATTACGCCGCGCGACTTCGACGACTTCCAACCCCATCAGGTTGCAAAGAAACGCGCAATTGCGGCCCGTCTGCGTGGCATGGCCGCCTCGGGAGCGCCTGTCTTTCGGCATTCCGGACTGCGCATCGAGTTGCTGGACGCGGGCGACCATGCCGAGGAAGATGGCGCAAAAATGCGCGTCCGGTCCGGGCGCTTTGCCGAAATAATGCCAATTACCACGGAGAACCACCATGGCTGACCTGTTTGACGAAGACCTGTTTCTGAAAGGGCTGACTCAGCGCAAATCGACGCTGGGCGCGGAATACGTGGAAAAGAACCTTGCCGCCGCCGATGACTTCACCCGACCCTTTCAGGAAGCGATGACAGCGTGGTGCTGGGGCTTTGGCTGGGGCGATGACGTGATCGACGCCAAGACCCGTTCAATGATGAATTTGTCGATGATCGGCGCCTTGGGCAAGATGCATGAATGGGAGATCCATTGCCGGGGCGCGATCAACAACGGTGTCACCAAAGAGGAAATCCGCGCCATCATTCACGTCGTAGGGATTTATTGCGGCGTTCCGCAGGCGTTGGAGTGTTTCCGCGTGGCGCGCACGGTACTGGCCGAAGCCGGAATGGTTTGAAATCAAAGAAGTACCCGAAACGAGCATAGCCCGCCATTTGGCGGGTTTTCTGTTTGGCCGCATCGATATGTTACCAAAATCTGGAAAAATTTGTGAACACGTTACATTTCTCTTGCCGCGAATCGCTTCAGAGCGTATTACCCGACCAAGCGGTCACTTAATGACGCCCTACCAAAGACCGGAGTTTTCGACGCATGGACGCATACATTTGCGACGCCCAACGCACCCCGATCGGACGCTATGGCGGCGCCCTGTCCCAGGTTCGTACGGACGATCTGGCGGCCATCCCGCTGGCCGCCCTGAAAGAGCGCAATCCACAAGTTGATTGGGCCAGTCTGGATGACGTGATCTATGGCGACGCCAATCAGGCCGGTGAAAGCAATCGCAATGTGGCGCGCATGGCGGTGCTGCTGGCAGGGCTTCCGGTGGATGTGCCCGGCACCACGATCAACCGCCTGTGCGCATCCGGCATGGATGCGGTCGGGATGGCGGCACGTGCGATCAAGGCGGGCGATTATGACATGGCCATCGCCGGTGGTGTCGAAAGCATGTCGCGCGCGCCGTTCGTTATGCCCAAAGCGACCAGCGCCTTCACACGCGCCAACGCGGTCTATGACACGACCATCGGCTGGCGGTTCGTAAACAAGAAGATGCACGGGATGTATGGCACCGACTCGATGCCGCAAACCGCCGACAATGTCGCCGAGGATTATCAGATCAGCCGCGCCGATCAGGATGCCTTTGCCGCCCGAAGCCAGGCCCGCTGGGCCGCGGCGCACGAAGCCGGCGTGTTTCAGGAAGAGATTACCCCGGTCACCATCCCGCAACGCAAGGGTGAGCCGGTCATTGTGGACACGGATGAACATCCCCGCCCCGGCACAAGTGCCGAAAAACTATCTGGACTCAAGGGTGTCAACGGCCCCGACAAGACAGTGACGGCAGGCAACGCCTCGGGCGTGAACGACGGAGCGGCGGCGATCCTGCTGGCGAATGAGGCCACGGCCGCCAAGAACGGACTGACGCCAATCGCACGGGTGGTCGGCATGTCGGTCGCGGGCGTCGAGCCGCGCGTGATGGGCATCGGTCCGGTTCCGGCCAGCCGCAAGGTTCTGGACCGCGCAGGACTCACCATCGGCCAGATGGATGTGATAGAATTGAACGAAGCCTTTGCCGCGCAAGGCCTTGCCTCGCTGCGCGAGCTGGGCGTGGCCGACGACGCCCCGCACGTCAACCCCAACGGAGGTGCCATTGCCATCGGCCACCCCTTGGGCATGTCCGGCGCGCGGCTGGTGATGACCGCGGCCTATCAATTGCGCCGCACCGGCGGACATTACGCGCTTTGTACCATGTGCGTTGGCGTCGGTCAGGGTGCGGCACTTATTCTCGAACGCGTATAAGGGAGGAGAGCCCAGATGTATGCTCAGATGATCAAGACGGCCTCGTCCGGGGTAAAATCCCGCGAGGACATGACCGAACAGGAACGCGTCTTTCAGGACAAGATCGACAACGACATCAAGATCGAGCCGCGCGACTGGATGCCGGACGATTACCGCGCGACACTGATCCGCCAGATCGGGCAGCACGCACATTCCGAGGTCGTGGGCCAATTGCCCGAAGGCAACTGGATCACCCGTGCGCCCACGCTGGAGCGCAAAGCGATCCTGTTGGCCAAGGTGCAGGACGAGGCCGGGCATGGCCTGTACCTCTATTCCGCCGCCGAGACTTTGGGGGAAAGCCGCGACGAACTGATCCGTCTACTGCATGAGGGGCGGATGAAGTATTCGTCGATCTTCAACTATCCGACGCTGAACTGGGCCGATATCGGTGCCGTGGGATGGCTGGTCGACGGGGCTGCGATCATCAATCAGGTGGCGTTGCAGCGCACCTCATACGGTCCCTATTCGCGCGCCATGGTCCGCATCTGCAAGGAAGAGAGCTTTCACGCGCGTCAGGGATATTCGGCGATCATGGCCATGGCCTTTGGCACGCCCGAGCAAAAGAAGATGGCGCAGGACGCGGTCAACCGCCTGTGGTTCCCGGCGCTGATGATGTTCGGGCCCTCGGACAAGGATTCGGTGCATTCCGAACAGTCGATGGCCTGGAAGATCAAGGTCAAGACCAACGACGAACTGCGCCAGCAATTCGTGGACCAGACGGTGCCGCAGATCGAATATCTGGGCCTCGATCTGCCGGACCCGAACATAAAATGGAACGAAGAGCGCGGGCACTACGAATTTTCCGATCCCGACTGGTCGGAATTCTTCGACGTGATCAAGGGCAACGGCCCCTGCAACACCGACCGCATGGCCGCCCGTCTCAGAGCCTGGGACGACGGCCAGTGGGTGCGCGACGGGCTGCTGGCCCATGCCCGCAAGAAACAAGCCGCGAAAGTGGCAGCCGAATAACCCGCCCTAGGAGGATTTGAGACATGAAAAACGAATGGCCCCTGTGGGAAATCTTCATTCGCGGCCAGCATGGCATGAGCCACCGTCATGTGGGCAGCCTGCATGCGCCGGATGCCGATATGGCGATCAAGAATGCCCGTGACGTCTATACCCGCCGTAACGAGGGCGTGTCGATCTGGGTGGTCGAGGCAAAGCATATCAGCGCCACGGCACCGGGCGACAAGGGCCCGCTGTTCGAGCCGTCGGAATCGAAGATCTATCGCCACCCGACCTTTTTCGACATTCCCGAAGAAGTGGGGGCGATGTGATGACCCGGGATGAGGCTTTTCTGCAATTCCTGCTGAGGATGGGGGACAACACCCTGATCCTCGGCCACCGGGTCAGCGAGTGGTGCGGCCACGCGCCGGTGCTGGAGGAAGACATCGCGCTTGCCAATACAGCATTGGACCTGATCGGTCAGACCCAGATGTGGCTGGGCCTTGCGGCTGACGTTCAGGGCGAAGGCAAAAGCGCCGACGATCTGGCCTTTCTGCGTGACGCATGGGATTTCCGCAACGTATTGCTGGCCGAGGTGCCGAACGGAGATTTCGGCCGCACGCTGATGCGCCAGTTCCTGTTCGACGCATGGCACAGCGTCATTCTGGGACGGCTGATGACATCGTCCGACGACCGCGTCGCGGCGATTGCCGAAAAAGCCAGCAAAGAGGTTACCTATCATCTGGAACGCTCCGGCGATACGGTGGTCGGTCTGGGCGACGGCACCGAAGAAAGCCATGCGCGGATGCAGGAGGCGCTGGATTACCTCTGGCCCTATGTCGGCGAGATGTTCGTCGGCGACGAGGTGGACGCGCAAATGGCGGCCGCAGGGATCGCACCCGATCCGGCGAGCCTGCGCGAGGAGTACGACGCTCTGGTGAGCCGCGTACTGAACGAGGCGACACTGACCATCCCCGAGGGGCGCTTTGCCCACAAGGGCGGCCGTGACGGGCGCATGCATACCGAGCATCTGGGGCATTTGCTGACCAGCATGCAATGGTTGCAGCGCGCCTATCCCGGCGCAAGCTGGTAAATCGCATGTCGCGCGCCTCGACAGAACAGGTCTGGGAATGGCTCGACGCCGTTCCCGATCCTGAGATCCCGGTTATCTCGGTGGTCGATCTGGGCATCGTGCGCGATGTCGAATGGGACGGCGATACCTTGACCGTTTCCGTGACGCCCACCTATTCCGGCTGCCCGGCGACATCCGTGATCAGCATGGATATCGAAACCGCGCTGCGTGATCACGGCATCGAGGATATCCGCCTGCAAACCCGTATCTCGCCCGCCTGGACAACCGACTGGCTGAGCGAGAAGGGCCGCGCCCGGCTGGAAGAGTATGGTATCGCGCCGCCGCAACCCGCAGGCGGGCCCGAACGTTGCCCCAATTGCGGCAGCACGGCGGTGGAAAAGGTCAGCCAGTTCGGCTCGACCCCGTGCAAGGCGCATTGGCGCTGCACCGACTGCCTTGAACCCTTTGACTATTTCAAATGCATCTGAGCCCGGAAAAGAGGAGACCGCCGATGGCGCGATTTCACGATCTGGAAGTCACCGACATCCAAAAAACCATCCGCGACGCGGTCGTGGTGACGCTGAAGCCGGCGAACGGCGCAGCCGAAGAGTTTGATTTCACCCAAGGCCAATACCTGACCTTTCGCCGCGACTTTGACGGCGAGGAATTGCGCCGCTCTTATTCGATCTGCTCGGGCAAAGACGATGGCATCCTTCAGGTCGGCATCAAACGCGTTGACGGCGGTGCATTCTCGACCTGGGCCAATGAAGAACTCCGGGTCGGCGATACGCTGCAGGCGATGCCGCCCATGGGCGGGTTTTTTACCCCGCTCGATACCGAGGCCGAGAAACAATATCTGGGCTTCGCCGGTGGTTCGGGCATCACGCCTGTTCTGTCTCTTCTGAAGACGACGCTGGCGCGGGAACCGAAATCGCAATTCACGCTGGTCTATGCCAACAAGGGCGTGAACACGATCATGTTCCGCGAAGAGCTGGAGGATCTGAAAAACCTCTATATGGGCCGCCTGAATGTGATCCACATTCTTGAGACGGACGCGCAGGAAATCGATCTGTTCACCGGGCTGGTGACCGAGGAAAAATGCGGTGAGTTGTTCAAGCACTGGATCGACATCGAAAACACCGACATGGCCTATATCTGCGGGCCGGAACCGATGATGCTGGGCATCGCGGCGGCATTGCGGTCGCATGGGCTGAACGACGGGCAGATCAAGTTCGAACTGTTTGCCAGCGCCCAGCCTGGCCGCGCCACGCGCAAGACCGTTTCCGCCGAAGCCGCGACCAGCGCCAATCAGGCCAAAGCCGTTATCACATTGGACGGCGCGACCCAGACCATAACCATGCCCAAGGATATGTCGGTCCTCGACGCGGCATTGGACAACCGGATGGACGCTCCTTTTGCCTGTAAGGCCGGGGTGTGCTCGACGTGCCGCTGCCGGGTGATCGAGGGCGAGGTCGAGATGGTGGCGAACCACGCACTCGAAGACTACGAAGTCGAAAAGGGATATGTGCTGAGTTGCCAGGCCTATCCGCTGACCGACGCCGTCGTCGTCGACTACGACCAGTGAGGGGAGAGAAACAATGGCCGAAGACATGACGATCGAAAGCTATCTCGCCGCTGGCGGAGTGCTGACCAACCCCATGAACGTTCCGCCGCGCTATCGGGCCGAGTTGATGAAGCTGATGGCGATATTCGTGGACAGCGAACTGGCCGGTGCCGCGGGCTTTGCCGACGTGATCAACGAGGGTCCAGGTATCAAGGAACGGATCGCCGCCGCAAAGATCGTGCTGGAAAAGACCGACAATGCCGAGCGGGTGCTGCGGATCATGGGAGAGTTCGGCGCCGATGCGGAACGGTATGCAACTCATCATCCCTGGACGGCCCGGCTGGACCGTGCAGCCGATATCGGCGCCACCCGGTCCGAGCATGACATGCGTCTGGCCGTGTTCAACTATCCGCTTCAGGGATGGGTCGATGCGGTGATGATGAACCTGCTGATGAGTCGCGCGGTGACAGTTCAACTGGCCGAATTTGCGCTGATCTCATACCAGCCGCTGGCCGAAGCCTTCCGGGCTATTGCCCCCATCGAGGCGCATCACGGCGAGTTGGCGCTGGAAGGGGCCGTGAAACTGATCGAACAGGGTTCCGCGGCCAGCATGCAGGAGTCGGTGGATTACTGGTGGCCCCGGGTTGCCGCGAGCTTTGGTTCGGGGTCGTCCGGAAAATTCGAAAGCCTGCGGGCGATGGGTTTGCGTAAGTCGACCAATACCGCGCTGAAGACCCGCTGGGAGGTCGAGGCGGGTTCGTTGCTGGACACTTTGGGTCTGAAAGCCCCCTGACCGATCAGGCGGCGCAGTGACCTGAGCCGGATGAAGTGTGCCCAAAGTCATGGTCTCACCTCATCCGTCTGCTGCCGCCTCCAGACGTTCCACGGTTCGCAGCAAGGTCTCTCCGAGATCGTGGATCTGCTCGGCGCCCAGCGAACCCTCCAGCATGCGTTTGTCCTGAGCCGCCACTGCAGCCATCACGGTTTCGATCCGCCGCGCGCCTGCATCAGTCAGGATCACGGCGCGGCTGCGCCGGTCGTCGGGGTCATCCTCGCGCGTGACAAGACCGTCGCGTTCAAGCTGTTTGAGGATCTTGGTCATACCACCAGAAGTAAGCAGGATGGCGCGGTACAATTCAGTCGGCGTCAACCGATGAGGTCCGGGTTGAGCGCGCAGAGTTGTCAGAACCTCGAACCCTGCCTGTGTCAGGCCGAATTCCGCAACCAGTCGGCGGGTGTCCTCCACAACGAGGTCACGCAGGCGGATTATGCCCAGCATCACGGTAGTTTCCGGCGCGTCGGCCTCGGGCCAGTTCTGCCGGATCTGGTTCAGTATTTCTTTGAGTGAGAGCCTGTCGGCCATGTCTTGCCTATCCACGCCAAATTTATCTTGCCGGGAAGATATAATATCTGTAAAGACAAGAAAACATCTTTCTGGAAAGATAAATCATGCGCAGTCTGCGAGATCGCATCAGGCACACATTGTTGTTCGAGGGAATCGCGGTGATCCTGGCGTCAGTGGGCGGCAGTGTGATTACAGGGCATTCGATGCAAAGCCTTGGTGTGCTGTCCGTCATGTTCAGCATTCTGGCCATGGTATGGAATTTCGTCTTCAATCTTTTGTTCGATCTGTGGGACCGGAAGTATCGCAACATGGCGCCGCGCGGGCCGGGCATCCGGGCCGTCCACGCGATCCTGTTCGAAGTGGTGATCCTGATCGTGGGAATTTTCCTGACCGCGTGGTGGCTGTCGATCGGCTATCTTGAGGCGCTGATCCTGGATATCGGCTTTTCCACCTTTTTCCTGATCTATGCCTATGTGTTCAACTGGGCCTATGACCAGATCTATCCGGTGCCGCGCCCACCCGAGACGGTCGCATAGCGTCAGTCGCGGGGGCGACCGATCAGCCCGTATTTGCGGGCAAGCGATTTCAGCGAGAACCGCCGTTTTTGTCGGGGCGCGACCCGTGCCGGCGCACCGGCGCGGCGGTTGAACTCGTAGACATCGATGATCTTTTCGGCGCAACCGCAGGCCTCACCCAGGCCGACCTTGGCAAAATAGAATTTCTCGAAACTTTCCGGTTTTTTCATGGTGCCTCTCCTGCGCACAACCAGAGCAGGGATTGCGCCAAAGTCCAACACCATTTTGCTCCGCTCCGGGCAACGTGATCCGTCAGAGCCCAGGCAGTCCATGCAGGGTGAGCGTGCTGACCATGCGGGCATAGTCTTCGCGCGCGGCGCTGTCCGCGCCCGGGTTCCACATATAATACCAGTTCAGCATACCGAAGACCGACATCGTCGCCGCGCGCAGTTTTCCCTGATCGCCATCGAACACGCGGGGCTCAATGGCACAGATGATTTCGCTGACAAATACGATCATGTCCCGCTGATAACCGCGCAGCAGCTTTTGCTGATCCGCGGGCAAGGCCGACATGCCGCTGGTCTGAACCCGGTGCTCGTCATCCACCCCCTGATAGGCCAGCAGAATCTCGCGCACCACCTTGTGCAACCGGTCCGGCTTGCTCAGGCCTTCAATATCAATCCCGCAGATCAGGTCACGCAACTCGCGCAGATAGGTCTCGAGAATGTCGAACAGGATCGCATCCTTGCCGTCGTAATAGTGGTAGATATTGGCTTTCGATATACCGCATTCGCGCGCAAGCTGAGTCATCGAAGCTCGGTCGAACCCTTCGCGTGCGAAAACGCGCGCGGCGGATTTCAGAATCTGCGCGCGCTTCTGGTCATGGTCTTTGGCAATCGTACGGGCCAAGCCTCACTCCTTATCCCGGTTGTCGACAACGCGCTTGGCCTTGCCCTGACTGCGTTCGACGTCACCCGGCTCCCCTACAACAATCTCGGTGGAAACGCCAACAATGTCCTTGATCCGCTTGGTCAGCATGCGGGCTGCTGCTGTCTTGCTCAGCTCATCCGCCGCATCCGGCAGCGCCTCGACATAGACCCGCATCGCGTCCATCCGGCCCGCCTTGTAAAGCTCGATCTGGTAATGCGGAGCCAGACCGCCAGTGGCCATAACCTGTTCTTCGACCTGACTGGGAAAGACGTTGACGCCGCGCAGGATGATCATGTCGTCGGAACGTCCGGTGATCTTTTCCATCCGCCGCATCGACCGCGCCGTCCCCGGCAAGAGCCGCGTCAGGTCGCGGGTGCGATAGCGGATCATCGGCAGGCCTTCCTTGGTGAGCGTGGTGAACACCAGCTCGCCCATTTCGCCATCCGGCAGCACTTCACCCGTCGCCGGGTCGATGATCTCGGGATAGAAGTGATCCTCCCAGATCACCGGGCCATCCTTGGTCTCGACGCATTCGTTGGCGACGCCCGGGCCCATGATCTCGCTGAGGCCATAGATATCGACCGCGTGCATATCGAAGGCCTGCTCGACCTCCTTGCGCATCGCGTCGGTCCAGGGCTCTGCCCCGAACACACCCACGGATAGTGAGCTTTCGCGCGGGTCCATGCCGACCTTGCGATACTGCTCAAGGATGTTGAGCATGTAGGACGGCGTGACCATGATCCCGTCGGGTTTGAAATCGGTGATCAGGCCCACCTGTTTTTCCGTCTGCCCGCCGCTCATCGGCACGACGGTCGCGCCCAGACGCTCGATGCCGTAATGAGCGCCCAAACCACCGGTGAACAGGCCATAGCCATAGGCGTTGTGGACCATGTCACCCCTGCGCAGACCCGACGCACGCAGGGAACGCGCCACCAGATCGGCCCAGTTGTCGATGTCAGTTGCGGTGTAACCCACCACGGTCGGCTTGCCGGTCGTGCCCGAGGAGGCGTGCAGGCGCATGATCTGCTCGCGCGGCACGGCAAAGAGGCCGAAGGGGTAGTTGTCGCGCAGATCGTTCTTGTAGGTGAACGGGAATTTCGCCAGATCGCTCAGCGAATGCAGGTCGTCGGGATGCACCCCGGCCTCGTCACAGCGCTGGCGGTACATCGGCACGTTGTCATAGGCATGGCGCAGCGACCATTTCAGCCGGTCCAGTTGCAGGGCACGAATCTCGTCAATCGAAGCAATCTCGATCGGATCCAGATCGGCTTTGTTCGGGGTCAGGTCCTTCATTGAATCCTCCTCGCCTTATTCCTCGTCAAACAGTGTGCCGTTGATCGCCCGGGAAAATCCGCGGAACTCAGCGATCCTTTGGCCGTGCTGATTGGTGACTGTCACATCGTAGATGCCACTGCGCCCGGTCAGGCTCAGCTCGGTTGCGGTGGCAGTCAACCGGTCACCCAGCCGCCCCGGCGCGATGAAACTGATCATGTTGTGCTGAGCAACCGTGGACTGGTTTCGGCTGTTGCAGGCAAAGGCGAAGGCGCTGTCGGCCAGCATGAAACTCACCCCGCCATGACAGATGCCGTGCCCATTGCAGTGATGTGCCTCGACCGTCATCTCCAGCGTCGCCGTGCCCACGTCTACCCCGGTGATCTCCATCCCGGCCCATTTCGTGGCATTGTCCATCGCCCACATGGCGGCAACGGCTTTTTCCGCGCGTTCCTTGGGGGTCATGTTCACTGGCCCTGAAAATTCGGGGCGCGTTTTTCAAGAAAAGCGGTGACGCCTTCAGCGTAATCCGCGCTTTCGCCGCAGGTTTTCATGGCATCGGCCTCAAGCTCCAGATGGTCCGACAGAGTGTTGACCGCCGCCGCCTGGATCGACTGTTTCGTCAACCCAAGCCCGAGGGTCGGACCATTGGCAAACTGTTCGGCCAGCGTGCGCGCTTCGGTCATGAGCTGATCATCCGGCAACGCCTTCCAGATCAGCCCCCAATCCTCGGCCTTGTTGGCGGGCAGTGGCTGCGCCGTCAACGCCAATCCCTTAGCGCGCGCTTCGCCCAGCAGGCGCGGCAGGTGCCACGAGCCACCGGTATCCGGAATCAGCCCGACCTTGGAAAAAGACTGGATGAATTTGGCGCTTTCAGCAGCCAGAACGATATCGCAAGCCAGCGCGAGGTTGGCCCCGGCTCCTGCCGCAACCCCGTTGACCGCGCAGATGACCGGAAAGTTCAGCGACCGGATCAGTCGCACAAGCGGTGCATAGAACGTCCGAACCGTGCTTCCGAGATCCGGCGGCCCATCCATTTTCGACGGATCACGGTCGCCCAGATCCTGCCCCGCGCAAAACCCGCGCCCCGCCCCGGTCAGCAGAACCGCGCGCACGCCCTGATCTCTGGCGGCCTCCAGTGCGGATCGCAGCGCATAGTGCATTTCGTCCGTGAAGCTGTTCAGTCGATCAGGGCGGTTGAGGGTGATTTCAACCCAATTCCCATGGCTTTCGGTAAGAATCGTATCAGACATCACCAGCTCGCTTTGCGATTATTTCAACAATGTTCTTGCATAAACCGAACGGTTGGTCAATAAATTAATCACGAAATGATTCCCAACCAACCAGGGCGAGGACATGTCCGACAATCCGGTAGTTTCGGTAAAACGCGAAGGCGACATCGCATGGGTGGAAGTTGACAACCCGCCGGTGAACGCCACCTCGACCGCCGTCCGTGCAGGATTAAGGCGAGCGGTTGCCGAAGTGCAGGGCGCACGTGTCGCTATCCTGATCTGTGCGGGCCGGACCTTTGTCGCAGGCGGCGATATGTCCGAATTCGACCGCCCCGCCGAGGAACCTCATCTGCCCGATGTGGTGACATTGATCGAAGACAGCGAAACGCCATTTGTCGCGGCTTTGCACGGGACCGTGCTGGGCGGTGGTTTCGAAATCGCAATGGGATGCGCCTGGCGGGTCGCAGCGGAAGGAACCAGATTCGGATTGCCCGAGGTGAATGTCGGCCTGATCCCCGGCGCGGGCGGCACCCAACGTACGCCGCGCCTGATCGGGATGCAGGCGGCGATCGACATGGCCTGCAAGGGCAAGATGTTCAACGCGGCCGACATGATGGCGCTCGGCGGGATTGACCGGGTCGTCACAGGCGATCTGCGCGATACCGCACGTGAGTTCGCCCTTACTCTGCCACCGCGCCCGAACAGGATTCGCGACCGCATCGTGAAACCTCTGGATACCGATGCGTATGAAGCCGCGGCATCCAGCCTACTGAAAAGCGCCAGGGGACAGCAATCTCCGCTACTGAACCTTGAAGCGCTGCAATGGGCCGCCCTGCCCTTTTCCGAAGGCCAGCCCAGGGAACGGGCCCTTCATCTCGATCTGCGGCAGTCAGAGGAAAGCCGCGCGCTGCGTTACGCCTTCTTTGCCGAGCGGGTCGTCAGCAAACCCGACGCGATTGCGAGCGTGCCCAGCCGCGACCTGCATCGGGTGGCCATCGTCGGGGGCGGTTTGATGGGGGCCGGCATTGCGATGGGTTGTCTGAGCGGCGGTCTCGGCGTGACCCTGATCGAGCGTGACGGCGACTCTGCGCTTGCCGCCCGCGACAGGATCGCCGGCCTGATCGACGGCGGTGTCAGTCGCGGCAAGGTCACCGCCCGGCAGCAAGCCGAGATGCTGGACAGGTTGATCACGACGGACGACTATTCCGACGCCGCTGGGGCCGATCTGGCCATTGAGGCGGTTTTCGAAGATCTTGGCGTCAAGCGCGACGTGTTTGTGCAGCTTGCCCGGGTCATGTCCCGGGATGCCATTCTTGCCACCAATACCTCATATATCGACCCTACGCTGATCTTTGAGAATGTCGTCAATCCATCCCGCTGTCTGGGATTGCATTTCTTCAGCCCCGCGCATGTGATGAAGCTGCTCGAAATCGTGCAAACCCCCGATACCACGCCCGAGGTTCTGGCAACCGGATTTGCGCTGGCAAAGCGCCTGCGCAAGGTCGCGGTTCTGTCGGGCATCTGCGATGGTTTTATCGGCAACCGGATGCTGTCTGCCTATCGGCGTGAAGCGGAATATCTGCTGGCCGACGGTGCATTGCCGCACGAGATCGATGCGGCGATACGCGCCGAGGGGCTTCCGATGGGGCCGTTCGAACTGCAGGACCTGACCGGGCTGCAAATCGCGTGGGCAAACCGGAAACGGCAGGTCACAACGCGAGACCCGCGCGAACGATACGAAAGCATCGCCGACACGCTGTGTGAAATGGGGCGTTTGGGACAACGCTCCGGAGCTGGGTGGTACAGGTACACCAACGGATCGCGCACACCCGAACGCGACGCGGAGGTCGAGGCCCTGATCGAAGCCTATTCTGCCAGGCGCGGCATTGTCCGCCGGACCTTCTCGTCCCGTGACATTTCCGACCGTCTGCTTGCCGTGCTTGCCAACGAAGGCGCGCTGATCGTGCAGGAGGGCATTGCAGCAAGAACCGAGGACGTGGATATGGTGCAGTTGCATGGCTATGGCTTCCCCCGCTGGCGCGGCGGACCGATGCATCTGTCCGAACAAAAAATCAGCGGGCATGTCGCCGACACCATGGAAAAAATCGCGGCAGAAAGCCCAAGTTCCTGGAAGATCGCCGACAAGTGGGCGAAAAACTTAACCTGTTGATGGTTACAAAACGGACCATTAACACATTTATGACTCACGTTTTGGAGGAGAAAATCAAGTCATGAAATTCACCAAGCTGACGACTCTACTGGCTTCGGCCGCGCTGGCAGTGACCGGCACTGTGGCCATGGCGGCCGACTATACGCTGACCATTTCCAGCTGGGCGCCGCCGACCCATGGTATCAACGCCAAGATGTGGCCCAAATTCGTCGAAATGATCGAAGAGGCAACCGACGGTCAGGTCACAGCGGAACTGAAGCTGGGAATTGCGCCTCCGCCCGCGCAAATGGACCTGATCATGGACGGCGCCGCCGATGCCTCGATCATCTTCCATGGCTACCAGCCGGGCCGGTTTGTCGTTACCAAGTTGATCGAACTGCCCGGATACGAAGGTTCGGCCGAGGCAGCCTCGGTCGCCTATTGGCGCGCCTATGAGCAGTATCTGAAGGCGGCGGATGAACATCGCGGCGTCAAGGTCATCGCACTGCACACGCATGGACCCGCGCAGTTGCATTCCAACTCGTCGGTAACAGGGCTTGACCAGTTTTCCGGCCTCAAGGTGCGTATCCCCGGCGGTGTCGGCGGCGATGTCGGGACGGCGTTGGGCGCAACCGGCATTCAGGTTCCTGCCCCGAAGGTCTATGAAACACTCGCGTCGAAAGCGGCCGATGGTGTTGTGATGCCGTTTGAATCCCGCAAGGGCTTCAAGCTGACCGAAGTGGCGCAGAACGTCTATGAGATGCCCGGCGGTCTTTATCGCGGCTCGTTCGCGTTCATCATGAACGAAGACACCTTTGCCGACCTGCCCGAAGACATTCAGGCTGCGCTGGAAGAAAAGGTCTTTGGCGAGCCGCTGAGCCGCGAGATCGGCAAGATCTGGGACGAGATCGACAACATCGGTCGCGAGGAAACCGAAGCGGCCGAAGGCAATGCGATCAACGCCGCCTCGGATGCCGACCTTGAAAAGTTCACGGTGATTTCCGAAGACATTCGCGGCAAGGTCATCGCCGAAGTCGACGGGGCCGGCGTTGATGCCCAGGCCGCCTATGACATGATCAAGTCGGAAATGTCGGGCAACTAAGCCCATCCCGGGGGCGGCAGCGTTCCGCCCCCGAACCCCCGGGAGGACCTCCATGACATCCCTGATCCAAACTGTCCGGCGGGCCAGCATCCTGCCTGTGTTCGTCGCCAGCGTTGCCCTGTTCATCCTGATGGTGATGACGTTTTGCGACGTGATCCTGCGCTCGGTGTTCAACTCGCCTATCGAGGCGGCAACCGAATTGACCCGCATCCTGATGGCAATACTGGTGTTTTCGGTGCTGCCCATCATCTCGGTCACCAACGGGCAAATCGCCGTCGACCTTACCGATGGCATCTTCCACCGGCTGCGCCTGGACCGCATCCGGGATGGCATCATCTATCTTGTAAGCGGCGCCATGATGTACTGGCCCGTGAATAGAGTTTGGGTTTTGGCCGAGCGTGCCAGAGAATATGGCGACGTCACGGAATATCTCTCGATCCCCACCTATTTCGTGGGCTGGTTCATCACCCTCTCGGTGGCCATCACCGGTATTGCTATGATCATTACCGGCCTGTTGCACCTTTTTGCCCCCCAATACCTCTCGGAGCGCGCCTGATGATTGCGGCATTGATTGGATTTGCACTGGTCCTGATCCTTGTGCTCGTACGTTTGCCTATCGTCTTTGCGATGGGATTGGTCGGCACGCTGGGATTTGCCTATGAGCGTGGCGGCTCGATTTTTGACGAGCGCGGCCTCAAGGCCGCGATGTCGATGGTTGGCCGCCAGATCACCGATACGGCGCAGGATTACGGGCTGTCGGTTGTGCCCTTGTTCATCCTGATGGGCCTATTTGTAAACAAGGGCGGCATGGCACGCGAGCTTTATGCGGTATCAAACGCCTTTCTGGGCCATATGCGCGGCGGCATCGCCATGGCGACCGTTGCTGCCTGCGGCGGTTTTTCAGCCATCTGCGGTTCGTCACTGGCCACCGCCGCCACCATGTCCAAGGTCGCCATGCCGCAGATGCGCCGCTATGGCTATTCCGACGAGCTCAGCACTGCTTCCATCGCTGCGGGCGGCACACTGGGTATCCTGATCCCGCCTTCGGTGATTCTGGTGATCTACGGCTTGCTGACCGAAACCTCGATCGGCAAGCTGTTCATGGCCGGGATCATTCCCGGGTTGCTGGGCATTCTGTTCTATCTGTTCGCCGTTCGTTGGACCGTCTGGCGCAACCCCGCCGCCGGCCCCGCCGGAGAACGCGCCGGCTGGGGCGAACGCTTCCGCGCGTTGGGGTCGGTCTGGGCGGTTCTGCTGCTGTTTTTCCTGGTGATCGGCGGGCTGTATGGCGCGTTCGACTTCCATCCGCTGAACCTCACGTTCTCGCCGACCGAGGCGGCGGGAATGGGCGCGGCGGGCGCTTTCCTGATCGCGCTTTTCCGTGGCGGCCTGACGGTTTCATCGACATTCGAGGTTCTGAAAGAAACCACCTTTACCGCGGCGGCGCTGTTTTCGGTTCTGATCGGGGCGCAGATCTTTTCCAATTTCATCAACCTCGCTGGCCTGCCCGAGGCACTGATCGCACTGGTCACCGCCTATAGCGTGTCGCCTTTTGTAGTGATCCTGATGATCCTTGGCATCTACATCATTCTGGGCTGCGTTTTTGAATCGCTTTCGATGCTGCTGCTGACGGTGCCAATCTTTTTCCCGCTGGTGACTTCGCTGGGATATGATCCGATCTGGTTCGGCATCGTCGTTGTGGTCGTAACCGAGATTTCGCTGATCACACCGCCTGTCGGCCTCAACGTGTTCATTCTCAAAGGCGTTGTCGGGGACGTTTCGACCGGCACGATCTTCCGGGGTGTGACCCCCTTCTGGGTTGCGGATATCTTCCGCCTTGCGCTGATCGTTCTGGTTCCCGTCGTCGTCCTGTATCTGCCCGAGCAGATGGGCGCGTTGGGGCATTGACAACGCTGAGGCCGGGGCCAGAACTCCGGCCTTTTGGCGAGCAAACCACCTCGCATCAAAATATTGACCGGTCGTTCGGTTAATTATATGTTAACTTTAGACTGCCACCGCGCACCACATACGGGAGAGACCAATGACACTGTTGCAGATTTCCAGCTTTGCCGCCGGAGAATGGGTCACCCCTGGGGCTAGCGCGCGCACCATATCTTCGGCCATCACGGGCGCGCCGATGGCCACTGCGGGCAATGCGGACCTCGACGTGCAGGCGATGCTGGATCACGCGCGCAGTGTTGGCGGACCAGCCCTGAGGGCGATGACGTTTCACGACCGCGCCCGGATGCTCAAGGCCCTGGCGCAGGCGTTGAACGCACAGAAACAGGCGCTTTATGACCTCAGCTTTGACACCGGGGCTACTCAGTCGGACCATCTGATCGACATCGACGGCGGCATCGGCACGATGTTCGTCTTCGCCTCGAAAGGCCGCCGCGAAATGCCTGACGGCCATGTCTATCTGGACGGCGATGTCGAGCAGTTGTCCCGCAACGGCACGTTCCTGGGCCAACATGTCTGCACCCCGCTGCAAGGCGTGGCGGTGCATATCAACGCCTTCAACTTCCCGGTCTGGGGGATGCTGGAAAAACTGGCCCCCACCCTGCTGGCCGGTGTTCCGGCCATCGTGAAACCGGCCACCAACAGCTGCTATGTCACCGAACTGGCGGTGAAGATCATGCTGGACAGCGGCCTTCTGCCAGCAGGCGCGCTGCAGCTGGTTTCGGGCGGTCTGGGCGACATGCTGGACCGGTTGACCTGTCAGGACGTGGTCAGCTTCACCGGATCCGCCGATACCGCACTGAAGCTGCGGCAGAACCCGGTGATCCTGCAGAACTCGGTGCGCTTCGTGGCCGAGCAGGACAGCCTGAACGCGTCAATCCTCGGCCCTGACGCCGATCCGGGCACGCCCGAATTCGATCTCTTCGTCAAAGAGGTCAGCCGCGAGATGACCACCAAGGCTGGGCAGAAATGCACTGCCATTCGCCGTATCATCGCACCGGAACCCCGCGTCGGGGCGGTGATCGAGGCCCTGTCCGCGCGGCTAGCGAAAACCGTGATCGGCGATCCCCGGCTTGAGGGCACACGGATGGGGGCGCTGGTCTCAGCCGGGCAAAAGGCCGATGTTCTGGCCAAGGCCGCGATCATCGGACAGGAGGCTGAGCGGGTTTTCGGCGATCCCGATGCCTTCGAGGTGAACGGAGCCGACGCGAACAAGGGCGCCTTCGTGCCGCCGATGTTGTTTCACTGCGCCAATCCCGATGGCGCTGTCAGGGTTCACGACACCGAAGCTTTCGGGCCGGTCTCGACCGTCATGGGGTATCGCGATCTGGATCACGCCATCGCGCTGGCCAATCGGGGCCAGGGCTCGCTGGTGACGTCGCTGATCACCCACGACGCACAGGTCGCCCGCGACGTGGTGATGGGTGCAGGGGCCTATCACGGACGGATCTATATCAACAACCGCACATCAATGAAGGAAAGCACCGGCCACGGTTCACCCCTGCCCCATATGGTGCATGGTGGCCCGGGCCGCGCGGGCGGCGGCGAAGAGATGGGCGGCGTGCGCGGCGTGAAACACTATATGCAGCGCACCGCTGTGCAGGGATCGCCCGAAATGCTGGCGACGATCGGTGACAAATGGGTGCCTGGCGCGCAGGAAATCCCGGGCCCCGCGCATCCCTTCACCCGCAAGTTCGGCGAACTGGCGATCGGCGAGACGCTGCACACCGCCTCGCGTACCGTCACCCTGGACGATATCGAACATTTCGCCCATTTCACCGGCGACACGTTCTATGCGCATATGGACGAAGAGGCCGCCAGCCGGAACCCGTTCTTCCCCGGCCGCGTCGCGCATGGCTATCTGCTGCTTTCCTTTGCCGCGGGTCTGTTCGTTGAGCCGAACGAGGGGCCGGTTCTGGCCAATACCGGGCTGGACGGGCTGCGCTTCATGAAGCCGGTCTCGGCGGGCGACAGCATCAAAGTGCGGTTGACGGTCAAGAAAAAAACCCGCCGAACCGACGAATATGGCGAGGTGCGCTGGCATGTCACCCTGACAAATCAGGACGATGAATTGGTGGCAGAATACGAGCTGCTGACCATGAACGCCTATTGATCCAGCGGCCGGGCGCTCCGTTCGGATCCGTCCGGCCCGGATCTTCCAAGCGACAAAGAACCGGATTTTCTTATTCGACGAGCAGGTTTAGTCTGTATCCATGACGAGTGAGAATAGCTGGTTCGACAAAGCTACCGCCGAATTGGCAGACCCTCAGAACCAGAGGGTGTGGTCCATTATTGTGTCCCTGTTCGGCGATCTGGCACAGGAACGCGGCGCGCAGATCTCCGGCGGTGCGCTGACCCGGATCATCAAACCGATGGGCATCAAGCCCGAAGCCATCCGTGTCGCGTTGCACCGGCTCCGCAAGGACGGCTGGATCGAAAGCGCGCGCTCGGGGCGCGAGTCGCGGCACTTCCTGACCGAATATGGCAGATCCCAATCGGCACGTGTCACACCGCGCATTTACGCTCGTGAACCAAGGATTCCGGATCGCTGGCATCTGTTGATCGCCGAGGACGGTCCGGGCATCCACACCCTCGATGATCTGATGATGACGCGCGACTACACCGCCATCGGACGAACCGTTGCACTGGGCGCGGGACCACCCCCAAAAAACTGTGAAGATCTGGCCGTTTTCGAAGTATCGGCCCACGCGGCACCTGCCTGGCTGCAGGACCGTCTCTGTCCGCCGGAATTGCGCGAGGCCTGCAACAGCTTGCAGCAAGCGGTTCGCCAAATTCTCGACGCGCGCCCCGCCAACTGGCACCCGACGCCATTGCAGACCGCCACGCTGCGAACCTTGATCGTGCACCGCTGGCGCCGCGTGGTGTTGCGCCACCCGGAATTACCCGCGGTCTTTTTTCCTTCGGGCTGGAGCGGAACCTCGTGCAGGGCAGAAGTGTTTCGTCTTCTCGACACTCTGCCCCGTCCCGGACTTGATCGCATCAACACCATCACCTGATCCAGCCATCAGACGGAAAACCGATGCTCTGCGAGGTCGGGGTAGATTTCGAGTCTTCTGTTCCAGTCGGTTGGCCCGGCGGGATAGTCTGGCCCCATGGCAACGATTCCCGCCCCAATTCTGAACTGGTTCACGTGCAAAGGCTGGTCCATCCACCCGCATCAGGTCGCGCTTTTCGAAAACGCCAAAAAGCCCGCAGTGCTGCTCATCGCTCCTACCGGCGGTGGCAAAACGATGGCCGGGTTTCTGCCGACCCTTGCGGAATTGGCGGACGGGTCACATCAGGGGCTGCACACGCTTTATGTTTCACCGCTCAAAGCACTGGCAGCGGATATCAAGCGAAACCTGCGCGCACCGGTGAACGAAATCGGCCTGCCGATACGGATCGAAGACCGGACCGGAGATACTTCGGCCACGCAAAAGAAACGCCAGCGGGCCGATCCGCCGCATATTCTGCTAACAACGCCTGAAAGTCTGGCTCTGCTGACATCCTACGAAGACGCGGCGAAAATATTCGCCGGTTTGCAGCGGGTGATCATCGATGAGGTCCATGCCTTGGCCGAAAGCAAGCGTGGCGATCAACTGATGCTGGCGCTGGCGCGGCTTCAGGCCATGCGCCCTGCACTGCGCCGGGTCGGCCTGTCGGCCACGGTCGAGGATCCGCAGGCAATCGCATCTTTTCTGGCCCGTTTCCCCGACCCCTGCGAAATCGTTCTGGCCGATCCGGGGCCGGACCCGGATATCTCAATGCTTGAGACCGACGAGGCGCCACCATGGTCCGGTGGCGGGGCGGCATATGCCATTCCGGCGGTGCTGGATCAGATCAGGAAACACAAGACCACCCTGATCTTTCACAACACACGGGCGCAGGCCGAGATTTTCTTTCACAATCTGTGGCTCGCCAATGATGACGGATTACCCATAGGCATTCACCACGGCAGCCTCGACCGGCAACAGCGCGAGCGGGTCGAAGCCGCGATGGTGCGCGGAGAGCTGCGCGCCATCGTCTGCACCGGCTCGCTGGATCTGGGGATCGATTGGGGCGATGTGGATCTGGTGATCCAGATCGGCGCACCCAAGAACGTCAAGCGCCTGGTCCAGCGGATCGGGCGGGCGAACCATCGCTACAATGCGCCCTCCAAGGCATTGCTGGTGCCTGCGAACCGGTTCGAAGTGGTGGAATGCGTTGCGGCGCTTGAGGCGGTCAGGGCGCATGATCTGGACGGTGAACCTCGTGGCGCCGGCCCTCGAGACGTATTGTGTCAGCACATCCTGATTGCCGCCGCCTCGGGCCCGTTCGATGCGGATACGCTGTTTGTCGAAATGACGTCGGCCGGACCCTTCTCCGGGCTTCGCAGGGCGCAGTTCGACGATTGCCTCGATTTCTGCGCCACCGGCGGATACGCCTTGCGGGTCTATGACCGCTGGCAGCGGTTGCAGAAGCGATCAGACGGGTTGTGGCAACTGCGCGACCCGCGCGCAGCGCAGCGGATACGGATGAATATCGGAACAATCCAGGACACGGATCTGCTCAAGGTGCGCCTGAAACGCAACCGGGGCGGAAAACCGTTGGGAGAAGTCGAAGAAGGGTTCGCCGCGTCGCTGACACCCGGCGACACCTTTTTGATCGGCGGCCAGATCGTCAGGTACGAAGGGTTGCGCGAAATGGTGGTCGAAGTCAGTCGCCGGGCGGACCGCAAACCCAAAATCGCCGTGTTTTCCGGAACCAAATTCGCGACATCGACCCAGTTATGCGCGCGCATCCTCGGCATCTTCGCTCAGGCCGAGTGGCCGCAATTGCCCGCGCATACCGCCGAATGGCTGGCGCTGCAACGCGGGGTTTCGCGATTGCCCGAACAGGGCCGGTTGTTGATCGAAAGCTTTCCCAGCGAAGGACGCGAACATATTTGTGTCTATGGTTTTGCCGGGCGAAACGGGCAGCAAACCTTGGGTCTGCTGCTGACGAAACGGATGGAAGAACAGGGGCTGGCGCCGCTGGGTTTCGTTGCCACCGACTATGCGACGCTGATATGGGGGCTGGACCAGGTCACCGACCCGCGAGCCCTGCTTGAAATCGGTGCTCTGCGCGAAGGTCTGGGCCGCTGGCTTGCGGGAAATCAGATAATGAAACGCACATTTCGCGCCAGCGCGACAATTGCCGGCCTGATAGAGCGCAACATCGCCGGTCAGCGCAAATCCGGGCGGCAGGCCACGTTTTCGTCGGATATCCTCTATGACACCCTGATCAAATATGACCCCGATCATCTGCTGCTGCAGATCACCCGCGAGGAAACCATGCGGGGACTGGTCGATTTCGCAAGGATCGAAGAGATGCTGGAACGCTCGGGCGACAGAATCGATCTCGTTCACCTCGACCGCGTGTCGCCGCTGGCCGCCCCTCTGTTTCTGGAGGTCGGAAAAGTGGCGGTGAAGGGCGAGGCCGAAGAGCGGCTGCTGGCCGAGGAAAGCGAAAAGCTTATGCGTGAGGCGGGTTTGCCCCTTTGATCGCCGAACGATTTCGGGTTGCATAAATCTTGCGGCCAAGTCAAAGAACATACCATGAACGGGTTTGCATTTTCCTTTTTCGGCCAGAAATTGACTGCCCTCGGCTCTGGGGCGCTGTGGTGGCCCGAGCAGGAATTGCTGTGTGTTTCGGATCTGCATCTTGGAAAATCCGAACGCACGGCCCGCCGCGGCGGAACCATCCTGCCACCCTACGAAACCCAGGACACGCTCGGCCGGCTTGCCGCCGACATCAACGGTTGCGGCGCACACACGATCGTTTGCCTGGGGGACAGCTTTGATGACATTGACGCAGCGGCGGCTCTGCCCGAGGCCGACAGGATGCAGATCGCGTCGCTGCAAGCCGGGCGGCGATGGATCTGGATCGAAGGCAATCACGATCCCGGACCGGTCGATATGGGCGGCACTCATCTGGCCGAATGGGCCTGCGGGCCATTGATGTTCCGGCATATCGCAGATCCAGCCAAACAGGCTGAAATATCCGGTCACTACCACCCCAAGATCGCCCTTCGGACCCGCGGCAGGGGCGTAACAAGGCCTGCTTTCCTGCTGGATGCGGTCCGCCTTATCCTGCCCGCATACGGCACCTATACCGGCGGGCTGCGCAGTGACGCCGATGCATTGGCGTCGCTCGTTGCCCGGGACGCCATCGCGATCGTGACCGGTGCACATCCCAGGCCGGTGCCAATTCCGCGCTAGTTTGTGCCCGTCACCGACAAAGGATCGGCGACGGCAGGCGAATGCATCTAAAAGGAAACGTTTCGGCAAGCCGGACCCGCAGGCTGGCTTGCCGGATGGGGTTACGCCGTTAGACCCTTGGGTTCGGCAAGGCCGTTGGCGCGGCAGCAGGCGGTCAGGGTGTTGGCCAGCAGGCAAGCGATGGTCATCGGACCGACGCCACCCGGCACCGGGGTGATCGCGCCGGCGCGTTCGGCAGCGCTGGCATAATCCACGTCGCCCACCAGCTTGTTCTTGCCATCGCGCTCAATGCGGTTGATGCCCACGTCGATCACAGTGGCACCTTCCTTGATCCAGTCACCCGGCACCATTTCCGGGCGGCCCACGGCGGCGACGACGATGTCGGCACGGCGGACAACCTCGGGCAGGTCCTTGGTGCGCGAGTGCGCGATGGTCACGGTGCAGCTGTCGCCCAGCAACAGCTGCGCCATTGGCTTGCCCACGATGTTCGACCGGCCGATGACGACAGCATCCAGACCCGACAATGAGCCGTGATGGTCGCGCAACATCATCAGGCAGCCCAGCGGCGTGCAGGGCACCATCGACTTTTGGCCGGTACCCAGCAGGCCCACGTTCGAGATATGGAAACCGTCAACATCCTTGGCCGGATCGATCGAGTTGATCACCAGATCCTCGTTCAGGTGCTTGGGCAGCGGCAGCTGCACCAGAATGCCGTGAACCGCCGGGTCATTGTTCAGCTTGCCGATCAGGGCCAGAAGGTCTTCTTCGGACGTATCCGCGTCCAGCTTGTGCTCGTACGAGTTCATGCCGACCTCGACGGTCATCTTGCCCTTGGAGCGGACATAAACCTGAGATGCCGGGTCCTCTCCGACCAGCACCACGGCCAAACCGGGCGTGATGCCGTGTTCTTCCTTCAGCCGGGCCACATGCTCGGCCACCTGCCCGCGTACCGTGGCGGCAAAGGCCTTTCCGTCGATTACTTGCGCGACCATTTGTCGATCCCTTCCATCACCTTCCGTCGGGCCCAATGACCGCGACCGGATTTCAGTCAATGCCGATCACCTGCTCCTCGCGAGCAATCGACCAGTCAATCAATATGCGCCATAGGCTCTCCGCCAGATCAGGATCAAGTCCGGATGCGGCGGCGCTGGCGCGGACATTCTGAACCACCTCTTCGACGCGGGCCGGGATGCGGGCGGGCAAAGCCTCAATCGGTTTCAGCTCGGCAGCGCGATCGATATAACGCGCGCGCGTTACCAGCTTTCCGATCAGTTCCCGGTCCAGCCGGTCGATCTGAACCCGCAACTCGCGCATCGTGGCGCAGTCGTGCGGCGGTATCAGCGATGGCATTGAATTCTCCTCGTGGCCCGGGATGTCCCGGGCCACGGAGTGACTCATTCGGGCGCTTAGAACAAGCCCTCGATCTCACCTGCGTCATTGAGGCAGATGGTTTCGGCAGCCGGTTTGCGCGGCAGGCCGGGCATGGTCATGATCTCACCGCAGACCACCACGATGAAACCGGCACCCGCGCTCAGGCGCACCTCACGCACCGGAACCGAGTGGCCGGTGGGCGCGCCGCGCAAGCTGGGGTCGGTCGAGAACGAATACTGGGTCTTGGCCATGCAAACCGGCAGGTTGCCGTAGCCGGCGGCTTCCCATTCCTTCAGCTGGTTGCGGATCTTGGAATCCGCCAGCACCTCATCAGCGCGGTAGATGCGCTTGGCGATGGTCTCGACTTTTTCGAACAGCGGCATGTCGTCCGGATAGATCGGTGAGAAGTTTGCCGTACCGGCATCGGCAATTTCCACAACCTTTTTGGCCAGCTCCTCGGATCCTTCCGAACCCAGTTCCCAGTGACGCGACAGAACCGCCTCAACCCCGTGCTCGGCGCAATAGTCCTTGACGGCCTGCACTTCAGCGTCGGTGTCGGTGACGAAGTGGTTGACGGCAACGACTACCGGCACACCGAAGGACTTCACGTTCTCGATATGACGGCCCAGGTTGGCACAGCCCGACTTCACGGCGTCAACATTCTCGGCACCCAGATCGGCCTTGGCAACGCCGCCGTTCATCTTCATCGCGCGCACAGTGGCAACCAGCACGACGGCAGACGGAGCAATGCCCGCCTTGCGGCACTTGATGTTCATGAACTTCTCGGCACCCAGATCGGCGCCAAAGCCCGCTTCGGTCACGACGTAGTCGGCGACTTTCAAAGCGGTCTTGGTGGCGATGACCGAGTTACAGCCATGCGCGATGTTCGCGAAAGGACCGCCATGGACGAAGGCCGGGTTGTTTTCCAGCGTCTGCACCAGGTTGGGCTGCATCGCGTCCTTCAGCAGCACGGTCATCGCGCCTTCGGCCTTGATGTCTCGGCAGTAGACCGGGGTCTTGTCGCGGCGATAGGCGACGATGATGTCGCCCAGACGCTTCTCCAGGTCCTTCAGGTCGGTGGCCAGGCACAGGATCGCCATGACCTCGGACGCCACGGTGATGTCATAACCTGCTTCGCGCGGGAAACCGTTCGACACACCGCCAAGCGAGCAGGTGATCTGGCGCAGCGCGCGGTCGTTCATGTCGACCACCCGGCGCCACACCACGCGCCGCATGTCGATGGCCTGCTCGTTGCCCCAGTAGATGTGGTTGTCGATCATCGCCGACAGCAGCGAGTGGGCCGAAGTGATGGCATGGAAATCACCGGTGAAGTGCAGGTTCATCTCTTCCATCGGAACGATCTGCGCGTAACCGCCGCCCGCGGCGCCGCCCTTCATGCCGAAGTTCGGACCCAGCGAGGCCTCGCGGATACAGATCATCGCGTTCTTGCCGATCCGGTTCAGACCGTCGCCCAGACCCACGGTGGTCGTGGTCTTACCCTCACCCGCCGGGGTCGGGTTGATCGCGGTGACAAGGATCAGCTTGCCGTCTTCGCGGTCCTGCACTGAGTTGATGAAGTCCTGACTGACCTTCGCTTTGTCGTGGCCATAGGGCAGCAGATCCGCAGATTCGATGCCGATTTTTGCACCGATTTCCTGGATCGGTTTCTTGTTCGCCTCGCGGGCGATTTCGATATCGGATTTATAGCTCATTGGGCAGGGTTCCTGATTGAGGTCGTGCAAAACCGACGCGGGGCGTCGGCGCTGAACAATCCATACCGTTGTGTACAATGGCCGTAGATATGGATTCCGACATAATCACGCTGTGAAGCGGCGTATGCCCAAGTCTGGCGTTTCTAATCGGAAACGAGATTTCCCTCAGGGGCCATGGTTTTTCATTCGGCACGGACGAAACCAATCGGCCTCCCAGAAAGGTTGCATCACGCAAGACAGGCATTAATGCCCGTCGTTTCCAGACGATTCAGAGCGGGAGTGTTTGCAAAAAAAGACCCGGGAGGCCCCGGGTCTTTTGCCTGAAACTCAGGTCGTCGGTTCCGGCTCCATGCCGTCTTCCGGTGGTGCCTTCTTGGGTTTGGTTTTCGGGATCGCCGTCACGCTGGGCGCGTTGCCCTTGTCCGAGTCATCGCTTTCGTCGTCGCTTTCATGCGGCGAATCGCCTCTCATGACCCGCTTGATTTCATCTCCGGTCAAAGTCTCGTATTCCAGCAGGCCCTGTGCCAGACGCTCCCAATCCTCTTTCTTGGCGCTGAGGATTTCATGCGCCTTTTCATAGCCTTCCTGAATGAAGCGTTTAACCTCTTCCTCGATCAGCTCCTTGGTATGGGCCGAAACCGAGAAACCGGCGGTGTTGCCCTGATACCCCTCGTGCGCTTCGGCATAGTCGATATTGCCGACTTTGTCGGACATGCCCCAGCGCATCACCATGGCGCGCGCCAGCTGGCTGGCCTGCATGATATCGCCAGCCGGGCCGTTCGAGACATGGTCGTCACCATATTTGATGACTTCGGCAGCTTTGCCCGCCATCGTCATTGCCAGCTTTTGCTTGCATTCGTCGCGGTGATAATTCAGCCGGTCCATTTCGGGCAACGACACAACCATACCCAGCGCACCGCCGCGCGGGATGATCGTCGCCTTGTAGACCGGATCGCATAGCGGCAGTTCCAAGCCGACAACGGCGTGACCGGCCTCGTGATAGGCGGTCTTTTCCTTCTGGTCCTGCGTCAGCACCATCGAGCGGCGCTCGGCCCCCATCATCACCTTGTCCTTGGCGTTCTCGAAATCTTCCATGGTGACAAAGCGGCGGCCCACGCGCGCGGCCATCAGCGCCGCCTCGTTCACCAGATTGGCCAGATCCGCGCCCGAGAACCCGGGCGTGCCCCGTGCGATGATGCGCAGGTCAACATCCGGACCCAGAGGTGTCTTGCGGGCATGTACGCCCAGGATCTTTTCCCGGCCCTTGATGTCGGGGTTGGCGACGGTCACCTGACGATCAAACCGGCCCGGACGCAGCAATGCGGGGTCCAGAACGTCCTTACGGTTGGTCGCGGCCAGAATGATCACGCCTTCATTGGCCTCGAACCCGTCCATCTCGACCAGCAACTGGTTGAGGGTCTGTTCGCGCTCATCGTTGCCGCCGCCATAGCCGGCGCCACGATGGCGGCCCACGGCGTCAATTTCGTCGATGAAGACGATACAAGGCGCGTTCTTCTTAGCCTGCTCAAACATGTCGCGGACACGGGATGCGCCGACACCCACGAACATCTCGACGAAATCAGAACCCGAGATGGTGAAGAACGGCACGCCCGCCTCACCCGCAATCGCACGGGCCAGCAGCGTCTTACCGGTGCCCGGTGGACCAACCAGCAGTGCGCCTTTCGGAATCTTGCCGCCCAGCCGCGAGAACTTCTGCGGGTTGCGCAGGAATTCCACGATCTCTTCCAGCTCTTCCTTGGCCTCATCGATGCCTGCGACGTCGTCAAAGGTCACGCGGCCATGTTTTTCGGTCAGCATCTTGGCCTTGGACTTACCAAAGCCCATGGCACCACCTTTACCGCCGCCCTGCATCCGGTTCATGAAGTAGACCCAGACGCCGATCAGCAACAGGAAAGGCAGCAACGTGATCAGGAACGACTGGAACCCCGATTGCTGTTGTTTTTCCGCGCGAACGGGAATGTCTTTACCGATCAGCAACTGCGTCACTTCAGCATCGCCGGGCTTGATCGTCACATAGTCACGGTTGTCGCTTGTCCGGTACCGGATCTGTTCACCATCCAGCGTCACGCGGGTCACTTCACCCGCATCCACAGCGGCGACAAATTCAGAATAGGTCTTTTCATGGCTCTGAAGCGTTCCGCCTGACCCGCTGAACAGGTTGAACAGCGCGAGAATCAGCAGAAAAAGGACGACCCAAAAAGCGATATTACGAGCGTTGCCCAAGGAAATACTCCCAAATCATTCGGCATTGAAGGAGGTTGCCAGCTAGACCACTAAAATAGAGATGATTGCCGCAGGTTCAATGCGATAAAAGAGATGCGTAGAACTCTTCACTACCTGAACGCAGTTTCGCCTCCCAGCCATTGGCGAATCCGGCGAGCGGGGCCGATCGCAGGTCTTCGCCGAACCACACCGAGGGCGAGGCCAGCAGGGCCGCGTATGGGCTGCCGACCAACCTCCAATCCGGGACCTGCAGCAGGCCGGATGCCCCCAACGGCCGCACTTCAAGACCATCCTGTGCCGGCCCGGAGACCAGCCACCGCCGGTCCCAGGTCGCGCCGACGTCGGAAACGGAATCGCGGACTGCGTTGTATTCACGGCAGAAACGCACGTTCTCTCCGTCCGGCAGGCAAAGGCATCCGCCCAAAACGCCGGTCTTTCCTTCCGCTACCGCCGACACGGTCCGCCGCACCGCCGCCCGGCGCGGCGGATAAGGCCCACCGCCGATCCATGTGACGATCCCGACAATCAGCCGCCGCGCGATTTCCATTGGAAGCGCATCAAACCCTTGGCGGCTGACCAGAACATCGCCATCTGAAATCCGCGTGAGATCTTGGGCTTCCTGCAGCACATAGTGGTTCAGAGCATCGCGCGCTTGCGCCATATTTTGCGCAACTTCCACCAAAGCCCGGGGTGTGAGGCCCAGTGTTTCAAGCCCGGACAGTGCTTTTCGCGCCTTGATCCGGTCAAAATGGGTATCCTGATTCGACGGGTCTTCGACCCACGCCAAACCTGCAGCCCGCAGATATTGACGCAAACGTTCCCGCGTGATCCCAAGCATCGGCCGCAGGATAACAATGCCATCCTGCTCACGTCGGCCCGCCATCGCCGCCAACCCCGAGACGCCCGCAGCGCGGGCCAGCCGCATCAGAACCGTTTCCGCCTGATCGTCCGCCGTATGCCCCAGGACAAGCGCCGAAACATCATTGCGTTTGGCCCAATCGGTCAACAGCCGGTACCGCGCATAGCGCGCCTTGTCCTGCAGATTTCCGGTTCCGTCCCAGCCCGCCCAACACAACGTTTCATGGCGCAGACCCATTCCCGCAGCCAAGGCGGCCACGCCCCTGGCTTCTTCGGCCGAGCCATCGCGCAGGCCGTGATCGACCGTGACGGCCAGCAACTCGGTGTTTTCGGCTTCAAGCGCCGCGTTCAACAGGCTCAGCAGTGCAACCGAATCGCTGCCGCCAGACACCGCCACGCCCAGACACGCAGGCAATTCAGAGGGCAGCCCGGCCCGAATTTCCGTCTGAAGGTCGTGAAAGTCCTGCGTCAAGAACAGCCCAGCGCCGCCATCTCCCGACCGGCCTCCGCAACCGAGGACGAAACCGGGAAGCGTACACCGACCTCACCCAGCGTGATACAGGCCTGCTCGGTCTGCCCCAAACGCCCCAGCGCCGCGCCCAGTTCGTACAAGGCTTCCGGAGCCAGCGGCCCTTCCGAATCGCCGGTGAAACTGGCCAGGTAAGCCCGCGCCGCCTCGCGTGTGTCGCCCAGACCATCCAAAGCCTGCCCGCGCCTCAAATGCGCTTCGGCGGACAGCGGGCTGCCTGGATAGTTCAAGTCGAAATTGGCAAGCAGATCGGCCGCTTTCTGAAAATCGCCCTCACTCAGCGCTTGCGAGGCGGCATCGAATTCGGATCGCTCGCCTATGGCCAGCTGTTCTCCTTGCGATGTTGACGGTGCCGCCGGTGCAATGGCGGGCGAGGACTCTCCGGCCGTTTCACCGCCCAGCGTCGTCGTCTCACCCAATGAGCTCAGATCGCCACCCTCAAGTTCAACCAGACGAAACTCCAGATCCCCGATCCGATTGGTGCCATCCGCCACGATCCGTTCGACCCGTGCGTTCAGTTGCTCGGTCTGTTGCGTGAGACGCTGCACTTCGGCCTCGATCGCATCGACACGCTCCAGCACCGAACTGCCCGCCAGATTGGGCGACGGCGATCCGGTGGTGGAAAACTCGCGCTTGAGGCGTTGGATTTCTACATGCAGAACCGTAAGTTCCTGTCGGATATCCGCAAGTGTCTGCTGATCCTGCGCGCGCACACCGCCCGCCGTGGAAACAACTGCTGCCAGAACCAAGGCCACGATGCGCATTGGATTACCCCGTGGTCGAGCCGGTCAGGACCGTAACGGCCCGGCGATTCTTGGAATAGCACGCCTCGTCGCTGCAAATCTCGATCGGGCGTTCCTTGCCATAGCTGACGGTCGTCAGCCGGTTGCCCGCAACACCACGCGAGATTAGGAACTCACGCGCCGCATTGGCCCGGCGGGCGCCGAGGGCAAGGTTGTATTCTCTTGTGCCCTGCTCGTCCGCATGGCCTTCGATTGTCGCGGTGAAATCGGGATTGTTCATCAGCCACTCCGCCTGCGCTTGCAACGTGGCCTGCGCCTCGGGTGTCAGGGTCGACTGATCTACGGAAAACAGCACCCGATCACCGACGGCCTGCTGAAAATAGGCCGGAGAATGCGGATCGCTGACCGATCCGGGGGCCAAAGCCCCTCCGGCTCCGCCCGCTCCGCCATTGCCCCAGGTCGAGGGGTCATTGTTGCTGCAAGCCGCAAGCAGCGCTACCGCGCCCAGAGCGGCGAATTTGCTCAATACGTTCATTTCCAGTCGCCTCATGGTTTGTTTGTTGTTTGGTTCTATGTACCACACTGCCCGTTCCATGTGAACGAAATCGCGCAGACGTTAAGCCGCTATTTCTGCAAGGGCGACCAGGTCGGGTCACTGCCACCATCCGGCGTGCGCACCGCCTTGAGGTTGCGCCCCGAAATATCCACCGAATAGAGCGAAGAACGCCCATCCGCGCCCTGCGTTTCCCGTGTGAACATGATCACCCTGCCATTGGGGGACCATGTCGGCCCCTCATCAAGAAAGGACGCCGTCAGCAGCCGTTCTTCCGTGCCGTCGACACGCATCACTCCGATATGAAAGCGACCCTCGTTCTGCTTGGTGAAGGCAATCAGATCGCCCCGCGGGGACCATACCGGCGTACCGTAACGGCCCGGACCGAAACTGATCCTCGTCGCCTGGCCGCCCGCGGCAGGCATGACGTAAAGTTGTGGCGAACCGGACCGGTCGCTTTCGAACACGATCCGGCTGCCATCCGGTGAAAAGCTGGGCGCGGTTTCGATCGACGGCGCGCTGGTCAGCCGGGTGCTGTTACCCGTGGCGAGGTCCATCCGCCAAAGATCGGTATTGCCACCTTGTGACAGAGAATACAGAACGGTTCGTCCATCGGGCGAGAAACGGGGGGCAAAACTCATCGTACCGTCCTGGGTGGACAGAACCTGACGGCGCACATTGCCGATATCCAGAACGTAAATGCGCGGCGTGCCACTTTCATAACTGGTATACAACAGCCGGTCACCGGTTGGCGAGAACCGGGGGGCCAGAACGATGGCTGCGCTGTCGGTCAGATACTGAACGTTGGCACCGTCGTAGTCCATGATCGCCAGACGCTTGCGGCGCTGGTCCTTGGGACCGCTTTCCGACACGAAGGCCACGCGGCTGTCGAAATAGGCGTCCTCGCCCGTGATACGACTATAGACCTGATCGGCAACCTTGTGGGCCATGCGGCGCCAGCCATCCGTCGTACCCGTGAATTGCAGCCCATCGCCCAGTTCTGCGCCGGAAAACACATCCCAGACCCGGAACCGGACAATCAGGCGACTGCCGGATACGTTGACAGCCCCGGTTACCAGCGCCTGAGCGTTGATCGCCTTCCAGTCGGCAAACTGCACCGGGGCCTCAAAGCTGCTTACGCGGCTGATAAAGGCATCCGACGAAATCTCGCGGAACAGCCCCGTTCCACTGAGATCAGCCGCCACCACCCTTGCGATCTGTGTTGCGTATTCCGCCGCCGCCGCGTTGTCCGGTACGAAATTCGGCACCGCATAGGGCATAGGCTCGATCACGCCTTCGGTGATCTCAAGCCTCAGCGGCGGGTTCTGCGCAACGGCGGGCATGGCGAACACCGCCGCACCCAGTAGGAGGCTGGTCAGGAATTTCATCATTTGATCCGCATCCTCTCGGGGTTGAATGTAATCTCGATATTCTGCCACTGGCCATATTTTTCGGGCGGCAGGCCGTAGCCCTTGCTGCCACACCGTATGATTGCACGGCGCGCGGCCTCGAACGCCTGCTGCGCGGCCCCGGACGACCCACCGGAACTGTCGAGCAGGCGAATGCTGTTGACAACAGGCGTTCCATCCTGCTGCATGGCCACCGAAACGATAACGGTCGTTTTCAACGCTTCGGTCGACAGTGATCCGACATTCCAGCAATTCGAAACCGCAATGCGCAGTGCGTCCTTTTCCCCACCGGTCAGCGGTGGACCAGTCGGCGCGGGCGCACTGTCCTGCCCGCCTGCCAACACCTGCTTCAGGGCATCGTCTATCGCCTTTTCAGTATTTTCCGCAGTCGTTTCAGACGTGTCCGCTGGTTTGGGATTGTCTTCTGCGACCTGTTTGGGTTCAGGCGGCGGCCGCCGAGACGGCGGGCGCGGAGAGCGGTCGGGCGCAAGTTCCTTGCTCTTCTCCGCTTCGGTCACGATCTGATCCGTCGCCTCCTCGGGCGCCGTCTGTTCCTGTTGCTCCTGCGGTTCCTCGGCGCCTTCTTCCTGCGCGACGGGTGGTGTTTCCACATCGTCAGGTGTCACGTCCGGCGGGGGCGGTGCAACCGGTTGCGGCGCAACTTTGTCGGCCGGGCGTGGTTTCGGCTTGGGTCCCGGCGGAACCGGCAACGCGACAACTTCCGGCTGGGGCGGCTGCAGCGTCGGAAGCTCTTCGGACACTTCGGGATCGGGTGTCGGCAAAATTGGATCAGGCACCGTTTCCGCCTCGGGCTCGGGAGGCGCTTCCGGTTCGGGGCGAGATTGTTCGTTCTCAACCTGCTCCGGCGCGGTTGGCCGATCATCCGGCACGTCGGGGAGTTGCAGCACGGCAGGCGTAACGGACACTTCAGGCGTTTCCTGCGGCGCGGACAAGGCTTCAAAATCTTCAGCCGAGATCACGGACACATCCTGCACCTCGAACGGCAACGGTTCGGACCGGAACGCACCGCCGAATACGGCCCATCCGATCACAATCACATGGGCGACACCAGAGATCTTGGTACCGGTCTGCAAACCGCGTCCTCACCCTCAACCATCATCCAGCGTCGGCCCGCCGGTATCCGTCACAAGGCCGACATTCGAAAACCCACCTGCATTTAGCGCTCCCATGACCTCCATCACCTGCGCATAAGGAATGGCACCGTCCGCACGCAAGAACACCTTGTCGCTGGATCGTTCTGTCGCAATGGCCCGCAGTTTTCCAATCAATTCCGCGCGGGCGACACCCGTCGTCTGGATCTGCACGCCGCCATCCGCCGTCATCGTGACCGTCAGCGGCTCTTCGCTGTCGGTGGGCAGGGCGGATGCGGCCGTCTTGGGCAAATCCACCGGCACGCCCACCGTCAGCAGCGGCGCCGCCACCATGAAAATGATGAGCAATACCAGCATCACGTCCACGAAAGGCGTGACGTTGATTTCCGACATCGGCCGGGCGCCGCCGCGCCGCCGACCCCGCCTGCGCCCGTTACCACTTTTTTGCTGAACTGCCGCACCCATGGGTCAGGTATCCAACTGACGCGACAGGATCGTGGCGAATTCATCCGCAAAAGCCTCGTAGCCCGAGACGATCCGGTCACTGTCAGCGCTGAGTTTGTTGTAGAAGATCACTGCCGGGATAGCCGCCAACAGACCAAAACCCGTGGCCATCAGCGCCTCGGCGATCCCCGGCGCAACCACGGCCAGGTTCGTGTTCTGCTGCTCTGCGATCTCGATAAAGGCGTTCATGATGCCCCAGACGGTTCCGAACAGGCCGATGAACGGCGCGGTCGAACCCACGGTCGCCAGCACCGGTAACCCTTTTTGCAGCGTTTCCGCCTCTTTGGCGATCGCGACATCCATCGACCGGTCGATGCGCGCCTGCGCCCCCGCGATCAGCCCGCCATCATTTCGATGGGAACGCCGCCATTCGATCATCCCGGCGGCAAAAATCTTTTCCGAACTGCCGTCCGGCTGCGGCCCGGTCTGATCGAACAGTTCGTCCAGCGGATTGCCAGACCAGAACGCCTCGTCGAACTCGTCCGCCTCGGACCGGGCCTTTCGGTAGTTGATCATTTTCTGGATGATGATGGCCCACGACCAGAAGGACGCAAAGATCAGCATCAGCATCACCAGTTTCACGACAAATGTTGCGCGGGCAAACAGCCCCCACATGGAGAAATCGATCTCCTGCGCCAGCGCCAGCGTCTCAGCTTCCATGAATCTGCTCTTTTTCTGCCTGTCGGGCCATTCGTTCGGCCTTTGTTTTGGCGAACGCTAGCCCAGATCGGGATGAATTGCCATCAGAACCAGCCCCGATGCAAAAAATGTTACAGCAATGCGCGAATCTCTGCCGGAAGCCGAACCGGTTTGCCGTCTGCGTTCATGCAGACAGCGGTCACCATGGCCCGGAACACCTCGGCGTCGCCGCGCCGGACCGATTGCGACATAGTCAGCCGCGCGCCTGACAGAGAGACCATTTCGGTCTCTACAACCAGTTCGTCTTCGAATTTCGCGGTCGAAATGTAATCGGCCTCAATCCGGCGGACGACCCAGACGATCCCGGCATCGCGCATCGCATTCTGGTCATTGCCCAACTGCCGAACCCAATCCGAACGGGCGCGTTCGATGAACCGCAGGTAATTCGCGTGATAAACGATGCCCCCCATGTCGGTGTCCTCATAGTAGACCCGGACGGGAAAGACATGCTTCATTGCGGCTGCTCCAGGCGGGCGAACAGTCTCAGCGCGTGGGAGCTGTCCCGCGTGGCCCCCGGCAGAACCGGATCATAGGCAGCCCGGATCAGCCCGGCAATGTCGGGGCGCAGGATCGTTGCGTCACCGGCAACCGCCAGTGGAGACCGCTCGCGGAACGCGGTGTCGGACCACAACAGAATCGTTTGCACAACCTGACTGAGAGCCAGCGTTTCGGCGGAGATATCCGACAATTGGCTGTCCATGCGCAGGAACACAAAGGCCGCTCTTATCGACCCATCTTCTTCAAACCGAAACACCCGGTATTGATTGGCCTCTGCCGCAACCAGCCGTTCCACCAGCGGCTTGAGATCGGGGATCAGCCTGTCAAGATCCGGCACCGCCAGCAATTCGTCCCATTCACGAAAGAAAAAGATCATGCAATTGGCGCCCAGTTCCGGATCGGTCTCGGCCATCCTGTGCCCGGCCAGCGCCACCACCGCCTCGAACGCGCCCTTGACCACCGACAGGGTCTCGTCCTCGACACCAAAGACGATCGGGACGATGGGCCGCCCCCAGCGGGCGAACAGGAACTCACCGCTTTCGCGGGCAAACAGGGCTTCGATCTCTTTTGGGGTCACGTGCGGATCTTCATCTTTTCCAGATACTCCCGCCGGTGGCATAAAATCTATGTCGCGCGGCATCAACCAAATAGATCGCTTTGCCGCTTTGGCACCGGCATCCCCAGATGCGTCCAAGCCTTCTGCGCCAGCATCCGTCCGCGCGGCGTACGCTGGATCAGCCCCTGTTGCAGAAGGAAAGGCTCGATCACCTCTTCCAGCGAGTCGCGGCTTTCCGACAAGGCGGCGGACAGGGTTTCGATCCCCACCGGCCCGCCGGAATAGTTTTCGGCGATTAGCCTGAGATACCTTCGGTCAGCCCCGTCCAGTCCAAGATTGTCCACGCCAAGCCGGGTCAGCGCCCCATCGGCCAGTTCTCGCGTGATCCGCCCGTCGCCTTCGACCACCGCGAAATCCACCACCCGGCGCAGCAAGCGGCCCGCGATCCGTGGTGTCCCGCGTGAGCGCCGCGCAATCTCGCGAGCGCCATCATGATCGGCAGGCGCACCGAGTTTGCGGGCGTTTCGGGTGACGATCTCGTGCAACTCGTCCACTGTATAAAACTGCAACCGCGTGGGAATGCCGAAACGGTCGCGCAGGGGGGTCGTCAGCAGACCCATCCGCGTCGTCGCGCCGACCAGGGTGAACGGCTGCAACTCGATCCGCACCGTACGCGCGGCAGGGCCTTCGCCGATGACCAGATCAAGCTCGAAATCCTCCATCGCGGGATAAAGCACTTCTTCTACCGCGGGGTTCAGGCGATGGATCTCGTCGATGAACAGAACGTCGCGCCGCTCCAGATTGGTCAGGATCGCCGCCAGATCGCCCGCCTTGGCCAGCACCGGCCCTGAAGTCATGCGGAAATTCACCCCCAGTTCGCGCGCCACGATCTGCGCCAGCGTCGTTTTGCCCAGCCCCGGAGGACCATGAAACAGAGTGTGATCCATCGCCTCGCCCCGCTGGCGCGCCGACTGGATGAACACACGCAGATTGGCGCGCGCCTCGGCCTGGCCGATGAACTCGCCCAGCCCTTGCGGACGCAGGGCGCGGTCATTGTCCTCGGGCAACGGCTCGGGGCGGAGGGTTGGATCGGCATCAACCATCAGTCACTCAGCCTTTCGGAGCCAGAAGTTTCAGCGCAGCGCGGATCAACTCCGCCTCACCCGCATCGGGTTGGTCTGCCGCGGCCTCGGCCACCGCGGCAGCGGCCTCGGACGGGCCGTACCCGAGATTGGACAGCGCAGACAACGCCCCGGCAGTCGATGCTGCTGCACCGATCGGCTGTTGCGGCGCGACTTTTCGTACGGGTGCGGCCACGGACTCGACCGGATCGACCACCTCGGCAATCATCCCGTCCATCGCATCGGCAACCGTTCCACCCATCGCCATCACGCCCGGCGCCTTGTCCTTGAGATCCAGTACGATCCGTTGTGCCGTTTTCGGGCCAACTCCCTTGGCGGCCTTGACGGACGCCCAGTCACCCAATGCAATCGCGCGGCTGACCCCGTCGGGACCCAATGCGCCCAGGATGGCCAGCGACACCTTTGCTCCGACGCCCTGTACCGAACACAACAGCCGGTGCCATTCCTTTTCGGCCAGCGATGTAAAGCCGTAAAGCTGCATCAGATCTTCGCGCACCACCAGATCGGTATACAGGGCCACCACCTCACCCGCTCCGGGCAGCGCGGCCATGGTCCTGTCCGAGCAATAGACGATGTACCCGACGCCGCGCACGTCGATCAGAATATGATCCGAAGCCCGGTAATCCAGTCGCCCCGTCAGTTTGCCGATCATGCCCGCACCTCTTTCAGCCGCGCCGGTTGCGTCCTGCCGTAATAGGCGTGACAGATCGCGATGGCCAGCGCATCCGCCGCATCCGCGCCCTTGGGCCGGCACCCCGGCAATTGCAGTTTGACCATGTGCAGAACCTGTTCCTTCTCGGCATGCCCGACGCCCACGACGGTCTTCTTGACCCGGTTCGGCGCATATTCCCCGACCGGCAACCCCGCTTGCGCCAGCGTCAGCAAAGCCACACCCCGCGCCTGCCCCAGTTTCAGCGTTCCGGCCCCATCCTTGTTCACGAAAGTCTGTTCGATGGCGGCCTGATCCGGCGCATGGGCATCTATTACTTCGACGATCTGGTTGTGCAGGGACAACAGCCTTTCACCAAGATCATCGCCATCGGAATGGCACAGGCCGTTTGCAACGTGACTCAGACGGCTGCCATGTGATTCGATGACGCCCCATCCCAGGGTTCGCAACCCCGGATCAATGCCCAGAATCCGCATAATTTGCCTCGGCCCGCTCGATGTTTTGATGCCTTTTTATCGCACTAGCACGAAACAAGAACATTTTCCAAGAGATTTGCGATCACGCATAAAAGCGACACCAGTATCATGTGCGCGACCCCAACGGCGTAATTCGACATATTCAGGTCAGGAATCGACGCTTTTCAAAACATAAACTCACCAATGTTTCATGGACGTTTCACGTCCTCCTACCCTTGCAAAAACCGCATAGGACACATGCATTTTCTGCGCTTGTGAACGCACCCCGACATCACTAGATGCCCGACAGATCGAAACGAAGAACGTCACGACTAACAGAAGGAAACAGGATATGGCTGCTCTGGACACCTCCCGCACCACCACTGGCTCGTTCGGCCTTGTTGGCCGTATCGGCGAGCTTTTCACATCGGCCCTCAACGCCGTGATCGAATGGAATGACGCCCGCGCCACTCGTAACGCGCTGTCTGAGTTGTCGGATCGCGAACTGGACGATATCGGCCTGTGCCGTGGCGACATTGATATTGTCGCCGAGGGTCGGCGCTGACGCCACCACTTACAAACTGCCCACTCTCCCATATTTTGGGCGAATTGAAAACGCCGCGTACTCTCCCTTACGCGGCGTTTTTCCTTTTGTCTGCTCTTTGAGTTTCAGCGTAAAATCGAACCTATCTGAGTTGCGATCAACTCGGACACGGGTTCAATCTGCATCACCCATGCACCTGCTTTTTCAACCGAAGTCCCTTCACTTAGGCGCGTAACCCGGTCGTTGTAGGACGCTTGCCCCAAGACCGCCAGAAGGAAGGCCTTGAAAACGAAAAAGGCGACACCGAACATCACGAGAACCCGAAGCGGTAATGCTGACCGGATTCTTTGCGGCTTCATCACAATCAGACCGTCCGAGCGCATTTTGGCAAGGTAACCGCGCGACATGGATTGGTGCTTTTTGTTCAAGCGCCGTATTCTCTGATCAAACTCCATTGGCTTATCAACCATTGCAGCCTCCGGGCCTCGCCCTCCCATCATCCGGAAATCAGGCTACGGTTGAATTGCGCCAAAAGCATGGCGAAAATCGAAGAATCCCCCAAAACCGGCCTATTTTTCGCCATTTTTCTTTAATGTCAGCGTCGTCCACTCACCAATTTCTTCTTTTTCCACCAAATTGGTTCCATTTTCGAGATAAACTGACGCTACATCTTGGGCCTGCTCATTAAGAATCCCCGACAATATTGCGTAGCCCCCCGGCTGAAGGTGTTCCACCAATTCGGGCGCCAGAGCGACAAGTGGGCCTTTGAGTATATTGGCGAAAATCAGCTCATAAGGGCCGGATTCCTCAAGTTCCGGGTGGCCGAACCCTGCCGCTTCGAGGCAGCGGACGGTGCCTTCCATCCCGTTGGCGCGCAAATTTGCTTCGGCAACATCGACAGCAACCTGGTCGATGTCGCTGGCCAGAATATCCCCGGTCCAGACCCGCGCAGCGGCCATTGCCAGAACTGCCGTTCCACATCCGATATCGGCAACCTTGGTGGCCTGAAACCCGCTTTCGATCAGGCGATCCAGCGCCCGCAGGCAGCCAAGCGTCGTTCCGTGGTGTCCGGTTCCGAATGCCATCGCTGCTTCGATCAGCAGCGGCACGCTGCCTTCCGGCACCTTGTCGGCATCGTGGCTGCCGTGGACGAAGAACCGTCCCGCCTCGACCGGAGCCAGCTCGCGCCGGACATGCGCGACCCAGTCGGTTTCCGGCAGTTCCGAAACAACGAACGGCCTGGCCCCGAAAGCGGCGGCCAGAACGGCCAGCGCGGTCTCGTCAGGCGCTTCTGTAAAATAACCACCGATTTCCCACAGGCCCGATCCATCCTCAACCTCGAAAACGCCGATCCCGGTCGGTTCGGGGTCCAGCCGCTCCATGGCTTCGCCAAGCCCATCGGCTGCGGTCTTGCCATTCAGTGTGGTCAGTGCGGTAAATGTGGGCATCAGCGTCTCCTGAATCTGTCTGCATGCGCGTAGGACCGCGGCGGTTCGAGGTCAAGCTTTGGCAGCCTTTCGCGGCTCAGGGACACTGCGTATTTCCATCCCCATACGCCCGCGCCGATCCCGACAACCAGACTGCACAAGGCTTGCGCATAGATTA
Organism: Ruegeria sp. AF8; assembly: GCF_056541825.1. Classification (NCBI taxonomy): domain Bacteria; kingdom Pseudomonadati; phylum Pseudomonadota; class Alphaproteobacteria; order Rhodobacterales; family Roseobacteraceae; genus Ruegeria; species Ruegeria sp. AF8. The sequence continues at coordinate 78,150 of NZ_JBQFYW010000001.1, read as the reverse complement.
CGCCGGATGATCCATATACCGATGCCAGCCACAAAGCCGCCGGTAAGGTCAGCATGACATCGCGCGTCCAGTTCGTCAGTGTCGCACGTCTGGGTCGCCCCAAGGCATTGAACGCCGCGTTCGAGACAAACAGCATCGAAGCAAAAACGAAGCCGCCGGCGCCAACATGGGTAAAGGCGTCAAGAACCTCCTGCGCTGCCTCCGGCAGCGCGAACCACCGGGCAATGGCCGGGCTTGCCGTAGCCAACATTGCCCACATAACCAGAGTATACCCCAGGCCGAACAGGATGGCGTCGCGATAGGTACATCTGACCCGGTCATAATCCCGCGCGCCGAAATTCTGGCCGAAGATGCCACCGATTGCGCCCGCAAGGGAAAATATACCTCCGAATGCGACAACCGTGAGCCGACCCACGACCGCCCATCCGGCCATGGCCTGGTCGCCAAACTGTGCCATAACCGAGGTCAGGATATAGTTGCCGGTTGGCGCCGCCAATTGGGTCAAAATTGCGGGAACGGCAATCAGGAAATACGGGCGCAAGGTGCCAAGACAGTCCCGCCATTTCAAACGCGCCAGCAGATTGTGCGGAACGGTCGCGAAATAAAGCGCCAGACCCAGCATGACGAACCGGAACAGGACCACACCGATCGCGGCGCCGTCCAGACCCATGCCCAGAGCATAGATCAGGACGGGATCAATGATCATCGCACATGCGCCGGATGCCAGCGTTACGGACATCGACCGCACCGCGTCGCCTTCTGCCCGCAGCGCCCCGTTGACGATCATACCCGCAGCCATGATGCCCAATGAAGGCACCGTTATCGCAAGATATCGCGCCGCCAAGGCGGCGGTTTCGCCTTCGGCCCCGGAAACGGCAACGATCTGGTGGCGGAACAGCAAGATCATCAGCCCCGTGGCGGTCTGGATCAGAAACGCCAGAATCAGCGCGCTTGTGGCTTGCCGTCGCGCCAGCCCGCGCCGCCCCTGCCCGATCCTGCGCGAAATCAGCGCCGTGGCGGCGATCATCAACCCGATGCCGACGCTAACTGACAGAAACTGGATTGCGAATGCGAATCCGATGGCCGCCATCAGACGGGGCTGCCCGAGCTTGGATATCCAGAACAGATTGGCCGCATCCACCAGAAACACAAAGGTAATTCCCACCGCCCCCGACAGGGTCATGCGCACCACATGCCCCATTGTCGACCCGGTCAGGAACCGTCCCTTTTCAGACATGAGGGCTCATTCCGCGGGCGTCGCGACGTATTTCGAGAACACCGTCTCGTTGCCGGGTTCCGGATGGCGCGGAATCAACAGCGACAGTCCAAGTGACACCAGAGCCATCAACGCAGCCAGCCCGAACACCGCCCCCGGGGACACCACCCACAGCAGCCCCAGCAACGCGGGCAGGAACACCGCCGCAATATGGTTGATGGTAAAGGCCACGGCGGCGGTCGGCGCGATATCGGCCGGATCGGCAATTTTCTGGAAATAGGTCTTGAGCGCGAGCGCCAGCGCGAACAGAACATGATCGATCACGTAAAGGATGGCCGCCAGAAGAACACCCCAGCCGAACCAGTAGATTCCGCCATAGGCCGCAAAGACCATCGCCAGACCCGTATATTCAAAGATCAGTGTTCTGCGTTCACCAAACAGCGCCACCGCCTTACCGAGCATCGGCGCGGCCGCGATATTGATCAGCAGGTTGATCAGGTACAATCCGGTCAGCTCATGCACGTCGAAACCGAACTTCTCGACCATCATGAACCCTGCAAACACCACGAATATCTGCCGCCGCGCCCCGGCCATGAACTGCAGAGCATAATACAGCCAGTACCGGCGGCGCAATATTAGCTTTTTGGTCTGCGGGGTCGGGGACTCAAACTGCGGGAAGGCCACCAGACAGAAAAGTGCCAGAACCGTGGTCAATCCGCCAGCGGCCATAAAGACCGTGTTATAGGCCAGATCGAAGCGGTCCCACGTCAGCACGATCAGGCCGTAGACAACCAGCGTGGCGGTGGAACCGGTGGCGACAAGCCATCCCAGAACCTGCGGCGCGCGATCCTTGGGCAGCCACTGCAGTTGCAGCGACTGGTTGACCGTCTCATAGTAATGAAAGCCGATCGAACTGAAAAGCGTCACGAACAGCAATCCGCCAAGACTTGGGAACCATGCCGTGACCGCCGTGGCAACACCCAGGAGTGCAAGCGAGATCATCGCCAGAACCTGCTCCCGGATCACGAGGATGACCGCTATCACTCCGATTGCCAGAAACCCCGGGATTTCACGCACCGTGTGCAACAGACCGATATCCGCACCGTCGAAATTCGCTACCTCGATGACGAAATTGTTCAGCAAGGCGCTCCACGCATTGAACGCGATCGGCATGGTCATGGCCATGACGAAGAGCAACGTGACCGGGCGGCGCCAGAACGGCAGAGTCCGTGCATCCGACAAGGGGATGGGTTTCAACATGAGATGTCCTCTACGCCCAATAAGGAACCTTGGCGAGAGAAAACCTGTTTCCGCACATCTGATCTGCATCAATGCAGAGATTGGAATATCAAATTATGTCTCGGTCCGAGCATGCGATGGAGTTTGCCATGGACCTCGTCAATCTCGTCGAACGGATCGGCGAAGCCCCCACCGCCGCCTTGTTCGGCCTTATTACCGGAATAACCTTCGGCATTGCCGCGCAGCGCTCACGGTTCTGCCTGCGTGCGGCCACGGTCGAATTCGCCCGTGGCAGGATCGAAGACAAGATTTCGGTCTGGCTCCTGACCTTTTCGACGGCCGTCGTCTGGGTTCAATCGGCACAATTGCTGGGCCTGATGGATTCTGCCGACGCACGAATGATGGCCGTTCCCGGCAGTTGGTCCGGGGCAATTATCGGCGGACTATTGTTCGGGGCGGGCATGGTTCTGGCACGGGGCTGCTCGGGGCGATTGCTGGTGCTGGCGGCGACGGGAAACCTGCGTTCGTTGGTTTCAGGGCTGATCTTTGCGGTCGTCGCGCAGATGAGCCTCACGGGCATTCTTTCGCCCGCGCGCGACCGCCTGGCCGCGCTATGGATCACGGATGGCGGGCGCAACATGGATATGCTTTCGACGCTGGGGCTGCCTGAATACGGGGGGCTGGTGATCGGTACAGCAATCGCGGTTTTCGCGCTGTTCCTGTCGTTTCGGCAGAAAATCGGAGCGACACGGTTGATCTTTGCCTCGGGCGTCGGGTTCGCCGTGGCGCTGGGCTGGGTTCTGACCTATGCACTGGCACAGATCGCGTTCGAGCCGATCCAGATCGAAAGCGCAACCTTCACCGGGCCTTCGGCCCATACGCTGATGTATTTTCTGGAACGTGACGCGGTTCTGGAATTTGACGTCGGGCTGATCCCCGGCGTTTTCATCGGCGCGATGCTCGCCGCATGGCTGGCGGGCGAAATGCGGTTTCAGGCCTTTGACGATGCACTCACCATGCGCAAGGCGATGATCGGCGCCGCCATGATGGGCTTTGGCGGCATGCTGGCTGGGGGCTGTGCCATCGGCGCGGGCGTTACCGGCGGGTCGATCTTTGCCGGTACCGCGTGGCTGGCCTTGTTCTGCATGTGGATCGGAGCCATGGCGACCGACATTCTGGTCGATCAGAAACCCGGAACTGTTCCGATCTGACCTTCAATAGAAACTTTGCGGGTCGATATCGACCGCCAGCCGCATATCGCCCCTGAGCCGTATCTGCGCGATCCATCGCGCGATAGCCTCCTGCAGTGGCGCGCCCTTGGGTGCCTTGACCAGCAACCGAACACGATGCCGTCCCCGTATACGCGCGATTGGCGCAGGTGCGGGCCCAAAGACCTGCGCTCCGATCTGGCGGATGGCCATGTCGTTGCGCGCCAGCGTATTACCAAGATCGAATACCGGGCCAACTTCCTGCCCTGACAGGATGATCCCCGCCATACGCCCGTAGGGCGGCACACCCGCCGCTTGCCGCCCTGCAGCTTCGGCCTTCCAGAACGCTTCTTCGTCACCTGCCAGAATCGCCCGGATTACCGGGTGTTCGGGCTGGAACGTCTGCAGCAGCGCCTGCCCCGGCCTGTCCGCCCGCCCGGCCCGACCCGCCACCTGCCGCATCAGTTGAAAGGTTCGTTCGGCCGCCCGCAGATCAGAGCCCTGCAGGCCAAGATCGGCATCGATCACGCCGACCAGCGTAAGTTTCGGAAAGTTGTGCCCCTTGGCCACGAGCTGAGTGCCGATGATGATATCAGCATCCCCTCCGGCAATCTCTTCGATCTTTTCCTTCAGGGCTCGTGCCGACCCGAACAGGTCAGAGCTGAGCAAGGCGATACGGGCATCGGGAAACGCCGCCCCGGCCTCTTCCGCCAGCCGCTCGATTCCCGGCCCGACAGGGGCCAGCTTGCCCTCGACCCCGCAGGAAGGGCAGGCTTCGGGCATCGGCCTGGTCTCGCCGCACTGATGGCACATCAGGCGTTTAAGAAAGCGATGCTCGACCATGCGCGCATCGCAATGATCGCAACCGATCTGATTGCCGCAGGCCCGGCACAGTGTAACCGGCGCATAGCCGCGCCGGTTGATGAACAAAAGCGACTGTTCCCCCTTGCTCATCCGGTGGGTGACCGCTTGCCGAAGCGACGGGGAGATCCATGTCCCCGGCTGCAACCGCTCGGCACGCATGTCGAGGGATTTCATCTCGGGCAGAACCGCCTCTCCAAAGCGCGACGTCAGGTCGAGCCGCTGATATTTCCCTGCTTCGGCGTTTGCCCAGCTTTCCAGCGAAGGCGTCGCACTGGCCAGAACCACCTGTGCCGCGCAGATCGCCGCGCGCAGAACGGCCATGTCGCGGGCGTTGTACAGAACCCCGTCCTCCTGCTTGTAGGAGGTGTCGTGTTCCTCATCGACCACGATCAGTCCGAGGTCGCGGAAGGGCAGGAACAAGGCCGAGCGCGCACCCACGACAAGCTGCGCATCCCCCTGGCCGACCATACGCCAGACCCGGCGCCGTTCGGTCAGTGTTGCACCGGAATGCCACTCGGCCGGACGGGCGCCGAAGCGGGCTTCGACGCGGGTCAGAAACTCGGCCGTCAGCGCAATTTCGGGCAACAGGACCAACGCCTGCCTGCCGCGCCGCACGGCCTCGGCCACGGCTTCCAGATAGACTTCGGTCTTGCCCGACCCGGTAACGCCTTTCAGCAGAGTGGTCCCGTATTCCCCACCCTGAACCGATTGTCGCAACGCCTGGGCCGCCGCGGCCTGATCATCGGTCAGCGCCTTACCCGGCATATCCGGGTTCAGCATCGGATAGGGCAGGTCCCGGGGGCTGTCCTCCTCGCTCACGGCCCCGAGCTTGACCAACCCTTTGACGACCGACGGGGTGACCCCGGCCATCCCGGCCAATTCTTTCAACGTAAAGGCGAGACCGCCATAGTCCCGCAATACTTCCAGAACCCGCCTGCGCGCGTCGGTCAGACGGTCCGGATCGGCATGTCCCAACCGATAGACCTTGCGCATCGATGGCGGATCGCCGAGCCCCGGCGCGCGCGTGGCCAGCCGCAACATTGCGGGCATCGACGTCAGCGTGTAGTCCGCCGCTCGCCCCAGGAACAGACGCAATTCCTCGCGCATCGGCGCCACATCCAGAACCCGGATCACCGAGCGGATTCTGGATCGATCAAAATCGCCCCGGCCCGCCCCCCAAACCACGCCCAACACCTTACGCGGACCCAATGGAACTTCGACAAACGCGCCCGGAAAACACCCGCCCTCGGGTGCCTTGTAGTCCAGCGTACGATCCAACGGCTGCGCGGTAAGAACCGCGACCAGATCGCCTTGATCAAAGTATTCCGGGCCGCTCAAGTGCTTCCTTTCGCTGGCAGGGGTTTCGGCAGGTGTTCCTTTGAGGTAAAGGCAAGCGCGACAGAGGCCAACCCATCAAAGGACTGCCCCATGAAATTCTTTGTAGATACCGCCGAGATCGACGCCATCACGGAACTGAACGATCTGGGCATGGTGGACGGCGTGACCACCAACCCGTCGCTGATCCTGAAATCAGGACGCGACATTCTGGAAGTGACCAAAGAGATCTGCGACCTTGTTGACGGCCCGGTTTCGGCGGAAGTCGTTGCAACTCAAGCGGAAGACATGATCGCCGAGGGCCGCAAGCTGGCCAAAATCGCCCCGAACATCGCCGTCAAGGTACCGCTGACCTGGGACGGGCTGAAAACCTGCAAGACGCTGACTGACGAAGGCCAGATGGTCAACGTCACTCTGTGCTTCTCGGTCAATCAGGCGATTCTCGCCGCAAAGGCGGGCGCGACTTTCATCTCGCCGTTCGTCGGTCGTCTAGACGACATCAACCTCGACGGCATGGAACTGATTGCCGATATCCGTCAGGTCTACGACAACTACGGCTTCGAGACCGAGATCCTCGCCGCGTCGATTCGTTCCGTGAACCATGTCGCCGAAAGTGCCCGGATCGGCGCCGACGTGATCACCGCACCGCCCGCCGTGATCAAGAAACTCGCCGATCACCCACTGACCGACAAGGGTCTTGAGACCTTTCTGGCGGACTGGGCCAAAACCGGCCAGAAGATCCTGTAGCACCGCACCGAAGATAGAATCGCGGCACTCCCGCGCCCCGGCTTACCCCGGCTGCGCCGGACGACACCGCACCTTGGGCTTGGCAGCGCGCGCTGCGCGCTGCGGCTTCGCCAATCCTACTCCTCAATTTCATCAGGCAACCGCGCAGCGCCTTCAGGTGCTGCGCCAGACCCAACTGCCTGGTCCTGATCTTTGATCAGGTTCTGGCGGGCGGGAGTACGCTGTGGTTGCACGACAACCATAGAGGGTGTCGGTTTTCACGGTTTTGCCGTGATTTTTCCTAAGCAAAGCCGAAAGCCCGTGCTATAAACCGCGTCAATACGAGAACACGGAAAAAAAATGAGCAGCAAAGCCAAACTCGAAGATAATCTGCGCGCGGCAATTCTTGCAAAGCCTGATGTCGTTCTGGACGACAAGGATCTGATGCAAGCTCTGGTTGCCGCCAACGAGCGCGCAATGGGTGAGAATATCATAGACCTGCGCTCCATCGCCATGGAAAGACTTGAGGCGCGTCTCGACCGGCTGGAAGATACGCACCGCTCCGTCATCGCCGCAGCTTACGAGAACCTCGCCGGAACCAATCTCGTTCACCGGGCCATTCTGCGTTTGCTGGAGCCGTCGGATTTCGAGGAGTTTCTGGGAACGCTCGGCGGTGACATTGCCGAGATCCTGCGGGTGGATCTCGTCACGCTGGTTCTTGAATCCACTCTGGATGGAAGCGATCCTGTCCTCTCGCGGCTTGGCAACGCTCTGAAGGTGGTCGAACCGGGCTTTGTCGAAAACTATCTCAGCGGCGTCACGCGGCGGGTTACCCGGCCAGTAACGCTGCGCCCGATCACACCTTTGGCGGAGCAGGTCTTTGGCGACCAGACGATGCGGTTGAGATCCGAAGCCTGTCTGAGGCTTGATCTGGGAACTGGGCACCTTCCGGGGATGATCGTGATGGCCTCCACCGACCCGCGTCATTTTACTCCGCAGCTTGGCACCGATCTTCTGTCCTTCTTTGCCGGCGTGTTCGAACGTTCGATGCGCCACTGGCTGTCGTGAGCCTGATTTCTCCAGCCTGCCGCGATGCGCTTCAGCATTGGCTGGAAGGCCAAAAAGCCCTGGCCGGGCATTCTGAAAACACCCTGACGGCCTATCGCGGCGATGTGACCGATTTCCTGTCGTTCATGACGCTGCACCATGGGCAGCCGGAAGGGCTGGCATCCATCGCCAAAATCACGGTCTCGGACATGCGTGCCTGGATGGCGCATCAGCGCGGCGATGGCATCGGCGCACGGTCGCTTGCGCGCAAACTGTCGGCGGTCAAGACATTCTATCGCTGGCTGTCCGAGCGCGAAGGGTTCGAACCCACTGCAGTGCTTTCTACGCGGGCACCAAAATTCACCAGGAAACTCCCCCGACCGCTCGCCGAGGACGCCGCTCGCGCGATGATCGACACAGTCGAGCTTCAGTCGGGCAAGAACTGGGTTGCCGCACGGGACGTGGCGGTGGTCACTTTGCTTTATGGCTGCGGCCTGCGGATATCCGAGGCCCTGTCCCTCACGGGCAAGGATGCGCCTTTAAAGGAATCAGTGCGAATCGTGGGCAAGGGCGGAAAAGAGCGGGAGGTGCCGGTGATTCCGGCCGCGCGTAGCGCGGTCGACACATATGTGGGTCTTTGCCCGCACCCCAAGACGCCCGCTGCCCCCTTGTTTCGGGGCGTGCGCGGCGGCGCATTGAACGCCCGCGCAATCCAGGAGGTGATGGCAAGGGCCAGAATGCAGCTTGGTTTGCCTGCGACGGCCACGCCGCACGCGCTGCGGCACAGTTTCGCGACGCATCTTCTGGCCGCAGGAGGCGATTTGCGGGCGATCCAGGAATTGCTGGGCCATGCATCCTTGTCCACGACGCAAGCCTACACGGCGGTCGACACTGCCCGGCTGATGGAAGTGTACAACCGCGCGCATCCGAAAGCCTGAGACCTGAACCGAAAAATATTCCATGCCAATCACCAGCAACCGTTTGCAGTCTTCGCCCTTTTCGGTCATGACGGGGCAATGACACCGAGGCTCAAAGCTCTTTCCGTCCATCTGTTCACAGCAACGGGCGCCGTGTTTGCCATGCTGGCCATGCTCGCCGCCGTGGAAGAAAAATGGAGCCTGATGTATCTGTGGCTGGTGGTGTCGTTCATCGTGGATGGTATTGATGGCCCTCTGGCGCGCCACTATCACGTCAAGAAGTACTCACCCGAATTCGACGGTGTCCTGCTGGACCTGATCATCGACTATCTGACCTATGTCTTCATCCCGGCTTTCGCATTGTTCAAATCGGGGTTGATGGATGGCTGGACCGGCTGGTTCGCAATTATCGTGATCACCTTTGCCAGCGCGATGTATTTTGCAGATACACGCATGAAAACAAAGGACAACTCCTTTTCCGGCTTCCCCGGTTGCTGGAATATGGTGGTCATCGTGATTTTCGCGCTTCAGCCGAATTTCTATGTCAGCCTTGCCCTCGTGACTTTGCTGGCCGTCGCAATGTTCCTGCCGCTGAAGTTCATTCACCCGGTCCGAACCGCCCGCTGGCGCCGGCTGTCTCTGCCGATGGCCTTTGCCTGGACCTTTTTCGCCGGATGGGCCGCATGGGTGAATTTTGACCCGCAAAGCTGGGCGCATTGGGGGCTTGTTCTGACCAGCCTGTATCTGGTGAGCGCGGGTATCGCCCAACAGATCATCCCACAGCGGAACATGGCACCCCTTCGCGAAAAAGGCGCGCCTTAGCACGCCTTTGACCGGGCCTGGACGATGTCAGAGGACGTCTTCGACCTCGAATTCCTGACTGTTATGGGTAAAGACTTCGCCCGCCTGAAGACCGGCCATCGCCAGATAGATCGGGCTTTGGGTTGAAATTCCCATATAGGTTTCGCCGTCCACCTCGAAACGGGTCGTAGAAACCGAGACCACGAAGTTTCGGTTGTCGAATTTCACGACAGCACCCGGTGCAACGGTATCGGTCAATCCGAAATCGGTGTTCTCCAAAACGTCGATCTTGGCGTGATGCGCATGAACCGGGGCATCAAACGCCGCTGCCAGATCGGCGTTGCCGCGCGATGCGGCGATATCGTCCTTGTCGTGCCCTTCCCGATCATCCAGCTGGGACTCTTTCATGAACGCTTCGTGATGCGCTTTGGCCGTAGCAAGTTCTTCGGCTTCCAGCGACATGAGTTGATCAATAATGGCTTTCTTTTTTGCAGCGCGATCTTGCTCGGCAGTCATTGAATGAGTCCTTAAATTCCGGTCGTCAAATAAAAGTGTGCTGCGAACCGCCTGAATGCAACAGCTTTTGCGCATTTCAGATCAGCAAACCCGCCGCGCCCTCATGCCGCAACAGCGCAACCTTGGTTTCGATCCCGCCCGCGCCCGAAAAACCGCCCAATCCATTTGCCGCCAGAACGCGATGACAGGGGATGATAATCGGGATCGGATTGGCACCACAGGCTTGTCCGACGGCTTGCGCGGGGTAGTTCAGTTCTCTGGCGATATCGCCATAGGTCCGTGTCTCACCGAGAGGGATCGCGAACATCGCATCGCAAACCTGTTGCTGGAGCTCCGAACCGTTCACCCGGAGCGGCAAATCGAAGTTGAGCAACCGCCCCGCATCATAGGCGCTGAGCTGCGCTGCCGCCTCTTTCAGCAGAGGGGATTGAGGAAATTCAACCTCTCCTCCCCATTGCAGGCGCACGATGGCACCATTTTGCTCTTCGATGGAAAGGCGGCCGAACTTGGTATCGACACAGATTTTTGGCATAAAGCGAAGCTGGCAGAAGGCGCGCACCGCTGCAACCGATATGTGATGGGCTGGGGGCCGTCACTCACCAGGCTGAAACTGTCGCCAATTGCTTCAATCCCGCATTCCGAGCATGATCATACCCCAGAATGTGCGGGGCAGATGTCATGGTGAACGAGGCCAAAACTCATTCCGTGTGCAACTGGCTGATTGCCGGAGCACAACCACCAAAAAACATCGAGGCGGTTGTCGAAGACTGCGCGCGCCGGCTGAATGAGGCGGATATCAGGCTTGATGCGCTCATCATCAGCGGTCTGTTCATTCACCCTCAAATTCGCGGCATCCAGATACGGTGGACGCGCAAGGGTGGCGTGCGGCGCGTGACTTTTCTGCATGAGTATTTTGATACGGTTGATTTCAAAAATACCCCGATCGACGGAAGCATCTCGACAAAACGCTCAATTCGTTTGCGCCTTGCGGATACTGCGAATACCTCCGGCAAATTCGGGGAATACAGACGAAACTTTGTGAGCGCCGGATATACCGACGTTCTTGTGCTCCCGATGATCAACTTCGACGGAACCGTGTCCGGCTGCGTGGAGTTTGCGACCCAGGCCGAGCGTGGCTTTGACGATGGACAAATTACGGCGTTGCGGCGCGTGCAGTCGTCCCTGGCACGTATGAAAGAATATTTCACCGAGCGACTGGACAAGCAGATCACCCTTGCAACCTATCTGGGAGAGGCCACCAGCCAGAAAGTACTGAGCGGCAAGATCGTTCGCGGCGAAGGCGAGACGATCTCGGCCGTTGTACTTTTTGCCGACATAAAGGGGTACACCCAGTTATCGAACCGAATGGAGTCGCAAAAAGTCCTGCATTTCCTGAACCATTTCTTTGCCGTGATCGACGATTCAGTCACCCGCAACAACGGCGAAATCCTGAAGTTTCTTGGCGATGGGGCTCTCGTGATATTCCCCACACCGGACGATTTGACCGCCCAGGAGGCGGCGGCGGACGGTGCCCTGCAAGCCATCGCGCACGCCAGGGCAACGATGACCCATAAGCAGATCACCCCATCCCCTGAATTTCGTGCAGCTTTGCATGTGGGGGACGTTTTCTATGGAAATATTGGCAGCAAGACGCGATTGGATTTCACCGCTATCGGACCGACGATCAATCTCTGTTCGCGAATGCTGGGCGAAGCTTCGCGGCGCGATGCCGACACGATCTGCTCGAAACAGTTCATGGCCATCTCGACAATCAAGTCGGGAACACCTGTGAAATGCGACGTTGCTGGATACGACAGCCCCGAAGAGTTCTTTATCGTCGAATAAACACCCCCTCACCTGCTTGGCGAGGGGGCGAAATTTCAGGAAAGTCAGCCAAGAGCTTCGTCACAACGGCCGCAGACGCCGGAATGTGCGTGGCGGCCAACATCCGGCAGGATTTTCCAGCAGCGCTGGCATTTGGCACCTTCAGCTTTTTCGAACACTACGCCGACACCTTCGATTTCCGGCACGCGGAAGGCTTCGGCCGGTGACGGGTCGCCGGTGACGGTCAGGCCCGACGTGATGCACATGTCATCGACGTCGAATGTGGCCAGAAGGTCGCGGGTCTCGGCGTCTTCGACATGAACAATCGGCGCGGCTTCGAGGCTGGAGCCGATGTTCTTTTCCCGGCGCTGAACCTCCAGAGCGGCGGTCACGGCACGGCGCACCCGGCGAACCTTGGCAATACCGGCCTCAAGCGCCTCGTTTCGCCATTCGGCGGGGGTTTCCGGAATGTCGATCAGATGCACCGAGCTGTCCTCGCCCGGGAACCGCTCCAGCCAGACCTCTTCCATGGTGAAAACCAGGATCGGGGCCAGCCAGGTGGTCAGCCGGTGGAACAGGATGTCCAGAACCGTGCGCGCGGCGCGGCGGCGCGCGCTGTCTCCGTCACAATACAAAGCGTCCTTGCGGATATCGAAATAGAAGGACGACAGATCGACTGTGGCAAAGGTGAACACGGCGCTGAACACGCCCTGGAAGTCGAACTCGGCATATCCCTTGCGCACCTGAGCATCCAGATCGGTCAGACGGCTCAGGACCCAGCGCTCCAGTCGCGGCATGTCTTCGGGGTCGACCACCCGATCCGCTTCGGAGAAATCCGCCAGCGATCCCAGCATGAACCGCATGGTGTTGCGCAAACGGCGATAGCTGTCCGCGGTGCCCTTCAGGATCTCCGGCCCGATCCGCTGGTCAGCGGTATAGTCGGTCTGAGCCACCCAAAGGCGCAGGATATCGGCGCCGTATTGCTTGACGACTTCCTCAGGCACGATTGTGTTGCCCAGCGATTTGGACATCTTGTTGCCCTTGGCATCCAGCGTGAAGCCGTGAGTCACCACATTGCGGTACGGCGCACGGCCCTTGGTGCCGCAAGCCTGCAGCATGGACGAATGGAACCAGCCGCGATGCTGGTCGGTACCCTCCATGTAGACATCGGCGATGCCGTCCTCGGTGCCATCCTCACGGTCCCGCAGAACGAAGGCATGGGTCGAGCCGGAGTCGAACCATACGTCCAGCACGTCAAAGACCTGATCGTACTCCTCGGGGTTGGCGATGCCATCCAGCACCTGTTCCTTGAACCCGTCGGTGTACCAGATATCCGCTCCGTCCTTCTCGAACGCCGCCTTAATACGGGCGTTGAGCTCTTCGTTGCGAAGCAGGTAATCCGCGTCGGTGGGCAGAGCGCCTTTCTTGGTAAAGCAGGTCAGTGGTACACCCCAGGCGCGCTGGCGCGACAGAACCCAGTCCGGGCGCGCTTCGATCATGGAATACAGACGGTTGCGCCCGGTCTGCGGCGTCCACTTCACAAGCTCGTCGATAGACCGCAGGGCGCGTTCGCGGATGGTATCGCCCATCTCGCCCATGCCGTCGTTCAGCTTGCGGTCAACGGATGCAAACCACTGCGGCGTGTTGCGGTAGATGATCGGGGCCTTCGAGCGCCACGAATGCGGGTAGCTGTGCTTGATCTTGCCACGCGCCAGCAACCCTCCAACCTCGACCAGCTTGTCGATGACCGCCTTGTTGGCGTCGCCTTCGCCGCCCTTGCGGGACAGGATGTATTTGCCACCAAAGAACGGCAGATCGGCGCGGAACGAGCCGTCATCCATCACGTTGTAAGTGATGACCTGCTCGAGCATCCCCAGATCGCGGTAGAGTTCGAATTCTTCCATCCCGTGCGATGGCGCACAGTGGACAAAGCCGGTGCCTTCGGTGTCGGTCACAAATTCAGCGGCACGGAAGTCGCGGATGTCATCCCATTCGCCATTGCCACCTTCGGCCCCGGCCAGCGGGTGGGTCAGTTGCACGCCCTCCAACTCATCGGTGGTCACATCGCGCACGCGGGTCCACTGGTCGTCGTTCAGGCGGGCGCGGCCCAGTACGTCGGCGGCCAGATTGTCGGCCAGCAGGAACTTGTCACCGACACTGGCCCAACATTCGTCGGGAGCGCCGGTGACTTCGTAGAGGCCGTAAGAGATGTCCTTGCCAAAAACGACAGCCTTGTTCGACGGCATGGTCCAAGGGGTCGTCGTCCAAATCACGACAAACGCGTCATTCAGATCGCCCGCATTCACGACCTTGAACTTCACCCAGATGGTGAAGCTTTCCTTGTCGTGATACTCGACTTCGGCCTCGGCCAGCGCGGTTTTCTCGATGGGCGACCACATCACGGGTTTCGAGCCCTGATAGAGCGTGCCATTCATCAGGAACTTCATGAACTCGTCGGCGATCACCGCCTCGGCGTGATAGTCCATCGTGATGTAAGGATCGGGCCAGTTGCCGGTGATACCCAGACGCTTGAACTCTTCACGCTGGATGTCGATCCAGCCCTCGGCGAACTTGCGGCATTCCTGACGGAAATCGACGACGTTCACCTCGTCCTTGTTCTTGCCCTTCTTGCGGTACTGTTCCTCGATCTTCCATTCGATCGGCAGGCCGTGGCAATCCCAGCCGGGCACATAGCGTGCATCAAAGCCCATCATCTGATGGGAGCGCACGATCATGTCCTTGATGGTCTTGTTCAGCGCGTGGCCGATATGCAGGTGGCCGTTTGCATACGGGGGGCCGTCATGCAGGGTGAAGGGCTTGCGCCCCTGTTTCTCGCGCAGGCGGTCATAGACTCCGATCTTTTCCCACCGTTCCAGCCACGCAGGCTCGCGTTTGGGCAGGCCGGCGCGCATGGGGAAGTCGGTCTTGGGCAGGTTCAGCGTGTCTTTGTAGTCGGGCGTTTCGGTGATCGTGTCGGCGCACATGGGTGGCGTCCTTCGGATTGTCTTTTGCGGATAGCGGCGATCTTGCGGTGCGAAGTCTCAAACACCTTGGCCCGGCGTCTCGGAAACTCAGAGCGCCGGGGATATAATTCGATTAATGATGGCCAGCCGGTCAAACATGCCCGGGCTTATAGGACGGTGCCGCCTATTGGTCCAGTGGTTCCGGTGCCTGCGGCGAATGGCGCAGCATGGCCCAGCGGTTGAGCCACGCCAGACCCGCCAGCGCAAGGCCCAACGCAAGCAGCGAAAAGACCCGGATCAGCCCGCCCAACCCGGCGATATCGATCAGGAACACCTTGGCGATTGCCAAACCGATCACGGCAAGCCCCGCCTTGCGCATCGGGGTCGAATGCCGGGCAAGCGACTGATAGAACAACACCGCACCGATCAGCAAAAGAGTGATCGTATAGGTATAGAGTTCGGGCTGGCTTACACCGTTCTCGTGATACATCCCATCAGCGCCTTGCCAGAAATGCCGGATCGCCATGCCCAGCCAGACCACCGCGAGCGTCAGGGTGGCGGCACCGGACATCTGCTTCAGCCATCGCGGCATGGACCCGATCCGCCACACGGAAAACGCAACAAGCAGGGCCGGCAACAAATATGCAACGGCGAGCGAGTTGAAGACTGGCGGCCCAAGCACCGGCATCGCACCATACGTCAGCAACGGGTTGCCGTCGGTCAAGCCGGCGACCAGCGCCAGAACGCCCATAAGCCCAAACACGCCAGCCAGCCCTGCACGCACCTTGGCCAACCTGCCGCCGAGTTCCAGACGATGCACCTGTGCAAAAGCAAGACCCAGCCAGATCACCGACAACAGCCCCAGGCTCCAGTGGCTTTCCTCCGCCCGTCCCCCGATGGTCTTCAGCCATCTCAGCAGCAGAAGCGACAGTAGCAAACCGCCTGTCGACCAGGCGGCGCTCTCCAGCATCAGCCTGGCCACCGGGCGCGGCAGCGGTCGCAGCAGATACAGCGCCAGCACCAGCCCCGCCAGGGTTCCGCCATAGGCCAGCAGCATCTCGGCCAAAGGCGCATATTCCGCCCAGAACAAACCGGGGTCCATAACCAGCCGATAGCCAAGCGTGACGACCCCCACGGCAATGAACCAGCTCATTGGCTGCAAGGCGAATTTCCGGTCCAGCGCCGCGGCTGCGGCGACCGTCACCGTCAGGGCCACGGTCAGGGCGGCGGAACTCAGCACGATAATGCAGGCAAAGGCCAGACAGGACAGCGCCGACAGTGTTGCCAGCGCCGCGCGCATCCGTTCTTCTCCGTCTCGGCGGGCGAACCGTTCGGCGAACACGACCATCAGCGCCCCCAGGGCCAGCGCGTGCAGCGCCCAGTAATAGGACCCTAATACCCCTGCCGGTCGCCATGCGAGCTCCAGCACGATGGCCAGGGCCGGGGCGAACACCGCCGCCCCTCCGGCCCAGATCGCCGCCATGCGACCAGCCCGGAATGAGCGCCACGCGGCCAGTACCGAAATCATCGCTCCGATCGCTGCCACAAAAGTCACGACCCAGGGAAAATCCGCCTCGGGTGTTTCGGCATAGGTGTCGGAAAACCGGCGATAGACAGGGCCGAATTCAAACCCCTGCACCCATACCACCCACACCAGACCGGCAGCCGGAAACAGCACGGTATCCTGCAAGGCGCGGGCCCCGTTGGCCCACAGGATCAAGGCCGCGGACAGGGCGGACAACAACAGCACCGCGAGCCAGAATTCGGCCTCTGATCCGCCCCAGCGCAGCGCGACAATGGCCGTGCTGACCGCCACCGAGGCAAACGCCAGCCGTGTCGGGAATTCCGGCCAGGGATCTCCCTTTTTGCGGTGCGCTATCTCCAGCACCATGCTGCCCCGGTGATCGGGGATCAGACGCCGGGCCGGCACCACGATGGCCGCCAATGCGATCAGGACGGCATAGACCATCAATGCCGCATCGGTCGAAGACGCGGAAAGCAACACCAACCACGCGGCGGCATAGGCACCCATGAGGGTCAAAACCGAAATCCATGCCCAGCGCCGGACCGTATCGATGCCCAAACCCAGCACGGTCACGACAAAGAAATAGATGTAAAGCCACGAAGGGTCTTCGGACGATCCGCCAACCAGAAACGGTGCGGCAAACGCGCCGGTCAAACCCACCGCCGCCAGCAGCGGCCCATGGAACCAACCCAGCACAAGCCCCAGAAGCGCGATGATCACCATCGCGGACAACGCCGCCTCGGCCCCGATCAGGTCATAAAGCTGGCGTGCCGCCAGAATGCCGCCGAACAGCGTAACCAGCCCCGATCCGGAAAAGACCGAAGGCAGATAGGCGGCGCTGGAGGCTTCGTCATCCCCGAACCGGCGACGCACGACCTCGCCCGCGGCAATCAGAACCGCGCCAAAAGCCAAGGCCGCAATCACTCGCGCCGCCGGCGGGAGCAATCCGTTTTCCACCCCGTACTGAACAAGGAAAATCCCCGCCAGCGTCAGCGACAGGGCGGACACCGCATAGAACCAGTTCTCTCGCAGCCATTTGCCCAACGCATCGAACCTGTCCTGCCGGAACACCACGGCGCGGGGCGGTGTATCCGGTGTTGTTGCTCCGGCTGGCACCTCAGAGGGCTGGTCGTCGGGTTCCCGACTTCGAGGAGGCGACCAGGGGGCGGGCCTGGGTTTCTCTCCGGCCTGAACCGGCCCGGCATCCCGAGCCGCCTCTTTCGCAACCGGAGTCGCTGGTTTTTTCGGCAAATCCGCAGGCTCCGTCAGGTCCCCCAACCGGGCGATCCGCTTTTCCAGTTCTTCCACGCGCTTTCTCAGCCGCGATTGACCGACCAGAAGGACGATGATCGTCACCGGGATGGCCAATACGATCAAAGCGACAAGAACAAGCAGGGATTCCACAACGATCCTCCGAACCAGATTGCAAAAGCTTACCCATCCAAGGTGCGTGCATATAGTGCGGAATACCCGACACCGGCCGGGCGTTGCCGCGCATCCACATTGCCGGGCCGACTTGCCAGGTCACAAAAACGGAAATGAAAATCCGGGCCGTGCCAGCATCAGCCAGACAATTGCGAGAACGGACAGAAAGGCCGGAAGGCCGCAGGCGAACCAGATGTTGAACAACCGGTGGTACTTTTGCGGCAGGTTCCGGTTCTCCGCGACTGCCACCCGCGCCATGTTCCGCAGCTGCGTCTGAATCCAGACGACGGGCAGCCAGAAGACGCCGGTCAGAACATAGAGGACGATCGCCAACAAGAGCCATCCTTCGGTCAGGTTCCAGCCCAGACGCCATGCCAGCAGGAAACCCGAAACGGGCTGCAGGACAACCGCTGTGGTCGTGAAGATCAAATCGGCCAGCACCACCACCCCCGCGGTATGAGCAATGATGCGTGGATCGTTGCTGCGATGAGCCATCAGCATGAAAAAGGCGATACCGGCGCCGGTTCCAAGCAGGGTACACGCGCCGATCACATGCAGCCATCGCAGAATCAGGTCGAGATCGGTCATCGGCTTTCCAGCATTTGATGCGCCAGCAGGGAAAGGAGGATTGCGGGCATGATCTTGACCAGCGGTCCCAAAGGATCAACCCACAATTCCGGCGCCACGACGATTGCCGCCCCCAGATAGCATACCGCAACCGCGGCCTGCGCCAGACAGGCCCACGCGGCCCAGGGCCGCCACAAGATGGCCAACCCCAGGCTGATGTCGACCAGCGACCAGAATACCACGCTGCCAATGGCCGGCCAGTATGGCCAGCCTGCAGACAACAGCACCGCGCTGGCCGCGCCAAGCCCGATCAGGCCGAACAATCCGGACACCAGCCAGAACAGGCTGAGTCCGGCCACCACAATCGGCATCAGCAAGGACATCCGCGCGGCCAGCCTGTGTTCCCGGGCGCATTCCAGCCCGGCATAGATCTCGGGCAGCGCGGCGAGTCCACGTCCGCTGGCCTGTTTGTACGGGACCGGATTCCCGACAACCCCGGATTTCATGACCGCAAGCGCCGTAGTTCGAAGCGGCGAGCGCCACCCCATCACCCCCAGCCCATCGGCGGTTTTTCCGATCAAACGAACAATTAGCGAAGGAACGGTCCAGACGAACCGGGCAGGTCTGAATCCCAGCCATTGTCGGGTTTTCCGAACAACCTCTGCCAGCGAATGCGGCTGATCTTCGACCAGATCGTATTCGCCCTCCGGCAACTGTCCCGAAACGGCCTCAAGAACCACCCGGCATAGATCTTCCATTCCCACGGATTGCACCGGCGTCGCGGGATGGGCCAACGGCTGGACCAATGGCACTGCGGCCAGCATCCGCAGCAGCCCCGTCCCGCCAAAGGCCGCCTGCCCGATCACCAGCCCCGGCTTCAGCACCCAAAGCGTCGCGCCGCTGCGGCGCAACGCGGCATCCCCGTCAGCCTTGGTGCGCATGAAGGCCGTATCGGCAGTCGCCTCGGCCCCGACGGCGGAAATCTGGACTATCGAAATCCCGCGCTCGGCACATGCCAGCCCCAGTGCGGCAATCGCATGGTGGTGAACCGCGGCCAGATCATCCTGCCCACCGTCCTGCAGCGCGCCGGCGCAATTCACCACGACGTCAACTTCTTGCAGAACCGTTGCCCATCTGTCGGGGGCCGCCATGTTCCGCAAATCCCGTTCAATGATACGGCATCCGGGCAAGATCCGGCCTGCAAGGGCCTTGGATCGAGCCACCCCGCACACATTGTAATCCTTTCTGGTCAGGGCGCGTGTGACCGACGACCCGATGAAACCGTACGCCCCCAGCACCAGAACCGTTCTTGCCCTTGTCGGCTGCACCTTCTTAACACTCCGGGGTCATCACGTCCGTTACGTGACCCTAGCTGCCCGGAGTACACGCGTCAGTAGTGATCGACGATCTGCGACAACCTTTCAGGGCGATCCCTGAAACAATGTGCCGACGAAATAGGCAATCGCCGCGGCTACGCCGCCGATCGCCAGCGTCTCTCCGCCCGACTGCCACCAGGGCGCAAGCGACCAGCGGCTCTTGAGCGCACCGATTGCGAAAAAGACCCCCATCGTCATCCAGACCGACACGGAAAAGGCGTGCTCCAGACCGATCAGAAACGGCAACAGGGGCACCAACCCGGCGACCAGAAACGCCATGAAAGTCGCGACAGCCGCCTTTAGCGGGTGCGGGTCAACGCTGCCCAAACCGTATTCGCCCTCCAGCATCAGGCTTATCCAGCTCTCCTGATCGGCCGTGACCGCCCCTGTCGCTTCATCCAGAACCGACCCGGTCAGACCTTTCCGGGCCAGGATCGCCCGCACTTCGCGGCGTTCGCCATCCGGGTAGAGTTCGATATGACGCTCTTCGATCGCCCGGATGCGGCGAATGTTGTCCAGCTCGGCCTTTGTGCCCGAATAATTGCCCGCCGCCATCGAAAATCCATCGGCCAGCACATTGGCGAGGCCAAGCGCCACGATCACGAAAGGTGACAATCCGGCGCCCGCAACACCTGCGACGATAGCGAATGTCGTCACCGATCCGTCGATGCCGCCGTAGACGATGTCCCGCAACACGCCACGCCCGGGTGGCGCGCTGATCCGTTCGTCGATTTCCTCGTGGCTGTGGCCGTGGTCCGCCATGACATGCCCTCCGATGCATTCGATTCTGAACGATGCAGCCGGGGACGACCTTGCGTCAGATCAATCCTTGCCGAACAATCCGGCCAGCGCACGCCGGATGATGCCGCGCGTCGAGGGCTTGTGGCGGGCGGAAAACGGCAGCGGGCGGCATACCTCCATCGCGGCCACACCGACACGCGCACTGAGCGCGCCGTTGACCAGCCCTTCGCCGAAACGACGCGACAGCTTGCTAAGAAGCGACCCACCCAGAACCGGTTCCAACAGATCATCCCCCACCGCGACCGCCCCGGTCGCAACCAGATGCACAAATACGGCGCGGGTCAGACGCCAGCTGCCGAGAACGCCGGCCCGGCCACCATAGATTTCGGAGACTCGGCGGATCATGCGAAGCGATGCGCCCAGCGCCGTCGCCACGTCGGCCAGGGCCAAGGGCACCAGCGCGGTGACGGTCGCAACCTGCCGCGCCGCCGCTTCGACCTCGCGGCTGGCGGCCGCGTCCAGCGGGGCCAGCACTTCGTCCTCGGCCAAGGCCAGCAGCGCCGGGGCATCAAACGCGTCACCTTTGCGCTCGATCAATCGCTCCAACCCCCAGCTTGTATCTTCGCGGCCACTGTAGAAGGCGACAAGCTTGTCGGTAACCGCCCGCGCCTGTGCCAGATCGTCCCCGGCCAACGCCGCATCCGCCGCCTGCCGCAAGCCATCGACCCGGGTCAGCCGCCCGATCGCCGCGAGTTCCCGCAAAGCGATAAGCAACACGACCAGGACAAGCGCCCCGATCAAAGCAGTGACCGCCCAGCCAAGCACCGGCACGCGCACCATCAGGGACGAGACAAAGTCCCAGGCGGCCACCGAAACCACGGCCCCGATCACCGCGACAGCCAGTCCCCAGAACCATTTCGCCAACCGCGAAGGCCCGCGTGCGGCGAAACGGGCGGCAACCTGCATCGCCGCACCTTCGGAGCCATGCCCGTCAGGGACGACAGGCGCCTGCGCCACATTCGGAGCGGGCTGCGCCTCGTCCGTCAGATCGATAAGAACCGGGCCATTGGTCATTCGGGCCGTCCCTCCCTTTCCCAGACATATGTGATGTCGGGCAGGTTTTCATCGTTGTCCGAACCATCGCCGTGCCCGGTCACGACAAATCCGTTGCGCTCATAGAAGCATCGCGCCGGTGCGTTGGCCACGAATGCCTTCAGGGCAAGATATCCGCGCCGCGACTTTGCATCCTCCAGCAGCTGCCGCCCGACGCCTTGTCCTCTTGCCCGCTCACTCAGGTAGAGCGCGCAGATTTCCGCATCGTCACGGGCAAGAAACCCGGCAATTCCTTTCCGATCCTCGGCAACAGTCACCCAGCCCCGTTCGATCATTGAGCCGCAGAATGCAATCGTTTCCGCCATCGAGTGAAGCTCTGGCATCCAGTCGTTTTCACGAGCAAATCCATGCAGGATTTCACCGGTCGTTCCGGCATCCGTGCTGCGCGCTGGTCGAAGGATCACTTTCACAGCCGGTCTCCGATCAAAAACTGCGCTGCCCGGTCCAGCCGGATATGCGGCGGGCCATCCCCGGGTTTTACGTCAAGAAGCGCCGGCGCAAAGGCCATGGCACCGTAATCGCCCCCCAGCCACTCATGAGCGCCATCGCGGGCGGGCCCCAGCAGCCGCGCGGGATCTTCGGGCAGATGCCCCGGATAGAATGCCGCCTGCTTGCCGGTTTCCAGCAAGGTGCCCCGGACGCATGGTAATTCCTGCCCGTCGTGGCGGCGCATTTCTTCGGTGGTTGCGCGCAGGGCCGCAATCGACAAGGCCGATGTCCCGGCCCCGGCGAAGCGGGCGCGGTCGCGGGCCTCTCGGGTCAGCGCCTCCATGATCGCGGTCAGGCGAGGGTGCTGTACGTGATGCAGATGATCGGCCTTTGTCGCGGCAAACAAAATCTTCTCCACCCGTCTTCCCAGCAAAAGACCACTCAGCCACGCATTCCGCCCCGGCCGGAACGCCGCAAGAATGTCGGCCATCGCACGGCGCATATCCTCGACCGCCTGCGGCCCCTTGTGGATTGCCCCCAGCGCATCGACAAGAACGATCTGCCGGTCAATCCGGGCGAAATGATCCCGGAAGAACGGTTTGACCACCTGCGACTTGTAAGCCTCGTACCGCCGCTCCATCTCGCGATGCAGCGTGCGGCGGCGCGACGGGCCGGCAACCGGCAGCGGCGCGAATGTCAGAACCGGCGAACCCGCCAGATCGCCCGGCAGCAGGAACCGCCCCGGAGTGCAGTCGTAGAATCCGGCCTCGCGCGCCGTCGCAAGATAGCCCGTAAAGGATTTTGCCAGGCTTTGCGCCACCTGCTCATCCAGAACGGCGTCCGGGTCGATGCCTTTTGCCTGCGTCAGATAGGCCGCAGCCTGCGACCGTGCAGCGACCCGCGACAGAGTCTCACCCGACCATTCGGCATAGCTCTTGTCCAGCAATCCCAGATCCAGAAGCCACTCTCCGGGATAGTCCACGATGTCCAGATGCACTGCGCGCGGCCCCTGCCATCCCGATAGCAGGCCACCGGGCCGAACCCGCAATGACAGACGCAGTTCCGACACTGCGCGAGTGCTCTCTGGCCAATGCGGCACCGCCCCGGTCAGCGCGCCCAGATGTGATTCATAGTCAAAGCGTGGCACGGTGTCGTCGGGTTGGGGTTGCAGGTAGGCGGCAACGATCCTGCCTTCCTGCTCTGCTGCCAGCCCGTGCATCCGCCCCCGATCCAGCAGATTGGCCACAAGCGACGTGATGAACACCGTCTTGCCCGAGCGCGCCAGCCCGGTAACGCCCAGCCGGATCACCGGCTCGAACAGGGCCTCGGACACCCGGTCACCCACGTTTTCCACACCGCGCACGATATTGTCTGCCAAAGTCGAAATGACCAAAACACTGCCTCTTTCATGACTTTCCGCAAGATAGGCATGTTCGTGCGGGGATACCAGTCGCAGGCCGAAACACCTGAGGCCATACTGGACTTGCACGACGGTCCGGGCTACCAGCGCGGCCATGCCTCGCTTTGCGTTGAAAGTCGAATATCAGGGCGCCCCGTTTGCCGGATGGCAGCGCCAGAAAGAGTTGCCTTCTGTTCAGGGGGCGATCGAGGATGCGCTGGCCAAACTCGAACCCGGCCCGCACACGATAGCCGCCGCCGGGCGCACAGATGCCGGCGTGCATGCGCTGGGTCAGGTCGCCCATTGCGATCTGATCAAGGACTGGGACCCGTTCCGCCTGTCCGAGGCGCTGAACTATCACCTCAAGCCGGAACCGGTCGCGATCCTGCAGGCCGTCAGGGTCGCAGACGACTGGCACGCGCGCTTTTCGGCAACCGAGCGGCAATACCTGTTCCGTATCCTGATCCGCCGCGCCCCGGCCACCCATGACAAAGGTCAGGTCTGGCAGATCGGCCACCCGCTCGGCGCGACGGAAATGCAGGCCGCCGCTAACATGCTGATCGGACGGCACGATTTCACCACCTTCCGCTCGTCGATCTGTCAGGCGGCCAGCCCCGTCAAGACACTGGATGAACTGCGCGTGCAGGAAGTGGAGGGGTTTTCCGGCCCGGAAATACACTTTCACGTTCGCGCACGTTCCTTCCTGCACAATCAGGTGCGCAGTTTCGTGGGCACCCTCGAACGCGTCGGGGCCGGGGCATGGACGCCCGGCGACGTCCGCGCTGCACTGCAGGCCGCCGACCGCGCGGCCTGTGGCCCGGTCTGCCCGCCACAGGGTTTGTATCTGGCCCGGGTCGGCTACCCGGACGATCCGTTTCAATAGGGAAACGGCGCCACAGCAGAGGCCGTTTTATCCCGCAGGAAACACAAGAGGGACGTCACTGCCCGAACGAACTACCGGATCTGTTTCGTCGGGCCCCGTCTTCGTTCTGCGTCCGGCCCTTATTTCTGATCGCGCCCGGTCAGAACGTGACGTCGCGCTCATGCCCCCTTGCAATCTTCCGGCCTTGCCCGGACCCTGAATGAAACATAGGAGCTGACATGCTGAACGGCATTCGCATCATCGAATTCGAAGGGCTCGGCCCTGCCCCGTTCGCGGCCATGCTGCTTGCCGATCTCGGCGCGGACGTGATCACGGTTCACCGCAAGGGCGGTCCGGTCACGCCGGGAATGCCCGAACGCTCGCTGCTCGACCGCGGGAAACGGTCCATCGCTCTGGATCTCAAACACGCGGCAGATCGGAAAACCGCCGAACGCCTGATCGCCTCTGCCGACGCGCTGATCGAAGGATTCCGCCCCGGCGTGATGGAAAAGCTGGGTCTCGGCCCGGAGCCGTGCCACACGCTGAACCCCAAACTGGTCTATGGCCGCATGACCGGCTGGGGACAGGACGGGCCTTTGGCGCAGGTGGCGGGGCACGACCTGAACTATATCGCCCTGTCCGGCGCGCTGTGGTACGGATCGTCCCCCGGTGACGCACCACAGACACCGGCAACGCTGCTGGGCGATATTGGCGGCGGCGCCATGTATCTGGTCACTGGCCTTTTGGCTGGCCTTCTGAACGCACGCGCCACCGGGCAGGGGACGGTGGTCGATGCCGCTATTTATGACGGCTCGGCGCACATGATGAACCTGCTGATGAGCCTGGCGCAAACCGGCAACCTCGCTGAGATGCGCGGGCAAAGCCTGCTTGACGGCCCGCATTGGAGCCGCACATATGCCTGTTCCGACGGCGGCTATGTCACGGTGCAATGCCTGGAGCCGAAATTCTATGCGCTCTTCCTCGATCTTCTCGGGCTTGCGGAAGACCCCGAGTTCCAGCGGCAATATGACCGAACTCTCTGGCCCGCGCTCACCGCACGCCTTGCCCGCATTTTCGCGAAACGGCCACGCTCCCATTGGGCCGAACTGTTTCAGGGCACCGATGCCTGCGTCGCCCCTGTGCTCAGTCCAACTGAAGCGGCAGGGCACGCCATGAACGCGGCCCGCAACACCTGGTTGCAGGCCGACGGAACGTTCCAGGCCGCCTGCGCTCCGCGTTTTTCCGACCATGGCTGGACACCACAGCCCAGCCCCATGCGCGGCGAACACACCGAAGAGATCCTTGCCGAACTCACAGCGCCCGACAGGACCTGACCCGCCGTTCCTTTCTGGTCTCCAAACCTTGCTGAGCGCAAGGGGCTGCCGCCCCGCCTCTGCTCTCAACGGCCGCGCACTGTGTCGATCATGATCTGAACGTTTTCGGGATCTGCATCCGGCGTGATTCCGTGACCCAGATTAAAGATGTGCGGCCCCTTGGAAAACGCGTCGACAATGCGGCGGGTCTCATCGATCAATGCCTGCCCGCCGGTCACCATATGCGACGAGGCGAGGTTGCCCTGCACGCAGCCATCAACCTGTACATGCTCAGCCGCCCATTCAGGTGTCACGGAATTATCGAGCGCCACGCAGTCCACGCCCGTGACCTTGGCGAACCCGATATACCCGTCCCCCGCTTCGCGCGGAAATCCGATAACCGGGATACCCGGGTGACGTGCTTTCAGGGCCTGAGTGATCACCCGGCAGGGTTCGACCGCGTATTTGACAAAGGCATCACCCTTCAGCGATCCGGCCCAGCTGTCGAAGATTTTGACCACCTCGGCCCCCGCCTCGATCTGGGCCAAAAGATATTCGATGGTGGCCGCGGTGATCCGGTTGATCAGCGCATCGAACAGCGCCTGATTACCCTCACGCAGCGCATGCGCCGGGCCTTGATCGGGTGTGCCGCGACCGGCAATCATATAGGTCGCCACGGTCCAGGGCGCTCCGGCAAAACCGATCAACGTGGTTTCCGCCGGCAATTCCCGCGACAGGATACGGACGGTTTCGTAAACCGGGTCCAGAGTCTCGTGAATTGCATCAACAGGTTTCAACGCGTCAAAGTCGGCCTGACCCTGAATCGTCGACAGACGAGGCCCCTCGCCGGTCACGAACCACAGATCGGCCCCCAGCGCCTGCGGAACCAGCAAAATGTCGGCAAAAAGAATCGCCGCGTCGAACCCATAGCGGCGGATCGGCTGCAACGTCACTTCGGCGGCAAGGTCCGGCGTATAACACAGCCGCAGGAAATCGCCCGCCTGTTCCCGTGTGGCGCGATATTCCGGCAGATAACGCCCGGCCTGGCGCATCATCCAGATCGGCGGAACCTTCTGAACCTCTCCCGCCAGCGCCCGCAGCAATGTTTTTGTTTCGGCCATGCTCGCCCCCAATGTTCCGGTTTCCGCCACGGGTCCGCCTTCGGCGGCAATTTGTCAAGCTCTGCCCCCATTGTCAGGGCAATGTGACGCGACTAAAGCTTGCGCCATGACTTTGTCCTTACCCTCCCCCGCTTCGCCGCTTAAGATCGGCACCCGTGGTTCGCCGCTGGCGCTGGCCCAGGCCTATGAAACCCGTCGCCGACTGAGCGAGGCGTTCGATCTGCCCGAAGAATCGTTCGAGGTCGTGGTCATAAAGACCACCGGCGACAACCGCGCCATGATCGACGCCGACCGCCCGCTGAAGGAAATCGGCAACAAGGGCCTGTTCACCAAGGAAATCGAAGAGGCGATGCTGCAGGGTGGGATCGACATCGCCGTGCACTCGACCAAGGACATGCCGGTCGAACAACCTGAAGGACTGGTGCTCGACACATTCCTGCCGCGCGAAGATGTGCGGGACGCGTTTATCTCACCATCGCTGAGTTCGATTCACGATCTTGCAAAAGGTGCGGTGGTCGGAACATCGTCGCTGCGCCGCCGGGCACAGCTGTTAAACCGCCGCCCCGACCTGAACGTAGTGGAATTTCGCGGAAACGTGCAGACCCGCCTGAAGAAACTAAGCCAGGGCGTTGCCGAATGCACTTTCCTTGCGCTGGCCGGTATCCGGCGACTGAACATGGCGGACGTGCCGGCAACCGCGATCTCTCCCGACGACATGCTGCCCGCCATCGCACAGGGCACGATCGGAATCGAACGACGCGCCGACGATCATCGCGCAGCCGAAATGCTGGAGGCAATCCATCATATTGAAACCGGCCAAAGACTGGCGGCGGAACGGGCGCTTCTGGCCGCGCTTGACGGCTCGTGCGAAACACCGATTGCCGGGTTGGCGGAACTTGACGGCACCAATCTGCGCCTGCGCGGCGAGGTTCTGCGCCCCGATGGCTCCGAATCGATTGCCGATGACGTGACCGGACCGGTCGAAGACGGAACCGAGATGGGGCGCGCCATGGCCGCCCGCCTTCTGGATCGGGCCGGAGAAGGGTTTTTCGACTGGCGTTGAATTATTTTCGATAATTTCTCACCGATTGTGAACTGCTTCACTTACGCAACCACAGGTTTTGGGCGAATGTCTCCTTAGCCAAGTTGGCTACATGAGGGGGGCAAGCCCGATGAAGATCAGAGCAACCAGCAGAAGTCTGTTACATGCTCTGGGCTTAGAGGGGGTTGGGTTATTCCTTGTGGGGTTGGTGAGTACCGTCGCAATCGATGGGCACACGCCAGAGGCTGTAATGACTGCAGCCGCGTCAGGGGCCACGATTTTTGTGTGGGTCTGCGCTGGGTTTCAGGGGCCGAAAGGTTCCGGAGATCAATGTCGCAAACCAGTGGTTAACGAGTGCCCATGACGCGGCTGCCGACGCCGTAGTGACGCCGCGACGGAATTGACAGGCGGGTCTTCAATCTGAAAAATTTTGGCCAGGGAGGCGTCGCGATGACACCTGGAAAGGCCTATCTGACCACCGAAGAGATTCGACCGCTGGCGCAACGTTCGGATCGGATGGGCATCTGGCTGGTTGCTCATTGCTGGGGCATCATTGTGCTGGTGCTGACGGTTTTTGCGGCCTGGCCGAATCCGCTGACCTTCTTCCTCGCTATTGTCGTGATCGGATCGCGTCAGTTGGGATTGGCGATTCTCATGCATGAAGCTGCCCACAACGCCCTGTTCCGGAACAAGCGCCTGAATGATTCCGTCGGCGAATGGTTGTGCGGGCGGCCGATTCTGGCCGAGTTGCAGGCCTATAGGCATTATCACCTGACCCATCACCGTTTTGCGCAAACCGAAAAGGACCCGGATCTGGTCCTGTCTACCAAGTTTCCCACCTCGCACGCCTCGATGAAGCGCAAATTCGCGCGCGATCTGACCGGGCGCACCGGGATGAAACAGCTTTGGGGGCAGGTGGTGATGTCGTTCCGGCTGGCTGGCGACAGGGATGCGGTCGAAGCGGCGGCCTCGGATTTCGCGCAGAGCTTCAACGCGGCACAGCTTTGGAAATCGCTACCGGTTTTTCTGGGCGTCATGGTCGTCATGGGATTGGTCGGGCAATGGTGGTGGGGGTTTGCGTTCTGGTTGCTGCCCTATCTCACCTGGTTTCAGTTCGTCCTGCGCATCCGCAACATCGCCGAGCACGGAGCGACGGAAGAATCGGAGAACCCTCTGCAAAACGTGCGAACCACCTATGCCGGACCTTTCGCACGGTTGCTGGTCGCGCCCTATTGGGTGAACTACCACCTCGAGCATCACATGATCATGCACGTGCCATGCTACAATCTGCCGAAGTTGCATAAGGTCCTTCTTGGCAAAGGGCTGGGGCCTGAAATGCGCACCGCGCCCGATTACGGGCAGGCACTGCGCGAGGCGGGATGGCGGTCGGGATAGCCCGCCATCACGAGTGCGACCGCCATATCGCATCTGTCACCGGCACGCGGCGGCGGGCGAACGGAAGCATGGTTCAGTCGTACCTCACCGGGCCCGAATAGGGGACGCGCGCCACTAAATTGTGGACCATGGTCGCAAGCGTCGTGAGATCGGCCACCGGCAGGCCCAGCGCCTGCTGCAAATGATGTGCATATGGGGGCAAATCGGTGCATTCCAGAACGATCGAGGTGACATCCTGGTTTTCGTCAATCAACTGGCGGCCAACCGCGGCCAGTTCCCTGGCCAGCTTGTCCTGATCGATTTCGGGTCGCTTGTCGTCAAGGATCACCGCCCTGAATTCAGGCTGCTCCTCCATCCCGGCAATGGCAACGGGTGTGGTCCCGGCCCCGACCGCATCCATATGCGCCTGCGTCAGGGCGGATTTCCGCGCGGTGATGACGCCGACCCGGCCTTGCATTCCGGCCATTTGGTGCATCAGCGGGATCTGGATCAGGCTCGAAGAGAAGACCGGGATTGACACCTGCGCTGCCAGTTCCCGGTGAAACAGCGCCATGAAACCGCAACTGCCGGTGATGGCGGCGCAACCCTGAGCCTCCAGCTCCCTTGCGGCATCCAGAAAGGGCGCGAAGAATTCGATGCTGGGGCGTTCCAGCAGTTCGCGGATCGTAGTGCCCCGCACAACCCGTTTCACTGTCGGAAACGGCAGGCTTTCACTGCACCGGATATGCCCGGGCGGCTTGGCGAAATGAGTGTCGAGGCAAAGAATGCCGATCGGGGCGACCGTGTCTGTCATGTCCGAAGGTCCGTTGTTGGGATCAATCCGCTGGAAAACCGACCCGTGCAAAAGGCCGAGCAATCGATGTTGTGGCTACGTCCCGACAGCATGTCGGCCAGCAACTCACCGGTTTTCGGGGCCATCATCAACCCCCAGTGCGAGTGCCCGAAACCTGCAAACAGCCCCGGTTGCCCTTCGAACTCTCCGATCATCGGCAGGCTGTCGGGAAATGTCGGACGGCGCCCCATCCAGAAGCTCGGGCGATCGCTGGCGAGGCCGGGAAAGGCCGCTTGGGCCTGTGCCATCAAGCGGGGCTGCTTGCGCGGGTCGGGCGGGGCGTTCACGTCGCCGAATTCGGCCTGACCGGCAATGCGCAGACCGCCCTCCATGCTGGAAGCCACGATCTTGGCATCTGTGTCCATGACCGAGTTGTTCAGTTCGATCCCCGGAGTGGAAAACTCCAGGTGGTAGCCGCGCTCGGCCACCAACGGGACGTCGATACCCAGCGGCCTGAGTATCTCGGGCGACCATGCCCCCATCGTCACCACCACACGCGACGTTTCATAGACACCCACATCGCAGGAAATGCGCCAGCCCAGATCGGTGCGCATAAGGCCCTGAACCTGTTCCTTGACGACTTCGACGCCAAGCGAGCGGGCCTTGTCCGCTAAAACTGTGCCAATCCGACCCGGTGACAGGGCGCGGGCCTGATCGTGGATCAGGACGGCCGCTTTGAAATCATGGGACAAGGCGGGTTCGATACGGCGCAATTCATCCGCCCCCACCAGTTCCATCCGCGCGCCCTTGTCCTGCCGGATGCGATAGTCGAGAGAACGCAGCGACGCCTGATCCGCCTCGCGAAAGGCGTGGATATAGCAACTGTCACGGACCAGGTCTTCTGCCCCGGTCCCCTGCAGGTGCCGCCGGTAGAGGTCGATCGAGGGACCGCACAGCACCTCCATCGCGTCCGCCGCCCGATGCACGCGCGCCTCTGTCCCGTTGCTGAGAAACGCCAGCCCCCAGCGTACCATTCTGGGCCAGAACGTCGCGCGCACGGCAAGGGGCCGGTATTTACCGAGCAGCAGATGCGGCATCTGTTTCCAGGTTCCCGGCATAGACTGCGGAATGATGGACCATGGCGAGATGACACCGGCATTGCCAAAGGATGTCTCCTGCCCCGGATCGCCCCGGTCGATCAGGCGCACCCGGATGCCGCGCTCAGCAAGGGAGAGGGCGGTGCAGATGCCGACAACACCCGCACCGAGAATGGTGACATCTTTTTCCATCGGATCACACCACGGATGCCTGCGCCCGACGGGCGATGATCTGGCTTAGGATCGCCGGGCTGGCTATGGCCAGCGCCAGCAGGTCGGCCTGCAACGACGGGGCAATGAAAACAAGACCGGAGACAGCCAAAAGTATCCTGAAAATCGCCCCCATCGGCGCCAGCCAATACCCCACAACCGCCGCCGAAAGCGCGATGACACCAGCGATACAGCTTGCCGCCGTATAGGTGAATTCGACAAAATCGAACCCCGCCGAAGACACGAAGAGCAGCACCGGCGCATAGACAAATGCCATTGGCGCAACCACCTTGCCCAGTCCCAGCGAGAAAGCCGACAAACCGGTTCGGAACGGGTTGGAGTTGGCAATGGCCGCCGCTGCGTATGCCGAGGTACAGACCGGTGGCGTGATCTCGGCCACGACGCCGTAGTACAGCACGAACATATGGCTCGCGATCGGCGGAATACCCAGTTGCGCCAGCGCGGGTTGAGCGACTGAAACCAGCATGATGTAAAGCGCTGTCGTCGGCACGCCTGCACCCATCAGGATACAAGCGATGGCGATGAAGATCAGGCTGATGAACAGCGTCAGATCCTCGACTGCGAACAGCTCAAACCCGCCGAAGGTCAAAAGGCTGTTGATGTCGCCGCCCAGATTCGACGCGGCCTGCGTTACCATGAAACCGATGCGGAACCCGACGCCGGTGGTGTTGATCACCCCGATGACGATACCGACGGCGGCCGAGGCCGCGCCCACGGCGAGCGCGTATTTCACCCCGGTCTCCAGCGTATCCGCCATTTCCGAGATCGTCGTCCGGCGTTGCGGATTGAAGGTGGCGATGATTGACCCGGCAATCAGGATGAGCGACATCGTCAGATCAAAGCCGTCGCCCGCATATTTCCAAAGTACAAAGGCAATGAACGCCGCCGGAATTGACAGGGTCAGGGGCTCTCTGTAACGGCTCATACCCGCGATCAGCGCCAGGGAAATGCCACAGAAAGCTGACATATAGGGCGTGTAACCCGAGAACAGCACGACCAGCAGTCCGACCAGCGGAACGATGTTGGCCCAGCCTTCGCGCCAGACCTCGCCCAGTTTCGGCAGCATTTCCTTGGACAGACCCTGCAGGTTCAGGCGGCGCGCCATCAGATGCACCACGGCGAACACGCCGGTATAATGCAGGATTGCCGGGAAGATCGCCGCAATCACGATGGTGGTGTAGGGCACTTCCAGAAATTCGGCCATGATGAAGGCCGCGGCCCCCATGATAGGCGGCGTGATCTGGCCACCCGCCGAAGCGGCCGCCTCGACCCCGCCCGCGAAATGACCTGGATATCCCAGCCGCTTCATGTTCGGAATGGTCAGCGCCCCGGTCGAGACGGTGTTGGCCACCGACGAACCCGAGATGGTGCCGAAAAACGCCGACGACACCACCGACACCTTGGCCGGGCCACCAGTATACCGGCCTGCCAGAATGGTGGCATTGTCGATGAAAAGTTGCCCCAGTCCTGTACGCTGCGCAATCACGCCGAAAAGGACAAAGTGGAACACGATGGTCGATACCACCCACAGAGTGACGCCAAAAATGCCTTCCTGCGGGAAATACATCGAACTGACAAAGGTTTTGAACTTGACGCCGGGGTGTTGCAGGATGCCCGGAAAGATCGGGCCGAACAGCGCATAGGCCATGAAACAGCAGATGATCAGCGGCAGAATCCAGCCCAGCGTGCGGCGCGCAATATCGAGAACCAGAACGATCAGGATACACCCGAAGATCAAGTCGTAGGTGTTCGGATTACCCATTCTGAAGGTCATCTCCTCGATCCCGAGGAACGGAATGCCGTGCCAGGCGAGACCCAGATACAGCGAGGCCGCAACCCCCAGAACCATCAGCGTCACATCCAGGAACGGCACGCCGCCCAGATGAAACGCGCCGGTTTTCAGATCGAACGAGGTTTTGGTCTTGATATGCGGGAACAGAGCGTAGATCAGGATGAACAATCCCGACAGGTGCCAGCCCATGTGCCAGTAATCCGGCGGCAGGCCGAACCCTGCGGTCAGATAGTGGTACGTGGCATAGATCAACGCCACATAGCGCAGGAACTTTCCGAACCGGTCCGAAACTTCGCGCGTCGCCGCGCCCTCATCGAATTTTTCTTCGATCGCCGCCAGCTCTTCGGCTGACAGTTCCGGAGACTCGTGGTTTGGCGCGTTGCTCATAGCCCGCCCTCTCGCATCAAGTGTAGTAGGGAATTTGTCGGGCGGCGCGGCCTAGGCCCGCCGCCCGGGATACGGAATAACCGAGGAGAGTAGGGTTATTCCAGAACGCCGGCTTCTTTATAAAATTTCTCGGCACCCGGATGCAGCGGAACGCCCAGGTTGACGACGCCATCAAGGGCAGTATCCAGCGTGATCTGCTTGCCCTTGGCGTGGCCGTTATCCAGAAGATTGCGGGTATTGTCGTTCCAGATCGCCTGCGTAATGCCATAGACCAGTTCGTCGGACAGATCGGACGACACCACCAGCAACGCCGAAACCGCCGGGGTTTTTACCTCATAGTCGACGCCCTCATAGACACCGGCCGGAATTTTCGACGGAATGTAGGCCGGGATGATCTCGTTGATCTTGGCCAGATCCTCGTCGGTGAAGCTGTGCAGATCCATGCCTTTGGTCGAGGCGAGCTGAACCATTGCCGAAACAGGCCAGCCCGCGGCATAGAAATAACCGTCAAGCTGACCGTCCGCCAGACGTTCGGCCGACTGGCTGTTGTTCAGTTCGGCCTCATCCATGTTGTCGCGGGTCACACCCCAGGCATCCAGCATCTGCAAAACGGCGACCTGAGTGCCGGATCCCGCCTGAGCGATGCCGACGCGCTTGCCCGCCAGATCGCCCAGGTTGTCGATCGACGATCCCTTGGGCAGCACCAGATGCAGATCTTCGGGGAACAGGTTGGCGACGATGCGCAGCTTCGGATGCGGTTTGCCTTCGAACTTACCCTCGCCCAGGTACATCGAACGGGTAACATCCGCCGCCGCCAGGCCTGCCTCTAGCTCGCCGTTTTCAACGGCTGTGTTATTGAAGACAGACGCTGTGGTCGACTGCGCGATGGCGATCAGCCCCGGCACGCCGCACTGGCCGCCCTGATCACAGGGGCGCGAACCCGGAGGGGCCGAGATGCCGTTGGCGATGGTGCCGCCGATGGGAAAATACGTGCCGCCGGCGCTGCCTGTGCCGATGCGGAAGAAGGTCGGATCCTGGGCATAGGCCGCCCCGGCCGCCAGCGTGGCCGCCAGAAAGGCTCCGCCAAGGTTTCTGATAAATGTCATTTGGGTCTCCCTTTGGTGTGGTCGGACGTCAGATCACGATCCTTATCCGAAAACGATGATCGAACTTTTCAATAAATGCAAATTTGATTACTTTAGGCTAACCAAAGTTCAACTTATGAATCTGCGATGAATCTGTCTCAAATTACAGCCTTTCGGGCCGTCATGAACTCATCCTCGCTATCCGAGGCCGCGCAAAAGCTGGGCCGGACCCAGCCTGCCGTCAGCCTGGCGATTCGTTCATTGGAGGATTCGCTGGGCATGAAGCT
This sequence comes from Ruegeria sp. AF8, assembly GCF_056541825.1. Lineage (NCBI taxonomy): Bacteria > Pseudomonadati > Pseudomonadota > Alphaproteobacteria > Rhodobacterales > Roseobacteraceae > Ruegeria > Ruegeria sp. AF8. Next base: position 43,535 of record NZ_JBQFYW010000001.1, on the reverse strand, counting down.
GTTCGATCGCCGGGGCCGTCAATTGGTGCCCGTACCCGAAGCGCACTATCTTCTGGCCGAAGCCAGCGACATCCTGGACCGCCTTTCGGCCGTGGCCGGAACTATGAAGGGCCTGGTCAGGGGCGACGGCGGAACACTGAATATCGCGTCCATGCCCGGACCTTCAGCTTTTCTGCTACCACGCTATATCAGCCGCGCAATCGGTGACGTGCCGGATATACGTGTTTCGCTGTCGTCGCGCACTTCGATGCAGATTCGCGAACTGGCCGCGACGCAGGCGTTCGATTTCGGGTTTGCCGACCTGGCGGTTGGCTCGGGCGAAGCTCTCACATACCGGCAGGAGCTGATCACCGCCGATTGTTTTTGCGCGCTTCCGCGCACCCATCCGCTGGCCAAACAAGATGCCATACTTTGCAAGGATCTGGATGGCGTGCCGCTGGGAACGCTTCAAAGCTACCATGTGATGCACGAACGTACCCTGAAAGCCCTGCGCGATTGCGGGGTCACAGCGAATATCCTGCTCGACAGCCAGTTTTTCGCCCCTTTGATGCAATTCATCAGCGCCGGCCGGTGCCTGTCCATTGTCGATCCGCTGACCGTCGTGACCGAGCAGGAAACCAACATGACCCGGGGCGAGGTGGTCTTTCGCCCGATGCCCGGAATTTTCCGGTATGAATACGTGATCCTCTCACCGCTCTATCGGCCATTGTCCCAACTCGCCAAAAGGATCAAGGAAGGCTGGTGCGCCGAGGTCGTCACATTGCTGGACGAAATTGGCGCACACCCCGAGATCGCCACTACCGAAGGTGAAACGGCAAGCCGTCAGAATGCCGCCTCCAATCCGGATTGATAGCCGAACAAAGCGGCCAGCCCGCCCGTATGCACGAACAGAACCCGGCTGCCTTTTGCGATCTCACCGCTCGCCGCAAGGGCCGGGATGGCTGCAAAGGCCTTGGCGGTATAGACAGGATCAAGCAGAATGCCTTCCTGCCGGGCCATCATTTCCATCGCGGATTTCGCGGCGGGGCCGAACTGGCCATATCCGGGTGCGAGCGCACCGTCCCAGATGCGGATATCCTGCGACGAAACCGAAGATGTGTGATCGGTCAGTTCGCTTAGCCGGTCGAGAACTTCGGCAATGCGCAGGATTTGCAACTCTCGCGACCGGCGCACACAGCTTCCGATTACCGTGGCCTTGCTTCTTGCGCCCCGAAGCCCTGTCAAAAGCCCCGCATGAGTCGCACCGCTGCCGGAAGAGACGACGACAGTTTCGAAATCACCCGCCTGTTCCATGATCTCGCGCCCGGCGCGTATATATCCCAGCGCGCCGAGCGGCGGATTGTTCACTGCAAGCGGAATGACATAGGGCCGCCGCCCCGCATCGCGCAATTCCTCGGCCCTTGCCCGCAGCGCGGCATCGGCTCCTGCCTCGTCCTCGCCTTCGGGATAGTGCATGATCTCGGCCCCGAGAACGCGAAGCAACAGGACATTGCCCGAGGTTCGATAGGTCTCGTCCACGCCGCTCACGCGCTCTTCAAGCTGGACGACGGTCTGCATTCCCAGCGAAGCGGCGGCGGCGGCGGCAGTTCGCACGAAATTCGACTGAACCGCGCCGGTGATCAGGATCGTGTCGGCATCGGCGGCCTTCGCGGCCCCCAGATAATATTCCAGTTGCCGGGACTTGTTGCCGCCGAACGGCGCACCGGCCAGATCGTCCCGCTTGATCCACAGGTCGATGCCCAGATGCCCGGACAACCGGGGCAGGCGGTAAAGCGGCGTGTTCGACGCAGCAAGATCGGCGCGGGGTCTGTCCATAAAATGCTCTCCGAAACCGGGGATATTGGCCAGAAACCCTAATCACCTCTCACTCTCCGGCACAAGCCAATCCGGCTAGAGGTCCAGCCCTGTCACCCGCCCCTCATAAATCGCTGCCGAAGCCAGGCGCGGTGCACTGGCGTCGCCGACAAGATGCGGCCTGATACTCCGGGCCCGCAGGTCATCTTGCAAGGTGGTGTCGACGACATTGCCCGTGGCCAGAACCAGCGACTCCGCCGCGATCTCGCTTTCACGCCCGGTCAGCAGGCACAACGCCCTGGCGCTGGCACCGGTCCATTCCGTAAGTGCGCTTTCGGTAACAAAACGCGCGCCCAGCGCGGCCAGCGAGCGGCGCGCGGGCAAATCGGTGGCCGAGCGGAACAGATCACGCGCCACCATCGGCGCCGGCGTCACTATGGTGATCTCGTGCCCGGCCTCGGCCAGATGCCAGGCGGTGCCGATTCCGCGCCAGTGCCCGCCTTCGTCCAGCACGATCACCCGCTTGCCCAGACGCGCGGCCCGGCCCATGACATCCTCGGGCGACCAGACATTCGCGGCATCGGCTCCGGGCAAATCCGCCTGATGTGGCAACGCCTTCTGAAACCCGGTCCCGGCAGGCAACGACCCCGTGGCCAACACAACATGATCCGCCCCTATCGCGGCGATGTCGTCTGCGTCGAGATAGGTGTTGAACCGCATATCGACGCCCAGTTTGCCCAACTGCCGCCCGTACCAGGCGATCAGATCCGTAATCTGCGCCCTGCGCGGTTGCAGCCCGGCCAGGCGGAACTGGCCTCCGAGTTCCGAAGACGCCTCGGCAAGGACGACGTTGTGACCGCGCTCCGCCGCGACACGGGCGGCTTCCAGACCGGCAGGACCAGCCCCCACGACCAGCACGGATTTGGGCTCATCAACCTTTTGGAACCGGTCGCCGCCCCACAGATATTCGTGTCCCGCCGAGGGGTTGATCAGGCAGGAAATGTAATAGTCGCGCCCGCGCCGGCCCCAACACTGCTGATTGCAGGACAGGCAGCCGCGAATATCCCCGATCCGGTCCTCGCGGGCCTTGTTGACCAGATGCGGATCAGCGATCTGCCCACGCACGATGGAAACCAGATCGGCCTGTCCGCCGCCAAGCAGGGTATTGGCGTTTTCGGGTGTTCGGATATTTGCCTCGGCCGTCACCAGTGCGTTCCGGACCGCACCTTTCAGCCGCACCGCAAGGTCGGCCCCAAGACTTTCGGGATACTGAAAGCTGGGCAGAAGTTTGTAGAAATCGAAATAGCTGCCCGACCCGACCGTCACATAGTCCATCAAACCCTCTGCATCATGCAGGGTCACGATCTCGACCATTTCGTCGCGGCTGAGGCACACCTTGACATCGGCATCGTCGTTCACTGCCAGCCCAACAATGAAATCCTCACCGCAGGCGGCGCGGATACGTCTCAGGATTTCGCGCGAAAACCGGGTGCGATTGTCCAGACTTCCGCCCCATTCATCCGTGCGCTGGTTGGAAAACGGAGTCCAGAACTGGTCGAGCAGGCAATGATAGGCTGCCCATACCTCAACGCCGTCAAACCCCGCCTTCTGGCACCGGATCGCAGCCTGGACGAAACCGTCGATGGTCTCTTCGATCTCGCCGACGGTCATTTCGTGACTGCCGTCATTGTCGTGATAGCTGGGTCCGCCCGAGGGCGACCAGTTCGCGTGCCAGCTGTTGTCCCAGTCCCCGTGCGCGCCGACATGGTAGAGCTGCTGGATCATCACCGCGCCGTGCGCCTTGCAAGCCTCGGTGATACGCGCGAAATGCGGGATCACCTCGTCACTGCTATGACGGAAATTGCCCCGCGTCAGCACCGCCGCCGGATGCACCGGCACCGGCTCCACCACGATCATCGCCGCCCCGCCCATGGCGCGTTCCAGGTAATAGCCAAGGTGCTGGTCCCCCGGCAGCCCGTCCCGCGCCATGTTGGTCGTATGTGCCCCGAATACGATGCGATTGCGCAACGTCCTGTGGCGCAGGCGAACCGGGTTGAAGACATGCTTGAGGCTCATGGCGATCCCCTGGGCTCGTGGTCAGATATCCTTGACCAGCCGCAATGCGTCATAGATCGCGGCATGGGTGTTGCGGGCGCTGACCGCGTCTCCGATCCGGAACAGCTTGAAGCTGCCGCCCGAATTGCGGGTCACGTCCTGAGGCCGGCCCGCAACAAGCGCGCCATAGTCCACCGCGCCACAATTCGACGACATGGGTTTGAGATCGAAATAAAGATCGGCCAGCGGCATGGTGCCATAATTCACCACAACCTGGTCATAGGTCTCTTCGGATTTGAAATCGCTGTAATCCGTTCCGATGACCGCCTTCAACCGATTGCCCTCACGCTGCACGTCCAGCAGTCGCCGGGCGACCGTAAAGGTCGTGTCCTTGTCCTGCAGCGCACGCATGTATGGAACAAGGTTCATGCCCATGATGTCGGGCGCAAACATGCGGTCCGGCGTCATCACCTCGACCGCGCTGCCCGCGTTGGCGGCAACCTCGGCGGCCATCAGGCCGGGATGATCACCGCTTTCATCGTAAATCAGCACATTCTGGCCCGGTTTCACGTCGCCCGAGATCAAATCCCAGGCGCTGACGACCAGATCGTTCTCCGCTCCGCTTTCAAACAGCTCGATATTCGCAATGCCGCCCGTGGCCACGATGACCACATCCGGGTTCAGAGCGGTGACATCCCCGGCCTCGGCCCACGTATTGAAGCGGAACTCAACATCGCGCGCGGCGCATTGCGCCATGCGCCAGTCGATGATGCCGATCATCTCGCGGCGGCGCTGGTTCTGCGCGGTCAGCCGCACCTGCCCGCCGGGATCGGGCTGCGCCTCGAACACGGTCACGTCATGGCCGCGTTCGGCGGCGACGCGCGCGGCTTCCAGGCCGGCAGGACCCGCCCCGACGATCACCACCTTCTTGCGGCTGGCGGCGGGCGTGATCTCGTGCGGCATAGTCAGTTCGCGGCCCGTCGCGGCGTTGTGCATGCACAGCGCCTCACCCGCCTGATAAATCCGGTCAAGGCAATAGGTTGCGCCAACACAGGGTCGGATATCGTCCTCGCGCCCCTCGACGATCTTTTTCACGATATGCGGGTCGGCCATATGCGCGCGGGTCATGCCCACCATATCCAGCAGCCCCGCCGCAATAGCGTGGCGCGCGGTGGCGACATCGGGAATTTTCGAGGCGTGGAAGGTCGGCAGGCCAATCTCTTTTTTGACCCGCCCGGCAAAATCCAGATGCGGCGCGTTCTTCATCCCCTGCACCGGAATCACATCGGTCATCGCCGGGTCGGTGTGGATGCGCCCCCGGATGACATTGAGGAAATCGACCATGCCGCTATCGGCAAGGCGGCGTGAGATTTCCAGGCCCTCTTCGGGCGAAATTCCGCCCTCCTCGGCTTCGTCAGCCGTATAGCGCAGGCCGACGATGAAATCGTCGCCCACCCGCTTGCGGATGGCGCGCAGCACGTCAAAGGGCAGCTTCAGGCGGCTGTCCAGCGTCTGACCGCCATAAGGGCCGTCCAGATCGTTGGTGAGCGGCGACCAGAACTGATCGAGCAGATGGCCGTAAACCTGCAACTCGATCCCGTCCATGCCGCCCTCTTTCATCCGCTCGGTGGCATCGGCAAAATCCGAGATGATGCGTTCGATATCCCAATCCTCGGCCAGTTTCGGAAACGACCTGTGCGCCGGTTCGCGATGCTTCGAGGAACTGACCGACGGCAGCCAGTCGCCCTTGGCCCAGCCGGTGCGCCGACCCAGATGGGTGAGCTGGATCATCACCGCGCAACCATGTTCGTGGCAGGCATCGGTCAGGTTCCTGATCCATGGCACCACCTCGTCCTTATATGCGAGGATGTTGTTGAAGACCGGCGGGCTGTCTTTGGAAACAGCCGCCGACCCCGCCGTCATGGCCAATGCCACACCCGCCTTGGCGCGCTCCGCGTGATAGGCGGCATAGCGCTCCTTGGGCATTCCGTCTTCGGGATAGGCCGGTTCATGACTGGTGGTCATGATCCGGTTGCGCAGGGTCAGATGCTTGAGTTGATAAGGCTGCAGGAGCGGGTCGTTGGACATGTCATATCTCCTCAATACCAGGCGTCCGCCATCGACGCCTTTTTGCGGGCCATGAAGTCCTTCAGCGCCTCATCGGTGCCTTCGTCTATCGGCGGCGCTTGATAGGCGTTCAACAGATCCTTCCAGCGTTTGTTGGCGCGTTGGGCATAGTCGGCGCCGCCCTGCTCGTCCCAGGTCTCGAACGGCTGGTCGTCGTTCAGACCACTGTCCCAATAGGCGGTTTCGTAGTGGCGCAGCGTGTGATTGGTGCCGAACAGATGTTCACCCGGCCCGTTCTGCGCCAGCGCCTCGAAGCCCAACGTGTCATCGGTCACTTCGAGACCCGCCAGATAGGAATGCAATGCGCCGCACATGTCAGTGTCCATCACAAACTTCTCATAGGACATGGAAAGCAGGCCGTCGACAAACCCCGCCGAGTGCAGGATGTAATTCGCCCCACCCTGCACCGCCGACATCATCGACATCATCGCCTGCTGCATCGCCTGCCCGTCGGGCGCCTTGGAGGTCGAGAAATTGCCCGCGCAGCGAAGCGGCAGGTTCAGACGGCGCGCCAGTTGCCCCATGACCAGTGACCCGAGCGCCGGTTCCGGCGTTCCAAAAGTGGGCGAACCGGACCGCAGCGACATTGACGACAGGAACCCGGCCAGAATGGCGGGGGCACCGGGGCGCACCAGCTGGGTCAGTGCGCAAGAGGCCATCGATTCCGCCAGACACTGTGCCACCGCCCCGGCCATTGTCAGCGGCGACACCGCGCCGCCCAACAGGAACGGCAAATGGATCGACCCTTGTCCCGCCTCGGCATAGGTGCGGATACCGGCGGTTGTCACCCCGTCCAGTATCAGCGGCGAGGTGGTGTTGAAATTGCCCATGATCACGCAGTTCCGGTCAACGAATTCCGGCCCGAACAGAATACGGCACATCTCGACACTGTCGGCGGCGCGCTCGGGCGCTGTAATCGAGCCCAGAAAGGCGCGGTCGGAATAGCGCATATGCGCGTAAACCATGTCGAGGTGTCGCTTGTTCACCGCGATATCGGTCGGTTCGCAAATGGTGCCGCCGGAATGGTGCAGCCACGGCGAGGATTGCGCCAGCTTCACCAGATTTTCGAAATCCGCGATGGTGCCGTACCGGCGGCCATTGTCCAGATCCATCACGAACGGAGAGCCATAGGATGGCGCGAAAACCATCGCGTCGCCGCCGATCTCGACATTGTTGACCGGATTGCGCGCACATTGGGTGAAGCGCGCCGGCGCGGTTTTGAGAATCTCGCGCACCATGCCCGGTTCGAACCTGATGTTCCAGGCCTCGGCGGACACATCCGTCACTACCGCACCGGCCTGCTTGTACAGCCGCACCGCCTCGGCGTCCTCCCGCACCTCTATGCCGATTTCGGCCAGGATACGGTCGGCGGTCGCTTCGATCCGCTCCAGACTATCCTCGCCCAGAAGATCATAGGTCGGAATGCGGCGGGTGATGTAGGGAACCCTCAGATGCAGGTTCTGTCCCGGCTCTGCCGAGCGGGACGACTTTCCGGAATTGCGGCGGGCGCGGCGAGCGCGGGCTGGGGTCTCGGCTGTCATGAAGCGATTCCTGGCACAGAGTTGCATGAGTCGACATATGTGTTGCGTATCTTGACATATGTGTCAATAATATTGTGAAACCTACCTGGAACTGATACGGCACGCCGATGATCGAAGAATTGAAACAAGGTGGAACCGAAGTAGCCTGGCTGACGGCGGCTTACGAGTTGCTGACCGAAAACGGCGTCGAGGCCGTCAAGGTGATGCCTCTGGCTAAACGTCTGGGCGTCGCGCGCACCGGGTTCTATTGGCATTTCAAGGATCGCGACGCGCTGCTCGAAGCGATGATCCGGCATTGGGAAGACAAAAACACCGGCAATCTGGTCGCCCGGACCCAGGCTTATGCGGGCACAATCGTCGAAGCGATGTTCAACCTATTCGACTGCTGGCTGGACGACACGTTGTTCGATGCCAGGCTCGATCTGGCCATCCGCAATTGGGCGCGCAACGACCCGGCACTGGAGCCGCGCCTGAACGCAGCCGACAAGACGCGGCAGAACGCCTTGGTGGCGATGTTCCAGCGGTTCGGTTATCCGCAATCCCAGGCCGAAGTGCGCGCCCTGACCGTGATGTATACGCAGGTCGGCTATATCTCGATGCGGATCGAGGAAAACAGGGAAAGCCGGATCGCCAACATGCCGGACTATATCGAGGTTTTTACCGGCGTGCAGCCGAGCGTGGCGGATTTCGAACGCTTCAAGTCCCGGCACGAGACCTAAAAAAGCGGCGGCTGGGAAAGCCGCCGCAAGGTGCAGGGAAGGGAACTTCGGTTTATTGCGCCGCAATCGGCATTCGGGCGATCCGACACCGCTGCCAAAGTTGCGACAGTGCGCCCACCAGATGGTCGATATCCTCGTCCGTGTGCACCGGCGATGGCGTGATCCGCAGTCGCTCGGTTCCCTTGGGTACGGTCGGATAGTTGATCGGCTGGATATAGATGCCGAATTCCTCCAGCAGCGTGTCTGAGATGAATTTGCACTTGACCGGATCGCCCACCATCACCGGGATAATGTGGCTTGGGTTGGGCAGATGCGGAATGCCCTCGGCGTCCAGCAGGTCGCGCACCTGCGCCACGCGGGCCTTTTGCGTGTCGCGTTCGACGGCCGACTGCTTCAGATGACGAATCGAGGCGGCGGCCCCGGCAGCAACAGCGGGCGGCAGGGCGGTCGTAAAGATGAAGCCGCTGGCAAAGCTGCGCACGAAGTCACACAGAGCGGCAGATGCGGCGATATAGCCACCGACCACGCCGAAGGCCTTGCCCAGTGTGCCCTCGATGACCGTAAGGCGGTCCATCAGACCTTCACGCTCGGCAATGCCGCCGCCGCGCGGGCCGTAAAGACCGACGGCGTGCACCTCGTCGAGATAGGTCATGGCGCCATATTTGTCCGCCAGATCGCAGATCTCCTTGATGGGGGCAATGTCACCGTCCATGGAATAGACGGATTCAAATGCGATCATCTTGGGTGCATCGGGATCGGCAGCCGCCAGTTTGGCTTCCAGATCTTCGAGGTCGTTGTGCTTCCAGATTACCTTCTGCGCACGCGAATGGCGGATACCTTCGATCATCGAGGCATGATTCAGCGCATCGGAAAAGACGATCATGCCGGGGACTTTCGAGGCCAGCGTGCCCAGTGCCGCCCAGTTCGAGACATAGCCCGAGGTGAACAGCAGCGCCGCCTCCTTGCCATGCAGATCGGCCAGTTCGGTCTCAAGCAGCACATGATCATGCGTGGTGCCCGAAATGTTTCGCGTGCCCCCGGCCCCGGCTCCGCAGCGGTCGAGCGCGTCGTGCATCGCGGCCAGAACCGTTGGATGCTGGCCCATGCCCAGATAGTCGTTCGAGCACCAGATCCGTACATCACGCTGCACCGGCCCGTCGGTTTGCCGGGCGTTCGGAAACGCGCCGCAGCGGCGCTGGAGGTCGATGAAGACCCGATAGTTTCCCTCATCCCTCAATGCGTCGAGGCTCTGGGTGAAATAACGCTCGTAATCCATGACTGGCTTCTCCCGGAAATTCTGAGGTTGGGCACGAGACTAATGCGACGTCGCGGCTGGCCAAATGACAATAGTCAAGAGATCAGACGGGGTTGACTTTGACGGAAGGAAAATTCAGGTGCGGAGTACGGCGCTTTGCACTAGCTTGATCGCGGACAGATCTATAGGCCGAAAAGAGCCAGCCAAAGGACCAGAGGGGAAAAGCGCGTGGCGCATGAAGCACAAAAGGCAATCGCACGGCAATCCGTGCTGGTTCGCTCATTGCCGGATCAGCATGTGAACACCCTGCTGAGCCACGCAATTTGGCGCAATTATGAACGCGGCGAGACGATTTTCCTGCAAGAGGAAAAGGCGCAGGCGATTCATGTGGTGATCAGCGGCTGGGTCAAACTGTTTCGCATGTCGCCAACGGGGGCCGAGGCCGTGGTGAGCGTCTTTACCCGCGGCGAAAGCTTTGGCGAGGCTGTGGCGCTTCGTAATTTGCCCTATCCGGTCTCGGCCGAGGCGGTCTCGACCTGTGAAGTGATGCATGTTCCCAGCCACGTATTCGTTTCACTGATGAAAGAAGACCCCGAGATCTGCGTATCGATCCTGGCTGCGACATTTACACACCTGCATTCTCTGGTGGCGCAGTTGGAGCAGTTGAAGGCGCAAACGGGGGCGCAGCGGGTGGCCGAGTTTCTGCTCAACCTGTGCGACCGCGACCAGGGTTCCTGCGATGTGACACTGCCCTATGACAAAATGCTCATTGCCGGGCGTCTGGGCATGAAGCCGGAAAGCCTGAGCCGGGCGTTTTCGCGGCTAAAAGGGGCCGGGGTAACCGTGAAACGAAACCACGCCGAAATCGCCGATATCGGGACGTTGCGCGACTATACTGAAAGCGACCCTGCCGAGAACTGGAGCCGCTGATGAGCGAACGAATGAACAGAGTTCTTGCGTCGATTGACGCAGCAAACGAGGCGGACCCCAATCCCGAAGAGGGTCGCCCGGCGGCGTTGCTGTACGGCGAAAGGATGAGTTCCGAGTTGAACCGGCTGTTTCCCGACGCTTCTGAAGTGTTGCAGATCGCCGCGCGCGGTCAGCATGTGGAGCGCTGGAAACTGGCACGGATGCAATACCCCGAAGGTCGCGCCGGTTATCTGGCTTGGCGCAAGGCGCAGGGCGTACATCATGCGGACGTGGTCATGAATCTGATGGCAGATGCCGGATATGACCCGCAGGAGACCGATGCGGCGGGCCGGATGCTGCGCAAGGAAGGCATCAAACGCGACGCCGAGATTCAGGCGTTGGAGGATGTAATCTGTTTCGTGTTCCTCAAGTGGTACTTTGCCCCGTTCGCCGAAAAGCACTCCGCCGAGAAAATCCAACGCATCGTGGAAAAGACCGCCCGCAAGATGTCGGCAGTGGCGCGTGCACGGGCGCTGAACGAATTCGATCTGCCGGATAGTCTGGCGGCAGCATTCAAGACCTGAAACGCCGTCCGCCGGGGCCGTGAGCCGTTACTCCAGCTCCATCAAGCCGACCCGTTGGCAAACCGGATGCTATTGAAAGATAGCATCGTCAGCAGTCAATTGCCCGACTTCCCTGAGCCACGTGACAAATCTTGCGACTGCCGGGCGCTGCTTCCACGGTGGTGCTACTATGAAAAATCGGGACCTGTGCGTGATCTCTATCGGAGCCGGTGTCAGGATCATCCACCAGCGAAGGCGCGGCTAAAGCAAGCGCAGGACTTTCGATCAGCAGCTCCGCATTCAGGCCCGGCCAGTTTCCACTCCCCGCGCAAATGGCCAGATCGATATTTTCAGTCACGATATCAACCACGTCGTCAGAGGAAAGAAACGAAATCTCGGCACCTGGATTTGCCCCCCAGAACGAGGTCATTCGGGGAAAGATCACCGCTTCTGCGAAAAAGGCGGTTGTCGTCACCCGGACAGGTCTGTCCTGCTCGCTGTCCTGAATGCTGTGAACCCCTTCGACAATGGCAGCAAATCCGGTTTGCAGATGTTCGGCCAGCGCTTTTCCTTGCGGCGTGAGTGTGACACCGGTTGGCGAGCGCATAGCCAGTTGTACACCCAGATGATCCTCAAGCCCTTTCACCTGCAATGCCACCGCGGCATGCGTGACATTCAACATTCGGGCAGCAGCGCTGAAACTATGCGCATTCGCAACAGCGTCGAAGGCGCGCAGGTCTGTCAAGGACGGCAGCTTTGTCCAGTCTTTAAACCCAGCTTCAAGTTTCATTTACATCCGCACAGAATTTCTGATTCCCTGCGTTGTAGCAATTTCTCTTATTTTTATAGCCAATTGAACTTTTCGAAAGACAGAACGATACACATTTTTGATACAACCTGTTGACTGCAGTTACGTCATTTGATTCAGCAGATCGCCGCCGATCGGACCATCATGATCACCCTAATGCACGCATCGGGACGTCAACGATCGGCCCCTCCCCTTCGGCTGAATGGAAAGCGTTCCGAAAATTCTTACGGGCGATCCGAAATGTTCGCCGCCTGCGCCGCGTTCAAATCAAATAGAGCCCGAGCAGCAGAAGAGTGAAACTTGTCAGAGCCAGCGTAAACCCCCGCAGCCAGGCCGGGCTTTGTTCCAGATCCAGATAGCGGGCAAGGATGACGCGGGCTTTGGCGAGTGCCAGAAACAGGATTCCCGCACCTGCAAGACTTGGCGGCAATGGCAAGATGGTCAGCAGCGCGGTTATCAGGCTGAGCGCCAGTAGCATGATCCACGCGCCCGTGAGGCGGTCGGAATGCTCGTATTTGGTATGAAAGGAAATCATTCGCGCTACCCCAACAGATAGATCGCCGGAAAGAGCATAATCCAGACAAGATCGACCATATGCCAGAACTGCGATCCGGCCTCGATATTGGCCGGGTCGTCGCGCCAGGCCACCAACAGCAGGATGCCCGCTCCGGCCAGAACATGGGCGGCGTGAAAGCCCGTCAGCAGATAGTAGAACATGAAAAACGGATGGGTGTCGAAACCGATACCCTCGGCCGCCTTTCCCGCATACTCCGCACCTTTGATGATCAGGAACAGTACACCCAACAGTGCAGCCGAAACCAGGGCAACACGCGGCGCTTTGCGCTGGCCCGCACGGCGCCATGCCAGCGCCTTGGCCGCCAGATAACCGGACGTGACCAGCACCGCGGTATTGAGCGCGGCCCCGGTGCGATACAGATGCGACTGCGCCTCGGCAAATCCTGCGGGGTCGGTCAGGCGCACCGCCATGAAGCCGGCGAGCCCCGCGCCGAACACCAGTAATTCGCTGACGATCAGCACCCACATGAGCAACTCGCCGGGAAGTTCGTCGATCAGGCCCCTGGGTTGTACGCCGCCGTCACTCATGCGCCGACCAGTTGGCGATAGATCTGCGGCAGCGCCATTGTCAGGCGGTTCGGGTCGGGGATGACGGCAAATCCGCCCTGCCCGAACATGCGTGGGAACCAGCTTTTGCCGGTCTTGTCGATGGTGACTCCAAAAACCGATTGCCCGGCGCGGCGCGCCTCGCGAACCGCCATGGTGGTGTCCTCGATGCCGTGGCGGCCTTCGTAATGGTCCAGATCGTTGGGCTTTCCGTCGGTGATGACCAGCAGCAGGCGGCGTTTGCGGACCTGGCCGGCCAGATCGGCCGACGCGTGCCGGATTGCCGCGCCAAGACGGGTATAGTGGCCGGGCCGCAAAGAGGCGATGCGCTGTTCCACGGTGGCTCCCATCTGCTCGTCAAACCCCTTGCAGCGCTGGACATAGACACGGTGCCGCTTGAGCGAACTAAAGGCATGGATCGCGAAATCGTCACCGCAGGCATTCAGCCCCCAGGCCAGCGCCGCCAGCGCCTCGCGTTCGATGTCTATGACGGCACGACCCGCGACCGCACTTTCGGTCGAGCGGCTGACATCCAGCAGGATCGACACCGCCAGATCGCGCGCCTCGGGGCGGGACTGCATCCAGACCCGCTCTGTCGCCTCGCCATTGGCGCAGCGGTCCACCTGTGCCCGAACGGCGGCCTCGATATCCAGTTGATCGCCATCCAGATGACCGCGAGTCATCACGCGGCCCGGGCGCAGCGCTTCGAACTGACGTTTCACGGCGCGGATACGGCGGGTGGTGGCGGGATCCTTGCCGAACTCGGCGGCATCTTCGCGGATATCTGCGTCCGAGAGCAGGACGTTGACATGATCGGGCAGGTACTGCCCCGTGCGCACATCCCATTCAGGATAGAGGATACGGCCAGACAGACGCTCTCGGTTCACATCTTCGGGCGCGAGGTCCAGATGCAGTTTCAGCTTGGTGGGCGGCGCCTTGGAAATCTGCCCCAGCCCGATCTCTTCCTGATCGTCGGCGGCCTTTTTGGCATTGTCAGGATCGTCATCGTCGATGCGCCGGTTGATGTTCAGGAACTCGGCCCAGCTGAGGATTGCTTCGAACTTGTGCAGGATGAAACTGTCGCTGCGGCTGGCCTGATCCGATTTGCGGCGACGAGCGCGGTGGGTTTTCTCGCCGGATTCCTCGGGCGGGCCTTCGGTGTCGGGATTTTCGACCTCGTTATGTTCGGAAAAGCCAACGGCGCGTAGGTCGGGCCATAATGGAACGGGCCGCATCGGTTGATAGCCGCGCGGAGCGGTCAGTTCACCATCCAACACCAGAAGCTGTTCAGCCGTCGACGAAAGGGGCGTGGGATCGCCCAGCATGTTGCGGATGAGTTCTTCGACCGCGGCTTCCATCGGGGGCAGGCCGGGAAGGTCGCGCTGATACAGCACACCTTTGCAGAGTTCAGTATACAGTGGGCGCAGGCCAGGGGCGTCTGCCAGCGTCGCCGCGACCATCGCCTGTGCAGCCGTCAGGGCGCGTAGATCGGCGCGCAGGGGGTCGTCTTCATCAATTCGGGTTCCGGCATGAGCCGCAGTGGCGGCCAACCAGACATAAAGCGCGCCGTTTGCTTCGCGCGCAGGGAAAACGGCCAGACTGTCGGGCAGGCGCAACACCTCGCCATCGAACGAGGCGCGGGGCATCATCTCGGCCTCGGTGGCGAGACGGCGGCGCCAGCTTAGACGGTGGCGCGAAACCTCGGGTGAGACCGGGCGCAATTCTACGCCCGGACTACCCCCAAGTCCTCGGAAGAGGACGGCCAGCCGCCCCGCGACCTCAGAAAGGTCGACCGCGGCTCCAACATGCACCTGGGGTGCATCGAGACGGCTGGCAAGGGTGTGCCACAGTTTCCCGATGGTTTCTTCGGGTTCCCATGGCTCAAAGTCGATCCTGACCATCGGTCGGCCTCACCCAAAGACGGCCGTGACAAGATCGAGGAGCCCGCGTTTGATATCCTCGTCATCGGTGAGAGGTTCGATCATGGCGGCAAGGATGGCGCGGTCGGTGGACATGCCCTGCGCGATCAGCGTCGCGGCATAAACGACCAGACGGGTGGAGACGCCTTCCTCAAGATCCTGACCCTTGAGACCGCGCAGCTTGCCTGCAAGCCGGACCAGCGGTTTGCAGCGCTCGAGCGCCAGACCGCTTTCCTCGGCCACAACTTTCACCTCCATCTCGGGCGACGGGAAATCGAACTCCAGCGAGATAAAGCGTTGACGGGTCGAGGGTTTCAGGGTTTTCAGGATATTTTGGTAACCGGGGTTGTAAGAGGCCACCAGCATGAAGCCGGGTGCGGCCTCAAGCTCTTCGCCGGTGCGATCGATCGGCAGGATGCGTCGGTCGTCGGTCAGCGGGTGCAAAACGACGGTGACGTCCTTGCGCGCCTCAACCACCTCGTCGAGGTAACAGATCGCGCCTTCGCGTACGGCGCGGGTCAGTGGGCCGTCAACCCAGATGGTTTCGCCGCCTTTCAGCAGGTAACGTCCGATCAAATCGGCAGCGGCGAGGTCATCGTGACAGGCCACGGTGTAAAGCGGGCGGCCAAGCTTGGCGGCCATATGCGCCACAAAGCGGGTTTTGCCGCAGCCGGTCGGGCCTTTCAGCAGCACCGGCAGGTTGTTGTTATACGCGGCGCAGAATACATCGCATTCGTCGCCCTGGGGCAGGTAGAAGGGGGCGTCAGCCGCCCCCGTTCCAAGGCTCATAGAACCATCCATTTTCATTACTCCGCTGCCATATGGTCAGGGTCCTTTTCCAGGCGGTCGCGCTCAAGCGGGCCAGGTTCGACCAACTCTTTCCGGGGAACCCAGATCGAGTAGATGAACAGCAGCGCGCCAAGGACCACGACGACACCCGAACCAAGGCGCATCCAATAGAAGACGGCAACCTGATCCTGCACATCCATGAAGTAGTCGCCGACAACTCTTTGCATGTGAGTCTGGACGGTACCGGCGAAGGTCAGCACAAAGGTCATGAAGACCATGCCGCTGGTCATCAGCCAGAAGCTGCCCATGTTCAGCACCTGATTGTACGGATCACGGTTCTTCAGGATCGGCATCGCATAGGTGAAGATCGCCAGGTTGAGGCAGACATAGGCACCGTAGAAGGCCAGGTGACCGTGGGCCGCGGTGATCTGCGTGCCGTGGGTGTAATAGTTGACACCGTGCAGCGTATGCAGGAAGCCCCAGACACCGGCACCAAAGAAGGCGAGCGTAGCACAGCCCAGCGACCACAGCAGCGCGGCCTTGTTGGGGTGGTCACGACGGCCCTTCCAGACCATGACGAAGGCAAAGGCCATCATCGCAAAGAACGGGATCACTTCGAGGCTCGAGAAGATCGAACCGATCCACTGCCAGTAACCGGGCGTACCGATCCAGTAGTAGTGGTGGCCGGTGCCGAGGATACCCGAGAACAGCGCGGCGGCGACGATGACATACAGCCACTTCTCGACCACCTCACGGTCAACACCGGTCAGCTTCAGCATCAGATAGGCCAGGATCGAGGCCATGATCAATTCCCACACACCTTCGACCCACAGGTGCACAACATACCACCAGTATTGCTTGTCCAGGGACAGGTTGCCGGGGTTGTAGAAGGCGAAAAGGAACAGCAGCGCCAGACCCCACAGTCCCAACAGCAGGATGTTGGTGATGGCGGTCTTCTTACCCTTCAGAACGGTCATAGACACGTTGTAAAGGAAGATCAGCGCGGCAACGACGATGCCGGCCTTGACCCATTTGGGCTGTTCAAGGAACTCGCGTCCCTCTTTACCCAGCAGCCAGTTGCCTTCGAACAGGTTGAAGACATAGGTCAGCACCACGCCCAAAGTACCGACCACGAGGATCAGCAACTGAAGATAGGCCAGTTTGGTTGAGTGGATTTCGCGTTCCGCCTCTTCCGGGATCAGGAAGTAGGCGGCACCGAAGAACCCGAGGATCAGCCAGACGATCAGCGCGTTCGTGTGCAGCATCCGCACAATGTTGAACGGCAAAAGCTCGCTCAGGAAGTTGGGCGATACATAGATCAGACCGGCCAGAAGGCCGCCCAGAACCTGGACCGCAAACAGCGCCATGGCCACCGCAAAATAGGCTAGCGCGACTTTTTGGGATTCGTATTTCATTGCTCAGTTCCCTTCTCAGCCCGCATCATTCGGGGGCCAGTCCTGAGCGTCGATATTGTCCGTCCAGATCAGGAAGTTGGCCAGATCGCGGATCTCTTCGTCACTCAGGTTGAAATTAGGCATCTGCCGGCGACCGGGAATGCCGGTGGGCTGCGCTTCCATCCAGCCCTTGAGGGACTCAAAGGCTGATTCCGGGTCGTCCAGAACACCCCAACGCGTCATCACATTGCCGACCTCGGGGGCGAAATAGGCTCCTTCACCCAGAATCGAGTGACAATTGATGCAGGCGTGTTTTTCCCAGACATGTTTGCCCCGGATCACACTTTCATCAAGCTTCGCCGCATTCTCGGAATTGACGATATACCAGTGTGAGTGGGCCGACAGGGCCAGAAAGATTAAAATAAAGAACAGTGACCCGCCATAGAATATGTTACGAGCCATGCTCTTGGTCATGACTTCTCGCATTGCGCTCTCCTTTGCGCCGCATTGCTGGTGCAGGGAAAATGGCTGCTGGCGCATAGGAACGCCTTAACCAAAGTCAAGGCCCGGCGAGGCGGGACAAATTGTCGGAAGGAAATCAGGGAATTCCCATCTGCACAGCGGAATCCGAACCGTCTGCCGCAGCGTTCGGGCGACGATGCTCTTGCGAAGCAGATCCGGCGTTTCAGGCGGCACAAGCACCAACAAGACGTCTTTTACCGGCCCTGGCTTGCGGCGGTTCAACGAGCGCAGTGAGCGTCGATGCGCTCAGACGCGTTTTCTCCGCCGGATACATGATCGCCAGCCATGCAAGCCGATCAGGATTGATCCAAGCATCCAAACGGGTGCGGGAAGAGGCACCGGCGATGGTTCCTGAGCATCTGTATCTACCGTGATGGCATCAATGAAAAGATTTGCCCGAAACCCGTCTTCGACGAAGGAAAGGCCCACGGTAAATGGCAGATTCGGATCAGCGCCGGCAGCCGGGTCGATGCCGAGAATCGAGAATTGCGAAATGCCATCCGATGTGAAGTAGGTGAAATCAAAGAAGTTTCCCGGTGCGATTTCGAAACTTTGCAGCAATCCGCCAAAGATAAATTCCAAGGTAAAAAGATTGTCCGCGATTGACAGAGGGTCTGGCAGGTACAGGCCAGCGAAGTTTGGAGCGCCCGCTTCGAGCGAATAGATGAACCCGGTCGCGACAATGGGGTCTGCGAAAACCGCGACAGGCACTGGCAAAGGAGGGTCCACGATAATCGGTGACACCGGTGACGTAGGCGGCTGTGGCACACTGGGTAAATCGCGTACGAAGATCGGTACGATATTCCGAATGTGAATTGTTGGATTTCCGGCATCGCCTGGATTGAGCGTTTCTGTTGGCAAATTCGGGTTATCAACGACTGTCCCTTCCGGGTTCACCCTGACAACGAACCGTAAGGCGTTCCCAGAAGGGCCGAGCTCATCATTCTCAAAGACAATCAGAACCTGCCCGTTTTCGTTCAATCCTTCGATTGCAGCTACGTGACTGTTTGTGATTGTTCCGTTTTCAAAAGAATCGCCGACACCCAGCACACGTTCGCCGTTCATGAAGAGAGACCCGTCAACGACATATGCAATTTCATCGCTGCTGTTGTGCCACGCCTGGGAAATTGTGGGGGACCCGCTGGATTCATCGAGTATCAGGTTCAGGTCATCGGTCTGACTACCGTTTTCCCAAACTAACAGCTTGTTGTTCGCATTGATGAGAATATCACCGTCATTGTTGAGATCCGGTCGAAGATTGATCGCACCGACCGTTCCTTCCAGATCGACTGAGCGCACCGCAGTTGTTGTGCCGTCGCCAGTATAGATACCAAATCCGTCGGATGTATGCGACGCCGCAAAAGCCACAACGCCCAGATCGTTGATGTCCGGCGCGCCTGAAAGCGCCAATTCACCGGTTGTCTCGGCGACAACGCTCCAGCCTGATCCGTCCTCAGTGAATTTGACGATCTGTTGTCTGCCGTCCAACGTGGTCACTTCCAGTGCGACTTCGCCAAGACTGTTCATCGAATAGCGGCCGAAATTCGCAAAATCCCCGTTGGCGGGATCGGAAAAGTCCCAAATTGCAATTGGCGTGATTGAATCATCAGCCTCGATCCGGAGCAACTGCGCCTGCCCGTCCGGAGAACGCACCGTCAAAACCTGACCAGCATCGTTGATGATCGGCATTCCGTAACTTCTTGATGCGAAAGGTGCGACCGAATCCACATTTGCCGCAGTATCAATGGTTGCGACGCCGTAGCCATCGAACGGGCCGGCCCCAAGCGCATGGAATGGATACGAGACAGTGCCCGCTGAATTCATCCCGCCGGAAGAAAACAGATTAAAGGCGCTCGTCTCTGCGTTCGTAGCGATGACATCAACGGTGACTGTCGCCGCATTTGCCGTCCCGCTGACAGTCGCTATCAAAAGGAATGGACACAAATTTCTTTTCAAAAACATATAAAATCCCCCAACTCAATGGCTGGAAGGATAGCAGATCATAACCGATTTGTCGTGAATGCGAGGCCGGAGGGTATCTCTGGAGCGTTCTGGCAGTCGCGGGCCAGGCTAACCCGCGGCGGACACTCTTGGCCCGGTCAGGGCAGGCCACATGGATGCGATGTAAAGCGCGAATGCGGTCACCCACAAACCACCGGTCGCCAGCATCGCGATAAGGTATCCACCGTCCAGCTCCGCACCGATCCACCTCAGCAGGGCCGCCCCTGCCATAAGCGCATAGGCCAGAACCATAGGGGCAGGAGCAACAAGTTCACGCCCGGAATGGCCCAGCGTGGCGCGGCTCATCACCGCCAGTGTCATGCCGCCGACGCAGCCGATGCCCAGTACGTGCAGTGCGGCAACTTCGCTGCCGAGGCCCAACGCCGATAGACCCCAAAGCACCATGCCCAACGCCAACATGGCCAGACCCACATGCAAGGACCAGAGAATCGGTTGGCGCAGACACCAAATGCCACCCCAGCGGGACAGGCGTACTGCCTGAGTCACTCCGAACAGGATGGCAATCGGGCCCAGCGACCAGACCGGCGCGCCCATCATGACCAGTGGAGGCAGAGCCAGCGCCATTACAAGAGCCGTGCGTTCGATCGGCGGAAAACTCTTTGGCCAGCGACTCTCGGCCACGCCCGAGCGCTTCATTGCGTTGCGGGTGAAGGCCGGCGTGATACGGCCGCCGAGGACCGAGATCAGGGCGCAAATCGTCGTCAGACCGCCCCGCAAACCGGCCTGTGCGCTGTCCTGGGTGATCCCCAGCCACTCAAGATGCACCAAGAGGTCGGCCACCCAGAGAAAGGTGAGAAACAGCAGGAACATCACATTCTGGGGCTTTGGACGTTTCACCAACTGGGACAGGATCTTCACGGCCAGAACGGGAATGAAAGCCAGATCGAGAACCGCAACCCAGACCGGCGGCAACAGCCCCGCATACCAGACCGCCAACCGCCCGCCGAGCCACAGACCGGCGGCGAGGGCAATGAACCCGTGCCGCGCGCCCGGCGTATTGGTCCAATTGGGAACCGCCGTCAGAAAAAACCCGCCTATAGCTGCGGTGGCATAGCCAAAAATCATCTCGTGCGCGTGCCACAGGACCGGCGCTTCGCTGCGCAGCGGCCCCTCGGAGACACCACCCAGATACAACGTCCATATCAAGCCGGTGAAGACACCATAGACCCCCGCTGCCAGAAAGAAGATGCGAAATCCCTCGCCCAGGACGCGACCGATGATCGACGACATTCTTGTTCTCCTTCGGCCCTGGCGATGGGCTGGGCGCGTTTCCGGTTTCCTCGTCACAGGCATCCGCAGCATCTGTTGCCTGCCATGCCTGTAGGAAAATCAGTAGCGGGGGACGAGAAGGCCGGACTTAACCAAAATCAATTGATTTCAGGAATTCGCGCGCCCCTGCGGCGGGATGACGCCGCACGGCTTCACGTTTCCGAGAGTTCCGTTGACTTTTGTCAAGGCGCTCATGCCCCCGGTTGCCGCACTCTCTGCCCTGCCTCACCACGCATATGGAGAGTGATCATGTCACTTGGAATCAGCTACAACAAAACCGGACGCGCCTTGGGGGCCGGTCTGGCGATGATGCTCGGCACTGTTGCCGCGCCGGTATTCGCCCAAGAGCCAACCCTGAGCGAGGAAGCCTTCGAAAGCTCGAAACAGCTTTACTTCGAGCAATGCGCAGGCTGCCACGGCGTGCTGCGCAAGGGCGCCACCGGCAAAAACCTTGAACCGCATTGGAAAAAGACCGCAGCAGACGGCACCGTCACCGAAGGCGGCACCTTGAAGCTCGGGCAGGAACGTCTTGAAAAAATCATCGCCTGGGGTACCGAAGGCGGTATGAACAACTTCTCGGACATCATGACCGAGCAGGAAATCAAAGATATGGCGACATACATCATGATGGAGGCTCCCAAGCCGCCTGAGATGTCGCTGGAACAGATGAAAGCGACCCGCAAGGTCTATGTCGAAGAAGCCGACTATCCGACCGAGCCGCTGCACGGCCGCAACTGGGAAAACTTCTTCGTCGTCATCGAGCGTGACGTAGGTAAAGTGGCCGTTATCGACGGCGACACCAAAGAAGTGCTGACGCACATCCCGACTGGTTACGCTGTCCACGTTCTGAAAGCATCGGAACACCACAGCATTACCGAACCGGAACACCCTGGCCGCTTCTGGTACACCATGGGTCGCGACGGCAAGATGACCAAGATCGACCTCTGGCAAAAGCCCGAGAACATGTTGGTCTCCGAAGTCAAGATTGCCTATGACGCACGCGACGTGGCCGTTTCCGGCGACGGCAAATACGTCATCGGTGGTGGTTACTGGCCGCCGCACTTCGCAATCGTTGACGCCCAGACGATGGAACCGGTCAAGGTTGTATCGACCCGCGGTGTGAACGTGGACGGCGACTATGTGGAAGAGGCTCGCGTGGCCGCAATCTACACCACGCCGAACGAACCGACCTGGATCGTCGCGATCAAGGAATTGGGCCAGCTGTGGCAAGTCGACTATACCGATCTGGATAACCTGCGGATCGACAAGATCGACTCGGCCAAGTTCCTGCACGACGGGTTCTTTGACCCGACAGGCCGGTACTTCCAGATCGCTGCAAACGCGTCGAACAAGATGGTTGTCGTCGACACAGAAACTCACAAGCTTGAGGCGATGATCGACACCGCCGCGCTGCCGCACCCTGGCCCTGGCGCCAACTGGGTTGACCCGAACTGTGGTCCGGTGGCTGGCACAACCCACCTCGGCGTTGGCACCGTGACTGTCTGGGGTAACGACCCAGAGAACCGTCCGGACGATGCCTGGAAGGTCTGCTACGAAGTGGAAACAGACGGCCCCGGCCTGTTTGTCCGCACCCACCCGAACTCGGACTACATCTGGGCTGACCAGACCAAGCACCCCGAGCCGGAAATTCAGCAGTCGGTTCAGGTTATCTCGAAAGAGACCGGCGAGATCGTGAAGACGATCCAGATCACCGAAGACGAAGGCAATGCTGCCGTTCACTTCGAGTTCAACGCTGACGGGACCGAGGTCTGGGTTTCCAAATGGAACCTGGCTGACTCGAAAGAGCCCAATGGTGAGATTGTGATCTTCGACGCCAAGACGCTGGAAGAAATCGGCCGCATCAAGGGTCTGTATGCCCCGACCGGCAAGTTCAACGTCTACAACCGTTCGAACCACGTCACCTGACGAACTGCATCTGCCAACGGAAAGGGCGGGCCCCTCGCCCGCCCTTTCCGCGTTCCCGGGTACACGCAATCCCGTGACCAATCAGCCATAGCAACCGGCCTGTCACTCAAGGCCAGACAATAAAGCCAAAACGGAGCCTGGATATGACCCAGTCCGAAACGGATAAGAAAAAACCGATCTGGCGCCGGTATTTCCTGTGGGGAATGCCCGTGGCCGGAATCGCCGGGGCGTTTGTCGCCGGAATCATCTTCTGGGGCGGTTTCAACACCGCCATGGAAGCCACCAACACCAAAGATTTCTGCATCTCGTGCCATGAGATGCGCGATTTCGTCTACGAGGAATACACCGGCACGATCCACGACGTGAACCGTTCCGGCGTAGGCGCGGTCTGTTCCGACTGCCACGTTCCCAAGGACTGGACCCACAAGATCATTCGCAAGATCAAGGCGTCCAAAGAACTTTATGGCAAGATGGTCGGCACCATCAACACCCGCGAAAAATTCGAAGCCAAACGTGTGCACCTGGCGATGAACGAATGGGAGCGGATGAAGGCCACCGATTCGCGCGAATGCCGCAACTGTCACGATTTCGAATCGATGATGCCGGAATTCCAGAAACCCCGCGCGCGTCAGCAACACCTGAACGCGATGGAGATCGGCCAGACCTGTATCGACTGTCACAAGGGGATTGCACACTCGGACGCCCGCGACCGGGCCGACGAAGAGTACCTGGAAAAGCTTGAAACCCCGAACCCGGCCTTCATCCGCCCGATTCCTCCGGAATATTTGGTCAGTCTGGAGCGGATCGAAGCAAAGGAAGCCGCCGAAGCCGAGGCTGAAAAAGCCGCCAAGGCAGCACAGCAAGAGGCCGTTCAGGCTCAAATCGCAGCCGCAGTTGACGCGGCCGTTGCTGACGAGCGCGCCAACGCAAGCGGTGAAGAAGAAGCCGCAGCGCCTGCAGGCGGTGGCAGCGACGTCGCTTCCAACATCGACTGGAACTCGGTCACCGCGACGGACATGAAGATGTTCTACCCCGGTCAGGCTTCGTTTGAATGGGCGCAGAACGGCAAGTTCCATGGTGGTGCCCGTCCGCTGACCAAGGGCGGCGATCAGTGCTCGACCTGTCACGCCAAGGAGCTGGACGCGATCGGCAACAAGATTGTCGCCGGCGGTGATCTGGAGCCGACGCCGATCCCCGGCAAACGTGGTGTGATCGACGCAACTGTTCAGGCCGCGCATGACGACGAGAATCTGTATATCCGCCTGCAATGGTCGGATGCGGGCCACAACCCTGCCCCGTTTGTCGACGGCGGCAAGATGGACCCCGACAACCAGATCAAAGTGGCCATGATGATCACCGGCACCGGTATCGAAATGGGCGATCAGGTGGGCTGCTGGGCCTCGTGCCACGCCGACAACTCCTACATGCCCTTTGATCCAGGTGCGGAAGCGATTGCTGCCAATGGTGATGTCTCGGGTCGTCTGACCGCTCAGGACACGGTGACCAAGTACATCAGCGAAAGCCGGACCGAGATCGAGATCAAAGGCCGTGGCGACAAGGCGCTGGGTGGCTGGGACAAGCTGCAGGCCGCAGAACAGATCGAGCAGTATCTGGCCGACGGCACCTATCTTGACCTGATGCGTGTCTATGCCGATGGCAGCGCCAGCAACGGCTATCTGCTGGAACAGCGCGTGGTCAATGACGGCGAGATTGCCGCCTCGGCCAACCTGTCCGGTGGTATCTGGACCGTGGTCTTCAGCCGCCCGCTGAACTCGGGAGCACCCGGCGATGTACCGCTGGAACCCGGCAAAACCTACACGGTCGGCTTTGCTATCCATGATGACTTTGCCGCCGCGCGCTTCCACCACGTGACGCTGAACACCAGCCTCGCGCTGGATGACGACGCCGCGACCATTAATGTGGTAAAACAATAACGGACGGGGGCCGGACGATCCGGCCCCTGCCTTTTACAGAAAGGAGAATTGGATCATGAAAGCCCAAAAACTTCTTCCTGCACTATTGCTTTTGGCATCACCGGCACTCGCAGCCGACGAGGACACTGCTGCAATCTGCGCCGAGGCCGAAGAGCGCTATGTCGAGATGTTCGGCCAACCTTCTTCTGTCGTTGAAGACGCCGAAGTCGTGCTGATGTACAAATACAACTTTTGCCCCGCCGAGCTGACGGTCAAGGCAGGGACAACGGTTCGCTGGGTAAACGTCGACAAACGCACCAGCCATTCGGTGCTGCTGAAAGACGGTAGCGAACCTGAAAGCGACCGGGTTTTCCCCGAAGAGGTGATTGAGATGACCTTTCTTACCCCCGGCCCGCAGGACTATTTGTGCGGGCCCCACTGGGAGACGCAGAATATGATCGGAATGATCACCGTCGAACCCTGAGCCGAGGCAAGAATACAGGCAAGATCAAAGGAGCGCGGGGGGCAAATCCCGCGCTCCTTAACTTATGTCAAGGAGGTTTGTTTGCGATTGCGCCAACTTGCCCCCATGACACGCCCGGTTACCCCAGCAACGTCCCGTAATTGCACCGGATTCGCGCAGGAAATCCCGGGTTCCGATGACTTTCAGAACAAGCGAGTTTGCACATGAGCGGTAAGGTTTTTCTGATCGGTGCCGGTCCCGGTGACCCTGAACTGATGACCCTGCGCGCCCTGCGGATGCTGCAAGAGGCCGACGTTGTGGTCTATGACCGTCTGGTCTCGGACGAGATTCTGGCGATGCACGCGAACGGCGCGCGTCTGATCCCGGTCGGCAAGGCCCCGAAATGCCACACCGTGCCGCAGGACCGTATCAATGAAATCCTGAAGGAAGAGGCCCTGGCCGGTCACTCCGTGGCACGGCTGAAGGGCGGCGATCCGATGATCTTTGGCCGCGGCTCGGAAGAGGCCGCCTATCTGATGGCCCACGGAATCGCCGTGGAATACGCACCGGGCATCACGGCGGCACAGGGGGCGTCCTGTTCGACCGGCGTACCGCTGACCCATCGCGGGCTGGCGACCTCAGTACAATATGTCACCGGCCACCGGCAGGCGGACAAGGTGCTTGACCTCGACTGGAAACGGCTGGCCGATCCGGACACGACGCTGGTGGTTTACATGGGCGTCGCCAATATCGGTCGGATCGCCATGGGTCTGATGACCGAAAACCTGCCCGGATCAACCCCTGTCATGGCTGTGGGCCAGGCTACCACGACCGACGAACGGCGGCTTGTGTCCAGGCTGGACAGGATCGCAACAGATGTGCGTGACGCCGGCCTTCAGGCCCCGACATTGTTTATCATCGGTCAGGTGGTTTCGCTTTATGCCGAACGGCCCGTGGCGGAACTGCTGGAGCAGGCGCATGGCTAGGTTCGGTCGCCGATGCGCTGCGCCTGGCGTTGGCGCTGGACAGCGTCCCGACGCCGCTCCCGGCGGGCGCTTCCCGCCCCTTCGTCGGCGGTCACTGCCCTCGGTGTTGCTGACAACCGCAGTTGTGGTGGCCACCTCGGCCTTTGCCGCCGACACTATTGACCCCGATACCCTGAAACGTCTCGTGCATCAGGATTGCGGCTCGTGCCACGGTTTGTCGCTGAAAGGTGGCCTCGGCCCCGATCTGCGCGCCGAGACCCTGCAACACTACGATGCCGAGATTCTGACCAGTGTCATCCTCGACGGCATCCCCGACACCGCGATGCCCCCCTGGCGACCCCTGATCAGTCAGGAAGAGGCTGAATGGATCGCCCGTTACCTGCTGGAACCGGAGGCACAATGAAACAGCTCATTCTCGGCCTTGCCGCCACGCTGCTGATGACCACCGCACAAGCGGAACCCACAGCCACCGGAGATCTGGGGCTGGTGATCGAACGCGCCAAAGGGTCGGTCCTTCTGGTGGACCAGTCCGACCGCGCCGCGCTGGCGCGGATCGAAGGGCTGGGCGATCTGTCCCATGCCTCATTGGTCTATTCGCCCGATGAACGCTTTGCCTATGTGTTCGGGCGCGATGGCGGGCTGACCAAGGTCGATATCGTCACGCGAGCCGTGGTGAATCGCGTCGTGCAGGCGGGCAACGCCATCGGCGGAGCGATCTCGGACGATGGCGAACTGGTCGCTGTATCCAACTATGAACCCGGTGGGGTACGGGTGTTCGACGCCGATACGCTTGAAATGGTCGCCGACATCCCAACCGGCAGCAAAACCATCGGTCTGGTCGATGCACCGGGCCGGCGGTTCGTGTTCACCATGTGGGACACGGGCGAGACCTGGATTGCCGACTTCGCCAAGGGCACGCCCGAAATCACCAAAATTCCCGACATGGGCAAGAACCCTTATGACGCGCTGATCACCGCCAATGGCCGCACCTATATCACCGGCCTCTTTGGCGAGGATGGCCTAACCGCGCTAGACCTCTGGGCCGACAATCCCGAACCGATCCGTGTCTTGCCCGATTACGGGCGCGGGCAAGAGGAAATGCCCGTCTATAAGATGCCCCATCTGGAAGGCTGGGCATTGACGGGCCGCGAGTTCGTTCTGCCCGCCGTCGGCCATCACGAGGTTCTGTGGATCAATGCCGACAACCTGACCGAGACCGGGCGCACCAAGACCCACGGCCAGCCTGTCTTTGCCATGGCCCGGCCTGACGGTCGGCAGGTTTGGGTGAATTTCGCCCACCCGCTGAACGACACGATTCAGGTGATCGATTCCGTGACCAAACAGGTCATCCACGAATTCAAACCGGGCCCCGCGGTGCTGCATATGGAGTTCACGCCGCGCGGACACGAGGTCTGGATCAGCGTGCGCGATGCTAACAAGGTCATGGTTTACGACACGCAAACATTTGAAAAACTGCGTGAAATCGAGGCGGACAGCCCGTCGGGCATCTTTTTCACCGCTCGCGCGCACAGAACAGGGCTTTGACGTGATGTGCCATATTACCGATCCGATCGACCGCAGCCTGCTGGATGATTTCCAACGCGACTTTCCGATCACCGAGCGCCCGTTTCAGGAATTGGCCGGTACGCTGGACCTAAGCGAGGACGAGGTAATCGACCGGCTGGCCAGGATGCGGGCGGCCGGGCGGATTACCCGCGTCGGCGCCACCATTGCACCGGGCACGGTCTCGGCCAGCACGCTGGCGGCGGTAGCCGCCCCCGAAGGACGCCTGGAACAGGTAGCAGCCCTGATTGACGCCGAACCGGGGGTGAACCACAACTATCAGCGCGAAGATGACTGGAACCTCTGGTTCGTCGCCACCGGGCCCGATCGGCAACATGTCGACGACACGCTGGCGAGAATCGGCGAACGGACTGGCTTGCAGGTATTGGACCTGCGGCTGGTGCGGCCCTTCAATGTTGATCTGGGGTTCCGGATGGCGGCGAAAACTCCCCGCGTGCCGTCAGCCCGCAAAGTTGACCGGTCAGTGATGCAAACTGGAGATCTCGATCTGTTACAGGCGCTGAGTTCCGGGCTACCGCTGGTTGCCGATCCCTATGCCGCTCTGGCCCGGTCTCTGGGGCGGGACGAAGTCAACGTCATGCAGCGTATATCCGCGCTGCACGCCGCCGGGATCGTCTCACGGCTGGGCGTCATCGTGCGCCACAGGGCCTTGGGATGGTCGGCCAACGCAATGGTGGTCTGGGACTTGCCCGCGGAACAGATCGACGTCGCTGGACCTGCGCTGGCCGCTTATCCGGGCATTACACTGTGCTATGAGCGCCGTCCGGTCGAGGGCATCTGGCCATACCGGCTCTATTCAATGATCCACGCCCGTTCCCGCCCCGAGGCGCGCGACGTGCTGGCCGGAGCCACCGAACTGGCCGAGCTGGCCGGCGCCCGGCACAAGGTTTTGTTTTCGACCCGCTGCTTCAAGCAGACTGGCGCATTGATCAAGGCAAAGGAGGTCGCTGCATGAGCCCGCTCGACGCCACCGACCGCCGCATCTTGAACCGAATGCAAGAGGATTTGCCTCTGGTCGCGCACCCATATGCCGCCGTGGCCGAGGAGCTTGGGATTTCCGAATCCGATCTGCTGGACCGTCTGGCGCGCATGAAGAACGATCGGGTGATCACACGTTTTGGCCCGTTCTTTGACGCAGCCGCCATGGGCGGGGCGTTCTGCCTGTGTGCCATGGCGGTGCCCGAGGACGATTTTCAAACCGTCCTGACCAAAGTCAATGCACATGCGGAGGTCGCCCACAATTATGAACGTACGCACCGGCTGAACATGTGGTTCGTTCTGGCCACCGAAACACCCGAGGGGATCGAGGCCACCGCAGATGCCATCGAACGGGAAACGGGGGTGCAAGTCCTCCGCTTCCCCAAATTGCAAGAATTCTTCATCGGGTTTCGGGTCGCGGCATGATTGACAGCACCGACAGACAGATCATCCAAGCGATGCAGGGGGGCCTTCCCCTGACTCAGGCCCCCTTTGCCGACATCGCATCCCGCATTGGCCTTGCCGAACCCGAACTGATGACGCGCATCGCGGCGATGAAGGCCAGTGGCGTGATCCGCCGCATCGCCGCCGCCCCCAATCATTACAAGCTGGGCATGACCGCCAACGGCATGACCGTCTGGGATGTGGACGATGCCCGCATTGCCGAGCTGGGCGCGCAGATCGGCGCGTTGCCCTTTGTCACCCACTGTTACGAACGCCCCCGCGCCCTGCCCGACTGGCCCTACAACCTGTTTGCCATGGTCCATGGCGAAAACCGCGACGAGGTCGAGGCCAAGCGCGCCGAAATCGCCGTGATACTGGGCGAGGCCTGTCAAGGCCACGATATCCTCTACTCCACGCGCATCCTGAAAAAGACCGGGCTGCGCCTGAAACAGAAAGGCTGAAGCCCCCATGTTCCGCCTGACCGAATACATGAAGCAACTGGTCGAACCGACCCCGGTTCGCAAACGCCGCCCCGGCCCGGTCAAGCCGGTTGTTATCTGGAACCTGACCCGCCGCTGCAACCTGAAATGCCGCCACTGCTATACCGTGTCGGCGGATGTGAACTTCCCCGGCGAACTCAGCCACGAACAGGCCATGTCCACGCTCGAGGATATCGGTCGGTTCCGCGTCCCTGCCTTGATCCTGTCGGGTGGTGAGCCACTGGATCGCTTTGATTTCTTCGACATCGCCACCCGTGCCCGCCAGCTGGTGCCGATGCTGGCCCTGTCGACCAACGGCACGAAGATTCACGGCGAAACCGCCGACCGCATTGCCGAGGTCGGGTTCAGCTATGTCGGTATCTCGCTGGACGGAATCGGCGCCACCAATGACTGGTTCCGAGGTGTCGAGGGTGCCTTTGCCGACGCCCTGCGTGGTGTGCGTGAATGCAAAAAGCGCGGCATCAAGGTGGGCCTGCGGTTCTGCCTGACCGAAGGCACCCAGCACCATTTGCCCGACCTGATCCAGCTGTGCGACGATGAGGGTGTCGACAAATTCTATCTCAGCCATCTGGTCTATGCCGGGCGTGGCGACAAGAACCGGGGCGAGGACGCCGAGCGCGAGCGTACTCGACGCGCGATGGACCTGCTGATAGATCGCGCCTGGACCGGCGTATCCAAGGACGCCCCCCTGGATATCGTGACCGGCAACAACGACGCGGATGCGGGGTATTTCCTCGACTGGGTCGGCCGCAATTTCGATCAGGCCAAGGCCGCCCATGTGCGCGAACATCTGGTTGCATGGGGCGGCAATTCCAGCGGTCTGGGCGTCGCCAATATCGACAATCTGGGCCGGGTGCATCCCGACACCTATTGGTCGGACTATACCGTCGGCAACGTCAAGACGACGCCGTTTTCCGAGTTGTGGACCGGAGACGATCCGATGCTGGCGCTGCTGCGCACCCGTCCGCGCCCACTCAAAGGCCGTTGCGGCGAATGCAGATTACAGGACGTGTGCGGCGGCAACACCCGCATCCGGGCGCTGCAACTGACCGGCGATCCCTGGGCCGAGGACCCGGCCTGTTATCTGGACGATGCCGAAATCGGTGTGAAAAGCGCCGAGCGGCTTGAAGTCACACCTTTCCGGGGGAAAAGCCATGATCCGGCGCATCAGTTCTTTTGATCCCGTGGCACGCTGTTCCGCGATGTCCGGACAGGCTGAGCGTACGGGAACCTCCGGCGGGCGTATTGTGAAAAAGATAAAGATCGGGGTCGTTTGTTCCCTTTTGGGCGCGGGGGCTGCGTGGGCGGATGCGCAGTCGGACTATGCCGAATATTGTGCTTCGTGTCATGGCGATAACCGGCTGGGCGGGGTTGGTCCGGCGCTGATCCCCGAGACACTGAAGCGGATGCGGGGGCCACGCGTGGCGGAGGTGATCGCCGAGGGGCGCGCAGCGACGCAGATGCCGGCATTTTCACAGGATCTGGACGCGCCACGGATCGAGGAACTGGTGGACTGGCTGAAATCTCCGCTGGAAATCGATCCGGAATGGGGCGAGGCCGAGATCATGGCCAGCCGGTCTCTGGACGAAGACTATGTGCCGGTCGATGCGCCGGTCTGGAACAGTGATCCGATGAATATCACGCTGGCGGTGGAAACCGGCGATCACCATGTCAGCGTTCTGGATGGCGACACGTTCGAAGTTCTGGACCGGTTCGAGACACCTTTCGCCGTGCATGGCGGGCCGAAATTCAGCCCCGACGGGCGCTATGTCTTCATCATGTCCCGGGATGGCTGGGTACAGAAGTATGACATCTGGGCGTTGCAACAGGTGGGCCGGGTGCGAGCCGGTTTGAACAGCCGCAACATCGCCATGTCGGGAGACGGCAAATGGGTGGCGGTGGCGAATTACCTGCCGAACTCGCTGACCTTGCTATCGACGGATGACTTGTCGGTGGCCAAAGTGATCGAGGTCAAGGGCAAGAAGGGCAAGCCAAGCCGCGTTTCAGCCGTTTATCAGGCACCGCCGCGGGAAAGCTTTGTGCTGGCCCTGAAGGATGTACCCGAGATGTGGGAAGTTTTTTATGGTGCCAACCCGCCGCAATCCGGGCTGGGTCACGATTTCCGTATAGAAGGGCAGTTCAAAAACCCCGACCCCTTCCCGGTGCGCAAGATCACCACGCCCGACTATCTGGACGATTTCTTTTTCGATCAGAGCTATGAATATGTCATGGGCGCGTCCCGCGATGGCAAGGGGGGACAGGTAATCGACCTGGTGATCGGGCATAAGGTGGCCGACCTGGACCTGCCGGGGATGCCGCATCTGGGCTCGGGCATCACCTGGAAACGCGGTGAGACCACGGTCATGGCAACGCCGCATCTGACAGATGGGTTGGTGTCGGTGATCGACATGGGCAACTGGCAGACCGTCAAGCGGATCACCACCGAGGGGCCCGGGTTCTTCATGCGCAGCCATGAGAATTCACCCTACGTCTGGGCCGACGTGTTCTTTGGTCCCAACAAGGACGCCATGCATATCATCGACAAGCAAAGCCTTGAGATCGTGAAGACCCTGCGCCCTGCCCCCGGCAAGACCGTGGCGCATGTGGAATTCACCCGCGATGGCCGCCATGCGCTGGTGTCGGTTTGGGAAGACGATGGTGCCGTGATCGTCTATGACGCCAACACGCTGGAAGAGGTCAAACGCCTGCCAATGCGCAAACCCTCGGGGAAATACAATGTCTGGAACAAAATCACCTTCTCCGAAGGCACCAGCCACTGAAGGCAAATGGCCGGTGTGGAAACTGGCCCTGCTGCTTTATCCGGCGACAGCACTGACGGTCGCGATCAACCTGTTCCTGGCCGGGCTGGTTGCGCACCGAGTCGGCTTTGTCGCCATCAGCCCCGTATCGGCAATCCTGTGGTCAATCCCTCTGGGCGTTCCGGCCACATGGCTTGCTGGACGCTGGTTGCGCGGGTTGATGGACGAGGCCGACGATGACGTCAGCTAGCTGCGGCGGACCTGCGAAACAGCTTCAGCGGCCTGCCCGCGACCGACAGGAAAACCGAAGAGATCGTCACGCCGACAAACGCCGGTAGGTATAGCAACCCCCAGAACTCAGGCCGCGCGATCACCAGCGGCGCGACAAAGCCCCGGACGCCCTCGAGGATCACCAAAATGGTGAACGCGCCCAGAATCTGCGGCCACAGGCCAAAGCGGGAAAAGCCGCCCAGCATCAGCGTGGAATACCCGACCAGAGACACCGCGATACAGATGAACGTCCATGAAAACCGTTGGTGCAACTCTTCACTGATCTCGCCCTGTGAATAGTCCTCTGCTTCGGCCATCGCATCCGGCCCCCGCAGCAGGTCAATCGTCGGAACCGCCTGCAGGCTGCGTTTAAGGCCCATCTCGTCATCGGTCAGCGACGAGATATCATAAGTCGCATCCTCGAACAGCGTCGTCGACATCGTGCGGTTTTTCTTGTGATAGCGCAGCGCCATTCCATCCAGCATGACAAGATTGATGCCGCTATTGCCGCGCACGAGATAGGCCTCGGCCCCGGAATAGGTCACGGGCACCTGCGGATCGCGCCGATCGGACAGGTACACATCCTTGAGCGTTCCATCCAACTCGATCCGGCCTATATACACCGTTACCCCGTCGGAAGGATGAAGAAACTCTCCCTCGTTCAGAAGCTGAGCCGTGACGTCCCCGGCCACCTCTTCCTGGCGCAGTTCAAGCTGAAGAACCGAAGCCGGGCGCAAATAGATGCTGATGGCGCCCATCATCAGCCCCGCGATCACGCCGAACCACAGAACGGGTCTGGCCAGCCGCCAGGGACTGAACCCGGTGGCCAGCATGACCGTCAATTCGCTTTCCCGATTCAGCCGGTTCGTCGTGTAGACAGCCGCGGCGAATATCGCCATCGGCATCACTGTGCGGATCAGCGTCGGCAGGGACAGCGCCGTGAACTCCAGAAACACCACGGCCGACTGACCGCCGCTGATCACCTTGTCGAACAGGCTGACCGAACGGGTGATCCAGAACACACCAACCAGCACCAGCGTGAAAAATCCGAACAGTACCAGCAGTTGCCGCAAGAAGTATCCATCGAAACGCGACATGTCACTCCATCGGCTGCACCCCGTCGAACCGACAGTATTCCATTTCCACGGCCGATAAAACCGCGATTGCACGATCACCGATAAGGACCTTTTCCAACGTGCAGGGCTTGTCAAAAGGGGCCGGCCTCTCAGCAAACCATACGAGTCCTATGCTGAGACCGTTGCATCAAGAACTTTTGCATCAACCCGATCAATCTCTGCTTCGTGCCGTCTCAAAGTGTCAGAGGCGTTCGCTGGGCTCAGGGCTTCGGTAACGGGGTCGTGCCAGTCAAGTGGTTTTTCTCTGAGCAATTGAACCGCCAAAGCGGTGCTATGGTCTCCAATTGTATCCGTCCTGCTGCTGTTGCGGCCTTCACCCGTGCACCCGAGATGCTTGTATCAGCCATCAGGCAAAGGTTCTCGCGGCAGCAATCATCGTTCAAGGCCAGAATGTGCAACCTGCGCGATGCATCGAACATGTCGGACAGGAAGCCCAGGACCGCCGCTCGCCGGGCCTCAAGCGCCTCCGGCGCCGGTGTCCGCGACCCACGGGCCCGTTTCCGCCCCTTTGGCCGCCTGACGCCCAGCTTCTCCTCCGAATAGAGCCAGTAGAGCTTCTTGTGGTTCATGATTATGCCTTTGCGTTCCAGCATCACGCCAGTCCCGGCTCGATGATGGGGCTGGCCGAAACGGGTTCGAAAATCCGGCTGACGCCAAATGATGTTAACAAGAATACTAAACGGCTACGCTTGGTTCGTGTAGCTCAAGAAAGATAGATGTAGGTGTCTTTTCAATTTCATAACCTTCGGCTCTTGCTTTGCCACAAACCTTCAGCAAGGCCGATGTTGGACTGTCAGGCAGAGATCATGACCTCGCCCTCAATTTCCATCGCGAACCCCAGAGGCAACCCAGACACACCAATAGCAGACCGGGCATGGCGACTGACGTCTTGGCCGAACACATCAACGATCAAATCGCTAAAACCATTCACCACCACATGTTGATCCGAGTAGCCCGGAGCAGATGTCACCATACCAAAGACGCGAACCCATCCCACAATTCGTGACAACTCACCTATTTCTGCCTTGAGGTTCGCCAGCACCGTCAGGGCCACTTCACGCGCCTCTGCATATGCCTGATCCGTTGTCATGTCGGCACCGACGACTCCGAAGGGTCCGGCCAGACTGCCATCCAATGCGTTCTTTGGGTGACCTGAAAATAGCGCACGATCACCTCTGACATTTACAAATTTGAAAGGCAGATGCAGACCATCAGGCAATTTGGTCGGCGCCGGCAATTTCAGGCCCAATTTTTCAAGTCTGCTTTCGGGTGACGACATAATGCTTCCTCAAACTAGTGCTCGGTTTGAAAGCTAGTCCAATAGACGGTCAATGTCTTCATTGGGCTCCGTGTGAACAGGGCCGTGCTTGAATGACATAGTGGCGGAGCGAGTATCCGCGAACTCCGACTTTGCAACTCGAACAATCGTCTGACACAGCTTCCGGCCAAGCGTAGCGTCAGCAGACATGACGGTTTCAGTCGGCTGCCCACCTGAATGGTCTCATCCGTTTTTCCAAGGCCTATTGATTCTGGTTGAGTTCAGAGAGTTTTGCCGCCGCTGTCTTGAGAGGTTCAAGGAAGCCTATTATTTGTTCAAGAGAGCAGCGCATGACAGGAGCATGTACCGACAATGTTGCCAAAAACCTGTCTTGCGGATCAAGAATCGGAACTGCGATCGCAGCCATCCCAGCCATGAATTCCTCGTTGTCTTGCGAATAACCGCGCCTTCGGGTTTCGGCCAGTTCACGCCGAAGTTCGTCGGGATCGGAAATTGTCCGTTCGGTCAGTTTTTCTAACGGCCTCGCAGACAAGACGCCGTTCAAAGTCGTGGATCGCAAAGATGACAGATACATCTTGCCGCTTGCCGTACAGTGAAATGGGACTTGTGTGCCCCTTGGCAGTTGTATGCGCAAAGGCCACTCGGTTTCTACGCGGTCGAGATAAGTCATGCCTTCCCGGTCCGGCGTAGCAAGATTTATGGTTTCGCCGATTTCTTCAGCGGCGCCTTTCATTATGGCCAACCGTGCGGTGCGCACCCGTTCCGATGACATCGTATTGACGGCCAATGCCCTCATTCGATCGCCGGGTCCGTAGGAGCGCCCGTCGATATCACGCTGTAGAAAACCCTCAGCCTCTGCTGTTTGCAATAACCTGTGGATTGTAGGTTTTGGCAAACCCATGGTCTCGATCAGGTCCGTGGGTTTGACAGACACACCTAGGCGCGCAACCTCTTCCAGTATTCTCAGAAGCCGCAGGTTGGTGGGAATCTGAGTATCTTTCGAAGGATCGGCGTCGTCAGGCATCTCTTTTCAATCTATCTGGCCGGCAGCAGGATCAATGCCAGATCTGGTACAAGTGAAACCAAAATCCAGACACCGATCAGAGCTACAAGATAGGGTACCGTATAGCGGAGCAGGCGGAAATATGGAACACCGGTCACTCCGGATGCGACATAGAGGTTCAGTCCGTAAGGCGGAGTGATAAAGCCAATCGATGCGCCAACAAGGAAAATCACCGAAAAGTGGATCGGGTCAATTCCGACCGAAGCAGCGATGGGTGCCAGGATCGGAGCCAGGATGATCGTCACCGGCAAACTTTCCAGTACCATACCCGAAAAGAATACGATCACCATCGAAGTGAACAGAACCGCGTGATAGCCGCCCATCGAAGTGACGAAATCACCGATTGTCTGTTGTGCCCCCAATAGCGACAGAATCTGCTGCATCACGACTGAAATGGCAATCAGAGGAGCAAGGATGCCAGTGATCTGGGCTGACCGCACCACGATCGACGGGACTTGTGGAATGGTGAAGCCCTCGACGACAAACATTTCGGCAAAACTCGTTTCCGAAACCGGTTTATCCCGGTGAGATCCCATGATCTTGTTCAATGGATAGCTGATCAGCCCGGCAATGACGCAGAATCCTACGGTAACGCCCGCCGCTTCGGTCGGAGAGAATTTTCCGGTGTAGATGCCCCACAACACAAGGCCGATGGCAAAGAAACCCAGCCAGGCGCCAAGCGCTGTTTTGAGAACCCGGTTCAGTTGCAGCGGAATCAAGTGACCCCAACCGTTGATCCGACAGATCATCCAGCACGCAATTTGCATTCCGATGACCATCAGCGCGCCCGGCAGA
This sequence comes from Ruegeria sp. AF8, assembly GCF_056541825.1. Classification (NCBI taxonomy): domain Bacteria; kingdom Pseudomonadati; phylum Pseudomonadota; class Alphaproteobacteria; order Rhodobacterales; family Roseobacteraceae; genus Ruegeria; species Ruegeria sp. AF8. The sequence continues at coordinate 6,631 of NZ_JBQFYW010000001.1, read as the reverse complement.
ATTCCCGCCACGAACAAGTCGGAAATGGGCAGGTTCAGGAGGAAGCCATAGACGATGAAGATAATCGATGGCGGGATGATGATCCCGACGGTCCCGCCGGCAGCCGCGGTGGCTGCCGAGAAGCGTTCGTCATACCCGCCTTTGACCATTTCAGGATGCAACATGGACCCGATCGTGGCGGTAGTGGCCGAGTTTGATCCCGAGATAGCTGCGAACAGACCACACGCACCGAGCGATGCCATGGCCAGCCCGCCCCGCAACCAGCCCAGACAGGCATAGGCAAAATTAGACAACCTGCGTGCGATGCCGGACTGGTTGATCAGGTCTCCGGTCAGAATGAAAAGCGGCATGGCCAGAAGCGCAAACCCCTTGTTGAAAACGTTCATCAGTTCGGCGCCCACATTGTCGAGTGTCAGGCCCAGCACGAAAGAGCAGCCAATCACCCAATATGCGATGACCAGCAGCACCGGGACACCGAGCATGAAGAAAAACGTGACCCCAATCGAGATCAGAGTGACCAAGGTTCCATCGCTCATCACACATCCCCCCCGATAACAGCTTGTTTGATCAATGGCTCGCCATTGCGGTAGTTGCGAACGTCGTCAAACAGGTTTTCGAACACCCGCGCCGTCATGAGAACGGCAGAGAACGGCACCGTGATCAGGAACCACCATTGCAACGTATTGTCGGTACCCAGAACAATCTGGAAGTTCGACGCGGAAAGTGCGGTCGCACGGGAGGTTGTAACAACCATGATGACCGCGAAGACAAGCCAAAGTACCGCGTCCAGGGTCAGGCAAGCCATTTGGCCGGTGCGGGGCATGGCCATGCGAAACTCCGCGAAACTGAGGTGCGTACGCAAGCGAACATTGAAGGCCGCGCCGAACCAGGCCATGATCATGAACAGCAACGGCGGAATCGTCGTTGACCAGGGTTGCTGGTTCGAAAAGACGAAGCGATCGATCACACCCCAGAAAATAATGAAAGCAATGGCCAGATAGCTGTAAACCATGATGGTACGCTCAAGATGGCGATCCAGCCACGGAATAATCTTGTAAATCCACAAGACAAGCAGCCCGGAAAGTGCGGTTGCTACTGCACCAAACACCCAAGCTCCGTCGGCCTTGAGTGCATTGCGGATCTCAAAGCTGTCCCAAGACGCGAACGCGCTGAATATGTCACTTATCTCTGACCAGAGTGCCATCTTTCCCTCCCCGAAGTGCCAGTCGGCTTTATCTGCCTTCGGCACAAATTCTTTGGCCGGCACGCGGAAGCACGCCGGCCCGGTCGTTCCAACCCTTGATCAGGACTTCCACCAACGGCGCGGTTCGACGTTTTCGGGCTTCATATCGGCCGGAACCTGACGCGCGATGTCATAGATTTCCTGATAGGTATCGATGCCACCGGCCCATTTATTCAGGCGCTCGCGCCAGTCGGCCCAAAGATCGGGCTGAAATTCGGGCGAGCACATCTCTTCGGCCATCTTGATCTGATCATCGGCCAGGAAGGCGTTGCGCACGTTGTTCTCGGCAAAGATTGTACCGGGCATCTGCGGATCGGAGTGACCCACGGTTTTGACCAGCGCGGCTTCATTCGCGGCCTGAACATGGGTTTGTGCCCAATAGGCCGATTCCATGACGGCGTCCTGCAGATACCCGTCCAGGCTGTCGAACACGCTGACGCTCATCGATGTATGCTCGGTGCCGCAGAAGAATTTCAGATCAACCGATTGGCTCACCACGGGCGACATGTTGGCGTAAGCCACCGCCGACGCCCAGGTTTCCGCACCATCAATCAGGCCCTGTTTCAGACCGTCCAGCGTTTCTTCCCAGGCCACCGGCACCGGATTCAGATTCAGCGCCTGCATGGCGATCCGGCCCAACTGGGTACCGGTCACGCGGTTCTTGGTGCCAAACAATTCTTCCAGTTTGGTCACTGTGGGCTTGTCTTCCCAGCCAAGTCCCAGCTGGATTCCGCGGAGTTCGCAATGGCTGAACAGGAACTTCAGACCGTGACGCTTTTCAAGGGGATCGCGCAGGATGCGCTGCGATTCGGGACTGTAGAGGAAATGATACTGCGAGGCACGGCCAGGGAACATATAGGCATAATCCAACACGTTCAGATATGGCGCGCCACCTGCCGAGTTTTGGGTGGAGGCGGCATAAATGTCGACGATTCCCTGTTGGGTCTTCTCAACACAGGACGTCTGGCCACAGATTTGGTTGTTGCCGATGAATTCGATGCGAATTTCACCATCGGTGCGGCTTTCCAGATCGCGTGCAAATTCAAGTGCACCCGCTCGTTCGATCAGCAGGTTCTGCGCGTTGAAACCAGAGGCGCCGAACTTCAGCGTATGTTTTGCAGGCTTGGCGAAGCGCTTCTCGTAGGTCGATTCTGCCGCACTCGCAAGGTTCGCCAGACTCATGGCGCCCCCGAAGCTTCCGGCAGCCAGAAGCGTTGAGCTAAATCCATAGGTTCCTGCTACGCGAAACAGATCGCGCCGTGAGATTTTGCTCAGTTTGCTGGAGACACGCATGTCTTTCCTCCCATTTTTGCAGTTATTGAGACTTGTGGTCTCATTTTTTATCGATTATTGAATGGTGACGCAAGGAAATTCTCGAAACCCCAGAATCTTGCCGCCGGAGGATGCGCCTATGTCGCCGAAAACAGCCGATTTTCTGATAGTTGGAGCAGGGTCAGCTGGCTGTGTTATTGCCAGCCGGCTGAGCGAAAACCCCGCGAATCGGGTGATTCTTCTGGAAGCCGGCGGGCGTGACCTGAATCCCTGGATCCATATTCCGGTCGGGTATTTCAAAACTCTGCACAACCCGAATACGGATTGGTGCTACAAGTCAGAGCCCGATGCGGGATTGAACGGTCGGTCACTGGATTGGCCGCGCGGAAAGACCCTTGGGGGCTCCAGTTCGATCAACGGGCTTTTATATGTGCGCGGACAAAAGGAAGACTATGACCGTTGGGCGCAATGCGGCAATCGTGGTTGGAGCTACGATGAAGTACTTCCCCTGTTCAAGCGGTCGGAAGCCCACGAAAACGGTGCAGATGATTATCACGGCGGGGATGGTGGCCTGTCGGTTTCCCTGATCCGCGCCAAAAGCGAAATCTCGGAAGCTTTCATCGACGCGGCCGTCGAAATGGGCGTTCCGCGTACCGAAGACTACAATGGGGCTAACCAGGAAGGGGCCGGCTATTTCCATCAGACTGCAAAGGGTGGTTTCCGGTGTTCCTCGGCCCGCGCATTTCTGAACCCGGCCAAAAAGCGACCCAATCTCGAGGTCATTACCCACGCGCATACGGAATCGTTGATCTTCGACCCGACTGAAACCAGACGTGTGATCGGCGTTCGCTATTCCCGGCATGGCCACACTCATGAAGTCCTGCTCAATCCCGGTGGAGAAGTGGTGTTGTCAGCTGGGGCAATCGGATCACCTCAAATCCTGGAGCTTTCCGGGATTGGCCGCGGCGAAGTTCTTCAAAGGGCTGGCGTCAATGTTCAGCATGAATTGCCCGGTGTTGGGGAAAACCTTCAAGATCACCTCCAGATTCGTCTGGTTTACGAAGTCAACACGCAAACCCTGAACGATGCCATCAACCGTTTCATTCCGAGAATGGGGATCGGCCTGAACTACGTGGCGTTCAGAAAAGGCCCAATGAGTCTGGGTGCCAGCCAGGTATGTGTATTCGCAAAGTCGATGGACGGCTTGGAAACGCCTGACATTCAATTTCACTTCCAGCCGCTCAGCGCGGACAAACCGGGGATCGAGATGCACCCATTCTCGGGCATCACATCCTCTGTCTGTCAGTTGCGCCCGGAAAGCCGTGGTCACATACATGTCAGTACTCCGAAGGCATCGGACCATCCGAAGATCGTACCGAACTATTTGTCGGCAACCGCTGACCAGCTCTGCGCGGTGCGCGCTGTCAAATTCGCGCGCGCCATGACCAAAACCGATGCTCTCAGCCCATTCATCGTCCGCGAGCATGTCCCCGAGGGCAACCCGCAGACTGACGAAGAGCTTTTGGACTGCGCCCGGAATATCAGCCAGACCATTTATCATCCCACCAGCACCTGCCGAATGGGTAATGACGATCTCGCCGTTGTTGACGACCGGCTGCGTGTGCATGGTATTCAAGGACTGCGTGTTGCCGATGCCTCAATCATGCCCGACATCGTTTCGGGCAATACCAACGCCCCCACCATTATGATTGGCGAAAAGGCCAGCGACATGATCCTCGAAGATCGCGCGGCCCGCGCCTGACATTCACTCCGGACTTCAACCCTCACAGTTGACGCCACTACAAAAAAACCTCCGAAGAATGGAATGCCCCCTCTGGATTGGTCTGACGTTATGTTTGGAAAACGGAGGGCGAAGAATGGGGAACAAGCGACGCAAGCCCGAGGAAATAGTTCAGAATTGCGGCAGGTAGATGTGCTTGTCGGCCAGGGGGTGCAGCGTGTGGATGCGATCCGAGAGGTTCGCATACCGAACGCGTGCGGAAGCATGGAAACGCGCGGACGGGTCGACCATCAGCGTCACTGGTACGTTCTACAAACGAAACATGACACTGGAAGATGTGGACGAGTTCTTCGTCTCGGAAGATCAGAGAGAATAATTCCTTCAACCGTCCGATCTTTCTGGGGCAATCCATCAATAGACATCCGTCGGGGCCGCTATATGATAGTTGCAGTCCCGGCGCAGTCCCGGGCAATAAACCAACGAAGTGCAACAGCGGCCATACCTCCAACACATTGCTTTTCTTGAGTAAAAGTGGTGCCCGGGGGCGGAATCGAACCACCGACACGAGGATTTTCAATCACATGCCCAAATTTAAAATCAATACTTTACACTCATCTACGTGATTTACTACGTAACTATCGCCATAGGAGCCACCGGCTAACACATTGAATACACCGGGAAAATATCCTATACTGAGACCATATGTCAGCTATGGGCACATTCCATTTCTGGTATAATAGCTATACAGCTTTGAAGAAATATTCCGAACTTCGACCAAGAACAGACAGAAGTCTATGGCTCAGAATATCCAAAGACCATGGAACAGAGCAAAACGCTGCGCATTACAAGTGTACGGCTAGATAGTCGGTCTCATTGAGGGCCAAACCTAGAAATTTCAACCGCAACAAACCGGACCCTGGTGCGAGACAGATTTCATCCATCGCACGACCCACCTCGACGAAATAAGTTGCTGGCCGTTCTAACATATGCTGCAAGAAGCACTTTAATAAACCAGAACCTCGGTTAGATTGCAGCGTATTCCCTATGTGAAGTTGCCATGCCATTCCCATACAACCCTCATCCCAGTGAACTTGACGAGCGGGGACTGTTCTTAGTTCAAGACCCAGCCCTGCGAGCAAAAATCTTACCGCTGTTCGCCTTTAATCCACAAAAACCTGAACAGCGCCCAATTGGCTATGGCACTGCGTTTCGGCTCGACCCGTGGGGAGGATGTGCAACCGCATTCCATGTTGTCGAAGACATGCTCGTGGTTAATGAAACCAGAGACGGGGTCAAGGTGTTGCCTGACAACCGATTGGTCGCGCTTGAGATCAACAGCTTAGCCTATGGGAACAACCCACTTCCTCCCGACGCGTGGCGGCCTTTTGCCGCGATGAACGCTCAATGTGTGGTAGACAACGAACCGCTCCAACATGCTCAGCTTCGCAATTTGACGGAGATTGCATCTATGGTCATCCACTCGTCAGACCATGACACGAAACCTGCACCGTTCCTTGCGTTGGACCTTTCGCATTGGCACCCGAAGGTCGGTGAAAAAGTCATGGCTCTCGGCTTCGCTGGGCTTGACTTGGATAAGAGTGGGCAAGGCGATGACCGCCCACTACAACAATACATTTACGGATCAATCGGGACGATCTTCGAAATAGAGCCAGCCAGTGGAGATCGGCGAAGGTCTTGGCCGATGATACGAGTAAATGCAGAATGGCCTGGGGGGATGAGTGGTGGGCCTGTGCTCAATGAAAGCGGTCAAGTCATCGGGTTGGTCAGTGCTGGCATCGAAGGACAGGGGGTCGCTACGGCCACATATTTTTCAGGATGGGATGTCCCCGAAAAAATTCTCAGAACTGTAGAGCCATACAATTCGGGCTGGTTTCGCTGTTTTGGCGTCTTCGACCAGATGGGAAGCTTGATAACAACCGGACCGGAAAAAGAACCTCTTAAGCAGTTTGCAGTCGACCATGGGTATAGGAAAGTCAGACCAATATCTTACCGCTTCGGCACGGACGAATACATGAGTAGGGCAGATGACGACGAACTGTAGAATGATCGAACGTTTCATAAGCGCCGCGACGTCAGCGCAACGTCTTGAACAATTTTGCCGTGAAATTGGCATTTATGGATCGGGAAATCTTCATTCGTTTCGACAACCCACTATTTACATTGAGGGCTGACGTAGACACCTCAACGTACAGATACTGAACAGTGCATTGGGTTATCGCCTGCCGATGGCGGAAACGGTTGTCCCGATGAGCCAGAGGTCTATTAGGGTCAGGACCCATTGATTTCCGCTTGGCTGCGTGATTCACGGTTCGAAAATCGAGCGGTGACCATGTCTGATCTTTTCTGGCTGACGG